>NZ_JBALDK010000023.1:0-27937 GCF_036917455.1 Nostoc sp. | reverse complement strand
AAGTTTCTATAATCGATAGTTCGTCCACAGGATTTTCTGTGGTTTCCATCTGAATATAGGTGGAGTCTATGGCAACATCTTCAAACACCAGTTGCAGATTTTCATCGAAAGAGCCGAATGAATGAAGTTCTAAATCAGCAGCAGATATTTCTGGAGACTGATGAGCAAATTCTGGAGCAAAATCTAAAGCTTCTGGTTGTTGCGATCGCATGAGAATTTCTTCTCCTGAATGCTGCCCAAACAAAAGTATTTCTGGCGTAGAGGTATTGCTGATTGCTGGGGAAACAGTTGAGTCACTAAGTGCTAACTCATCAAATAAATCATCTCCAGAATCTGATGAGAACATCAAATCTAACTGCTCTTGGTGCTGGAAATTAATATCCAAATCTTCCAAGTCAAAACTGGCTAGAGGAGAAGATATAGTTTGTTGACTGTCAGCAAAAATATCATCTGTTGTAGCAAACAAACTCTCTTCTAATGCCCTTTCTACATTCTGCTCAATTAAGGAATCAAATTCGTTCTGATCCTCTGTACTTTCTTGGTTCCAGAAGTTGCTCAGATCGTTTTCTGATTGAGAAAACTCAGGTGCTGTTGCTGGAGATGTATCAAATAAATCACCTATTTCTGGTTCACTGGTAGGCAATAATGTCTGTTCTTCCATTTCAGCAAACGGATTGTCCGAAGACAAGCCTATTTGCTGGGGTAATTCTATGTAGTCACTAGGAGTAATTTCTTCTACCCAGTTTGCATTTCTAGTTTCGGATAATAAGTTCTCAAAACTATTTGGTTGGTTAATCGATAGTTCTACATTGGCAAACGCTTCAGTTTCTGGTTGAGTCACTTCGCCTATAGGCAATATTTCAGCATCATCTAGATCCAGTGTCAATAAATCTTCAAATACATCGTCTGTTTTGATACTAGCAAGCTGGTTTGTCTCACTAGAAATATCAATAAATTCTTGTAAATCTTCGGAAGAAGAATCTAAATTTATATCAAGTACGTTAAGATCACTCAAATCTAAAGTCGTAGCAGATGTTTGTTGATTTTGCGGTTCTGAAGTCTCTTTTTCTAGGAAATTGTCGCCAAATAACAAGGATAAATCTTCTGTTGTGACTGTAGTTGCTGCTCGATCAAAGGAAAGTAAATCAGATAAATCGCTATGAGCATCCTCAGCGTCAGTGCTGCTGAAATCAATTCCAAAATCATCAGTAGCAACAATATCTAGGGTTTCTTCTTGATGCCAGCTTTCATCTAGTTCAGGAGTCTCACCTTCAAATAAATCGGCAAGGGTATTTAACTCAGCTATTCCTACCTCTGGCCCGTTGGGGTCAAGATTGTTACTGATTGGATGTACTTCGTCATGTGTGGTGAAACTAAGACTAGTGTGAATTGCAGCGTTGAGTGGTGTCCCTTGTTGAAGATAGGGGCGAACGCTAGCATCCTTGTCTAGATTAATTTCTTCAGTGGTCTGGGCTAGGTTTAACTGCTCGGTGTTACCAGATAAAATTGGCTCTGACGCAGTTGATGATTCTGTCAAAACCGCAGCCTGTGCATCAAACAAATCAGGAGTAACTTCTAATAACTCAATTTCTGCCAAGCTCAAAAGTGCTTCTAGTTGCTGACTAATTGCAATTTCGGCTTCCCTACCTTGCAGGACTAATTCTTGAGCTTGCTTAATTTCGGTAATGACAATTTTAGCTAAAGTTAGATAACTATTTTCGGAATTGCCGATCGCACTGGCTGCTGCTTGACACAAACCACACCACTTGGATAAATTCCAAGTCTCACCAAGTTTGACTAACTGGTAACAGCATTGCTGAAGGTTTTGCCGAGTTGAGGGTGTTGTAGTTTGCTTAAACAGTTGCAACATTTCTCGCAGTGTTTGCAGCACTTGGGCTTGAAACTCGCCCCAATTATTATCTTCTTTAGCCGTAACTGGCGATCGCGCAGAGTTAGAGAGTCCGCGTTCAGTGAGAGCGTCTCGTACCTGCTGAGGTGCTACTGAGACAGATATTTCTGGAGATCCCTGATGAATGTCTTCTGCAAAACTAGGAATATCTCGCCGCAGGAAAATTTCTGTAAGTGTAGAGACATTCTCTAAAGAGTTTGTGTGTAGTTCTATTGCATCAGTACTGCTGGATGCTCCAATTTTTCCTTGTTCTACAAGTAGTTCCAGATGCTCATACAGCCATTGAAAGACAGGCTCAGTTTCTGACATTAAAGTATTAGCTGCATCTTCAGAAAGACCATAAGGCCCGCTCAAATGCTCTAACAGCGATTTCAGGGTATCAGATACACCAAGAAATAAAGACTCTAACTTTTGGTCAATCTGAACCGGATTATCTTTAAGAACTTTGAAACAATCTTCCAGACGGTGGGAGGTATGCTGGATGCTAGTCAATCCAAGCATCGCGGCTCCTCCTTTAATGGAGTGAGCCGCCCGGAAGACTTCACTGATCATTTCCGGGTCGTTCAAGGTACCTTCTAGATTCAGTAACCCCTGCTCAATGGTATTCAGGTGATCCCTGGCTTCTTCGATAAAGTAACCCAAAATCCGCTGTTGTTGTTCCGGCAGCATAGCAAAAGTTATGAGTTATGAGTTATGAGTTATGAGTTGTTAGTCATTGGTCATTGGTCATTGGCAAATAACAAAAGGACAAATGACAATTTATCTAGTTTCCATAGTTTCCACTCGGAAACGTTCAACGGAAGCGATCAAGTCACGGGATACACCTACTAAGTGTTGTAGGGCACCTGAAACTCGCTGTGCTTCTTGAGAAGTTTCTTGTGCAGTGAGTTCTACTGATTGCATTACGTGAGCGACGGCGCGGGAGGTTTCAGTTTGTTCCACAGTGTCGCTGGTAATGGAGCGCACAAGAATATCAATACGATTCGCCACTTGAATAATGTTTTCGAGCGATCGCTTGGCTTCTTCTGCCAATTTTGTCCCTTTAATTACTTGTTGTGTGCCTTCTTCCATTGCGGTCATTACAGAACCTGTTTCGCTCTGGATTTGCATCACAATTTGTTCAATTTCCTTGAGGGATTTGGCAGATTTATCTGCTAATTGGCGCACTTCATCTGCGACGATCGCAAACCCGCGTCCAGCTTCTCCGGCTCTTGCCGCCTCAATACTAGCATTGAGTGCTAATAAGTTGGTTCTGGAAGCAATCTGAGAAATCAACGCCACAATTTTAGAAATTTCTTGAGAAGATTCCGCCAGCCGCTTGACTTTGCGAGTGGTTTCGGCAACGGTTTCTCGGATTTCTAAAATCCCCGCCACAGTATTTTCTACTGCTTCGCCACCTTTGAGAGCGATCGTACTCGCATCACGAGCAACGGCTTCAGCTTCCCGCGCCGCCTCTGCTACGCGCTGAATCGAGTCAGTCATTACCTGTACAGAATTCAGCGTTACTGCTAACTCTTCTGCTTGACGCAAAGCGTCACTAGATAAGGCTCTAGCAAAGGTTTCAGAGTTGGTTGCACCTTTTGTTACATCCTTCGCTGCCACTTTTACCTGTTGCACAATATCCCGTAGGTTTTGAATTGTCAGGTTAAAAGCGTCAGCTACCGCTCCTAGTACGTCGGCTGTCACTTCCGCTTGGACTGTTAAATCCCCTCTAGCAGCTCCTTCCACATCATCCAAAAGGCGAATTACCTGGCGTTGCAGGTTTTCTTTAGCCTCCTCTTGTTCATCGGCTTTGCGTTGGGCTTCACCTGTCGTCGTGAAAATTACCCGCGCCATTTCATTAAAACCAGTGGCTAAATGCCCCAATTCATCTTCGGAAAACACCGTAGCTTGAGCGTTCAAATTTCCTTGGCGTACAGCTTCAAACTGAGCTTGCAGATCGTTAGTTGTGCGCCGAATTTGTTTGAGTGCAAAATTCCCCATGAAGCCTGCGGTGGCAAAACCGGCAATCCCAGCGGCTAGAGACATTGCCCAACCTGTGTTTCGGACTGATTCTCGTTGGGGGGCTGGCGAAAATGTGGTGGCGACAAAGCTAACTGTGGCTACTACTAGCGCCGAGACAATGCCCACACTTCCAGCAATTAACCATTGTTTCCTTTCTATGGAGGCATTCTCTAATGGTGCTAACCAGCCTTGCTCGACGCTAACGTTGGGTTCTAGTTTCGAGACATCTGTTTGGCTAAAGACTGGAACTCCTTCATGGGAACCAGTCATCGTGAATAGTTCTTCTTCGCGATCGGCTGCATTACTTCCAGAAGGCTCCACGACTTGAGAGCGCCCATTGCCAATAGTTTCTGCTGGAGCAGAATACATTGCTGCATCACCGAAGTTAGAATCTTCTTCGATCAGGTCAAATCCTGGAATGTTTCCTAAATCGTCAAATTCCTCAAAGTCATCTAAAAAATCGATATTGCTCTTAGAATTTTCTCCATTTAGTATATTGTTTGAGTCCTCATAAGAACTCGATCCCTCTGAGCCAAAGGCAGACTCAAATGCCTCCATATCAAAGTTATCATCGTCATCAAATCTATTTTTGCCGATGCTTGTACCTGATTTAAACTTCTTTTCTTCTAGAGGTATGTTGCCACTAAAAGATAAAGGTTTATCAGATAAATTCGGCTGAAAGTCATCCTCTGCTTCCAAATCTTTTGACTTCAACCAATCATGGGCTTCGGTTTCTGGTAAATCATATTTACTGTTGTTATTTGTGGTCGAACTATTTGTTAGTTCTTCTTCGGCAACAATAAGTAAAGTCTCATCTCCAAAATTCGATTTTTTATATTCTAAATTCCCAACCTTAAGCTCTGGAGACTTTGGCTCACTCAACAAATCAGAGAAGTTATTGTCACTATTACTAGTTTGGGAATTAGAAAATGAAAAGTTATTATTGTCAATAGCTGAATTTTCGGGAGTAGAATTTATCTCATTCTCGGAAAAATGACGATTTACTAATGATTCATCATGGCTTTCTGATACATCCTCCTGCCAAAAAGCAGGTAATTCTAATTCTGTTTTTTCCTCATAATTACTACTATTTAAATCCGATTCCTCTGATTCTTCATCCAAAGCAAAAGGGTCATCACCAAAAGCTGTAGAAGAATCTGATATTTTCCTCGTTCCAATACTATCTTCTGTGGGGATATCAAATGGACTATGAGAAGATAGTTCTTCAACCTCATTCCCAGTTTCTTGATGCTCTCCAAAAAAGTTCAAATCAAGATTTTTACTGTCAAACTCTTCACTAACCCCCAAATCTTCTAATTCTAGTTCGCTATATGCCAGTGGATCGGATATCTCTGAGGAATTGATTTGTTCTTGATTTCCTGATGTATCAATCTGCCCGCCGAATGACTGTAAATATTGATTGATATTCTCAATTCCATTATTGGCAAAACCAATAATTTCTTGCTCATTAGTCAAGCCTAAGACCTGTTGATATTCTTCTTTTGCTACATCATACTGCTGTAAAACATAGTAGATGTGACCTCTTAACAAATGAGTGTTGGGGTCATCTGGTAAATTTTGCACCACTTGGTCAACTAAAGTGGCTGCAACCTCGTAATTTCTTTGGACATAGGCGGTCATCGCCTGTTGATATGTTGGCTCGTAATTATCAATACTTGCTGCCATTTCCTCCTCCAATTTCATCCTGCCCACCTAGCACTCCGTACAATTGCCATTTGATCGAGCAGTCGTAGACACTGATTATTTTTAGCACTTAGTAACCACTCTCCCCGTAAAAAAGGAACCATAGTATCTGGAACACTAGTTGGTGGCATGAGATTCTGGACATCCAACCAGTCCATACCTCCGATTTCTTCTACTGCTAAACCCACTATTGTGTCTTGCTCTTCGATGGCAATCACCGAAATTTCAGCTCTATCCGTGTTTAATGCACTTGCTTCTCCCAGAAATTGACCCAAATCAGCCACCCAAATAACTCGACCTCGTAAATTTAGAGTACCCAAAAGTAAAGGAGAAGCATTAGGAATCGGGGTGATTCTATCAGGACTTAGTTCAATTACCTCCCGAATGCCAGTTGCTTGTAGTGCAAACTCCTGATGCGAGGGAATGTAAAATCTCAAATGTAACTCACCTTCAGGACTTTCTACTTGTAATTCTGGTCGGAAGTGATCTTGACCGCTACCACTTAAAAAGTCCGGTTTGCTGACCATATTGCTTTTATCCTTATCCTCGCAGCAGTTGTTTGACTGTTCCTACCAACTCGGTTGGTTGAAACGGTTTGGCTATGTAGGCATCTGCACCCTGCTTCATGCCCCAATAGCGATCGAATTCTTCGCCTTTGGAAGAACACATCACCACAGGGACATTTTGGGTTTTTGGATCGGATTTTAACCGCCGACAAACTTCGTAGCCGTTCATCCGGGGCATAACAATATCCAACACCACTAAATCGGGAGGTGCTATTTGAATTGCCTCCAATGCTTCTAATCCATCACTAGCATGGGTAACTGTTAGTCCAGTTGCTTTCAGGAGGTCTGTAATCATCTCCCTTTGTGCGATACTGTCTTCTACAATCAGAACTGTACTCATAAATGTCTATTTACCTCCTGATGTAAACGTTCCTATTTGGAACATTCCCTGACTCCTCCGCAAGTATTAACTGTATAAATTAATTGTATGTTCTCACTATTTTCCTGGATACTGAGGTTTCATTAAGTTGGCTGACTCTGTGATAACATCTTTTAACGGATCTTTTAGTAGATCAACAAGTTTATGTTTTTACTCAGTCCTTACTCTCCATTTTCATAGGATTCTATTTTGAGATATTTCTCTACGAGCATGAGTAATTCAGTGTCTGTAAATGGTTTTGTTAAATAATCTGTAGCCCCGACCATCCTAGCTTTGACTCGATCGATAAATCCATCTTTACCAGTGAGCATAATAATCGGTGTGAGCCGAAATGCTGTGGAATGTCGCAGCATGGCGCAAACCTCGTACCCCTCCAATTCCGACATGGCGATATCGCATAAAATTAAATCTGGTTTGAGTTGAAAAACCAGACTCAGTGCCTCTAAGGGATTGGTGAGAGCGATCGCTTCATAGCCTTGTGGTTGTAAGATCGAATTTATAGTCTCACCGATGGCGATCGCATCGTCAATACATACTATCCGCCCCCTGCGTTTTCCCTTCACTTCCCCGCTATCAGTGTGGGTATCTGATTTAGCCGTGACTGAATATACTAGTTGTAGCCAACTCTGTTGTACATAGGGATATATTGCCTTAGCAACTGTCAAAATGTCTCGGTTGAGATAACGAGCCAGTTGACGCAACGATGTTTTACCATCAGCCCAATGTTGTAATTTATCCACAGTTGCTTCTGGTAGCGAGGATTGTAGCTGAACTTTGTCAGATAGCACTGGTAATTGTTCGGGAGACTGAATGTGTGGATAGAGTTCTTTCCACTCTTGCACCTGCTTTGTAATTTTTGTAACAAATGGAGCAATCTCGAAAGTGTTTAATTGTGGGGCAAGTGCCGCACCCTGATGAAAAATGAAGTTTCCTTGGTGTAAACTCAGCAGATCGAAGAGAGTTTCATGCACCAAGCCGTGAATGATACTACCAGCTATCTTGGGGTTGATAATATTCCGCTCCAAAAGTGCCCACAGATAGGCATACTCTGGTGAGTCGCTTGATGGTAGAGAGGCAATTTGTTTGTCGGTGAGTCGCATATCGACTCGATAATGACGTAAATAATCGTTAATTCTGGATAAACTACTCTCACCTTCTTGGCAATAGATAATTTGACCATTGAGGAAAAAGACGAACCAAGACTGTTGTTTGGGGCGATAAATGCTTGCTACCTCTCCACTCAGCTTGTTGTTATGGTGAGAGCTTTGAGCTTCTACCCATAGTTGGCCAGTTCGCTGTCCCAACTCAATCAATTGCAGGATACTGCAAATATCAATTTCACTTAAATTTCCCTGCATTTACCTAAAAAGTACTCCTTTTATTGATTAATTGTGTCCCGCAATTTTTCCATTTTTTGAGTAAGCAGTTTAAGTATTAATTATGGAGTATTGAAAAGATTTTTACCCTTTTTCTTATTGCTATTAGGGAATACGGATGAGTAATTTGCTTTACCGGCATTTCTCACAAGCTTAAGGGGAAGGATGGGCAGAGGGGCGGAGGGGCGGAGGGGCGGAGGAGCGGAGGGGCGGAGGAGCGGAGGGGCAGAGGGGCAGAGGAGCAGAGGGGAAAGAACTTGGTATTTGAACTCTCTTCTGCTCCCCTGCTCCCCTGCTCCCTTGCTCAAGCACAGGCTTAATCGAGATGTGGTGATAAATCCGGGTTTACCCCGATCGCCTTGTTGTATCCATAGACGGGTAGCGGCGACTCTGCGAGAAACCCAAAGGCGAACCCGCATGGGTATGAGAACTGCTATAGATTCGGCTAGAACCCTTAATTTTTCGTAATCTAGTTTGACAAAGCTAGTGTTAACACGGAAGTCATCATCACTGTCATCAGTACAAAATATAAAGGCGCGATCCACTCGCTTTTATAAGTATCAAGACGTAATATATCGCGTCTATAGTTTTGTCTGTCTTGTTCTCCTAAACTTGGCTTCAGTGAGACAAGTTAACAGAATTATTTAAGGAATATCCCAAAAAATGAACTTTAAGTGCATCAATAAAGGACTAACGGTGTGCTGTATTTAGCAGAAGTACAAAAACAGAAAGGTGGTTTACTCAGTGGCGGTGGCAAAACTGAACTTAAACTGCTAGCTTGTCAGCGAACTGACCAGAATTGGAATACTGTGTCGGAAGAAGTAATTGCTGCTGAGGACGCAAGCAAATTAAATGATGGCGCTTTGGTACTGGTTGAACTGAATCCAAATCGTCAAGTGCAGCGAATTCAAGAAGCAGGGCGGCCACTAGTCAATATTTTGCAGAATTTTTCCCGCCAATTGGAGAAATTTAAGCTCAAAGAAGATGAAATCGATCAGTGGAAGCAATCGCTGACGTTTCAGGCGCAAGAGTTGAATCGCCGTGAAATGGACATGGAAGTACGCTCAGAACAGTTGCAAAATATGGAAGAGGAGTTGCAACAACTGGAGGAGCAAAAACAAGAAGTTGACACATCCCGCCAAGAAATTGAACGGTTACAAACAGAAGTTGAACGCAACCGCCTAGAATTGGAAGGCGCTTGGGAACATTTGCGGGGTGAGCAGCGCCGTCTAGAGGAACATCAAGCAGATTTTAAGCAGGGGACGGTTTTGGATGAGGAGCAAAGTCGGGTAATGAGTGAGTTACTCGATCGCTTATCTAGTCGTGTTGCTCCCACGGAAACAGTTAGGGAACACCTGCATCTAGCCTTTGAATTGGTGGAAAAGCAGCAAGCAACTCTTACCCCGCACTGGCAAAAACTAGAAGAGCAAAAAACTACGATCGCACAACAGCAAGCAGAAGTGGAACGGTTGTCACAAACATTTAGCGATCGCCAAAACGCATTGCAAGAAGCACAAAATATTCTAGTTCAGCAAACAGCCCAATTGCAGATAAATACAGCAGACCTTAGCAGCAAGCAAGAGTATGCGCGGATAATCAAAGATCAGTTAAGAAACGCGGAAGAGTTATATCAACAAATTCACTCTTTGGCTGCAACATCTGGTGATGTAGTTCTCGGCCAGCAAGCTAATATTGAAGCTTTGGATAAAATGTCTTTAGAAGAACTACAAAAAATAGTCCAAGACTTGCAGCATAAGCTGCAAATAGATGCTAGCTTTGTTCACGATCAAGAACAAGAACTGACATATAAACAAGAAGCTATAGAAGAACTGCAAAATAAATTAAGCCAAGCATCTGACAATGACCACATCAATTTGGAACTGGAATTAACGGATGAAAAAGACCTCTATCAGATGCTAAATTCCAGTTTGGTGGGACAACGCCGCAATATGTTACAGCATCAGAAGTTTCTTAAGCAACACCAAGCTGTATTACTACGGCGACAAGGACATCCTGTTGTTGAGGAAGAAGAGGGTAATAAAGTTAATTTGGAACCGATTCTGTTACAAATTGAAACCCAGAGACAACAATATTCGCAGGAAATCCAAAAGCTGGAACGTGAAATCGATCAGATCCGTTCTGGTATTGAGCTAAATCAAGGAATGATTGACAATCAAACTCACGATTTGGATGAAAAGCGTCAAGAACTGAAAGCGATCGAAGAAAATTTGCTATCTCTACGAAGAACAACTGCCGAATATTCTGGTCGGGTGAATCTTTATCAGGAAACACTACAACCAATTCAGGATTCCTTGGATGGATTACGGCAAAAGCTGCAAGGAATTGCAGAATCTTTGGATCAATTCCAGGAAACTGGCGATCGCCAAGTCCAAGCGATCGCCCAGTTGCGACAAACTATCCAGAGTTTAATTCCTCAGCCAGAATTATTAGCGTCATAAAGAGTGCTGAGTTAAGAGGGGCGCAAATACGTCCCTCTTAACTATTTTAAATAAATCCAGTCACCTTCGACTTGAGCGATCGCACCCCCAGGAAATGGATCGGTTTGCGATCGATTTGGCGCTATAATTAGAGCCGTTAATTTTTCGATGTGTTCAAAACTAGGTGCATCAGTAAGTATTTGCTGCAACACCTGACGCATCACCCGACGTTGCAGCGCCAATGGTGCTTTCTGCAATACCCGACGATTTAACCTCAAGGGAAGAATAGGAGTAAGCAAATCTTCTTCATCCCCTATACCCAAAGCCTTTTCGCGCAACTGCTGGGCACCTTTTTCTAAATATTCCACTTCTGCTTGGAGAAGTTCTGCTGTTTGCGCTAAAGCTGATTCTACTTGGGGATTGAAATTTTCCCGTAAATATGGTATTAATTCTTGGCGAATCCGGTTGCGGGCATATTGCAAATCTTGATTGGTGGAATCTTCCCAAATTGGTAAGTTAAACTCTTGACAAAATTGCTCTGTTTGTATTCGAGTAACTTCTAAAAGTGGACGCACTAGCATAATGCCTGTATTTAGAGGACGTTGCCAAGTCAGGGCTTGTAAGCCATCAGCACCAGTACCGCGAATTAAATTGTAGAGGAGAGTTTCGGCGCGATCGCTAGCGGTGTGACCTGTAACTATATACTGATAATTATTTGCCTGAGCGATCGCACTTAAAGCTTGATAGCGCCAATCGCGTGCAGCAGCTTCACTATTTATAGATTCCTTCGCTGTTTCTAAATAAAAGGATGTATCCCAAGTTTTAGCTAAATTTTCGACGTGACGAGCATTAGCTTGGGAGTCAGAACGCCAGCGATGATCGCAGTGAGCAATACCTAAATTCCATCCCCATTTGGATTGTAAATCTAAAAGTAATTTTATTAAACACAGAGAATCTTGTCCGCCGGAGACAGCGATTAATAGACGCTGGTTGCGCTCAAATAAGTGGCGCGATCGCATTGTGCGATGGATTTTTGCGTGTAAGGGAGTCCATACCATTTTGGTTTTTTACCGCCGACGGACACAGATAATTGTCTCTTATATCATGTGCATCGACAGTTATGATTTGGGTATTAATTTTCACCTTGGTTAAGTTGCTGGCGAAGATCGTCCAAGGGAGAGCTTTTTTGATTGATATCTAAACGATTATTTTCTTGTTTTACTTCAATTTCAACTTCATCAGGGCAAAATTCTAAGCGGACTCTAATTTTGCCTGTCCGCCATTGTTTACCAGGCATTAAAACATAACATTCAAATCCTTCGTCAAATATTCTTGAACCTGATGATGTATGGTGTTTTTCCCAAAATCTTTTTATTTCTTTTAAAAGCTGAAAGATTATTTGAGTGCGGGGTAGATTTTCAAATGGTTCTTGGTGAAAATGCACAACATCCTTTTCAGGATTTAGAGGTTCCCATTCATCATTCATAAATCTTGCTCCTGTAACTAAATTTATAGTTCCCAAGAGAGACAAATTAATTGTAACTCCTCATAGTTTTTGAATTTGACTTGCGGCTACAACTTGTTTGACAGTTAGTTCTAGTTCCGGGAAAGTAGTAGAGAGGATACGGTCATTACCCGTAAACTTTTGGATTTGGTATTTACCTTTAACCAATTGATAAACAAAAACCGTGGGGAGTTTGGGATTACCGAGATAAGCGCGACTAGCAATTGCTAAATAATCCACAATCCAAAACTCAGAGATACCTAGCCTCTGATACTCATCTAATTTGTCAACGTAATCATCATCCCAGTTTGTTGAAGTAACTTCTACAGCAAGTTGAATTGGCTCAATCAGTGCCCCGTAAGCTAGAACATTGCTGTTCCATTGTGATGCACTAACCACGCTCACATCTGGATTTCTACCTAGCTCTTCTCCAACATCAGTAAACGTTTTTACAATTACATCTTTGTTGGCAATATAATCAAGTTCCAAACGTCTAATTTCATCATTGAAGGCAAGCATTAAATATCTTGCCACATTCTTATGCGCTCTAGTTGCCTCCACTTGTATAATCTCTCCATTTAACAGTTCATAAATGCCATAACCATCAGGGTATTGCTCTAAAAACTCTTCAAAAGTTAGTTTTTTGACTGGAGTCTGAACCATATTCTTAACCTGCTACAAAAGGCTTAGAACTGTTTGTAATTGATAATTAAATTATCAATTACAAACAATTTTATTTTTCTATTTGTTTAAGCTTTTCAAAAATCTCATCTAGTGGTGATTCCGATTCATCAGGACAAAATTCTAAAGCAAGTCTAACTTTTCCTTTTTTCCATCCTTGAGTACTAAATTGCAAAACTTCACAATCTAATCCTTGGGTATACAAATTTACTTCATCTGTTTCTTCTGCTCCAATATATTCCTTAATTGCGGTAATAAAATCACGGACTTTAAAAGTTTTAGCAATATCTAATTTATTAAAGGTGTCTGGTTCTATAGACACAACTTCATCGTGATTTAGTCTCTCAAATCCATCTTCCATAAAAATGTCCTATCACTAAATCTATATTTTCCAGTGATATAACAGTTCATCCGAAATAATTCCCAAGAGATAATAGTAATTTTAAATCTGCTCCTTTATCCCTCTCCGTCAACAGAGGGGGATAAAGGGTGAGGTTATTAAAAAAACCAGCCGTAAGAGTGCAAACCTTTACCCAAAAGATTCACACCAAGATAGCAAATCCAAACAACAACAAAACCAGTGGAGGCTAAGATGGCGGGACTACGGCCTTGCCAACCGCGAGTTATTCGGGCGTGGAGGTAGGCGGCGAACACCAACCAAGTGATTAATGCCCAAGTTTCTTTAGGATCCCAACTCCAGTAGGAACCCCAAGCTTCGTTAGCCCAAACCCCACCAGCAATGATGCCAATTGTCAATAAAGGAAATCCGAGTCCGATGATGCGATAGCTGATGTTATCGAGGGTTTCGGCAAGGCTAAGGCGTTGGGGCGAAAGGGGTTCAGAAGATGCTACAGTTTGAGGTTCAGAGGTAGTTACTAGATTCAAAACAGCAGTGTTAGCGTTGCCGTTGCTACTACTTTCAAAACGAGCAAAGCCGTTATTTTCGGCAGAAGAGGCTGGTGGTTGAGCAATTAGTTCAGATGCTTTGTGCAAGCGGTAGCCGTTGCTGCGATAGCCACCAGTACCTACAGAACTGCCTTGTAGTTGGATGTTTTGACCGCGAGTAACAATTAGAAAAGCGATCGCTAATAAAGCACCCACCATCAAAGCAGAATAACTCAACATCATGACGCTGACATGCATCATCAGCCAATTTGACTTCAATGCAGGTACTAAGGGTTCTGACGCTTGCATCTGGGATGGTAATGTCATCGTCGCAAAAGCAGCAATCAACATTGCTACCGGAGATGTAACAACTCCTACTAAGCGGCTACGGCTACTACTTTCAGCAATTAGATGGACGGTGGTAATTCCCCAAGTTAAGAAAAATAGGGATTCATAGAGATTACTTAGGGGAAAGTAACCAGCTTCTATCCATCTTGCCCCTAGTAGAGTCGCCATGCACAAATTAGCGATCGCCATCCCAGCTGTCCCCAAAGCGGCTAGATAAGGCAGATTCGGAAAAGCCGCTCCTCCCCAATACACCAACATTGTCAGGAATAATATGGCAAAGGAGGCATTGTCCAGCCAGTTCTGGAGTACAACCAGATTCATAAAGTCTTCTCTCCGTGGATGATTTCAAATATGGATTCTGACTGTTCTGATCCTATATGTTTACAGGGTAATGAAACAGGGGAATTGGGAATTGGGAATTGGTTTTTTCCCCTGTCCCCTGTCCCCTGCTCCCTGCCCCCTGCTTTCTTATTTAGAAGAGTTGCTTTTATTGCTTTCTGGACTAGGCAAGGGAGTCGTGTTACTAACTTTTTTGAGTGTTATAAAAATATCGTAAAGATTACTACGACTGTCGCTGACGGCGGATGTCATCCCAATTGAGCGCGTTGCATCAAGCAAAGTTTGTTGATTGGAAATTAGAGTTGGTAAAGGGAAATTTTTCACCGTTCGTTCCACATCCAGGAAAAATTGACCATTTGTCGGATTTGGTTCTGTAGGAACTGTTTGTTGGAAGGGGATCGTGCTAGATAGTGTGTTGTTGGGTTTGGGAACAATCTTATCAGTGATAGGAGCGCCCACTACTAGAAAGGCTACATTTCCATCTAACCAGCCGTGGGTGGCAGTTAATGTACCATAAGGTGAAACCCAATTAACAACGGGTTGTCCTGCAACTTTTGCAGGTTGAACTTGGAACTGGTATTGATTTCTCATCACATCATCTAGCTGTTTTATGGATGCTTCGGCTGAATTACGATCGCTGCCTTGTACCATAAACACTAAACCCGAACGAAAATTGTCTGGTGAACCTTCTTTTGGACTACTAGGAATCACTGATAAAGAAAACTCGCCTTTCATCCAACTGAGCAAATCCTTATCTAAATCGAGAGTGGTAAGAGATTTTATACCACCTCTGAGTTGTTCTGGTGCGATCGGTGAGAGGGGATTTCCCTGAGATGTTAAAACGTAATCTCCCCACAACCTCTGTAAGTTTCCTCCCGAAAGCATCATTAAGGTTTCTGCTGGTACGCGGCTTTGCATTTTTCCCGCGTTGTTTTCCACAGCTAGCACTCGTTGACTATTAGGGTTTAACCAAGAAACGCCCTTAAAGCGGATTCCTTCTGCCTCTAAAGTCATTGTCCCCGCTAAACCTTGGTTATTTTGCAGTTGAGCCAAAACTTGAGCTGGTATTGGGCGGTTTGGAGAAGCTGCGGCTATTTTAGCTGCTGTTGGCACATTTATGTAAAACTGGCTGAAGGGTTGATCGTTAGCAATTTTTGGAAAATTCTCAGCAAAGCCCCCTGTTGTCGCTAGGGATGTTTGATTTTTGTAGGCATCGATCGCTCGTTCTGTGGCTTTGGGACTATCAGTTATGACTAAAAAACGCTCACCTAGTAATGCTGCTGAGAAGTTTTCTCCTGCTTGGCCCTCACTTTGTTTAATAGCGATCCCTTGATAAATCCGGTCAATCCATTTGCCTTGTTTCAGGGTTTTGGGTTGTGCCAAAATGTTTTTGGCGATTTCTGGGTTTTTCACTGGTAATACCATCACCATCGACTGCTGATCGCTAGCAGCATCTTCATTGGTGGTAACTGGTTTAGGTGCAGCTTTACTCGCTGTTGCTGGGGCAAGAATTGCGATTGTAACGTCATTGCCTACCCAAGGAGCGATATCTTTCTGGAAGTCATAACCATTATTAGTGAGAAAGCGATCGCGCAACTCTACTAAATTTTTGTCCAATTCTGCTTGGGTTTCTTTTGTCCCAAACTGCCGCAATTTCTGCCACTGCTGGGGATCTGTTGTCAGAGAAACCGCAAACAGGGCATCACCAGGAATAATATTTGCACCTACGAGCAAATCACTGGAAGAGATTTGTCTCTGGCCTAACAACCAGTATGCGACACTCCCTGCACCAATCAATAGCCCAGCAGCCGAGAGCGTCAGCACCAGAGAGGGTTTATTATTTTTCTTCATTGGAACAGACACAAGAGGCGGTGCCATTGAAACCTATACCTTATACTTGCAAACTTATTACTTGCTTGATTAGTCAAATATACAAACAGGTTTAACCATTCTTTAGGGCAGCTAATTATATGAAATTTTTCCACCCTAGATGCTGATGATACTTTAGTAATCAACTTTCCTTAGTCTTTCAAAAGCTGTGTTTTTGACTCAGTTACCATTTTTAACACGCTTTGTTGAATTTCGTAGGGCGTTTCCTTAAGATTAATGTCTCAGTAGGAAAATTTCGGCAAGTAAATCTGTGATTCCAAGCAATTAGAAAATATAACTAACTGGACAAAGCTGCAAGTCAATTTCAGCTACTTGGTTTTGCTCAGTAGCGATCGCCACTGGAAAGGGTGGGTACGCGATCGCACCACATTAAAAGTACAGTATTTTTTGTTTCAACGCTGTAACAAAGCTTTACCGCCTACTTATACTTGCAACTCAAATCCAGGTAATATATCTTCTCCAGAAATAATCGCTGGCATTTGCACAACTTCTACAGCTTTCAAAAGTCGATAAATTTCAACTTGACGATCTTGAGGATTAATCAGCCAACCTAAACGCAGACCATTTTTAATGTATTCCTGCATTTTTTCTTGAATTGATGCCAGCCGATCTGTCTCTGAACGTAGTTCAATTAAAAAGTCAGGTACAAGTGGCGGGAATTTTTTTCTTTGTTCTGGTGTTAAAGCTTCCCACCGCTCCAATTTTACCCAAGCAGCATCAGGTGAACGTTTTGCACCGTTGGGAAGTATAAAGATAGTTGAAGAACTAAAAACTTTCCCTAATTTAGCTTGACGATTCCAAATTTCTAAATCAGCGATTAGTCCAGCCTCTTTATTTCCGCTTTCTCCTCCTACTGGTGGCATAATTATTAATTCCCCGCATGCATTCATTTCTAGGCTTAAATCCCGATTGGCAATACACAATTGATAAAATTGCTCATCGCTTAAATGAGCAATCGGTTCTAGATTTAGTACAACAGTATTCATTAAATCTTTCCTCGTGCCTTTATTGCTAAAATTCAGTAGGAAATTCTTGCTTGTTGGAAGATTTCTTGAGGTGTAATTTGTAGCCCTTCAAATAATGAATCTTCTAAACTATCAGTACCGCGTTTGGTTTGAGGGAGAATATCAGAATAAAAAATAGTAATAGTTTTTGCTCTAGGATCAATAATCCAAACTCGTTGAACTTTAGCTTTTAAATAATCAATGGCTTTTTCTATCATTTCTCCAAAAGTTTGACCGGGAGAGAGAATTTCAATGACTAATTCAGGTACAACAGGACAAGCCTCATCTTGCAACCAATTAGCAGAAAGACGGCTATAAGAAATATAAGTCAAATCTGGTACAGGAACCCAGTCTTGTTGATTTCGTGTTAGCTTAATTGCCCATTCAATTACAACCCGCCCCTTTCCTTGCGCCCATGCAGACAATAGTATAAATAATGCACCTGTTATCGAACTATGAAAAAATTTTGGTGCCATCTCATCATTTTTGAATTTAGGAACAGCTTCTCCATCAATGAGTTCGTAGGTGATATCTTCTTCGGGAAGTCCAAGAAATTCTTCGAGGGTCAGTTGGGTTTTAAGTTGAATCATGGTTCATATTGGGAAATCTGCTACCAGATGCGATCGCTACAATATTCAACCTTCCTTTGATAACTTCATTGTATTGCTCAGTAGCGATCGCAGGCTTTTACTGATTTTGGGAATTTAATTGCATAGCCCCCAAATATTTAGTTAAATAAGGCGAAAAAACTTCATAAATTAGGGTTAGTGGCTGTCCATGATGCCAAAACAAGTAATGGCGACCCCAAAAAGGCCCAGTTACTCCAAAACCAGACTCTAGCGCCAATGAGTCACCATAATATATCCCTCGAACATCCCTATACAACTCTGTGCGGAGACGAGCTAAACTCGCCCAAATTGGTAATGAACGATTTTGCAAATACTCATCTACATGACTAGCTTCCCACCACGAGGTAGCATAAGCTAATCGTTGACCAGAAGCAGTCCGCAGCCAAACTTGTCGCCGTAGTCGCGGCCCTGGGACAGCTTGAATTAAATCAGGTGCAGCATCCAAGTCCATGCCAATCAATGACATATCAATGACATCTACTTCTACAGACTCGCCTGTAAGCAATTCTAAGTGACGTGTTGGAGAGCCATCACCCAAAAGCATGAGCTGCCAAGCAGGTGCTAGCTGAGTGTGAGGTAAACTTTTTTGAATTACTTCCTCCCCTCCTTGCCAAATCGGAGTGAGGCGATGCCAACCTGCTGGCTGTTTTAAGTTATTTATCGGCGTAAAACTAATACTCAATGCTTTTTACAAAACTTCACGTATCTCTATAAAAGCATAAAAAACAGAGCTATACCAAGATTTAAGGGTCAATAGTCTCAGGTCTTTTGACCCTTAACTATTGACCCTTGACAAACAAAAATATGCGGATGGCGAGACTCGAACTCGCAAGGGCATTGCCCACACGCACCTCAAGCGTGCGCGTATACCAATTCCGCCACATCCGCACGACTTGTCTAAAGATAGACTATAGCATAAGAAAATAATTATAGTAAGGTGATATCTAAAGTTATATTTCTCAAAAATATAAATTTCTTCAAGGCGGTATCAGACTGACAGAAATTTAGCATCTGCACAAGTGATATTAAAAAGGGTAGAGCGACTTTGGGAGATGCGGTGCGATCGCGTACCCGCCTTTTCTGGTGGCGATCGCGATCGCAAAAACCCAGTTTGGTAAGCTAGCCAAGACTTACAGCAGTAATGTTGTTAGTGTAGTAAAACCTGTAGAGGCAGCAAGCCTGCAATCTTGAATTTGCTTAGAGTCAGGGTGGCGAATCTCCTGTGATAATTTTAAATAATGCGGAAGCGTCGTTTCAAGTTGGATCGGGGAAAATGTGAATCTACTGGTAATGATATCGAAACTAAAAAATGAAGTTTGACAAAATATTAATTGCCAATCGGGGAGAAATCGCCCTTCGCATTCTCCGCGCCTGTGAAGAAATGGGAATTGCCACAGTCGCGGTTCACTCCACCGTTGACCGGAATGCTCTCCACGTCCAACTTGCTGATGAAGCGGTTTGTATTGGCGAACCAGCTAGCAGTAAAAGTTATTTGAATATTCCCAATATTATTGCCGCAGCCCTGACGCGCAATGCGACTGCAATTCATCCAGGCTATGGTTTTTTGGCAGAAAATGCCCGGTTTGCAGAAATCTGTGCCGACCATCATATTGCTTTTATCGGCCCAACTCCAGAATCTATCAAGCTGATGGGCGATAAATCCACTGCCAAAGAAACCATGCAAAAAGCTGGAGTCCCTACAGTGCCAGGTACTGAGGGGTTAGTAGAATCTGAGGAAGAAGGATTAAAATTCGCCAAAGATATCGGCTATCCAGTGATGATCAAAGCCACAGCCGGCGGCGGTGGGCGGGGTATGCGCCTAGTTCGTTCTGAAGATGAATTTGTCAAACTTTTCCTAGCAGCCCAAGGGGAAGCAGGAGCAGCTTTCGGTAATTCTGGCGTTTACATCGAAAAATTTATTGAACGTCCCCGCCACATCGAATTTCAAATTTTGGCGGATAACTACGGTAATGTCATCCACTTAGGCGAACGCGATTGTTCAATTCAGCGCCGAAATCAAAAGCTACTAGAAGAAGCACCAAGTCCCGCTCTCGACCAAGACCTACGTGAGAAAATGGGACAAGCTGCTGTCAAAGCTGCCCAATTTATTAATTACAGTGGGGCGGGTACTATCGAGTTTCTCTTGGATAGATCGGGTAAATTCTACTTTATGGAAATGAACACCCGAATTCAAGTGGAACATCCTGTAACAGAAATGATTACGGGAATAGACTTAGTTGCCGAACAAATTCGGATTGCTCAAGGGGAAAGACTCAAGCTTACCCAAGAGCAAGTAGTTTTGCGGGGTCATTCGATTGAATGCCGAATCAACGCTGAAGACCCAGATCATGACTTTCGCCCCTCTCCAGGACGGATTAGTGGGTATCTGCCCCCCGGAGGCCCTGGTGTTCGGATTGATTCTCATGTCTACACAGATTACCAAATCCCACCTTATTACGATTCCTTGATCGGCAAATTAATTGTTTGGGGCCCAGATCGAGCTACTGCTATTAACCGCATGAAACGCGCACTCCGCGAATGTGCCATCACTGGGCTACCCACCACTATCGGGTTCCATCAAAGAATTATGGAAACTCCACAATTTTTGCAGGGTAATGTCTATACAAATTTTGTCCAGGAGATGAACGGGTAGGGGATTGGGGACTGGGGACTGGGGAAGAGTTTTCTCAATTCCCAATTCCCAATTCCCTAATTTACACGAGATGCCATAGTCAGCAATCCCTGCTGACCTAGTAATATTTCTCGTAGTAGGCTGAAAATACCAACCCAAATAATCGGTGTAATGTCCACTCCACCTATAGGTTGTACCAGTTTTCGTAATGGCACTAAAAATGGTTCGGTAGGCCAAGCTATTAAATTAAAGGGCAAACGATTCAGATTCACTTGCGGATACCAAGTGAGAATGATCCGAAATATAAATAAAAATGTCATTACCCCTAACACAGGGCCAAGAATCCAAGCAGTCAAGTCAACACCAGTCATCGGTTTAAGGTACTATCTATCTGTAAAGAAAAATTTAGGCGAACGGCAAGCCGCGTTTCGCGTAGGCGTAGCCCGTCGTAGACATCGCCACAAAATTTGAAGCTTTGTAAATGCACTCTCATCATTATTTTAACCAAATGCCGCCACTTCCATGTGCAATAGAAAAGCAAATTCGCTCACTGCAATTACGAAGTTTGGCAGGTTAGAGTTAGAGACTTCTCAATAAAGTAATACACTAGTGAACTACTCCACCCTAGCAAAGCCAGAAAGTGGGGCTTCCAACTTCACAGAGGAATGCCGCATCTTAGACTTGCCTATCTATCTCCATCCTGTAACGAGGGATGGGGAATTTCGCCGAATAAGTTAAAATTAATGATCGAATCTGTAAAAAAAGGTTTAGAAGTATGACGCCTTCTTTAGCAAATTTTCTTTGGAGTCTGCTATGGGGTACTGCAATTGTTGTAATACCCGTTACAGTTGGTCTAATTTTCATTAGCCAAAAAGATAAAATTCAGCGCTCATAATGCTTATGAGGTTAATTTAACTCTCATAATCGATTGTCTGTCAGCTATCTACATTTATTTCAACAAAAGCAGTGAAAACTGCGACTGGTGGGAGTTGTAGATGACATACATAGGTGTTTTTACTTTTCGGTGAACAGCTTCAGAGCTTCTTTGCCAGAGGCTTTGGAGCTTCAATATTTATCGTGACTAATTAGAGTAGTGATTTTAATGGTGACTCGCTAACATAGATTTGATATTGGGAAAACAGCAATGATAAATTTTGGGCTGAACTCAGCCAGTTTTCTAGCTCAGGTAAATTTTGGGGCAAATTCAGCTAGTATTCTAGGAATTTTCCTGGCTGTAGCTGGGGCAGCACTGTATTTTCTCCGCACTGTGCGTCCAGAATTGTCACGAGATCAAGATATATTTTTTGCGGCAGTCGGTTTGCTCTGCGGCTTCATTCTCGTGTTTCAAGGATGGCGGTTAGACCCAATTCTCCAATTTGGTCAACTGCTTTTAGTTGGCACAACTGTATTTTTTGCAGTTGAAAGTATTCGTCTGCGGAGTATAGCTACCCAGCAAGCAAAGCGCAACACTCCAATTGTGGATGAAGATCGACCAGTTAGCGATCGCTATTCCTACAACGATCGCAAAAAATATCAAGCTGAAATGGATGCAGACTTAGATCCATTGCCTTATGAAGACGAGGAGGAACGCCCCGTGCGTGCCAGGATTCAGGGTAGCAGGGATAGAATTTCAACTCGTGATGACTATTCCGAGGAGCAAACCCCCCGTCGTTCTGAACGCCGTAACAGCAGAAGTAGCGAAAGACAGGCTCCAGCAGATAGAACGCGGGGGCGGACTTCTGGCCGTCCTGTGAATCGCCCTTCTGAAAGCTCTGAAGATGAAAATTGGGGTTCTTCATCTAGGCAAGTTGATGATTGGGAAAGTTCGGGAGGGGAAGTTAGAAAACCTTCTCGCCGTAATAATAACGGTTCTCAACGTCCAGAAAGCCGGGAAGATGATGTTGCTCCCAGACCAAGAAGGCGGCGTTCACCCACTGACTCAACTTCTCGAAGACCGCGTGAGGATGATGAGGCGATCCCAACTGATTATGTACCATACAACCCGATTGAAAAGCCAAATCAGGGGCTAGATAATTCGACCGATTTTGATGACGATGTTTAAAACAGTTGGCGTGGAAGTACGTTTAGAGGCGACGGAAAACAGTTGAGGTGGAAAAATTTACGCCTACATTTTGGCTCCAAAGACCAATTCATTGGAGCCTGGTTTTTGGTTTAACAGGTTTGCTTGCATCTTGTAGTTATAACGATATTCCCATAGGGCCTACTTCCCTCAACAGTCGCTACACCGAGGAGCAACCTGCTTTGAGTGGGAATGGGCGCTTTTTAGCGTTTGTATCTAATCGGAATGGTAATCAGCAGCTGCTAGTTTTCGATTTAGAGAGGCAACAGTTTATTGGTACACCGGGTATAAACCGAGCAGAGACTATTGCCGAAAGTCCTAGCTTGAGCTATACCGGGCGTTATATTGCTTATCTTACTAGCGACCAAGGTAGGGCGGTGGTGGCGCTTTACGATCGCGCTACGCAACAGTCGCAAATCGTCACACCAACCTATCGCGGCTGGATCAGAAAACCAAATATCAGCCCAGATGGACGTTATATTGTCTTTGAAACCGCTAGCCGTGGTCAGTGGGATATTGAAGTCCTAGACCGAGGGCCAAATATTGAGTTAGATATTCCCAACGGTGCAACCGTAGGTTCACCACCGTAGGAATTAGGAGTTATTAGTTGGGAGTTATGAGACTATTAACTAATGACTGATGACTAATGACTAAATTATATGAAACGTGTTTTATTTATACCTGTATTTTTCTGCTTAAGTTTATTAACTGGGTGTTTTGGCTACCCTCGACTTTTGAGTTATCCCTTTGATCCGGGGGGTCGGAGTCTCAATAGTTTAGCGTCAGAATTAAACCCCCAAATTTCTGGGAGATACATTGTTTTTATTACTGACCGGCGCGGTAGCCAAGATGTTTATATGTTTGATACGGTGACTCGTGATTTGGTTGATTTGCCAGGTTTAAATTCCTTTGATGCGATCGCAAATCATCCTAGCGTTTCACAAGATGGTCGTTATATTGTGTTTGCGGCTAGCCGCCAGGGGCGATCGGCTATTTTTCTTTATGACCGAGAAACACGCCAATCACGAAACTTGACTAATAACCTCCAAGCTGAAGTCCGCAACCCTACAATTAGCGCTGATGGTAGTAGGATTGCTTTTGAGTCCAGTAACAACGGGCAATGGGATGTTTTAGTATATGACCGGAATGGACAGCCGTTGAATATACCTCAAGAACCACGTTGAAGAATGGAGATTGGGGACTGGGAAGAGGGTAGGGGAGCAGGGAGCAGAGGGGAAAGAGGTATTTTTACTTCTCTCAAATTCCCTATTCCCTATTCCCTATTCCCTTCTACTTGTTGCACAGATTCAATGAGCGATCGCACTTGTTCTGTCCCTTCTGAAGGTTCAAATGATAAGGGGAATTTACCTCGGATAATCATCCGCAAACCGAGGGGTGCAAGACTGAGTAATCCTTTTAAATCTCGAAAATAATTACCAACTACTTGTAAACCAAATTGACGTTCATCAATCCAACCACCTTGTTTAACTAAATCCACCAATACTCTTCGGTGACGAATTGAGCGACTATCACTAGCTTCTTTGTGGGTAAGAATTTCTTGTTTAACTTTGGTGATTTGTTCTAATGGTGCAACTTCCATTGGACAAACTGAATCGCAGTATAAACAACGGGTGCAACCCCATACGCCTTTAGTCCCTTCGTTGTAGCTTTCTAAGCGATTTTCGGTATCGCTATCGCGGGAGTCTGCTACCATCCGGTAAGCTTTGGCAAGGGCATGGGGGCCAACAAAGTCTGGATTAACTTCACGGACGTTGCATTCAGAGTAACAAGCACCGCACATAATACAGTTACCAGTTTGATCGAGGCGCGATCGCTCTTGTGGTGTTTGCAAAAACTCTCTTTCTGGTACTTGTCGTGCTGCCGTACTCACATAAGGAGCAACTGCCTCTAAATTATTCCAGAAACTGCTCATATCTACAACCAAATCTTTAATCACGGGCATATTGCCGAGAGGCGCGATCGTGATTTCACCAATAGCATTTACTTTACTTTGAGATGATGGTATTTGTTGTAATCTAGCAAGTTCACTACCAACATTTTCCTTGCAAGCTAAAGCCGAACGCCCATTAATTCGCACAGCACAGCTACCACAAATGGTATTACGGCAATTTTTGCGAAATGCTAACGTTCCATCTTGCTCCCACTTAATATGATTCAGACAATCCAAGATTGTATTACCTGGTTCTGCCTCTACAAGGTAGGTTTGCACAACAGGGGAGGAATTTTGTTGCTGTCGAATGACCTTAAAAATAACTTCCATGACCACTAACCAAAATTTTAAAATTACTTCATCAGCCCTAACAATCATGAGTCAAGGCAGGTATTTGTGAAAAGTGAGCTATACTTTTTTTGCCCTCAATTCAAAGCCTGGTGTTAATAGACTGACGATTAAAAGGCAATTGATTCTAGTTTAAGGATAACCATTAAAATTTTACTTTTAGCTAGGCTCTAGGCAAGATTTGTGTCAATTTTTGAGATAAAACGTCAAAAATCTAATGGTTGCTTGACATTGAATTTAGCCGTTTGAGAATGTAAAGGAAAGGGACTTTACTTAGAAAGGGACTCAGGTTTCTCTTTGTTCTAGCCTTTGTATGCAAATTAAATGCATTTCCGGTTAGCAACACCTCTTCATATCAACTTGAGCCAAGCAGTCATAGCTGGGAAATTCCGCCTTGACAACCGCTTGACAGAATTTTTTGATTATATAGAAGTGGAAAAGCACATCTTTAATATATAGTAGTGGCAATTAAGCGCTAGGCGGATGTTAAGAGATTTATTCTTACCATAGACAGACGTAGAAAATACTCTGACTGCTTTTGAGCTTACGGTAATAAACCGAGGAAAAATCCTCACCACTTTTAAATAAAAGTCTCACGCATCGGAGAATCCAGGATAGGCAGGACTTTGAGATTTTTGCCTCCTCTCAATCAAGAAAATCTTGAATTTAACTCATTGGTCAAAACTACTCGTCTAAATTAGATAAATTTTTATAATGCAATAAAGGTTTAGAAAAATAGTCACGGCTTTTTCCAACCTTTAAGTCCAGAAATTTAAATAAAAATTTACCAGCAATTTTAATTCAAAATTAAACAACTATTTTGCTATTATTAGTCCATGCTAGTATTTAATATAAAATTACGAACTCACAAAACCAGAATCAATAGCCGTATCAGCGCGGCTACTACTGCTTTGTTGATTCGTAATGTAGAGACAAGAAAATTCGCGTCTCTACTGGCAGGACAAAAGGGCATAAGCCCGTAGGACTCTATTGAAATACTATGCTGTCCTAAGCTTGAGAGGATAAGTAGAGAAAATTCTACCTGCTCATTAGCAGAAGGGCAAGCACTAAAAGTGAAAAAACTGCAATTTATTGGGTCTACGACTTATTTGGAGTAGAACCAACCCCATTTGTAAAGGTGGCTGAAAGTTACACCGCTACAGTAGCGCCAAAAGAGAAAATAATTTCATTTCTGATGGCGAATAATGGTTAAAAGTGCCGTGAAATCAGCAAAATTAGTTTCTATGGCAACTATGACCTCTAATTGGTTGTGGACAACCATAATATGAAGTGCTTTTGTCTCCTATCGGCAGTGATTCACCCGTTACATTAGAGTCCTAAGTAGCTCTATGCATACGCTAAAAAGTCAAATGCTGGCATGAGACTACATCGTTTATCAGCTTGGAGAGAGTAAGGAAAATTTGAGCATAATGACTGAAACTGCAACCGCACCATTAACCGGAAAAGCACTACTTGCGAAAGTAAAAGAACTTTCCACTTTACCACGCCGAGAAAGAGCCAAACAGTGCGGCTATTACACTGTTACTAAGAATAATCAGGTTCGTGTCAATCTCACAGATTTTTATGACGCTTTGCTATCGGCTAGAGGAATTCCTCTAAGTCCAGAAGCACCTAAAGATGGTCGTGGTCGTGAACCGACATACCGGGTTAGTGTCCATCAAAATGGTCAGATTGTGATTGGTGCTACATATACCAAAGCAATGGGCTTAAAGTCAGGAGATGAGTTTGAAATTAGGCTGGGATACAAGCATATTCACTTGATTCAACTTGGTGAAAGTGATAAAAAACTCACCTCAGCAGATATAGACTCTGACGAATCTGACGAAGATTTGGAAGACGAAGAGTAAATTTGCTGTCGGGGTAAGGACAAGTTATCATCACTTGAAACTTATCCTTACCATCAGCAAACTGCTAACTCTATTGAAAAAATTTTGTCTCAGATAAAAAATACGATTAGACCCCTTGCATAATTCACCAAATTTAGTAGAGTCTTGATTAATCAGCAAGAAATCTATAGTGCAAGAAGTCTATCGTGTTTTTTTTGATAACTTTTTTTGAGCCTTCGGTCAATGCCTTACTAGCATTTATGCAAAATGCACCAGCACTAGTTATAGTGATGGTATTTTTTATTTTCTGGATAGTTTGCTGGTTGCCAGTAGCCGCAATATCAGCAATATTGCTCAATTGGCAACCCCCTAAACCTTTGCAGCCAGAGCAAAAAATGCCTTTATTGGTGTCACTTTACCTATTAGCTCCCCCAATTCTGTGGGGAGTTAGTTGGTTTACCAATAAATCTTTTTTTGATTACGGCTTTATTGGAAATCTTTCAACTCTTGGTTCTTTAGCGCTAGGTTTCTGTTTGGGAGTGGTTAGCCTAGCTATTGTATTTAGTGGGCAATTTGGGTTAGGTTGGTGTTCTTTTGAAAAAACGAATTTCAAGTTACTACTACCTATCTTGCTACCAGTTTTCTTGATAGCGTTATTAGTCGGTGGCATAGAAGAATTAGTTTTTCGGGGTTTTCTATTCACGGAATTAGCGCAGGATTATCCCGTTTGGGTAGCAGCAGCAATTTCTAGCTTGATTTTTGCCTTACTACATCTAGTTTGGGAGCAACGTGAAACCGCACCCCAACTCCCTGGATTGTGGCTGATGGGAATGGTGCTGGTGTTGGCACGTTTTGCCGATCGCAACAATTTGGGTTTAGCTTGGGGACTACATGCGGGATGGATATGGGCGATCGCAACCCTAGATACAGCAGAATTAATTACTTACACTGGTATTGTCTCTGACTGGTTCACAGGTAAGAATAAAAAACCCCTAGCTGGTTTAGCGGGAATTATTTGTGTACTGGGAACTGGAACAAGTATCTGGCTTTTCTCTAGGTATTTATAATTTCGTGTTAAATGATGGGTCTGAGTGAGTCATGCACAATTAAGATAAAACTGGAGCATGAGTCTATGGCATACAGTGATTTTAATCTTCTTAAAGTCAGAGATACATTTAGCTTAACTTTGGAAGAGACACGTAATCTGTTTCTGACTGTAGGCGGGGTGCAGCCCTATGACGGGAGCAACGCGAAAAAGTGAGATCATCGTCCAATGAGCACTTGGGGAAGGGGGAGTAGGGGAGGCAGGGGGAGTAAAGAGAAATATGTAGTAATTTTTGCTGCCAAGATAGTCCAAAATACACTTAATTTCTTGATTCCCCCCCTGCCTCAAGAGCATCCCCTGCCTCCCCTGCTTACCCAC
>NZ_JBALDK010000022.1:0-45156 GCF_036917455.1 Nostoc sp. | reverse complement strand
GGGCTATTTTACCCTCAAGTCTTGCACCTGAATATACTTCTTTGGTCAGATAATCTATATCCTGTGAGCTTCTCTTTCTTTTTCAGCAACCCCTAATTAGATTCAACAGGCTCATATTCCCGACTTTTTAAGAAGTTGGGAATTTTTCTGTTTACAGCTATTTTCAGGTAAATAGCTATAATTTGGGGTACAAGCCCCCACTGATAGCGCAGTGTAAAGCCTATATGGCAACTCTTACATAGAAGCCCGCAAACCCCTGCAAGCGACGCGCAGCATCTCGTAGAGAGCCTCTTGCAATTTTTAATTAATAATTTTTAATTTTTAATTTTTAATTTCGAGAAGCGACTTGACTCTCGTTTAGTCGGCGTACAATCCCTCTGCTCCCCTGCCTCTTATTGAAGTTCAAAAAGTTCGCAACTTCGTTACCACCGACCATATACTAATCAACAGGTTACGATCGATTAAGAAGTAATAATTTTTTATGGCCTCGCCAGGAGTCTTTTTATGTTCATTAATGAATTGTCACCTCTATTTAGAGAATTTATCCAGCATCCAGCCTCATTTGTGGGTGGGTTATTCTCTGGTGTCCTTCGGCTCAATCTTGCAGACGATCCTGTTAAAAGCTGGCTGGATCAACAGACCCACTCAAATAGTTATACCAGCAGCACAACAGATAGACATAATGGCAAAGCAAGTGGGCCTCAACAGATTTCGATTGACTAAATTTTTGAGTAATCGTAAATCAGGTTAATTATAGGACTTACGCAACAACTCTCTAAAAATGTTATTTCTCCGTGTACTCTGCGCCTTGGTAGTTCGTTTTTCATGATTTTGCGTAAGTCCTGAATTATTTTGGTGACATACTCCCACATTGATGCAAGCATTATGGGAGTTGATCGCAGAGTAACTTTCCATGTCTTCCACGTTAAGAGATACTAAGTCCAAGTACATAGGCAAGGAAATATGGAATCCCTAACCTCTCGTATGCAGGGTGTACAGTCGCCAATTATTCCTGTGGTTGGGGAACTGATTAAAAATTCTCCTGGAACAATCTCTTTAGGACAGGGTGTTGTTTCTTACAACCCACCACCAGAAGCCATCGAATTTTTACCCAAATTTTTAGCTGAACCCACTAATAATTTATACAAATCAGTTGAGGGAATTCCGCCGTTGCTGACAGCACTTGCTGGAAAATTGCAAGCCTTCAACGGTATTGAAATCAACGAGGAAAACTGCATCGTTGTGACAGCAGGGAGCAATATGGGATTTATGAATGCCATTCTTGCGATTACTAACCCAGGCGATGAAATTATTCTGAATACGCCTTACTATTTCAACCACGAAATGGCGATCGCAATGGCTGGTTGTCGTGTAGTGTTAGTGGCGACAGATGAAAATTACCAACTACAAAAAGAAGCGATCGCTCAAGCAATTACTCCCAAAACACGGGCTGTAGTCACAATTTCGCCAAATAATCCCACTGGAGTTGTCTATTCAGAAGCAGCATTACGCCAAGTAAATCAAATTTGTGAAACTCGCGGCATTTACCACATCAGCGATGAAGCTTATGAATACTTTACCTATAACGGCGTAAAACACTTTTCTCCTGGTGCATTTGGGAATAGCAAGTCTACTATTTCTCTCTTTAGCCTTTCCAAAGCATACGGGTTTGCTAGCTGGCGCATTGGCTACATGGTGATTCCCAAACACTTATTTGTCGCTATCAAAAAAGTCCAGGATACGATTTTGATTTGTCCGCCAGTAATTTCTCAATATGCAGCTTTAGGGGCATTGCAAGCAAAAGCGGAGTATTTGCAGAGTAATATAGGTGCGTTGGCGCAGCCCGCCGTAGGCATCGCTCAAGTACGGCAATTAGTACTCGACTCCCTTAACCGCCTACAAGGTTTATGTAGCATTACACCCGCTAATGGGGCGTTCTATTTTTTTCTCAAAGTTAATACCCAGATGGATGCTTTTGAGTTAGTTAAAAGATTAATTCAGGAATATAAAGTAGCAGTTATTCCAGGTACAACCTTTGGTATGGATGACGGATGCTATCTGCGTGTTGCTTATGGGGCGCTGCAAAAAGATACAGCCCAAGAAGGTATAGAAAGATTAGTGCAAGGTTTGGAAACTATAGTTCGAGGCTAGAAGTCATTAATCCTGCCTCAGATGCAATCCTGAATATAAAATTGAACAGATGCCGATTATTAATAAGTTAATTGAAATTGAAACTGAGCCAAAAATTAATATTTATAATATCACACCACCAATTCAAGATTTTCTTGCTTCAACATCAATTAAAAATGGACAAGTTTTAGTATTTTATCGGCACACAACAACAGCTTTAGCCATCAACGAAAATGAAGTCAGATTGTTAGAAGATATAAAAATATTCTTGCAAAAATTAGTACCTGAATCAGACAGTTACTTGCATAATGACTTGCATTTAAGAGATGTCCCAGAAGATGAGCCGATTAATGCTCACTCTCACTTAATGGCAATGATGCTGACCACTAGTGAGATAATTCCCATTGTGGATGGTAAATTAGCCTTGGGAACTTGGCAATCTGTGTTGTTTTTTGAGTTGGATGGACCGCGCAAAAGAACGGTATTTGTGCAAATATCTGGAGAATAATGCAACTTCACACCTGCAATTCTCCCAGATAACCCAAAATAAAATTACGAAAGCGATCGACAAGTGCATCAGTTGAATTTACTTACAGCAATTAAAAACCTGAAAGAATGTTTCTAAACATAATCTTCCTTTCCACAAACCGAAACTTTTGTTGTGTCAAAGGTAGAGGCAACTAGTGATGAAAAATAACGATAACTTTGTATTACGTAATACTTGGTACTATGCTCTGCCTAGTAATCAAATCAAGCCAGGTATGATGGTAAGCCGCATCTTTTTAGGTGAACCGGTGCTGTTAGTTCGAGGACAAGATGGCAAAGTCTCGGCGATGAGAGATATTTGTCCTCATCGTGCCGTGCCTTTGAGTTGTGGTAGATTCGATGGGCAGGAAGTGGAATGCTGCTATCACGGTTGGCGCTTTAATCCGGCTGGACGCTGCACTGCAATTCCATCTCTTGTTGAGGAGCAGCAAATGGATTTGAGTCGCTTTGATGTCCAATCCTATGAAGTCAGGGAAGCCCAAGGGAATATCTGGATATATATGGCCGATCCCGATAAATCTAAACCTGCTTCTGAAATGGAGATTCCAGTGATTCCAGGGTTTGATGAGCGATCGCCACAATTCATAGAGGTGATGAAATTTCCCTGTTTTGTGGATCATGCTGTAGTCGGTCTAATGGATCCTGCTCATTCACCCTATGTTCATCGTGCTTGGTGGTGGCGAAGCGAACAACTGCACGAGGAAGTCAAGCAATTCGATGCTTCGCCCTACGGCTTCACAATGCGACGACATCGATTGCCAGCGAACGGGGGTAGACTATACTTGCTGATTGGCGGTGGTGTACCGGAAACAGAGATTTCTTTTCGTTTACCTGGAGTCAGAATAGAAGAAACCACAATTGGCAACCAAAGAGTCGTTAATTTAACGGCAGTTACACCTATTTCAGACACAGAAACCGAAGTAACTTTTGCTCTTTACTGGACTGTTCCTTGGGCGGGATTTTTCAAGCCACTGCTGCATGTGCTGGCGCGGACTTTTATTGGTCAAGACCGAACGGTTGTCGAAAAACAGCAAATAGGACTCAAATATAGTCCTGTGCTGCGACTGATTAAGGATTCAGATATGCAGGCGCAGTGGTATTACCAGTTAAAGCGAGAGTATGCGCGGTCTGTTGCTGAAGGACGAGAATTTGTGAACCCTGTCAAGGATCAAATACTTCGCTGGCGTGCCTAAATTACTCCAAGCTAAATTCTGCAAATTCTCTTTGCCCGAATTGCATATTTCGGTCTATTGCTGACAAAATTTTGTTATTGGTACGTTGGCTATTTAAACAACGACCAACTAACTGGGCGACATCTGCACGATTAATGCTACCAATAATCTGCGGATCTTCGGTTAAAACACCATTACCCGTTGCTGGCTCTGACTTTAGTCCACCTGGGCGGATGATTGTATAGGTAAGTCCACTGGCAATTAAGTGTTGTTCAGCTTTGTCTTTCTCAGCTAAAACTTTTCCTAGTACCGCTAAAACTTGGGGTGAGGTAGCAACAACACTATTGCCAGTACCAATGGAAGACACAAGAATAAACTTTTGTACTCCAGCTTGAACTGCTGCATCGATCAGATTTTTATTACCAGGGTAATCTGGCCTTTCTACATCTGATGGCAAACCGCCAATTGTACTGATAACGGTGTGAATAGGTTCATCTGTAAGCATTGCGCGTTCCACATCGCCAACATTCAAAGCATCTCCCTGAACCACCTCAATACCAATTTTTTCTAGTTCACCAGCAACTGCTGCTGTTCTCAAGAGTGCTTTAACCTTTAGCTGTTGCGCTGTAAGGTATTGGGCAATTTCTCGACCAACACCGCGACTTGCTCCAGCCAGAAAAATGTAAGATGCACTTGTCATAATAAACTTAACTACTTACGCTCAAAGGATTCTATCAGAGGCTTGGCCCGGATTTCTCACCACATCTCGATTAAGCCTGCGCTTGAGCAGGGGAGCAGGGGGCAGGGGAGCAGGGGAGCGGGGGAGCAGGGGAGCAGAGGAGAGTTCAAATACCAAGTTCTTTCCCCTCTGCCCCTCCTTCGCCTCAAGCTTGTGAGAAATGCGAGTATTAGTTTTTTCTTCCCTTGCTTCCCCTGCCTCCCCTGCCTCCCCTGCCTCCCCTGCTTCCCCTGCTTCCCCTGCCTCCCCTGCCTCCCCTGCCCCTCTGCCTCTCTGCCCCTCTGCCCATCCTCCCCCTCAAGCTTGTGAGAAATGCGGGTTGGCACTATTTTTTTAGCGGTCTGCAAAAAAGCATGAACTGTCATCATTAAGTCGAGCAATTATACCTAACCCCATTGTAGGAAGTATTTTGGTAAGCAATTGTGCCAATCTAGCAAATAACGGGAGCAATGCTCTAACAGTGAGGTGGGTAAGCAGGGGAGGCAGGGGATGCTCTTGAGGCAGGGGGGGAATCAAGAAATTAAGTGTATTTTGGACTATCTTGGCAGCAAAAATTACTAAATATTTCTCTTTACTCCCCCTGCCTCCCCTACTCCCCCTTCCCCAAGTGCTCATTGGACGATGATCTCACTTTTTCGCGTTGCTCCCCAAATAACTTTTCTTGGGATAGACTTATGGCTAAAAAATCTCAAACAAATCTAGAACAATACCAAGATGTTAGATTATCTGCCACCACCAGAATCTGGGTAATTACAGTCGCCATTCTTGGAGTTTGCGTCCCACTGTCAGCCGTTACTAGAAGCGGTGCTATTCTTCCTTTGGTTGCTATTGGTGGCGCAGCTGTTGGTACAGTTGCCGTTTGGCGTTCTGATGAACAAAAATCAAAAACTAACTATTTGCAACAGCAGCAAATAGAACTGTTAGAGCGGAGATTAGCAAATTTAGAAACAATTGTTAGTAGTGATGACTTAAATTTGCAAATGAAAATTAAACAGATTGAGGTAAGAGATACTTTTGGCGACTCATCTGATGTAAGTACTATCCCCAGACAACCAAAACGCAAAGGTTAAAATTAGCCGAACTTTACCGTTTACGCCAATTTAAGATAATCTCCCCGAAAATCACCGTTACTAAGTCAGTCTTGTGTAGGTATTTCTTGACTTAACGTTGCCGCAACCTTTAAAACGCCTCTAACATTAAATTTTCCTTTGCCGCTAGAAGTGTTTCCTTAGAAACAGTATCTTGTTATCCATCTCCGTTAGAATTGACTGACATCATTTAATTCTATAGGACTCATATTTAATTTTTGAACAAAACTCAGTACACCTTCATTCCTTCTTCCCAGTCCCCAGTCCCCAGTCCCCAATCCCCAATCCCCAGTCCCTTACCTCTACGAGTGATTCAGAAATCAAATCGGATTGCTATATATACTTCAACTGCATCAGTTCATGAAATGTCTAAGTGCTATCTATCTTTATCCTTCCCGGAAACATCTGCCAATGGCTGTGTTTTATTAGACTACTAACATTACTAAATTTTTAATTAACTAAGGTTATAAACTTGAGTAATTGCATTGGTATAGCTTACCGTAGGTATGCAATAGTTTGCCGCAGGAATGAAGATGGATTGGATTAGCTTGCTTAAAGCTCAACAAACTGACTTCCTTCAACGTGTGAAGAAACCTAAAACTTATGACTTATCTTTACTAGAAAGTCAAGTCAAAGGTTGTCACACTGAAATTATGGCTTTTTGGGGCGAGCCATTGGCTAGACTCCAAGAACTTTCTCGCCAACAAGCAGAAGTTCTCGCCAAAAATCCGCCGCCGATACCGCCTGAATATCCTGAGCCTCCCGACTGGACGATACCTTTTCCCAAATACTTCCAGCAACAAGCCCAAGATTATCTTTTGCGGGAATTAATCGTTGATAGGGTGATAACTGAACGTTTGGGAAAGTTGGTAAAAAAGGTATCTTGCGATACTTTGGAAAATATGATTTTAGATGATGAGGGAAATTTGTGTGGCGAAAGCAAATTTTCTTATCTACTAAAAGATAATCCTCAGCTAAGTGTTCAAGTTTATGTTGCTGATGGAGAAAGTTTTAATGGTATTAAGAAAGACAAAATTAAGTGGTCGGTTACTCAAGAAGATTTAAAAAATCACCAAATATTAGTTTTTCTGTGTTTGTTTTATCCATCTACAGGTGAGTTGGGATACGAAAGACAAAGTATCATTACAGGCTTTTTACCTGCTAATCAAATTGAACTTACTGAACCAAAACTCTACATTAATCCGAGTAACTTGTTGTATGCCGGAGGGTTGAGTTGGTATTTAGAATCACTTATTGGTAAAAAAGACACGTCGCCAGTAATTAATCAGATAGCGATCGCAGATACAATACAGACTCTACCATCAGAGCATTGCCTTAAGGCTGTAGTCGGTGACTGGGAATGCTGGCAAACTTTGCAAGGACACAACAGAGGTATTAATTGCCTAGCTTTTAGTTCTGGGTGTAAGAATGGCAAAGCTTTACCTATATTGGCAAGTGGTAGTCGGGGCGAGACAAAACTCTGGGATTTAAGCAAGGGTGAATTAATAGAGACATTATCAGAGTATCCTTGGGTGATATCTGGACTGGTAGATGAAGTGAATTCCCTGGCTTTTAGTTCAGATGGACAAACTTTAGTGAGTTGTGGTGCAGATTCCACAATTAAGCTTTGGCATGTAGGCGCACTAGACTTGATAGATATTTTGCACAAACATAATGGAGTAGTGCGATGCGCTGCCTTCACCCCAGATGGCAGAATGTTAGCTACTGGTGGAGATGACAGAAAAATTCTGTTTTGGGATTTGATGCAACGTCAGGTTGCGATCGCACTTTCTTTAGATGATACAGCTGCTCATTCCCTGGTTTTGAGTCGAGACGGGGAAACTTTAGTTACAGGTAGCTATCGCAAAATCAAAGTTTGGCGCACCTTACCCCAGACGGGAATAAAAAGTTTAAAGGACGCAGAACCACTGCATACCCTCATGGGTCATTCTCACATCGTTCGTTCCTTGGCGATTAATGCAGATGGTAGAATACTCGTCAGTGGTAGCTGGGATCAAACGATTAAAATTTGGCAATTGGAGACTGGGGAATTACTGCATACTCTGAAAGGACATAGAGATAGAGTATATGCGATCGCACTAAGTCCCGATGGACAAATTATCGCCAGTGGTAGTGCTGATAAAACCATCAAATTATGGCATTTACAAACCGGGGAATTGCTGGGTACTTTTACAGGTCATGGGAATATAGTCACAGCATTAGCCTTCACAGCTTCTGGCGAGATGTTGGTTAGCGGGAGTTTGGATAAAACAATTAAAATTTGGCAACGGAGTTGAAGATTACACGGTTTAACCATACCGCGTAGTATCTCACCTTTCCCCTAACTTATCCCTGGTAAGCTTCTCCAGCTTCCCCAGGTTATCTACATTTTTTGGTGTATTATTCGTTAAAGTGATTAAAAAATACCTTTAGCCTACTTAATTTGGATAAATTAATGCCGAATTAATCATTAATTGCTAAATATTAATGCTTTGCTCGTTAAATAAGTATTTAATAGACCTTAGAAGCTGTAAGTATTGATTTTGTGTTATCTGAAGGTTTTCTCAACTTAAACAAACCATTTGGCTGGACTTCCCACGACTGCGTAGCGCGGGTGCGAAAATTGTTGCACCTCAAACGTGTAGGACATGCGGGAACCCTAGATCCAGCTGCTACAGGGGTTTTACCAATCGCCCTTGGTAAAGCTACCAGATTATTGCAATATCTGCCAGAAAACAAAGCGTACATTGCCACTATTCGGCTGGGTGTGCGTACCACAACGGACGATTTGCAAGGTGAAATCATCACTTCTCAACCTTGTGCTGGATTGAGTTTGGCAGAGGTGAAAACGGCACTAGCGCAATTTGAAGGGAAGATTGAGCAAATACCACCTATTTACAGTGCAATTCAAGTGGATGGTAAACGTCTCTACGATTTAGCACGCCAAGGTAAAACGGTAGAAGTTCCAGTGCGAACAGTGGAAGTTTTTCAGATAAATATTTTGAACTGGAGAGAAGGAGATTTCCCGGAATTGGATGTGGCGATCGCTTGTGGGAGTGGTACATATATTAGAGCGATCGCTCGTGACTTAGGTGCAATCTTAGAAACTGGTGGCACTCTTGCGGCTTTAATCCGTACCAAAAGTAGTGGTTTCAATTTAACAGATAGTCTCACCTTGACTGATTTAGAAGTACAGCTACAAGCTAAAACATTTCTACCCGTTTGCCCAGATGCAGCTTTACAACATTTATCATCTGTTACTTTACCAGCAACATCTGCTCAAAAGTGGTGTCAAGGTCAGCGAATTTCTCTAACTTTCGATGTTCCTGAAATAGTACGAGTTTATGATGAAGAAACTCGCTTTTTAGGTATTGGGCAATTACAAGACGAAGTGTTGATCCCCCAAATGGTTTTTGAACCGATTTCTTAATATCTTAGTTATTGATCATTAGTCATTTGTCAAGAAGAATAATATAACGAACTACTATGCAAGAAAGGTTAGTCCAGATTGAGGCGATTATAGAGCGGACAGCACAAAGGACTGAAGCGATCGCTGTTTTCACTAAACAGGAGAACGGCAAGTCATGAGCGATCGCCATCCTAACACTACTGCACGTCTCAATGTTTACATCCAAGGTCAAGGATTCCCCATACTGGGTTTACACGGTCATCCTGGTACTGGTCGTAGTCTTTCTGTCTTTACCAATCATTTATCAAAACGCTATCAAACTATTGCCCCCGATTTACGCGGATATGGCAAAAGTCGCTGGAATGGCAATTTTGATATGAATGACCATTTAACTGATTTAGAAGCGCTGCTAGACCGCTTAAATATTGAAAAATGCCTAGTATTGGGATGGTCACTTGGGGGCATTCTGGCAATGGAAATGGCATTGCGTTTACCAGAGCGCATTACTGGGCTGATTTTGGTGGCGACAGCCGCAAAACCCCGTGGTAGCCATCCTCCTATAACTTGGCAGGATAATTTATATACTGGCGTTGCTGGCTTATTAAACTATATAAAACCGAGTTGGCAATGGAATATTGAAACTTTTGGCAAGCGATCGCTTTTCCGCTACCTAATCCAACAACATACATCTACAACTTACCACTATATCGCTAAGGAAGCAGTACCAGCTTATCTGCAAACCTCTCCTGCTGCTACTCGCGCTCTCTACAGTGCAATTCAATCGGGATACAATCGGCTTCCAGAACTGCCACAAATCCAATGTCCTAGTTTGGTACTTGCTGGCGATAGAGACCGCCACATTACATCTGATTCCAGCTTACAAACCGCTCAACATCTCCCAAATTCTGAGTGGCAGTGCTATCCAAACACCGCCCATCTTTTCCCGTGGGAAGTCCCCCAGCAGGTGCTGAATGACATTGATTGTTGGCTGGAAGAACATCCGCAGGTAATTCGTAATTCGTAATTAAAATCGGGTTGGAGTTCAAAACATCTATTGTTCGTCCCGTTATGGTTGGAATCTAAAGCTCCATCCATAACGTAATTAATAATTGTTAATAGTCCAAGGGCTTTTAACTTTTAACCAGATAATTTGTAATTTAGAACTCGAAATTACGAATTACGAATTACGAATTATCTTGATTTTTGCCTAACTTAAATTTGACCGCCAAAGGCAGGCTGTACTTTGCGGTCAAATCTTTCCCCCAAGTCTTCAGCAATTGTTAAGGTATTAGGTTTGCAACGTTTGACACGCATACTAATTCCCGTAGCTCCTTCGGCTTCTAAGTCTTCTATGTATCCATTGCTTGACAATCTTGCATCAGAAGAACTCAGAAATGGGCCAAAGTAATAAGTACATCGGGGATTTTGCGTCACTATCTCTACCCACCAAGCCAAGCCGAGGTAGTCGAATGTGTTGATCAACACTTCCTTGAGGTTATGCCAAATGGTTTTCATGGTTTTAGCCGATTTATAAACGTCTACAGGGTGTTAAACGATATGTTGCTTTATTATCTTTTACATTTCTTTATACTCTGTTACCGTTATTTTTTCAAAGAAATTTTTTGTAACTTATCTAAATAAAGCGTATTTAGCGATCGCTGGCGATAAATTTCATAAAGCGCCATCCCTGCTGCTACAGATGCATTCAGGCTAGAAGTCTTACCTTGCAGAGGAATCGATACCAAAAAATCACAGGAACGTTGAGTCAACATACTCAGACCTTCGCCTTCTGAACCGATTACCAAAACGATTGGCCCTTTGAAATTCACAGTATGCACGGGTTCGCTTCCACTTGTAGCAGTGCCGTAAATCCAAAAGCCAGCTTCTTTTAATTCTTCTAAGGCGCGGCTGAGGTTGACAACTCTAGATACAGCAAAGTTTTCTAAAGCGCCTGCTGATACTTTCATTACAGTAGAAGTGATCCCAGATGCTCTTCTTTGAGGAATCACCAATCCTTGAGCGCCTATTGCTTCGGCGGTGCGAATAATTGCTCCCAAGTTGTGGGGATCTGTAATTCCGTCAGCTACTACTATTACGGGATCGGTTACAGATTTAGACTGTTCAATGAGATCGGGCAATTCGATGTAGGCGTAAGGAGCAGTTTGTGCTGCCACACCTTGATGATTAGCGCCATTTGTGAGATAGTCTAAGCGCTTGGGTTCAACCTCATCAATAACTGTGCCATTTTCCTTAGCTTGCAGGAGAAAATGGTGGAAGCTGGGATCGTAGCGCAGCCGGGTAATAATCCAGATGCGGTTGAGGTTGCGCTGTTTTTGCAACGCACTCAGTACTGGATGACGACCGTAGATGAGATCGTTCTCTTCTTCTATCGGTTGTGTAGATACAGGCGACTCGGAGAAGTTGCTATTTCGTTGTCGGGAGTTGCCAGAAATGGGGTTGCTATCTATTTTCCGAGGATTACGAGTGGGATTAGCAACAGAAATGGGGTTGCTATCCGCTTTCCGGGGATTGCGAGTGGGATTAGCAACAGAAATGGGGTTGCTATCCGCTTTCCGGGGATTGCGAGTGGGATTACTAACAACACGCTTACCCTTAATTTTTATGGGTTTCCCACGATTGGGTTCGCTAGTAGAAGTGTTGATGATTTTTCTCGGTTGATTCTGCATTTGATTTATGGATATAGCTTATGGTTGAACATACCGATTACCTGAATTTCTGGAACCTAATCTACTGCTGTACCTAATTGTTGTGAAATTGAGTTTTCACTCTTTTTCTACATGAAGCATTTGCAACAGTTCGGTTAGACGCTGGTAATCGGTGATATATAAATAGCCTATTAAGGTTTCTAGACTAGTTGCCTGTTGATAAATTTCGGGATTGAGTCGCTTAGGGCGGCCTGTAGCGGCGTTTCTACCCCGTCGGACAATATCTAATTCGGTGTCCCTCAGATGAGGAGTTAGCGATCGCAAATGTAGCGCTTGTGTTTCTGCTCTTACCTGCTCCACTACCAGCCGATGGTAAATTCCTGACCGCTGCAATGGCAGCAGATAGAGCATTCTAACATACAACTCATAAATTGCATCCCCCAAATATGCTAAAGCAGTAGGAGAAATTTGTTGCACTTGTGAGCGGGAAATCTGTTGGAATGGCCCTGTGGTTGCTAAGAGAGCTTGAGTCCAAGATAAACTCTGGTTGTGAGTTTCATCTTGTCCATCTAATAGTTCCTCTTGTGGCTTCACAAATAAATCATTCCTTGACGGGCTAAATTTGGCAGGCATTCTTCGCAAAGACTGATTTTTCTGAAGTGTGCCTTGATAGTATACTTAGCATAATTAATACTATCAAAATTACTTCCTAATTTCATCATTTTGACTGAGAGTTGGCATTTTAAATCACCCTAATGTCAATGCCTATAAACCAAATTTTGCCTAATTATTGTGGTCTGTGTCTAAGATAGGGTAAACTTTTGACATCAAATACACCCTGTTACTAAATCCTATTGTCATGCTTACTTAGTAAGCGACAATTTCTAACTATACAGTATCAAGTCAATTTTACCTATACACAAATCTGCTGAATTTGTATTTTCTACAATTTTTTCATACTTGATTGTTTATCCGAATATTCTGCCCAATAATCATTTACCCAATAACTGAGTGTCTATAAGTAGTTGGACAAAAATATTTACAGTCATTACGCAACTCTTAGAGACGCTATCGCGTAGCTTGCTTCCCCGAAGAAGTACGCTTCATTCGCAATGACTATTGTAATTCATTCTGTCCAAATACTTATCTTTAGTTATTGCTCAACTTTAAACATAATAACTAAACTGGCTTTTTGCCTCTCCCACCAGGAGAGAGGTTTTCTGCCAGAAGTTTTAAAAATTAAGCTACCCGATGTTGAATCTGGATAGCTGAATCGATTTGGTTCAAGCAATCAAGGCTACTTGGCGTTTTCTAGAGCTTCTTCAACTGATTTTTGCAGGGAGAGGAACTTCTCTAGGCGAACAAGCTTCACCGTTTGAGTTACACGGGCATTCGTGACAATTTGCAAAGTGCCCTCAGCAGTTTGAGCTTGCTTGGCTAGTTGTACCAAAGCACCCAAGCCAGAGCTATCAATAAAGTCGATTTGTGAGAGATCCAAAATAATATGCTTAGGGCCCTCTTCAATCTTGTTGCCAAGTACTTTACGAAATGTTGGTTCAGAAAACGCATCTAACAAACCTGTGAGGCGGAATAGCTGGCAGTTATCCCGGACTTCACGAGTACCCCTCAGGCTAACGGTTAGATTCAATGGCTCAGCAATAATTCCCTCCTCATGAGTTAAAGTGAACGCTCAAGTATAAATGGTTTTTGAGCAAGTTGTCTACAATCTTTTGGGGTACTGGGTACTGGGTACTGGGTATTGGGTATTGGGAAAGCTCTTCCCCAGTCCCTAGTCCCCAGTCCCCAGTCCCTATTTACCTAACCTCGGCTGTTGCGGCTTGACGGGCTGTTCGCATGGCTTGAACAAATTGCTCAAACAAGTAATCAGCATCGTGGGGGCCAGGACTAGCTTCTGGGTGATACTGTACGGAGAATACAGGTAGAGACTTGTGACGGACTCCGGCAATGGTGCGATCGTTTAAGTTCAGGTGGCTGATTTCTACAACTGCCGTAGGTAAAGAATCTGGATCGATCGCAAAACTATGGTTTTGGCTAGTAATTTCTACCCGTTGTTGTAATCCAGCAGGCTGATTTAAACCACGATGACCAAATTTAAGTTTATAGGTTTCTGCCCCTAATGCATGACCTAATATCTGATGCCCCATACAAATACCAAAGATAGGCTTTTGACTTAACAAAAGCGCTTTAGCAGTTGCAATCCCTCCAGTGACGGCAGCCGGGTCGCCTGGCCCGTTAGAAAGAAACACACCATCTGGATTGTAATTGAGGATTTCTTCTGGTGGTGTATCAGCAGGCACAACAATTACCCGACAACCGTAACTGACTAAGCGACGCAAAATATTGCGTTTTACGCCAAAGTCAAGGGCAACAACGGTAAAGGCTGCCCCAAGATTTTCCGCAGCCTCAGAGTTGAATTCCCATGCTGGAATAGTGGGATCTGACCATTCATAAGCTATTGAGGTGGTGACTTCTTGAACCAGATTCAATCCCGCCATGTTGGGAGCCGCCTGTACCTGCTGTAGCAATTCCGCCTCATCGAGAGTGGTTGTGGAAATGCCACCGTTCATGGCTCCAAACATCCGAATTTTGCGGGTGAGGGCACGGGTATCGATGCCGTATATCCCCGGTACTTGGTTTTGTTTGAGGTAGTCTGGTAAGGATTGTGTCGTTCGCCAGTTACTTGGTCGTTGACAAATATTTCGAGCGATCGCACCCCGCACTTTGGGGCCATCTGATTCCTCATCTTCAAGATTAATCCCAGTGTTACCTAATTCTGGATAGGTAAAAATAACAATCTGACCGCAGTAACTAGGGTCAGTCAGGACTTCTTGGTAGCCGGTCATGCCAGTGTTAAACACCACTTCTCCGATCGCGGTTCCCGTAGCACCGAAAGACCAACCGCGATAAGTGGTTCCATCTGCCAGGACAAGTAAAGCAGGTATTGCATCAGTCAGGGGCATAGTAAATTGGGGAATTGGGAATTGGAGCAATGCGATTTTGTGAGGTGGGTAAGCAGGGGAGGCAGAGGAGGCAGGGGGGGAATCAAGAAATTAAGTGTATTTTGGACTATCTTGGCAGCAAAAATTACTAAATATTTCTCTTTACTCCCCCTGCCTCCCCTACTCCCCCTGCTCCCCCTGCTCATTGGACGATGATCTCACTTTTTCGCGTTGCTCCCATTGGGAATTGGGAATTAGGAATTGGGCATTGGGAAAACTCTTCCCCACCTAGTCTCCAGTCCCCAGTCCCCAATACTGCGATTGTTAATTATCCCATGAGTTGGGCAATTGGGAGTTTTTTGGATAGTTAATTAAAATTAAATTGGGAATTTAAAGTGGCGGGAGTGGATCTGGCAAAGCTTGGACGGTTAAAATTAATTATGCTTCAGTCTTTTTTATCCCGTGCAACCCTAATTTTTGTATCAAGCGCTTTAGCGGTTTTGTGTGTTGCCTGTAGTGAAGACAAACGGAACACTGCAACTGGTGGCAATGAGCAACCCACACTAATTGGGGATCTGGCATCAGCACAGCCTACTGTAGAACCGCCGAAACCGACAGTTACCCCGGAAGTACAGCCGCTAGAGCCGCCTGAAAGCGAACCAAGTCTTTTTGAACAGGGTTTAGACAAAGCGGTTGGTGCTTGGAGTATTAGCCGATCTGCTCAATCTCCAGGTGATTGGATTTTGGTGGCGAATCAGTACCAGGATGCGATCGCGTTGATGGAAAGAGTCCGGCGACAAAGCCCAGAATTTGCGATCGCTCAGACCAAAATCGCTGAATATCACCACCAAATTAAATATGCTCAACAACAAGCTAATCCTCGCCCTGTGCGGGTTGCTGAACCGAAGAGGATAGTAGTTGTGGTTCCCCAAACAAGAATCACACCAAAGTATACCTCACCTCCGCAAGAAACAGAACCATTACCAGCAGAGCCAGATTTGCCCTCATCAGTAGTGGTGATTCCAGATCAGGAAGTATTTACAGCCCCGATTAAAAGACGACTTGGTGGAACGCCAATTGTCGAAGTCACCTTCAATGGTCAGCGACAATTTGAAATGATTATAGATACAGGAGCTAGTGGCACTGTCATCACCCAAGAGATGGCTAATGCTTTGGGAGTCGTGACTGTAGGCAGAGCTAAGGCAAATACTGCTAGTTCTAGAGCTGTAGAATTTCCTGTGGGCTATGTTAATTCGATGGCAATTGGTGGGGTAATAGTAAATAAAATACCAGTGGCGATCGCAGGTGCGGATCTAGAAACTGGACTTTTAGGACATGACTTTTTTGGTAACTACGATGTCACTATTAAACGGAATGTAGTAGAATTTCGCCCGCAATTGCGATCGCAAATCAATTCCCCAAAAACTCAACCAATTGCTCCAACTTCGTCCAAGCAGCCCCACTTTGTAGGATATCCTTAGCGATTTTAATCCCTTGGGCGTGATCGAGGAGTGCGATCGTCCCCGCTACTTGCAGCGCCAACGACGCATTTAATGCTACAGCATCTTGTTGCGCTTGAGTTCCCTTACCTTGGAGTACCGCCTTGAGAATCGCCGCGTTCTCTTGGACATCGCCACCCCGAAGCATACCTATAGGAGCAGGTGTTAGATCCAAATCGAGGGGATTAATGGTAGTTACCTGCACTTCTCCATTTGATAAAACCGCTAAATCAGTTTCATCTCCTAACCCAGCCTCATCAAGTTTTTCTCGTCCATGTAAAACGATCGCCTTTTCCTTGCCCAAATTGTTTAATGCTTGGGCAACAGTCGCCAAAAGTTTGGGAGTAAATAGCCCCACTACTTGCCCAGTTGGACGCAAAGGATTTACTAACGGCCCCAGCAAATTAAACACCGTTCTTACCCTGAGAGTCCGCCGCAATTGGGCAACTGCTTTGAGTGCTGGATGCCAACCAGGTGCAAACAAAAAAGTGATCCCCACCTCTTGTAATGCGGCTTGCACCTTGTCACCCGATGCGCTTAAGTTTACACCCAAGGCTTCCAATACATCTGCGCTCCCCGTGAGACTTGAAGCTGAACGATTGCCGTGTTTAGCGACAGGTACGCCAGATGCAGCTGCAACAAAAGCCACGGCTGTGGAAATATTAAAAGTTGAGGAACCATCTCCACCCGTGCCACAGGTATCTATTACAGGCATTAGAGATTGAGTAGATTTTTGCCCAGTCCCCAGTCCCCAATCCCCAGTCCCCAGCCTTGATTGAGATTGTAATACTTCAGCCATGCCGGTCAACTCGTCGGCAGAAATGCCTCTAAAGTTCAACGCTGTTAAAATAGCCCCTGATAACTCTGGGGGAACCGCTTCACTAAGCCAACCTTGCATCAATTCAGCAGCTTGAGTACGGGATAAGGATTGGCCATCTATTAATTGTTGCAGTAGCATATACCAGCTAGCAGAGGCTTCTTGAGCAGAGATTGAAAAAGTTGTCATAGCTAAGGTTTCTGGTTTGGTAGGGTGTAGCTAGGTTGAAGGGTATGGGAGCTATCCTACCGGAAAATTGGTCGCTATTAAAGTTAGGTTGAAATATCAAGGCTTAACTGCAAAGCTGGATCAACAAACTTCTGATTTTTTGCTTTTTTATCTAAATAAAGTTTAACTTCGTAGTTAGTAATAAATAGCTCTTTTCCTTTCGCTGCACCACTCTGTTTATAGTTATTCATGCCATACTGCAATTCCCATGCTGAGATATTAGCCCATTGAAAATTTTCTCTGATTTGCGATGAGTCATCGTAGGTAATTAGCCAGCGATGATGGCATTGTTGTATAAGTTCAACAAATCTTTGATGCTCAAAAGATGTATGCAAGTTACCATCTTTACCATATAGCTTTGATTTTGTAGCACTAAAATATGGGGGATCTAAAAATAAAAATACATCTTCTCCTGCTGATTTTAATAGGTGGCTGTAATCGAGATTAGTAATTTGGACATTTTCTGATAGAATACCTTCTAATTTTTCTAAGCGTTCTATTGAAGAATTAGTAAATCTTTTATGAAAAGCTTCTTGGGAAAAGCCACCTGATTCTACAGTTCCTGAAAAAGTAATTCTATTGAGAACGAAAAAACGAACTGCTCTTTCTAAATCAGATAAATTATTGACATCTACATTAGTTAATTCTGCAAATAGTGATTTACCTTCTGTAAATTTGACTTTAATATGTCGAATTTCTTTAACTAACTGAGCTAAATCAGATTGAGCAAACTTCCAGAATAAAAAGAGTTCGCGGTTTAAATCGTTAATCCAAATCTTGATATGAGGAAACTTTTGTCTTAAATAAATAAATACAGAGCCGCCACCTACAAAAGGCTCTCGAAATTCCGAAAAGCTCTCTGGCAAGTATTCAACTATTTGATTTATTGCTTTTGACTTTCCACCAGGATATCGTAAAGGACTTTTAATCATAACCAAGAATTACAATGTTGGAAAATTACTGGATACTTCTATTTTAAGTATCTGATTATTTTGAGCCTCTAAAGCCAATTTTTTGATAATTAGTTTTTGATTGGTATTAAAAATCTTAATATTAACTTCTAAAAAATATTCTAGTTCTTCTAATGATGCATCTGGAAAGACAATAGAACCGATAACATTGTTACCTGTAAGCTTGAGTTTTGTAACAAAGAATACTTCCTGATCATTCAATATTAAAGAATCTAAATTAGAAAATAAAATTAGCTTGAATAAACCATCTTGAATATCAGGGAGCTTTGGCAAAGATGCTGTTGAAGTATTTTTTGACTCTTGTATAATATATATGTTGTTCTCGAATATTATCTCATCAGGAGTCAAATAGTAAATTCCGCCAAGATAGTTTTCAATACTAAAAGTTGCTTTTAATCCATCCACTAAATATTCTAGCTTATGAGAAGTCAGCGCTTCTCTCTTACTAGCACTCTGAGAACCTTTAAGAGAAATATTCTTAAATTCCTCAAACTCTTCTCTGATTTTATGTAAATATTTATCTGATCCTTCTCGTGAGTGAATTATTACTCCAGTTGGATTAAAAATATAATCATAAGAATCTAGAGCTTTTTCAAAAGTTTGTGTAAATCTTTCTTCAAATAGATTCTTATTCCAATGAAGCGCGCTTTGGCGATATGCTAATATCTCACTAATTTGAAATTTAACAAAATCATTAGCAAATTTCTGATTACTCAACTTATTCTTATTAATTTGCCCCTTTTTAGTACTTTTTTTCGCCGTTTCGTAATAAGCAAGTACTATATAGATATTAAGCAAATTCATCCAAGAAATTGTAGAGTATTGGATTTTATCTATATCGCCATCTTTGCCCTCATCTTTAATCACCGGGATAATAGTTATAACTTTAGAGGAATTATATGTATTATAAATTCTGGCAAATGGATAACTTCTGGTTCTCTTAGGTGATACCCATTTTGAATAAGCAATTTCAGTTGTAGGTGACTTGATTAATCCATAACCCCTTTCTTTATTGATATCAAATACATCTAAACTAATCCTACTTAATTTATCATCTAAGTAAGTTTTATAGGTCACTCCTTTGATAAATCCTGTAAAATGAAGAACTTCTGCCATATATCCAAATTTTTATTAATATTTATCTTTGCCATAGTTTAGTTCAGCATTGGTTATTAAAGCATAGAAATGACCAAGCAAGAGTTAATTTCCTCCTGAATAGCTACGATTTTCTGAAGTAGTTGGCTATTGGGGCGTAGCTTGCCCTCGTAGGCGATCGCAAACCTACTATCATAAAATTACGTACCCGTAATATATACTGCTGAATTTTATATCGAGTTTATGTTGCATTTTCGTAAAAAACTGTTACATTACTTTACAGACAGTTATAACTGTTACAACATAAAAGCTCGGAGTATTATTTATGGCAGACGTTAAAAAGACTACGCCTTCAGTTTCAGAAGATCCTAATGCTTTGCGCTGGGGCTTCACTCCTCAGAGCGAAAACTGGAACGGTCGTTTTGCAATGATTGGTTTTTTATCTGCTGTTGCGCTTGAAGTGTTTTCTGGTCAAGGGATTTTACACTTCTGGGGCATCCTTTAGATTTCAACGTTTTTACACCTTCATTAGATGATTGGACAAGGCAGCGATTTATAAAATCGTCTGCCTTTCCTTTGTCAGGAAATTCCCTTATCGTGATGAGCGAAATATTACACGCCCTGGGGATTCATCCTGATTAATTCGCGCATATACTCGCAGACAAGTTAATACTTCGCCAGGAATACCACCACAGTCTAGTTGTAAGTCATCCTTAGATGAAGCACAAATATCGGCATAAAGTCCCGATAATTGGCGAATTCGCACTTCATTACCTGCATTAATAGCTTCATCAGCGACTTTCTTCAAAATGCGCCGTGATTCATGTTGTAGCTTTCCCCACCAAGAATAGCGTTCAGCCGGTGGTATAAATACTAGGGAATGTATGGCTTCATCCATGTCAATCCAAGCACGGAGAATTGACAGGGGATCGGTGTTTTTTTCAGCTTTTTGGGTGCGTTGGAAGCGATCGCTTAAAGCATCAATATATTGATCGCGCTGTTCTGTTTTGGAGTGTAAGGAAATGACATCGAAGCTAAAAACGCTCTTTAAAGCATGATGTAAATCTGGATCTATTTCGATAAAATTCATATATAAAAATAAAAATGCTGGTGCTAAATCGGATGCATCACCTTGTGTATTCTGCGGGTTAAACAGTGCTTTTCGATACAGAGTTAAGCCCTGGGTTTGAACAGTACCACTAAGTCCGGGGTAGATAATTTCATCGCGGATAAAGGGAAGTTGATAGAGGTTAGAATTATCTGCGATCGCACCAACTTCTTGAGCTAAATCTAAGGTGCGCGATCGCCAAGTTGCAGCCAAATCTTCTGGTACTCGCAGCAGCTTGCGTTGAATCTCATTCCACAAATCAGAATCCGTTGTGCTTTGCAGTTGGGAATTACCCAGAGAATAATTAAGTTCTGAATCAGAATCGAAAGCTTCTCGCAGGTGATTTAGTTTTAAATCATCTGGCGCATCTTCCCAACCAGTATCTAGCTGTAGGGGTTCAGGTTGCAATAGGTTATGAAGCTCTTGCAGCACTTCATCGCATATTTTAGATCCTGGATCTAATGGAAATTCTGTACGAGCCTGATTTAAAGTAGCCTCTAGTCCATACAAACTAAACCGCAGTAACTGGGCTAACTCTGAGTTTTCTATCTCTAATAATTGACGCAAGTGCTGCATGAATATCACCTCCAAAGATGTTTGTAGCGGATTAAATTTGGTAAAACTCTGGGTTCCTATGAGTTTAAAAACATTAATTTTTCAACGGAGGGAGCAGAAAGGTTTAATGCATTTGTATGAGGACGTTAGGGGGTTTCAATGAAATACGAACCACAGAGACGCAGAGAACACAGAGAGAGGAGAAATAGAGTGGATTTTTGCGTCAGTTCTGGGATATTTCGTATTATTTTAAAGCCCCTAATGTATCCCGCAAAATGGATCGCGTTCTTTATCAACTTCATTCGGCTGCAATTCTAATTCAGCAATATAAACGCATCCCTCTTCTTTTAAGCATTCCTGACTGTTTGATGTCCAATAAGGGACTTCACCAGCGTGCATCCGCAGGATACCTTGATCGTCAAGAGTTACACGATATTGGCAGGGATAATCTGTTGTCACATCTGGTTTACTAAGTGCGCCAATTCTTATCCATTTTTTGCTGTTGGTTTCTGCGTCTGTTTGATAAATATAGAATGTGTGCTGGCCAGTTTGCGGGAATGGAGGTAAAGGATTACTAATTAATCCAATTCCTGGTTCCGTCACGCCGTCGCGTAGATAGTGAAATTTTTGGAACAATTTACTACCATCATTTCCTACTTCAAATACAAGATGATAGGCATCTGGTTGATCGACAGTTGCGGACTCAATAACATTGATGGCAATATCACCATCATTTAAATCTTTATTGAAGCCTTCTACAGCAATATTCCAGTTCAATTTACCATCAGCAAATAGCGGTGATGTTTCTGAAATAACCGATTCCAAATCAATGCCGGGAATATCAATTAAATAATGGGGGGTTCCTTGAGAAAGCAACACACTAAATTCAAGGGTTTGGTCAATTTCAAACTGGACTTTAATTTTTTTCAGAAATTCTGCCTCTTGCATTCCCAGTTTATTCATGAGATTTTTACCGTCAAAGCTACCCCATAGTCGTAAATCTCCATCCTCGTAGTCTTGACGGTAAATAATATTAGTTAATTGTATCCCTTGCCATGCAGTACGAACCTTGGCGGCAGTTTCCCAAGGTGCGAGTTGATAGAGTTCTTGTCCAGCTTTGAATATAGTTAGTAAATCGTTACTTTGGGTTTTGCGTTTGAAGTTACAAGGTAAATAATAAAACAGGTTTTTAACATCAATTTCTAGCTGGTTGGCTCCCTTCCGCAGCAAGCTTTTGGACTCTTCTGGATCAAATCTCAATCTTCGCAATTTTTCGGCATAGCAAGCACCTGCGGAGGTAGCTAATTTGGTAAATTCCAATACAAAGGTAATCCGTTCTGGATTCCACACAAAATATGGAGATTTACTAAATTCTTGATAGATTTGGCGCTGTACTATGTCTAAATTACAAGTTTTTCCAGACAGAATTAACCAATCAACTTTTTGAGAATTCCATGAATCTTTGGTAATATCATCGGGACGCAAGCGACTTTCCATTAATCCTTTAGCAATACCGATCGCTTCTTTAATTCCAGAAGTGGCGGCTCGTTCAAATTGCTGGCTATCTAGGGTGACGCAGATGCTATTTGGATCTTTGACTTGTAATTTAACGGCACTTTGGTTGAGCAGTTCAGAAATTTGTTGTTCAGAAAGTGTGAAGGTTAATAAAGAATTATCTGCTAGTGCTTTTTGTCCAAGTTTAAGTTTAGCGGCTTCTGCATAATCCCAGAGGATATAAAATGATTGCAGCCGTTGTGGTGCTTGTTGCCAACGAGTGGGTAATACTTTCTCGGCAGTATCTAGGGCATCTTTGTAAGCAATATCGCCTTCTGGATTTTCTTTATCTAGACATTTTAAAAGACTGCCACTTTTGAATTTGCCTTGTTCTAAAAAGCGCTCGTTTAATTCAGAGCTAATTAAATCTTCTAGCTTTTCGCTTTCGATATCACCTGTTGTTACTGCTGTCAATAAAAAATCTGCGATCGCAACTTTTAATAATCTAAAAATCCGCAGCGTAATTAACTCACCACCTAACTGTAAATGACCAGATGAACCTAATAGTTTGGGGGTGAGTTTATAGTAACGTCCTCCTAAACCCCGGTCTTCATAATCGGCAAAAGCTGGGGTTTTATCTTCTAAAGTCAGTTCAATTAAAGCTAAATCTGTGGTTCCGCCGCCGATATCTAAAACGAGGACATTTTGTGACCATTTATTTCCGACTTGACGGCAACGAGTTTTGAATGACTCGATACCAATATTGAGATTACCACCAAATTCTCGCCACAAAAAGAATATCGCTACAGAAACGGCTTCATCATAAGCAGTTTGCACATCATCGATCCCCAATTGCTCAACAAATTCCTTAACTTCCTTGCGAACAACTGGTGGGGCGACAGTGGGGTAGGTGACAACTGCTGTTAAAAAAGTCCCTTCTGAAAATCTCCGTTGGGCGCGTTGGCGGTAATCTTCAGTTAACTCGATTAAATGCGCCCAAGCAGATTGGATCAATTGGTTAGCAGTAATTATTTCTTCCTTACCATCCAAAATAATTGAAAACGATCGCTCCTGGCCAAAATAACGTTTGGGCGAATGGTGAAATCTGCTGATAATTTCTTTTAAAGAACTGTTTGTACCTTGAGCGATCGCTTTTTTGCGGTTATCTCTAGCTTCCCTACCCATCCGCAGGTTTAAGTTCCCTAACTGCGAAATTTCTAACTCGCTGGGAATTTCCGTATCGCGGCGATCGATATCCAGCACAACTGGGATCAGATTTTGCGACTCTAGGGTAGGAACGCGGAATACCTCATGATAGATTTGGTAAAGTTTTTTGCTGACAGCCCGGCGGAATCTCTCGCTGTTTCCTAAAGAAAGCTCAATTTGGCGAATTGCTTCCAAAAATCGCTCTTTATTGTCACTTTCAAATACTTCACTCAACTTTCTTGGATCTATCTCCAGATTTTTGCTAATTTCGGTGATGAATTTTGCCCAATCATCATCGCTGACATCTGGTAAAGCCACTGAAGCAGGAGAACTCAACCATTGTGATAAGCGATCGCGCAACCGCATTTCCTGTTCTTTTGGTAGAATTTCTGCGATCGGTACTTCAATCGGATCGAAAAGTGTGACTGTGGAATTCGATGTGCCAAAATCTAAAGCAAACCATCCCGGAAATCTTTTTTGTTGTTTCTCGCTTGGTTCTCGATCGCTATATTTGTTGAGTTGGAAAGGGTTCATTACAATATCACTTTCTGTTGTTTGTTTTAAAGACTTCCAAATAAAAAAATATTCCAAAACTGACACAAAAATCCTCTTGATCTCTCCTCTCTCTGTGTTGCGCCAGGTGCTACAAACTCCTCCACCCCCGCAACGCACTGGCAACTCTATTGTCTCTGTGGTTCGTTTTTTGGGATAATTTATTCCTTGGAAATCCCTTATAGCTGGCTAAAAACTATGGTTTTTTATCATAAAAATGACAAATTTAGAAAATCTTTGTGGTGAAGACTTTTAATCATTAGGTTTTGTAACACTGATTCTTTTTAGCACTGGCTTTTTTATGTGGCGCGATGCGTATGCGTAGATTGGGACACGCTTGAAAATTGTATAAAAAATAGCATCACGTCTCACAAAAACATCCTCCTATCACCCGATCGCAATCAGTTATTTTCTGAGTTAACTTATTTCAAACATCTAAGTAAGAAACAGAAGCAATTTCTGAAAGAATCTGTAACCAAGTAGGAATTGCTACCTCTGTTGGCAAGTCCCCAGCCGCTAAATATCTCAGCAAAGTTTCTTTTTTTGAAAGGTTTTGCAAACTAGGAATAATTTGATCCAAAATACCTTCTATTTCCGAATTAATTTGCTGATTAACTTCGCTAACATACTGCACAAGATGGAGACTAGCGCTAGCAGTAATTTCATCTCGTAGCCGTAGTACTAAAAGTTGGTGATTGCTCGATCTAGATAAACCCTGGTTTTTTTCTGGGGCCCAGTCAAAGATTTGACCAACGTTGTGTTTCTCGTCTTGACGCGCTAGGGGAAAAATGCTTTCAGGTGCAACGGTTTTATCTTTACTACTAATTTCCGAAACGATCGCTTCTTTCCATTCGTTAGGATCGCACCCTAGTAATAACTTGTAAAAGAGATCGGCATCTTCAAAACCAAATTTTTCTTCAATTTCTTTTTCCATATCTAGATGGAAAAATGCTTGCAATTGTTCGCGTTCTGGGGCTACATAATTTGACAATTGGTTCAACAAATCTACCACTGCTTGATGGATGCGATCGCGGGCAAAATCTTCTACTTCCTTAACGGTTTTTTCAAATACTGGATAAAAATCATCGCTCTTGGTTGGTAGAGAAGTATTTACACGATTTCCCCGATCGAATAGTTTCCCGGCTGCACCTTTAGATTCTGCCAGAGCGATCGCTCCATTGTTGGCTTTGTTGAAGAGTAAAGTCCACTGGTTCCAATTAAGGATTCTAAAAGTGAGTTCGTCTTTAACTACATCACTGACGACAACACCGCGCCGATCTTTGAGTGGTTCTGTCCCTAAATCTTTTTGAAAATTCCTGTAGATTTTATCCAAGCTTTCGACCACATAGCGCAACTCAAGAAAAGCGGGGCTGTCTCCTGTAGGGATACCTTGCTCGTGAATTTCATCTATGATGTCTTTCAAGTGGTCTTGTTGCTGACTCACTACATCAGAAGCTCTGCGGGTATCTTCATACAGTTGCTTCAAACCATGAGTTGCTACGTGAGTTTGAATCACTTCCCGCAACTTACTAAGTCCGCCATCTTGACCGAAGTAACCTAGCTGTTTGCCTAAATTACTGCGGGGATCGGTGTCTAACAGGCGTTCGCTTAATAGCTCCCATTTATTTTGTAGGCGTTTAGACCGATCTAGGTAATCAGGATAGTCCAAATTAGCTAAAAAATCTGGTGAGCCGGCTTTGACTGTACTAGAACGTTTTGCTAATTCAGCCAGTCCCAACAGTGGCGACAGTAAAACGATGCGGTCTTTTTGGGTTGTAAAGGCTTCTGCACCGTCAATGGTAGTTTGCAGAACTTTGAGTTTTTGGAAAACGGTTTCCTCTTTTAAATGTGAACTATCTTCAATCAGTTGATCGAGTTCTCTTTCGCCACCTTCACTGTCTAGGGGGAGTTGATCGAAGCGACCCACACCGACGAGAATTAAATCTTTCAGGTCTTGTCCCGGTCGCTGCTGCTGCATCATGGTAAAGATTTTATTGGCGCGATCGCTACCGGGGGATTTACCATTTAGCAATACCAAAATTGTTTGTACTTCTGCTAATTCCCGCAACGACAAAAAGGTATCTCTAGCCCCCGAATTAGCAGCCCCTAATCCTGGAAAGTCGATCAGAATAAATTTAGCAGCGCCTGCAAAATCCCAAATTTCCCGTGAGATTTTCACATCAATATCTACACGCCGGATCAGTGGAAAGCTATTCTGCAATAACTTTGTTGGTAGCCTTTGGGGTGGACTCGGCAATCGGATATGCTCTGGGGGTAAATCTTCAAATTTCAGACTTTGGATTGCCATTGGCTGTTCAACCAGCTGTAATCCCTCGCGGGCGGTGATAGCATCAATCTGGTAATGTCCACCACACATCACTTCCCCATAAGCTTGATAAGCCCGGAGGAATAATACCAACTCCCGCAGTAAATAACGTAACTCTAAATTGTTACTACTATTCCAAGCCTCTTCACACCAACCAATAATATCTTTGCCAGAGTTGAGTTTCGATACTGGTATAGGAGGAAGCCCTGCTGCTGTCGTGCGTTTATGGGCTTCTCCTAACATGAAGCGTAGACACTCATGTACACCTTCGTGAGAAAGATACTCTACAGTGAAATTACTTAATTGAGTAGTTGCAAAGTCGTCTTGCGGAATGATATGTATTGCAGTAACATTACCTGTAGTGGGGTTTTCACTGACTGGTAAAGCATCTGCATATCCAATTAGACTGCCTAAAAGTAAAGTTTTCCCGCTACTGAATTCCCCCATCACCCCAATTTTGACAGGTGAAGTTGCAAGGTCTACAGTTTTTTGGGCAGCTGACCGCAAACGCAGGAGACAGTCATCAAGACTAGCTGGAACCCAATCTTCTTGTTTTGAAGGGTGCTGGGGCACAGAATCTATCTTTCGGAGGATGAATTCGCCGTACTCCTTAAAACGGCCCAGTTTATCTGGTTCCATAAAGTAGTTCCTGCCTAACATTAATTTCTGTGAGCTTTATAACATATAAAATGCGAACGCTAGCCATTGTTGCAACCTGTTGATATCACATTTAGCATCTCTCTCATTTAATTTGCGATTTTGGGATGAAGCATTTTGAAAAATCGGGTTTTTTAGGGAAAGTTGAAAAAGGATTCAGAAGTCAGAATGGCATAAAGCCCCACTACCGCTAACAGAAATCCGAATAATTAAAGTAGGCTTTTATACACTCATAAGTTCAGAACAGCTTAGTTAGTATAGATGTGGGCATTCAATTGTTAGACTAGTCATTCTAAGAGGATTTATGAAAAACATTAGGTAAATATAATTTGCTACTACACAAGCAAAGTTTACTTACCCGGAAAATATGAAATATCAAAAATTTTAAACCTACGGAGGTGGGTTTTGTTTGTATAGCCGTGACTTATAGTAGCCAGGACTTTAATTCATGCTGAAATCTTCTTGATAAAAAATCAATATTTATTTGATATGAAATTACTGATTATTATGAATTTCTGATAAAGATGTAATCGTATCATGGCAGGTCATATAGTTTTTGTGAAGCTAAATAAGGTTTTGGGCAATGCGATCGTATAGATAAGATGAATTTAAAGGTAATTTTAAGAATAAACATAGTGGAAGAATTTACCTGATAGATGAATAGTTTAATTGTTAACCAAAATTATGAAATTAATCTTAATCATAACTTCAGCATTTTTTAATTTTATTTACAATAAAACAGTATTTGTTGCAGATAGAAAATGAATAAAGTATTAAGATAAATAATAGACCGTAATGTAGATGATATCCATTTATTAACAAATCCTCTTTTCAGATTATTACCTTCATAATTTAAGCAGAGCAGGCAGGCAAAAGTGTTTTCTAAAAAGGTGCAGAGCTACATTAACCAAATCATGGTTGAAGAGGAAGAAATACCACAGGATGAAAAAGTATTTTGCCGACAGGCGGATACTGCTCCTCTGATGATTTGGATGGCTGGATGTGATGCGCTTTACTGTTACTTAAATTCAAATTGGCTGGAATTTACTGGAACATATCTAACGACAGGCGGGCCTGCATCTGCGCGAGAAGAGGAAATAGGTAATCTCTGGGCTTGTAGCGTCCATCCAGAAGATAGACAGCGATGTGACAATATATACCTAGAAGCATTCGCTGTGCATGATTCCTTTCAGAGGCAATATCGCCTGCGTCGGGCTGATGGAAAATATCGTTGGATTTTAGATACAGCCGCGCCACGATTTGCTGTAGATGGTAGCTTTGTCGGTTACATCGGTTATTGTGTGGATATAACAGAAGTGCTGATAGTGGGAAGTCAAACTACTCTGCAAAAAAGCTCATCAGCATCTAAGAATTTCTCTCTTTTTCTAAAAAATATTACATCCCCAAAAAGAAACGGAGAGTTAACAAAAGTACTACAAAACCTACAAGCCGAAACTGAAAAACGCCAAGCAGTTGAAGCCCAGTTAAGCCAAAAAACATCAGAATTGGCAGCAATTTTGGAAGTGCTTCCTGATTTGTACTTTCGTCTTGATACTGATGGATGTATTTTAGATTATAAGCCAGGGAAGATGGAGAACCTGTATATTTCCACAGGAGATTGTCAGGGTAAGAGTTTGCGAGAATGCGTACCAGCTGTTGTTGGCGATCGCTTACAGCAAGCAATAACTCAAGTACTTGAGACTCAATCTCCAGTCAGTTTTGAATATACCTTACCGCTTGCACAAGGAAAAAATAATTTTGAAGTTAGGTTATTACCATTACCAGATCGGCAAATCATAGTTCTTGTGCGCGACACCAGCGACAAAGTACAAGCAGCATTAATAGAAAGCGATACCAAATTTCGTACCATTATTGAAAATGCCAATAACATTATTTTTGCCCTGACACTTGAAGGAATATTTTCTTACGTTTCTCCTAACTGGACTGAAATTTTTGGGCATGAGGTTGCAGAGGTTGAAGGCCAATCTTTTGTTCCCTTCATACATCCTGACGATGTGCCTATCTGTGCAGATTATTTCCAAAGAATTGCGACAACAACCGAAAAGCAAGACGCAATTGAATATCGAATAAAACACAAAAATGGCACTTGGCGATGGCATACAAGCAACTCATCTGCTATTAGAGATGGCAATGGTAATGTTTTAAACTTCGTTGGTATTTGCCATGACACTACCGATCGCAAACAAGCAGAAGTCGCACTCAGAGAAAGCGTCCAACGGGAAGCATTACTCAACCGTCTTTCTAACCAGATTCGAGCTTCCTTTGATCTGAATTACATTGTAGAAACCGCAGTGCAGGAGATCCGTAACTTATTCCAGATTGATCGCTGCGCCTTCTTTTGGTATAGGCAAGAGGCTGATTTACCCTACTGGGAGAGAGTATATGAGGCGAAAAGTTCCTTTTTACCCTGTCTGCTTAACTACCAAGAAGCAACTAATGCAGAAATCGAACTAATTGCAGGCAAAACCTTAAATAGAGAAATCATCCGCATTAATGATGTTAAAACTGTGGGCGATTCTATAGCACAGCAGTTTTTGCAGGATTTTGGTTTCACTGCCTTTATGTCGCTACCCGTACACACCCAATCTGGCGAAATAGGTGCATTTAGTTGTGGTTATTGTCAGGGCTTCCGGCCTTGGCTAGACAACGAAGTAGATTTACTACAAGCAGTTACAGTTCAATTAGCGATCGCTATTGACCAAGCTAAACTCTACACCCAAAGTCGCATTGCTGCCCAAACCGCCCAAGACAAAGCCCAGCAGCTAGAAGCAGCATTACTAGAACTTCAACAAACCCAAGCGCAACTGATTCAAACTGAAAAAATGTCGAGTTTGGGACAATTGGTTGCAGGTATTGCCCACGAAATCAATAATCCTGTTAATTTTATCTACGGCAATATTAGCCACGCCCGTGAATATACTAAAGATTTATTGCACTTGGTAGAACTTTATCAACAGAATTACTGTCCACCAACACCAGAGATTCACGAGCAAATCTACAACATTGATTTAGACTTTCTCAAACAAGATTTGCCCAAAATTTTGGATTCTATGAACGTGGGAACCGAACGTATTCGGCAGATTGTCCTATCTTTACGTAATTTTTCTCGCCTTGATGAAGATGGCACGAAACGAGTGGATATTCATGAAGGTATTGATAGCGCGTTGCTGCTGTTGCAAAATCGCCTGAAAACCAAACCAGGACATCCCGACATCCAAGTAATCCGAGACTACGGCAACCTGGAACCGGTAGTCTGTCACGCTGGACAGATGAACCAGGTGTTTATGAATGTGTTGACAAATGCGATCGATGTTTTGGAAGAGGGAGTAGGGACTGGGGACTGGAAGAAAGTTTTCCAAATACCAAAAGCCCCATGCCCCATGCCCAATGCCCAATGCCCAATGCCCACAATTCGCATTCGTACCTTCATTCAAGAAGACCGTGTAATCATTAGCATTGCCGACAATGGCCCAGGCATGACTGAGGAAGTACGCAAACGCTTATTTGACCCCTTCTTTACTACAAAACCCGTGGGGAAAGGTACAGGTATGGGGTTGTCAATTAGCTACCAAATTGTCGTCCAAAAACACGGCGGAAAAATTCAGTGTATTTCAGCGCCAGGAGAAGGTGCGGAGTTTGTCATCATGATTCCATTACATCAGCAGCCTTCAACATAGATACAACTTTAATCTTTTCTTAATCAAAAAGTTAACCTATTGGTTGTTAACTAAGATTAATTCACTTTTTGCTGCAACATTTTAACCCCCCAAAAACCTAAAATTTACAGGAATTGGGGGGATTATTTGTACTAGTATAGTGAGTTATGACTAGAAATATTACAGTTCAATTGATTGAAAAACGTTGTAATGGTAGTACTATCTTTGCGTTGGCATAGCCCAACCCAGGCGATAGTACATTTAAAAAATCCCTGAATACACAAGTAAAGTAAAAGGCTGGGATGATACAACCCCAAGGTCAAAATAGTATCACCTACACACGCGTTATCCATCTAAGTCATGTAATTGACATAGATATTCCCCAGTGGCCGGGAGATCCGACAGTAGAATTTGAAACTGTGGCTGAACTCAATAATGATGGCTATTATCTCCGAGGTTTCGCCTTGGGGGAACATAGTGCTACCCATATCAACGCTCCTAATAGCTTTCATAGCTATAGTATGGGAATTGACCAATACCCCGCCCAATCTCTAGTTGTACCTGCGGTAGTCATAGATATTCGCCAAGCCACAGCCGTGAATTCTGATTATGCCCTGACTGTTGCTGATGTTGTGGCTTGGGAAGAAGAATACGGTGAAATTCCTCAAGGCTGCGTAGTTATACTGAATACTGGCTGGCAAAAAAAGTGGTTTGATAAAAGTGCATTTCTAAATCATGATGCTCAAGGTATTGCACATTTTCCAGGTTTTGGTAGCGACGCAACTCAATTTTTACTGAAGGAACGGCAAATCGCTGGGGTAGGAATTGATACTCATGGTGTAGAGCCCGGACAGGATAACACTTTTGCTACTAATCGTTTGGTATTGGAAAAACCCCGTATTGTTTTAGAAAATCTCACCAATTTGGATCAGTTACCACCTAAAGGTACTACTCTAGCGATCGGGATTCTTCGGTTGCGTGGTGGTTCTGGTTCTCCTGTGGGTGTCTTGGCGTTAGTGCCTTAATTTTTATATCGATATTTCTATCTCACACCAATTTTTTAAACTTGAGGATAACCTAGAAAGCAAGCAAACTTAGTACACAAGTTCCAGTGGATAATCAGCCGGAGATTTTCAAGATGACAACTCCGCTATCTTGCCGCAATTACATCGATGGTCAATGGTTGAGTGCTGTAGGGGAAGCAACTTTAGAAAGTCGCAATCCTGCAAACAAAACCGAAGTTGTTGCCACATTTCCCCGATCGCAAGTTAATGATGTAGATACAGCAGTAGCCGCCGCCCGTAAAGCCTACCGTAGTTGGCGCACAGTCCCGGCCCCAGCGAGGGCAGAATACATCTTTCGCGTCGGGGAAATATTACTCCAGCATAAAGAAGAACTTGCCCAGTTAATCAGTCGAGAAATGGGTAAACCCCTAACAGAAGCTAGGGGAGATGTGCAAGAAGGTATTGACTGTGCCTTTTACACTGCTGGCGAAGGACGGCGACTATTCGGGCAAACCACACCATCGGAAATGTCTAATAAATTCGCCATGACTGTGCGAATGCCTATCGGAGTTTGTGCCTTAATTACTCCCTGGAATTTCCCTGTGGCAATTCCTTGCTGGAAAGCTATGCCAGCTTTGGTGTGTGGCAATACAGTCATCCTCAAACCTGCCGAAGATACCTCCGCCTGTGCAACTAAATTGATTGAAATTTTCCAACAAGCAGGTTTACCACCAGGAGTAATTAACTTGGTGCATGGTGTGGGAGAAGAGGCAGGGAAAGCTTTAGTTGAGCATCCCAATGTAGATTTGGTATCGTTTACCGGTTCTTCAGAAACTGGTGCTTTTGTTGGCGCTACTTGCGGACGCACTCACAAACGTGTCTGTCTAGAAATGGGTGGTAAAAATGCCCAAGTGGTAATGGAAGATGCCGATTTGGAACTTGCCTTAGATGGTGCAGTGTGGGGAGCATTTGGAACAACCGGTCAACGGTGTACGGCCACTAGTCGCCTGATTTTGCATCGTGATATTAAAGAAAAATTTACCACCATGCTTTATGAGCGTACTAGTAAGTTACGCTTGGGTGCTGGCACTGACACTAATACAGATATTGGCCCGATTGTCAATCAAAAGCAACTCCAACAGGTGAGCAAGTATTTGGATATCGCCCGTGAGGAAGGAGCAAAGGTTTTAATTGGTGGAGAAATTGCTAGTGAAGGCGAATTGAAAAATGGCTACTTCTTTCAACCAACTATTTTGGATGATGTAACTCCTGATATGCGAGTTGCTCGTGAAGAGATATTTGGGCCAGTGGTGGCATTAATTGAGGTTAGTTCCTTTGAGGAAGCGATCGCAATTCTCAACGATAGCAATTACGGACTTTCTTCTTCAGTTTATACCCGCGATATCAATCGGGCTTTTACTGCCATGCGCGACATCGAAGCAGGTATCACCTATATTAACGGCCCTACTATTGGTGCAGAAGTACATTTGCCCTTTGGTGGCGTGAAACAAACCGGTAATGGACACCGCGAAGCTGGAACTACTGCTTTGGATGTTTTCACAGAATGGAAAAGCGTTTATGTTGACTTTTCTGGAAGTTTGCAACGCGCTCAAATTGATAACCGCAGTTAATTTTGCAATCCAGCAACTAAGCTGTTGTGTTTTTAATTTGCACATTGAGACAGCAGAGGGGCAGAGGAGCGGGGGGGCAGAGGGGAGGGTTTACAGGTTTTACCTAAAAGGTTATGAGGCAACTTGTAGGCGCGACAGCTTATAAATTATCCTTCATCCAGTTTCTAAAATTACGCATAGCTTGACTTCTCCCAATGGCGATGAGAATTAACAGCGATCGCCCCAGCTATCAAAAACTGAAGTGCAATCTATATCTAGTAGCTGTTCATCATTAAGACAAGAATATATTATGTCAAAATCGCCCCACCCATTAAGCGCTCATATCGATACTTCAATTCTTCTTTCATCAAATACCAACGCTCTAAAGTAACATCCATCTCTATAATTTTCTCTGCTGCTTGCCGCGCTAAAAGTAAAACTTCTTCATCCTCAACTAAACTCGCTAAGGTAAAATCTGGCACTCCTGATTGACGAGTTCCCAGTACTTGCCCTGGGCCACGAAAACGCATATCCATCTCAGAGATAAAAAAGCCATCCTGAGATTGTTCCAACACCTTCAAGCGTTGTTGAGCATCAGGACTTCTGGAACTGCTCATCAACAGACAGTAAGACTGAGCCGCACCACGACCGACACGCCCCCGGAGTTGGTGCAGTTGTGATAAGCCAAATCGCTCCGCATTTTCAAGTAGCATTACCGTAGCATTAGGTACGTCCACACCTACCTCAACAACTGTAGTAGAAACCAAAATTTGCGTTTGGTTATCACGGAATTTTGTAATCGCTTCATCCTTATCGGCTGAACTCATGCGACCGTGCAACAGACCCACTTGAAAGTCAGGAAAAATACTTTCTTGTAACTTTTGATGCTCCTCAACAGCCGATCGCAAATCCAGTTTTTCTGATTCTTCCACCAAGGGCAAAACTACATAAACTTGTCTACCTTGGGCAATTTCTCGGCGGATGAGGTCGTAAGCATGGTTGCGTTGCTGACCTGACAATACTGTTGTCTGAATCTTTTGTCGTCCTGGCGGTAATTCATCAATTTGGCTCACATCTAAATCCCCATGTATCGTCAGTGCCAAGGTTCGGGGAATCGGAGTAGCTGTCATAGTTAACACATGGGGTTGCTCGCCTTTTTGCTGCAAACGCGCCCGTTGTTCTACCCCGAAACGATGTTGTTCATCGATCACCACTAACCCCAGTTGCTTGAAGCTTACAGAGTCTTGAATTAAGGCATGGGTTCCCACTAATAGAGGTAATTCACCAGTTCCTAACTGAGAATGTATTTGTCTTCGTTTGGCAGTTTTGGTGGAGCCTGTCAGTAATTCCACTGGTAAATGCAAGAGGTTAAACCAACTAACTAACTTGCGATAATGTTGTTCTGCCAAAACTTCTGTAGGAGCCATTAACGCCGCTTGGTAGCCAGATTGAATTGCTGCGAGGATAGCTAGCACGGCGACGACCGTTTTACCTGAACCAACATCACCTTGCACCAAACGATTCATTGGTACAGGTTTTTGCAAATCGTTGAGGATATCGTTAAGAACTCGTTTCTGTGCGCCAGTGAGTTGAAAAGGTAGTATTTCGTGGAACTTCTCTACAAGTTGACCGCGTGGGATGAGGATGGCACTAGTTTGAATCGCTCTTGCTTGCTGTTGACGTTGCAGTAACCCAAGTTGGAGGTAGAAAAATTCATCAAAGACTAGGCGATGACGGGCAACTTGTAGAGCGGCACTATCATTTGGAAAGTGGATGTTAGCGATCGCATCTTTCAATTCCATCAAACCATACTTCTGTCGCAAACCATTGGGTAAAGGGTCTTTTAGGTTAGCCGCAGCAGGCAAAGCAGCAATTACCGCCTGTCGGACTGTATTCGCCACTACTCCTTCAGTCAATCCATAAATTGGCACTACTCGCCCAATATTCAGCGACTCAATCGAATCTCCTGGATTTGCCAAAACCTCTAGTTCTGGATTATCAAGTGTCAAGCCGTATTTACTTTCTTTCACCAACCCACACGCAGCTAAAATACTACCCACTGGATAACGGCGTTTTAAACTTTCTTGCCAAGCGCGACTACTAAAGCGCGTCCCTGCGTAAAAACGACCAATTTTAATTTGACCGCTATTATCTTTGACAACCAGTTCTAAAATTGATAATTTCTGATTTTTAGGGCTATTAAAGCAGTTGCAACGCTTCACAGTTGCCACTATTGTCACCGTCTCACCTGCCTGTAACTCGCGGATATTCACCTGACGCGCATAATCAATGTGGTCACGAGGATAGTAAAAAAGCAAGTCGCGGACAGTGTGTAAACCAAGTCGTGCCAAATTACCAGCTTTTTTGAAGCCTATTTCTGGTAAATCGCTGAGTTTTTGGTCAATTTTCGGTGCAAGCCTCCGACTCACCTCAGCAACAATTGGAGATTTCGGATTTTGGACTTTAGCTTGATAAGTTCTCCCCTGCTCTCCTGCTCCTCTGATCCCCTGCTCTCCCTCTTCATCTTGCTGTAGTTGAGAGAGATATCTACGAGTCTCTGCTACTAAATGTTGTCTTTCTTCAAGTGCCAGATGTGGATAACTAGCAAATTGCACCGCTAGTCCTTGCCAACGGCGGCGTTCAGTTTGGGGTAAGCCTGTTGGAAATTTGCCCAAAGTTAGGCTTAGAAATTCACTGAAGCGATATTGTTTGCCCACCAAGTCTGTAAAGCCCCGTTCGGCTTCTATTGCCAAGGCTTTGTGCAATCGTATCCAATCTGGTTTTTCATTAGTCATTGGTCAATAGAGTTAGAAGTCAGCAGTTGGGAGTTAGGAATAAATTATTCATAACTTATAACTCATATAGAGGATTCCTATTTTATTTATGAAATGATTTGCCTAGGCTGGGAGTGGGGAGTAGGGAAGAAGCAGCTTTTCAGTTGTACTGAGTTTTTTCAAAAATCAAATATGATTCCGATAGCAATCCGATTTTTTATTCAAACCAACTAGCACGCCATGCAGCTTCAGCTTCAGCGATCGCTCTTTCCCGATGTTTCTTTTGATACTCTCTTCCTAGTTTGTTTAGCTTAACTAAAATACTGCGAATTTGCCTACGTTCAGAGGAGAGTGCCACATCAGCAAATTCAATTTCTCCTAGCCGCAGGTTAATAGCCATGATTTGCGTCAGTCCAGAATCTTCTGACTGCTGCTCATTTTCAATTTCAATGACTAAGTTTAATAAGTTCGGTGGCCCTGGCATAACCTCGGCAGATGCTTCTGATGCAGCCGCAGCCGCAGCCGCTAAAATCGGTTCTGGTAATTTTTTGGGTAATATCCCAGCTTTTTGTAATAAAAGATTAGCATCATGAGAAAGTTTTTTCAGTATCTCTTGCGTGGTCTCTTCTAAGTTATGTTGCCATTTTGCTACTTCTATAGGATTAGAAGTGTCAGCAGTCAAAGGCTGAGAATTTGAGGTGTCTAGAAGTTCAGAAGATACTACTTCCTTATCCTCTTCTTCCACCTCTTCATTATCTAACTTAGCTTCGTCACTTTTAATACAAACGAGCAATTGCTCTGCTGCCACCTGACCCGACTTGCGGATGGCTTGTTGCAATTGCTGGCGCTGATTTAATGACAGATGCAGAAAGTTTTCAGGATACCCCTGTGTACAAAGATGGTAACTCGCCAGAATCAATTGTTTTCGTACAGCTAGCCCCAAAGTGTTTAGATAACTAGCATAAGCGGTTTGTAGTTCTATTGCGATCGCCCGAATCGCTTCTTTGAGTGCTTCAATATCCTGTTCAATTCGCTCGATTGCTCTTGCCATATCTTTTCGTTCTTGTCCATGTGAACTATTACATAGTACAAATGTACAAATTTATTTTATAATAACTTCCCAAAGGATTTTAGATTTTAAATCATAGCAAGGGACTGGGGACTGGGGACTGGGTGAAAAGTCTTCTTGTGTCTAAGTTTCATCATCTATTGATATCCTAACCACCAAGGCTGTTGCTATAAATGCGATATTTCGCGTCTCTACTAAAAAAATACAGGTCAGGCTATTTGCTTGACCTGTTTGTTAAAGAGTCCTTTGTCCTTGGTCAAAACTAATGACTAATGACTAATTACCAATGACCACTATTACATACTGCTAATTTGTGCAGCGACTTCATCAGCAAAGCTAATCTCTTGCTTCTCAATGCCTTCGCCCAATATATAGCGGACAAAGCGATTAACTTGAATCTCTGTGCCTAATTGCGTCTTCGCTTGCTTCAAGAGGTCTTCCACAGAAATACTCTGATCGCGGATGTAAGGCTGATCTAGCAAAGTCAATTCTTTCAGGCGTTTTTCAATCCGTCCCTGAACAATCTTTTCTTTGATGTTATCTGGCTTGTTTGCCAAATCATCTTTGCCCATTTCAATGTCTTTTTCTTTTTGGGCAATTTCGGCAGGGATTTGGTCTACGCTCACATACTCGACATTTGGACAAGCCGCAACTTGCATAGCAGTGTTCCGTGCCAAGCTTTGAAACTCTGAATTAGTAGCCACTGACTCACTTTGAGAACCCAGTTCTACTAATACACCAACTCGACCGCCAGTGTGAATGTAGCTGTCTACTACACCTTGCGTGCCTTCTGCTAGTGCAAAATTGATAAAGCGACGCACTCGGATATTTTCACCGAGCGTAGCAATAGTTTGCTTGATGAATTCTTCTACAGTCCCGCCTGGACTTTCAGCGTACTGTTGAGCCAACAAAGACTCAACACTATCAGCAGTCGCTGCTTGCTTTGCTAGGTTTTTAACTAAAGCTTTAAAAGCGTCGTTACGAGCAACAAAGTCGGTTTGGCAGTTGACTTCTATAAGTACACCGACACGGCCACCAGGCTGAATGTAAGTGTCTACTAGACCTTCTGCCGCAATGCGATCGTTTTTTGCCCCTGCCTTAGAAATGCCCTTTTTGCGTAGCCAGTCTGCGGCTTCTTCTACGTTACCTTCAGTCTCTATCAGCGCCTTTTTGCAGTCCATCATGCCGGCACCAGTTTTTTGGCGTAGCTCTTGGACGAGTTTTGCAGATATTTCCGCCATGTTGCCTCAATTCCTAACTTGACCTCGAGTTGTAATCGCTCACGGGTGTTGAGTATTTCTATCTTACTCAGGGCTGGGGCAGAAAAAATAATGAAATTATCAGGTATGAGTTTTTGTCTATACCTTAATACCCCAGGTTAGGGCGGATTACTGCTACTCTGCAAACAACCGCCCTCCTTTGGATACTTCCTCCACCCCTGCTTTACTTATTCCTCTGTTTCCTCATCGGGAATTACGGCATCAGTATATTCGGTTTCTTCGTAGTCATCGTCATACTCACTACCGTCGTAATCTTCGTAATCATCTTCAGCATCTAGCTGACCGTGACGACCTTCATAAATGGCATCCGCCAATTTTCCGACTATCAGCTTAATTGACCGGATGGCATCGTCGTTTGCTGGGATGGGGATATCTACTACATCGGGGTCACAGTTTGTATCCAACATGGACACAATAGGAATATTCAGCTTTTGGCATTCTTGAACTGCGTTATATTCCCGCCGTTGGTCTACAATGACCACGATATCGGGTACTTTCCGCATTGTTTTAATGCCGCCCAAGTATTTCTGAAGCTTCGTCATTTCCCGACGTAGCATTGATGCTTCTTTTTTGGGTAATAAATCTAGTGCGCCGGTTTCTTCACGGCGTTCTAAATCTTTCAAACGATCTACCCGTGTTTTGATGGTTGCCCAGTTGGTCAACATTCCACCCAACCAGCGTTGGTTAATGTAGTGGGAACCACAACGGCTGGCTTCTTGAGCAATAATTCCAGCTGCTTGGCGCTTAGTGCCGACAAAAAGAAACTTCTTCCCTTGCTCTGCGTGCGATCGCATATAGTTGTAAGCATTATCCATCAACTGGGCAGTTTGCACCAAGTCGATAATATGCACACCATTGCGGGAAGTATAAATGTAAGGAGACATTTTTGGGTTCCAACGCCGGGTCTGATGCCCAAAGTGAACCCCTGACTCCATCATTTGAGCCAATGAAACTACTGGCATATAAATTCTTAACTCCTATTCGGGTTAAACCTCCATCCAAGTGCATTTCCCAACTGGGAAACACCCGAATTCTCAGATGTGCGAGATTAGTTAACCATACTAGGTTAGCACATTGGCAAGAGTTTGGTGGGGCGATAAAATAAGCGCTGCCCACTCAACAATAGGAAGCGCTATTATTTAACTCAAAAATTACGTTAAAGTCCGCCTTCGCGCAGCGTCTCGTAGAGAGCTACAAATTACGAATCGCGGTCTTCTCGATCCTTCGGCTTAGGTTTTTGCCGCCGTTGTTCTACCTGATCGTCGATAGTTTCTCTCATTTTGCGATCGGCAGCGTCCATCGCAGAATACTTAAAGCGGTTGAGTATGCCACTGAAAAAGTTGCTGAAGAATCTTTCAATTTCTTGCATAATTTTATACCTCTGTATTCACAGGTAAATTTTTGACTCTACATTGGTCTTGGATTTTATAGTGGAAATTGGAAATAAAACGCTAACCTATTCTCGAAGTATCTGTTAGTCTCTTAGCGTCTCTGCGTGCTTAAAGGGCTGGCGTTTATTTATCCTTTGATCTAGTGTTACCTAGAAATGACTGTATAAAACAGTTTCTCAATCAAAGCAGTATTGTTGAGACTTACTAGATTGAAACGCGCTAGAGATTCATCTATTGTATTCTGTCTGAGGTAATAAATGTGGCAAAGACACAGGTAACAAATTGTCTACTTGGCATTTAGCCAAAATATAATCAAAAACCTGCAAGATGCTCTTGAAAGGCTTGATTTTCCGTTGTAAATGATGGCTGAAAAACTCAGATATAGCAAATTGTAAACCCAGACAGGTTAACAATTCAAAATTCAAATTCAAAATTCAAGACAATTTCAGGCGGGGATTTAAACCCCGACTGAAACTGGGGCTACCTGTAGAGGTAGGGGTCTTAAACCCTTTTATTTACGATGAAGTTTTTCAAACCGTCTTGCAGAAAACTACACATATATCGGTTTTATATATTCCTCTTCTGTCACTCTCCAAAACATTTGCCTTTTCTAAAATCTAGAGCTTTTCTATAGCAAGCGATGTCTACGACGGGCTACGCCTAGGCGCAATTCTTTTCTAATAACAAATACAAGACCTATTTTTTCTAATAGTATAGCTTGTATTGATTGCCTCATGAGCCTTCTAGCGATCGCCCTCCCGGAAAGTGACAGAAGAGGATATGTTAATCAATAGTATCGGGGTCTAGATTGAGCGATCGCAACCTTGCCTTTAACTGTTTTATCTGCAATTCTGCTTGTTCTGCTCGTCGGCGTTCTTGTTCTACCAGTTCTTCTGCCTGCTGCCTTGCTAAAACTTCCTGCCCCAAAGCCTTTGCCAGTTCATTAGGGATGAGTAATTTTTCCCCAGTATCTTCTCGATAAAACCCAATTAGCCTTCCCTCAATCACCAAACGCAGTTGTAGCGGTTCACTGCGTCCATCTTCTATAGGTTCGTAGATTTCTCCCCGCAGACGATAGCCACGTAACTATTGTTCTACCCACTAGCCTTTAGGGTCAAATAGCCAGTATTCTTTGACACCTAGCTGCTCATAGAGGGTCTTTTTGAAGATTTCGTCTTGTCCTTTAGTACCAAAGGATGTCATTTCAAAAATAACTGTGGGTACTTGACCCTCTTCCCAAATTTTATAGTTGTCCCGACCCCCGGGTGCAACATCAAAAATCACCATTACATCTGGGGCTACCCGCAACTTGGGAAAGCCTTGTGCATAATAAAGAAATTGATTTCCTAATACTGTTGCTTGACGAACTACCAAATACTGTTTTAGGACTTCCAGAGTAGTTAGTAAGGCATAAAGGTGGTCGTAGGTTTCTGCCACTGGTTGACCATCAGCACTGGGATAGAAGATTTCTGATTCGATACCAACAGGTAAAGTAGCCGTCACGTCGCTTCGCTCCGAATTCAAAATTCAAAATTCAAAATTCAAAATTCAAAATTAAGAATCCTCATAAATAAATTTAGTTGCTCTGTATCCTTTTTGTTTCGGTCATGGTTGTAAAATCAGTGCTACAAGATTATTGTAGAGCAAGTTTTGCTCTCCCTAAGTTGGGATGTGCAAGCTTTTCAAAATATAACTAGATAACTCACAAAATCCTTCGCCTTCGGCAGCATTAGTAATATAAACAGGGTGATATTTCAACTGATTCATATATTCCAGAACATTTGCCACGCCTACAGAAACAGGAAAATAACGCCGATCGAATAAACTTTCATCATTGGGACTATCGCCTACAGTAACAATTTGTTCTGGTGAGTACTGGGGCAAATATTCGCGCAATACTTGCAACAATCCCACAGCTTTGTCTTGTCCTTGGGGTTTAATGTGGCACTGTACATTGCTATAGGTAAATCCCCAACCCATTTGTTGACAAAGACTATCTAGTGTTTGTAGTTCATCTTGACTCAAACCAGCTACATCAAAAGTCCAGTCGGTGACGCGAAAACGATTATCAGCAGATTCTTGGATTTGGGGAAATTTAGTTTGTAAATTCTCAAAAGTTGTAGCCAAGTGCTGGCGATGTTTAACTAAATCGGGAATGGGTGTTAAAACTACTGGTTTCTGATCTCTAGGTGGAAAGTACAAACCGCCATTTTCTGCCATAGCACCTGCTACTGGCATAATCGCACTCAATCCACTCACCCACCCACCAGAACGTCCTGTGACAATCAGCACCTTAATGTCAGCAGTCGCTAAATCCTCCAAAGCTTGCAGCAGTGCGGAAGTAAATTTTCCTCGTCTAGTTAGCGTGCCATCCATATCTGTGGCTATCAGACGAATATTGCGAAAGCTTGTAGATGAAACTTCAGACAGGGCAGGGATGCTCAAATGTCTGGACATAGGGGGTTTTGTAAAAAGCTGTTAAAAATATTAATCATACAGCAAGATGGCATGAAAGATTTGGGCATCCTAGACATCAGGAGTCAAGTTTTTCAGTTTGCAATCATGTCCACTTCAATGTTTCTTGCCCAATCCTCTGGGACAAAGCCTAAAAAAGCAACCCAGGAAGTGCCAGCAAGTAATCCTCAAATACCACCGTTATTGTTGGTAACTTCTGGAGGACTGGCTTTCGCGGTGATTGCTTTAATTGTCTATAGTAAGCTCCAGAAGGATAAGCTGGAGAAAAAACTTAAGTTTGAACAATTCCGGGCGCGAGAATTAGAAAAAAAGTTTAAGCTGGCGCTGGAAACGATTCGCAAAATGGAAACTAATCCCGATTTGGTCAACTCACGGGACTTTAACCTAGATTATCTGCGAATGCGGATGTCAGAGGAGGTGTTTCATTTTGCAATCCTTAATCAGGTGAAGATTCAGATTAAAGATAAAGTTACTCAAGCTCTGCGTCCAAATCAAGCACAACTTGGATCTGTCGGAATTGCTAATAGCTCTGGACGGCAAGTAGATGAAACTTTTGATGTAGAGTATGAAACTGGGAGTCCAGGAAACTCTGCTAAACGAGTGCTGTTTCGCATTCAAGTCAGGTTAATGAAGTTACCGACGCAAGCAACTTCTGCGACTATTAGTCAAATTATTGACTGTATAGAAACTTATCTAAGTCCCATAGAAGATGAAGATAGTTGGCAACCAACACTTCAGGGTCGGATTGCTACTATGCATTGGGATCAAAAGGCTAAACCCACGCCTCTCCTGGTTCTGGAGCAATCGAATGAAGGCGTGAATGTGACTTTTCGTACTAGTCGCCAACCAAATTCCCCAACTTTGCCAAACCAATCTGGAATGAAAAATTCAGGCTCGGCTAGACAATAAATTATGGCTTTAAGTAGGTAGACGTAATTAAATGTAATAGATTAAAAACTGACGAACTGTACAAAATGACTTTCGTATGCATTATTAAATTGATTGTTTCAAGCTAGCGTAGCCCGGCGCAAGCATCGCTAGCTAATAGTGAAAAAATCAAACTTAAATGCCTGAAAATCTAAATACATATTTAGGTACTTATGTCAATTTGCAGTAGCCTTTTCAAGGTATAGCAAGGGACTGGGGGCTGGGGACTAGGGACTGGGTGAAAAATCTTTTTGTGTCTAAGTTTCATCATCTGTTGATGTCCTAACCACCAAGGCTTGTGCTATAACTCCAAAAATCTCTTTTTTGCTTTGTGTTCTCTGCGCCTGTACGGTTTAAAAGTAAATATTTAACCTTTCCAGAACCAGACAGGACTCATGCAAACAATAGCCAAAACTACACGCGGTAGGGGCAACTAGTGAATTGTCCCTACCGCGTGTAGTTTTGCGTAACTTTCAAACAGAAATGGTATAATCTCTCCCACTGCTCGTTACTTAAACCTCTTCTGTTGATCGTGACAATATAGCGATCGCCTATGTCTCAGGATATAAAAATTTTGAAAATATGCCTTAGTCCTAAATATCAATAATTTGATTAATTAGCAATTATTTTTGACATTACACAAGCTTTAACAGAATATATAGGAATCCGGTTTGATTCCTGAAATTAATTGGCTTATTAAGCAAAAGGCAGTAGGCAAGAGGATTCCAGGATATTAAGATGTACCGAGGTTTTAGCAAAAATCAAATAGTAATCATATAAAAAAAAGCAAAAATTATCTCTCTTTATGAAGGTAAAACTTGAAATTACTAACTCGAAAGGAATAGTTTAATTGGAGAGAGCAAGGTCTAAGACGGGTTATGCCTATCCTTGTTGGTTTGTTCACAATTATTCATTTTTAGATTGGAATTTTAAGATATAAAGAGGTTTATTAAGCAGTAATACTCACTAGCTTATTTACATTTCTTGACTTTTAACCTTTCAAGTAAAGTTTATTGTCTTTTAAATTAAACAGACTCCATGAACTGCTAATGTTTTAACTAGTGAAAGTAAGGTTTGAGCGTAATTTAATGCGTTTCAACTACTTAACAAAGCTTAAAAGCTGGATAATTAGCGATTAATTTTATAGCGATTAGTTAGTTATTTAGGAATCTCCAAGAGTTTATCTTCACAGAGTACACAACTTCTACAAACCGAACTCCGAAACGCGATGATGAATCATTACTCACTTCAATGGATTGAGGCATGGTGCCAAGAAAATGGCTGGACAGATTTATTTGTAGAGCGACGTAACAACTTCTGGGCTTTTCCGCCAGGTGGGGTAATGCCAGAACCAATCCCAGTGAATGTTCTCAGAGTGATTAAAGCTGAGAAGGGATTAACCTTTGAAGAAAGATTGTGGTCGATGTCCGCAGTAATTGGAACAATTTTAGCTGTTCTTTGTACCTTTTGGTTTCAGTCGCCGATGCCATTGGTTTTAGCTTTTGCTTTTAACGCTGTTACGGTGGCTCAATTTGAACTTGAAGATGCCTAAATTCTTATTTTGGGCTTTGTTATTAAAAACTGCTCTTGTCTACTTTCGGCAAGAGCAGTTTTTAATTTCAGATAAAGAGAAGACATTATCAGTAAACCAAAAAGTTTTTCTCCAAAGAGCGATCGCTGAAATACTTATATGTTTTAATACTTTATAACACCTAATTCTCTAATCAGTAG
>NZ_JBALDK010000021.1:0-100445 GCF_036917455.1 Nostoc sp. | reverse complement strand
CTATCTTTTCTCGAAGCTCGACAGAGTATGACTTCATTTAAAGGTATTTATATTTTAATTTAGTGTACCTCATAACAGACGCAAGTGCTGTATAACCAAAGATTTGGTTGATTGTAGTGTGTTCAGTCCTGCTTCTGTAACTCCAGACGATATGTTCCTTGTCCAAGTCTTTGTTCATCTTCCTGAACAAGTTGAATTTGTCAAACAGGATGCTCAAGAATTTGATTCTGATGCTAAACGGTTGGGAGTGAGAAGTTTAGGAGTACCTATTCAACGAGGAAGTGAACTTACTTTTAACTTGTCAATTCCCAAACTAGAAGTGGACGAGCCAATTCAACAGTTGAGTTGGAATGGTAGAGCAGATTCTATTCAATATGGAGTAACGGTTCCTGCTGATATTACTCAGAAAACAATTATTGGAACTGTTACTGTCAGTCAAAACACAATTCCCCTCGGTCATCTAAAATTTAAGCTATCGATTATTGCTTCTGCATCTTCTACATCAAAAGAGCCTCAGTTAGCAGGAGAAGTTGCTCGACATTATAAAAAAGCATTTGTCTCTTATTCTTCTAAAGACCGGATAGAAGTTCTTAAAAGGGTGCAGGGACTAGCTGTGAGTGGCATTACAGTTTTTCAAGATATTCTTAGTTTAGAACCTGGCGATCGCTGGGAGCAAGAACTTTATCGCAATATTGATGAGTGCGATCTCTTCTTACTATTTTGGTCTACTGCTGCGAAAGAATCGCCGTGGGTGCTTAAAGAAGTGTTGTATGCCCTTGAACGACAAGGATCTGATGGATTGCGTTCCCCTGAAATTATTCCTGTAATCATTGAAGGGCCGCCACTTGTTCCTCCACCTCCTGAATTGCAGGATCTTCATTTTAATGACAAGCTTCTTTACTTAATGGCGACATCTAAATAACACGATCGCTCAACTGAGAGAATCTCTTCTTCACGATCGCCACGAATTACGAATTAGTCTAAGTACAGCTTTGCGTAAAAACGTAGTATTAATAATGTAAGCCAACGCATTAATAATGCAAGCCAGCGCATTAACAATGCAAGCCAACGCATTAACAATGCAAGCCAGCACATTAATAATGCAAGCCAACGCATTAACAATGCAAGCCGACGCATTAATAATGCAAGCCAACGCATTAACAATGCAAGCCGACGCATTAACAATGTTGGGTATTGTCAAATTTAATTCGCTACGAATTAATGAAATACTGTACTAAGTACTTCGCTGCAAAAAAGAATTAAGATTTAAGAATAGTCAAAGCCAGGCTATTACCAGTCTTCAGTAGGATTTTTCCCCTTTCTTTTACCCTCGCAAACATTAGTGCAATTACCTTAACCTCTCACTAATGGATATGGATACACCTGTATTAACTTCAACTCTCTCTGTAGAAACCCGTTTTGAGACGCAAGCGGTTCTTTATCCAACGCTGCGACAGTTAGTGCAACTGTTACCTTGGAATCATCAGCGAGTTCGAGAATATTTACAAGCAGAAGCCAAACACAATCCATTTTTGCTTCATCGCCGCTCTAATCATCGGGAAGCATTGCTAGAAGACATTTTACCAAATTGGTATAGTCCAGTTGCAATGGAACCAAGCTTACAAGAACATCTACGTGGGCAGATTACTGCTTTAGATTTGCCACTCAAACAGCGAGAAGCACTGTTATACCTCATGCAATGGGTTTCACCCTCCGGCTATCTAGAAGAATCGTCCCAAGTCTGGACAGCAGGAAGTGATTGGAATGTCAAGGAATTAGAAGCGGTTGTGTTGCATTTACAAAGTCTCGATCCACCGGGGATTGGGGCGCGATCGCCGCAAGAATGTCTGCTATTACAGCTTCAAGATCGTCGCAATAGTTTGGCTGCTTTACTGGTGCGAGATTACTTAGCAGAGGTAGCAGATTGTATTGGTAATTCAACTGAAGCCAAGGAACATCAACAATTGTTGTTGAAGAAGTTGCAATTACATGCAAAAAGAATTTCTGTAGTGGAATCACCAATTAATCTGCCAGCTTTAAAAGCAGCGATTCAAGAAATTCAGACCTTAGAACCTCGCCCAGGAAGGAACTTTAGCTATTATCCAGTGGCGATCGCTACCCCAGATTTACAAGCCGAACTCAACGCCAACGGGTGGCAGGTTTCTTTAACTTCTGAAGTTAGTCAAGAGTTTTGCTTGGATGAAGAAGCGATCGCTTTGCTGGCTCAATCAAACCACAAGATGCAGGAAACACTGCTACAACAAGCACGGAATTTATTGTCAGCACTAAATCAGTGGCAAGAAAATTTACTCAAAGTCGGGCAATTTTTGGTTAATCGTCAGCAAGCCTTTCTCACAAGTAAAGACAGTTTAGATTTGGTACCAACACCTCAGCAGCTAATTGCTCAATCGGTCGGGCTTTCAAATGCTACCATCAGTCGCATTGTGCGCGATCGCTATTTACTAATTAGCGGCGGGCAAAGTCGAATTGTGCCGTTGCAGTCTTTCTGTACTTCTGTTGGTGTTGGTGGACGCACACCGAAACAAATCCAAGAGTTAATTATTCAACTAATTCAACAAGAACCGTCAACTAAACCCTACAGTGACGAACAACTTGCCCAACTATTAAAACTGCGATTTGGTATGGCGATCGCTCGACGGACTGTAGTCAAGTACCGAAAACTGGCAGGAATCGAATCTTCCCACGCACGTAAACTCATCCCAAATAGAAAAATTAGTGTTTTGTAATCGATCGCGCCCCACGCCGCAGGCAAATCCCGGATTTCTCACCACATCTCGATTAAGCCTGCGCTTGAGCAGAGGAGCAGGGGAGGCAGGGGGAGCAGGGGGAGCAGAGGAGCAGAGGAGAGTTCAAATACCAAGTTCTTTCCCCTCTGCCCATCCTTGGCCTCAAGCTTGTGAGAAATGCGAGTATTGGTTTTTTCTTCCCTTGCTTCCCCTGCTTCCCCTGCCTCCCCTGCCTCCCCTGCCCTTCTGCCCATCCTTCCCCTCAAGCTTGTGAGAAATGCGGGAAATCTAGTACTCCCAATGCCATTAAAAAGGCAGCACCAACAATGGCGATCGTTGCCCGATTCATCCGCAATCCGGGCAAGTAACCTAGCCCTAAGCCGATGTAGGTGATAATAATCACGAGATATCGCAAAACTACCATTTCTCTATTCCCTAAACGTAGCAAGCCCCGATTTAGAGCTTACCGGATAGGCTGTAGACTTCGTTTCGGGCATGAAAAACCAGAAGAAAATTAAGGCAACTGTTGCGATCGCCGCCATTGTCAAAAAGCTAGCATTGTAGCCAGCAGATTTCGCAACAAAACCAGCCAAAGAATTACTGAGGGATGCACCAATACCAACAGCAGTTCCAATTGCTCCCTGTGCCAGATTAAAGTGTCCGGTTCCCTTAGTCAAATCGGCAATCACCAAAAGCTGCATCACCCCAAAAATTCCCCCGCCAACCCCGTCTAATAATTGCACTGATACCAAAAAGAAAGGATTATCGCTGAGGGTATACAGCACGGCACGAATCGGTAACACCAGAAATGCTATCAGAAAAATAGGTTTACGTTGATCTTTACTCGCCCGTCCCCCAACCAAAATTCCCAAGGGAATCATCACTAATTGAGCAGTGACAATACAGGCAGACATAAATAAGGTTGGACTAGCGCCTTTATGGTGAGCTAGTACCTCACCGACTAAGGGTAACATGGCAGCGTTGGCAAAGTGGAACAACACTGCACAGACGGCAAAAATCAGGAGACGGCGATCGCTCAATAGGGTTGTAAACTTAGAAACATTAACTTTTTCTTTCCCATCTTCTATCTCCTTGCTTTCTTGCTCGTCACCCCCTCTTGCTAACCGATAATTAATATCCTGTTTGCGAATCTTCAAAGCGCAGACAATTACTGCAACTGACATCAGCGCCATAAAGTAGAAGATAGCTGCCTGAGCCACAAAATGACCGATTAATCCTGCCAGCATTGCTGCTGCGACATTTCCAGAAGAACTGAGAGTCTGGTTGCGGCCAATGCGATATTCAATACCCTCTCGTCCGACTAATCCTAGAGAAATTGCTGCGATCGTCGGGGCAAAAAATGCTCCAGCAATGGCGCAGAAGGATTGAGATATTGTAATTACGGGGAATGATGGCATCGTAACGGTGGCAATTGAACTGATGCCAATTAACACAGCCGCGAGAATAATTAGCGATCGCTTCTGGCGTAACCGATCGACTAATCCTCCAATCGGTGTTTGAGCAATTACCCCCGTCAATCCGGAAATCGTCATTACCAATCCCACCTGAGAGGGGTTCCAATGCAGACTTGAAGTTAGATAAACTACTAGAAACGGGCCTACACCGCCCTGAATATCTGCTAAAAATACATTTAACCAATCGAGTGCTTTCAGACTTCCTTGATGCGTCACCGAACGAGTAACCATATCTCTGCTTGCTACAAAACTTCATGAAGTTGGGCTATGCAACTTTAAGTGCAAAAAGCGTGCCAATTCCAAGACTCAATAGTGGAATTTAGGAATCCGCTTTAATTTTTGTTCGCGCAGCGTGGCGTAGCCATACTTATTTATGTAGGCGGCAATAGGAAAGAAGAAAGAAGAAAGAAGGTTTTTGAGTTTTAATGAGTTTTTTTACGCAATCAAATATCAGTTTCATAGCACTCTTAAACGGAAGAGTTGACGGATTTTGAAGGGTTTCAAAGTTTTGAGAAAAATATTATTAAAATTTAATCTTTGCTACATCAAAAAAGCCTGAGAATGGCATTACTTTCAGGCTTACAAGAACCTTGTAAGGTTATTAAAAGTAAAACTTGGAATCTTCTCATTTATTTTTTCTCTAATAATTATTCACTATGGCAGAACCTAACAATACCTTTGACCAAGCGACGTTTGTTCCCGATATTTATCTGGAAGAGAACTTTTATATTCGTGACTCGGTTAGTCCGACCGATGTAGATGATTACTACACATTTTTTACCCTCTATGGGCCATCAACCCTCTACGCCCCTCTGGATGCCCTATCAGCCGATGCCGATCTATACATCTACGACCAAAACCAGAATCTAGTTGCCAGTAGTACCAAAGGCGGCAACTTGAGCGAGACAATCAATGTCACGTTACAGGGCAATCAGTACTACTACGTTAAGGTACACAACTACACTTCATCTAATACCGCAAATTATTCGCTGTATCTATATAACGACTATTCTGGGGCAACCTTGGGGACAGCAAGGGATATCGGCACCAGTTGGGGGCAAACTAGCAGTAAGTATTTGGCTTATAACAAGATTAATTGGCAAGATTATCTCGACTATCGTGATAATGTCGATGTCGTGAAGTTCACAATGGAAGCCCCTGGTACCATTAGTCTGCGGATGAAGGACTTCACCTATACTGGTGGGTTGCAGGCCACGATGCAATTGCTCGATTCCAATGGCAACGTATTGCAGACAGTTTCTGGTACGGTGGGCAACGGTCTCAATGTCGATCGCTACTCTGCCCCTGCTGGAACTTACTATGTTAGGTACACCCAAACTTCCGGCTCAGACCCCTACACTCTTCGCATTGTCACTGATTATGCGGGTGATGTTACTGGCACAGCACGAGACTTAGGCAACGTCAGTGGCACTAGTCGTCGCTTATACGACATGGTAGGAGGCCCATTTGGGCTGCCAACCTATGAAGATGCCAACGACCTCTACAAATTCACCCTGGATAAAACCTCACCTATCGATTTGCGCTTAGACATCGATACCTCTACCTTCCCAGCCCCAACCTTCGATGCCAATTTACGCCTCGCCCGTGACACAAACAACGACGGGTTTATTTCAGCAGGAGAAGTCTTTCTATCATCCTCGAACCCAGGAGACGATCAGCTCTCAACCACATTAGGGGCAGGCACTTATTACGTTCAAGTAGTCCCAAACGGAGCTTATACCAGCTATCAGCTCGATCTCGATTCAGACTTTGATGCTGTTCCCGGCGATCCACAGGCGTACAAGAATCTGTCAAAGGCACGATCGCTTGGTGCTTTGACTGGAGAGACACCCTTTAATTTGGGTGATGGGTTTGGCATCAGTGCGGGTGATTCCTCTGATTACTTCAAGTTCACGATGACCACTGCGGGTCAACTCTCGGCTTCAGCGTTTAATAACCCCTACTATTCTAGAACTACCCAGAATCCATCTCTATCAATTGTCCGAGACTCCAACAATAACCAGCGCCTCGACGCTGGAGAAACGATTACACCGTTTAGTGGTAACTCGCTGACCGCCAACTTAGCAGCAGGAACGTACTTTCTGTTTGCGAGTGGTACTGGCGAACAAGCCGCATACAACCTCCGCCTCGTATCAGACTACGCCGGAAATAGCTTAAGCACAGCCCGCCCACTAGCTGCGATCGCTGGGACAACGCCGCCCAACCAAACTTTTCAGGATTATATTGAACAATCCTTTGATGCCTCCAGCGATGTCAACGACTTCTATCGCTTCGATCTGCCAAGTACTTATGAAGTGACGCTGAACACAACGGGCGTTGCTGGTGAAGACCTATCACTTTCATTAATTAAAGATATCAACAATAACAATGCGATCGATGCAGGTGATATCTTAGCCACATCAAACGCCTTGAACTCGCCTACAGAAACTATCTCACGGGTACTTGGGTCTGGTCGGTATTTTGCCAGAGTTCAAGGGGTTAACGGTTCTACAAACTACACGCTGACCTCAAAGTTCGTCAGTCCAAGTGAAGATCCTGATGACACGATCGCTGAAATTCAAAATCGTTCAGCGAATATCAAAACACTAGGTCAATTTGTTGACTTTTCCTTGAATTCGCAAACTGATGCCGATTTGGTCAAGTTTACAGTCTCTGCTGGGCAGCAGGTCGGGTTTGATGTGGATTCTCGCAATGGGTCAAACCTCAATACCTACTTGAGAGTCTTGAGATCGGACGGCGCACAACTCGCGGCCAACAACGATGGAGCCGCACCAGGTGAAACTTCCAGCCAGTTCTCCTACTTGGCTTATACATTTGCTCAGGCGGGCACATACTACGTAGGCGTGTCGCTCAACCCGAACTCCAATTACAACGCGGTTACGGGTATTGGTGATTTAGCGGGTTCGGGGGCTACCGGAGATTACCGTCTAACGCTGAACGATCTCGGACTAGTGTTGACTGGCGATGGTGGAAACAATGCGATCGCTGGCGGTAACGGCAATGATAACCTGAATGGGGCTGGAGGAAATGACACAATTACTGGGGGTGCTGGTAATGACATACTAGTTGGTGGTACTGGTAATGACCTACTAGTTGGTGGTGGCGGAAATGATGTGCTAACTGGAGGTGATGGGGCAGATACTTATCAGTTTACAGCTGTGAGCGATCGCCTGGATACGATTAATGGCTTCAGTGGCTCTGGCCGCGACAAAATTCAGGTATCTGCCGTAGGCTTTGGTGGGGGATTGGTCGCAGGTACCCTCAGTTCAAACCTTTTTCGTTTCGGTGCGGGCATTACGACAGCAAACACGACAACTCAGAGATTTATTTATAATACGACGGTTGGAGCTTTGTTCTTCGATGCCGATGGCAGTTTAGGGGGTTCTGCACCACTACAGATTGCCACCTTGTCCGGCAATCCTACCCTGAGCAACATCAATATTGTGATTATCTAAACGCTAACGTTGACACTCTCAGGTATTCTATTATTTTGATGGGGGTTTTAGGGCTACGGTGTACACACAAGTCTTTTAGAGTTGCCCCACAGCGTTTAGATTCCCCTACTGCTTTAAAAAGGGAGAAACTGGAGTCAAAGTCCCCAATTTAGCGGGAGATTTAGGAGGATAGCGCGATGTTTTGCATCCTGTATGGACAAGTGTGTACGCCGTAGGGTTCTAGGGAGAGACAAGGAAGAACCCTAATGCCCTATGACGGTAGTTGCTCCAATTGGGGAAATCCCTTCTCTACGAGACGCTCCGCAAAGGCGCTAGCCTCTCCCTTTGTGAGAAGACCGCACTACCTGCCCCATGCCCAATTCCATAGGAATATAGCGTGTCAATAACAGAACATAAAATCAATGTAGATTCACTGGAATGGTTTTATCGGGAATCTTCACCAATCGGCAGAACTGATTTAGCACCTGTGTTGTTGCTACACGGGTTGGTTTCACAAAGTTACAGTTGGCGTAATATTCTACCTGCTTTAGGGAATCAAGGGACAAGAGCGATCGCTCCAGATTGGATTGGTTACGGCTTTTCTGCAAAACCAGAAAAACGAGATTTCGCTTACACACCCGATGCTTTTATCACAGCTTTAGAAGGTTTTGTCAAAGCATTAGAACTTGAACATTTTTCTTTAGTTGTCCAAGGTTTTTTAGGTTCTGTAGGACTACAATATGCCTTGCGTCATCCAGAACAGATTGCCAATTTAGCTATCCTAAATACACCAATATCAACTGCTGCCAAATTACCTTGGAAAATTAAACAAATGGGTTTACCTTTGGCAGGTGAAGTTATGACCCAAGACCCCCTACTAGTTGACCGAACGCTAGAAGGTGGTAGCCGTTATCGCATCGGAGATAAGGATTTAGATATTTATCGAAAACCATTTTTAAAAGCTTCGGCATCTGGGCGTAGTCTCTTGTCAAGTATTCGCAATTTACAGCTTGATTCTGCCATGACAGAAATACAAACTGGCTTTAAAGAATGGCAACAGCCAATTCTGATTCAATGGGGGATGATTGACCCTTGGTTATCTGTGGATATCGCCCAAAATTTTAAAGATTCTGTACCAAATGCCGAATTAATCAAACTTAATAACGTTGGACATTATCCTCAAGAACACTACCACGAGACGATATTAGAAGACCTTTTACCCTTTGTGCGTCGTAAAGATGCTCATTGACAATATACTTTTGGCAAAAATCGATATTATAAAAATGAAGCCACAGAAAAACACCGAGGATTTATCTATGGTAAATAAATCTGGATTTTTGCCAGAATTATCATGTTATTCTAGCCTGTATTTGTCAAACTTTTAGTACCACTAAAAATGGATCGTAACCACAAGTAAAGGGGATTAGTATTCATGGCTTATTCATGGTTTAAAGCATTTCATATTGTCGGATTTGTAGTTTGGTTCGCTGGTTTATTCTACTTAGTACGTCTTTTTATCTATCACGTTGAAGCTAACCTTGAACCTGAACCAGCACGAACAATACTGAAAAATCAGTATCAAATTATGGAAAAGCGCCTTTACCACATCATCACTAACCCAGGAATGTTTGTGACGATCGCAATGGCTATTGGTTTATTAAGTACTGAGCCGGATATTTTAAAAGAGGGTTGGTTACATATAAAACTGCTGTTTGTTGCCATTTTAATTGGCTATCACCATTACTGCGCTCGACTCATGAAGAAGTTAGCAGTAGATGAATGCGGCTGGAATGGCCAGCAATTACGCGCTTTAAATGAAGCACCGACAGTTATGTTAGTAGCGATTGTATTACTGGCTGTGTTTAAGAATAATTTACCTACAGATATCGCTGCTTGGGGTATTTTTGCCATGATTATTTTGATGGCAGTCACTATTCAACTTTACGCCAAAAAGCGCAGGCAAGATAAAGAGAAGCTGACGGCACAGATAGGACAAGTTCCACAAGAACAAAGTTAGACAAAATTGTTGTCTAACCCAAGCTATGCATTAGTTGTCAAATTAGCGAAAATTTCTGGTGTTCAGAACCCCGATTTTTAAAATAAGTCGGGGATATAAGCTTTTTTGAGGTAAACTTGACAACTTTAGTAGCTTTTAGTAAGTGGTATCTCCCCCAGTCTTTCTAGAAGCGATCGCTCCATAACTTCACTGACAAATTTATTACCTTGCAAGTTGAGGTGAATGTGATCGTGATACAAATCTTGCGGGTTAGTCGTTGAGCTAAATATCGGTAAAAAGTCTATATAGTTAATTTGCTGGATCTTGGTAAAATCAATCAAGCGCTGGCGGGCTTTAATTTCGTAATCGCGGGGGCCTGGTTCACCAATTTCTCGCAGTAAGGGAGTCATGACAAGTAGAAATTGGCTGTTGCTTTGGCGAGTCAGGGCTTGAATTTTGCCGATCGCCTCCAAATTAATCCCCACGCGATCGCCTGCTTCATTTTGCACCGCTTTCATTTCGGGAATTGGCTTCTGCTTGATGATATAACGTTGCCACACTTCCGCTAATGCTAGGGGAGGTTTACTATCGGGATAGTTGCGATCGCGTCCTACTGGTAAAGACGTGGGAGGAGTGGCAAACAAATCATCGGTATTAATTAATAACATTACTATTTGCGCGTTGAAGTTGCTAAACTTCTCTAAATAAGCTAACTCATTCCTTGGCCCCCAAGAGTTAGCTGAAGCATTTAATACTTCAATTTCCTGATAATTACTATGAGTAGATGATGCCAGCGAACGCATCATTATCGCGGATATTGTATTAGTCTGATCTGTCCACCAGCCACCATTAGCAATAGAATCCCCTAAGAGTAAAATTCGCAGCCCAGAAGGTGCAGGTATCTTATTGATCGGACTACCTCGCATAGAATACTCATTAATTTCAATGCGATTACCAAAACGACGGGTACGCTGGTTAGGAGCCAATAAATAACCAATCCGCTCATCGCCAATGTAAACTAGGGGATTACCAAAGCCAAAGAGCGATCGCAATCCGATCTCGACTACCACAAATAATCCCACAACCACAGCCAAAATTACAATCAGCGCCTCTTTCACTTCCCCACCCCCTTTAATACTGAGTTACTTTTCAACGATAGTAACTGACGCATTGGAAATTGGGAATTGCTTATCCTCCTTTGTCTCTCTGCACCCTGCACCCTACTCCCCAGGCATCTGACTAAGCGGATTAATATCTATTGGAATGGGTTTAATAAACTTTAAAAACAGCAATTACATGGCTATTAACTGTTTATCTAATAGTTTGCTAAAGTTTTGATATACTTTATCTACTTTTGTGTAAGAGTATGGCAGGTGTTTTCTAGTGATATAATTTTATATTACAGGTATTACTATAGCTACAGTTTTTATCAATTAATTCCGCAAAACTTTTTTGGGGGTAAGGTAGGATGATAAAAATAGCCACACGTAAATATTTAGGCAAAGAAAATGTCTATGATATTGGGGTTGAGCGCGACCATAATTTTGGGATAAAAAATGGCTTTATCGCTTCTAATTGTTTTAATAAATCTCATTCAACAGCCTATGGTTATGTAACTTATCAGACAGCATATTTAAAAGCTAATTACCCATTGGAATATATGGCGGCACTGTTAACGGCTAACAGTGGCGATACCGATAAGGTACAGAGATATATTACTAACTGTACAAATATGAGTATTTCCATAGATCCACCAGATATTAATCGTTCGGGCGTTGATTTTACACCAACATTAGGAAAGATTCTATTTGGATTTTCGGCAGTGCGTAACGTGGGACAGAATGCGATCGCTTGTATTTTAGAGGCGAGAAATGAGACAGGAGAGTTTAAATCCCTCGCTGATTTTTGCGATCGCGTGGATTTACGTGCTGTTAACCGCCGGACTCTAGAATCGCTGATTTACTGTGGAGCCTTTGACAAAATTGAACCCAACCGCCAACAGTTAATTAACGACTCAGAATTAGTGTATGACTGGGCACAATCTCGCGCTAAAGACAGAGCTAGTGGTCAAGGGAATCTCTTTGACTTCTTAGGTGAAGGATTTTCTTCGACTCAGAATAAAAGAGCAAATAATGCCTTTGAAACTGCTCCTAAATCTAAACCTGTGATGGATTTTACCCCACAGGAAAAGTTGCAGAAGGAGAAAGAATTATTAGGCTTTTATGTATCAGATCATCCGTTGAAATCTTTACGGCAAATAACACCACTTTTGACACCGATTAGCCTTTCACAACTGGGAGATCAAAGGGAAGAAACAAGGCTTTGTGCAGTTGTCATGTTGAATATCGTCAAAAAAGTGGTTACAAAAAAAGGCGAGCAGATGGCAATTTTGCAAATAGAAGACCTAACTACACAATCAGAAGCTGTAGTTTTTCCCAAAACTTATGAACGTATTAGTTCCCTACTCGTCGTTGATACTAGATTGATTATTTGGGGAAAAGTAGATCGACGCGACGAGCAAACTCAATTTATTCTTGAAGATGTAGAACCAGTGGAAACAGTACAAATGGTAATGGTGGAGTTAAATCCCCAGCAAGCAGGTGATATGGAAAAACTACATCTCTTGAAAACAATTTTGCAAGCTCATTCAGTAGACAAAGAAAAAGCAAAAATGCCAGTGATTGGAATTATCCAAACTGAAAATTCTCGGAAACTTGTTCGCTTGGGTTGGCAATTTTGCGTACAAGATTCTAGAATAACTGTTCAAGCTTTGCAAAACGCCAGTTTTCCTGCTCATATAAAATCACTGACTGGTAGCTAGGGCCAGAAGTCAAAAATCTATCAATACTGAAAAGCAGCTTAAAAATTATTTCTACTGAACTGTCAACAGTAAAAAGCCTTAAGTATTCAGCATTTCAACCGTTTTTTTAGTTACTTATGCGGATGATGGTTTCCTTGAGGGAATGGTATCTTTTTATGCTAAGACCCTTAAGGCTGCGACTGGGGGAAGGAGTTAAAACTTGATGATCGTAAACGAGCTACATAAATTTGTTTCATACTGTAAAAAAATTCAACCCCAAACTCATGATGACATTCAAAAGTTTTTTGAAGGAGTGATCTTATTTCCTTATGATAAAGAACTTCTATTGCAAGCTTATTTATTTCTGAATATTAAAGACTTGTTTCCCTCGTGCGCTGAATTGCTGTTATTTGAAAAATCTCCAATTTCGGATTATACAGATTTAGGGAAGTGTGATTTTGTCTACCGGACTTTTAAAGGTAGTCTATTTTTAATTGAAACTAAGTTTATTGATACAGAAGCAACAGGAGCAACAGAAAGAAAAAGAAGAAATAAACACAGAAATAAGGTATTTGAGCAAGTTATAACCTTAAAAGGTCGATTTAGTGAATACTGGAATATGAGGTTAGATCAATTAGAATGTGGGGTTTTCACGACAGATGCAGAAGTTGCTTGGCGAGGAAGCAGTGTGAACGTCACATCTAAATCAATATCTATAGACCATCTGGAAAAATGGCGAAGAAGTTATCACACCAGTGAAAAAAGTTATGAAATAAGCAAAATAGTAGTACAAAAACCGAATTAGTTTTTGGAATACAAGTGAGTTTGTTGCAGTTTCTGTTTTTAAGTTTTGCTGAAACTTCAATCTTTAGCAATTTCAATGATATCGAGGATGAATATTTTGAATTTCTCTATGTGGTAAAACAATTATTTAGTTGTTAGCTTCACTAGCGATCGCCAACACTAGTATTCAGGAAAACCATTTGTAAAAATAATTTCGTCTTTTTCCAACTATAAGTATCTTTGACCCGGAAAATATGTCAGATTACTGGAATAAGTACCAAACGTCTGACAGGAAAATCATACTAATGAGAACTTGGGCTACTATTGCTGTGCTAGCTTCTTCTTGGCTAATATTTGGGGTTATATGTTCTGAGCCGATCGCCGCTACTTCTGGCATAGCACAAAATGCCACACCATTTCCTACGCCAACAAGTCTGAAAAAGATTATTGTCAGTAACGCTGAGTTTGGGCTTAAGAGAGTTGACAGCAAAGGTAACGTTACCATTTTCCGCACAACAAGAGTGCCACTTCAGCAGGGAAACGCCTACGGATGGCGGATTAAACTTAAAGACTATCAAGGTGAAGTGAAATGGCGCGAAGTCTTACATTTACCAAAACCTCCAGAAACTTGGGGTACAGATAATGGTGAAGATTTCTCTATATCAGCAGATGGTACTACATCTGTGACACGGCGGACACAATCGGCTCCAGACGGTGTGATTAGGAATTTTTGGACGATCGCTCCTGGCGATCCGCTTGGTAAGTATAGAATAGATGTCTATATTGATGACCGTTTGATCGGTACTTTCGATTTTGAAGTTATTGCAGTCAAGTAAACGTAATATTAGAGGCTCGATCTAATTCCCTCCTTTTTAAGGAGGATCGAGCCTTAACTTAAGCAAAACTTTTTTACGTACCGCAGAGGCGCAGAGAAGCCAGTGCGCCCTTGCGGTTCCCCGACTTGTAGCAACTGGCGCGACACAGAGACAAGAAAGAAGAGATCAAAAAATTTGGCGCAGCCTCATCAAGAAGTTATTAAACCAATAATTGATATTTCTCTTGAGCTAGATTGTAAAGAGGTCGCCAAATCAAACGATTGGTCAATACTACTAATAGCGACATGATTGCTGTGGAAGCTAATAATAGGGAGAAATTGCCTGTAGCTGTGGCATGAGAAATTGTTGCTCCCAATCCAGAAGTACTAATTACTCGCCCTTGAAATGTAACATACTCACTAACGATACTGGCATTCCAAGCGCCGCCAACTGCGGTAATAATTCCTGTAATTAGGTAGGGAAAAATTGCGGGTAAAATTAAGGTTCGCCAGCGCTGTAAAGTTGAGAGTTTATACACCCAAGCGGCTTCAATCAGGTCTGAGGGAATCGATTGTGCCCCAGCAATGACATTAAACAGGATATACCACATTGTCCCTAACATCATAAGAGCGATCGCACCAATCTGCAAACCGCCAGCGATGCGGGTTAACCCCAGCAGTAGCACTGGAAATAAGGCTGTGGCTGGCACAGAGGCGGCGATTTGTACCAATGGTTGCAAGACTTGAGCCAGCCGTCGATTGCGACCAATTGCTACTCCCACGGGTACAGTCCACAACAGTGATAATATCAAAGCAATTATCACCCGCAACGCCGTTAACATCGCGCCTTTTATTACCTGTTGCCAATCATCCCAGCCTAAAGTCCGTAATAGTAGTACAGCTTCCCAAGTACCCCACAAGATAATTAAGCTGAAGCCACTAACAAATACCCAATTTAAAAAACTCGGTAAGTTGAGATTGCCTTTGGCATTTACAGGCACAGAACGCACGGGAAACGACCGAATTAAACTGTCGTCTAAGACTGTTTGTAATGGCTGAAAAACGCGATCGCTAATTGCACGTAAAGTAGGCGATCGCCTAAAAATATCCAACACCCACGATTGGGGTGCATTTTCAGTTTCAAGCATCTCCAACTTAAATCTTTCGGCCCAAGCAATCAGGGGTCGCCACACAAAAAAATCAGTTGCTACAATGATCGCAATCAGCACCGCCAAGCCCCAAAATATCGCTTTAAAGTCTCCTTTGTTGGCTGCTGTGCCTAAAAAAGAGCCTAATCCTGGTAAGCGAAAATCTTTATTCCCCAAAGTAAATGACTCAATAGCAATTAAAAAAAACCAACCTCCAGCCACCGACATTACACTATTCCATACCAAACCAATTACACCAGATGGTAACTCTAATGTCCAAAAACGTTGCCAGGGATTAAGCCGATAAACCCGCGCTGCTTCTAATAATTCTTGCGGAATACTTTGGAGAGATTGGTAAAAACTAAAAGTCATATTCCAGGTCATACCAGTGAAAATTAGCAAAATAGCTGCTAGTTCTACACCAATTCTTTGGCCCGGAAATAGGGAAATCAAAGCTAGTACCACACCTGGTAAAAAAGACAATACTGGAATCGATTGCAGAATATCCAACATCGGAATTAAAATTCGTTCTGCAATTCGGGAGCGATAAGCAGTATAAGCGTACAATAGGGTAAAAATTAGGGAGAAAAAGTAAGCCAGCCCCATACGAATCAAGGTTTGGGCTGTATATCCTGGCAAAGCATTGATGTTTGTAGAAATTGTGAGTTCAGGTTCAAAAGTACCGCTAAATTTAGAAGCGGTTCTAATAATTGCCACAATGAAAGATAAAATTAGCAGAATCAGCAATCCATCTTGCCAAGTCCAATTGTTACGTCCTAAAGTTTTATTAGCAGGAGTGAGGGGTCGGGTCATAAAAGTATGGAGTGAGGGAGAATGACAAATGACAAATGACTAATCAGCATTAACAACTTGCTCTAAAAAGATTTGTCCCGATGGCTCATCGTAGCCGTATATTTCGGCATAACGGCCCCAATCAACAACGGTTTTTAATTGTCGCTCGGCTTCTTGTGGGCTAAAGTGAGTTTCTAGGATATCTAAGACTAATTCTTCGGGAATGCGTTGATTATTTTTCGCTTCCAAAAGACGGTAAATTTGCTGTACCAAACGAATATAAGTTAAAAGTTGCGATCGCACAATTTGTTTGCGTTCATCAATACCACCATTAATAAATTCTTGCCCGATTGGTTTTAAGCTAATATCGCCTTCTGCAAGTTCTACAAAATCCATCAATTTTGCAGCTTCCACAATTGGTAAAATATCATCTACTTCTAGCTGCAATTCTTGGGCTAGCCGATATAAGTCTTTTTCTTTACGATCTTCTAAAAGTTCCAAAAGACCAGCAATAGAACCAATTCGCACGGCTGGTAAAGACTGATATTTTGCTGGTGGTGTTGCAGGTTCTACAGAGGTAGTAGTTGGGGGCTGAATTTGTTCTAGTTCTGGGTTGGTGATGATTGTATAAACCCGATCTACCAAGGCTTGAAAACTTGGATGTTTGCGATCGCGGTAATGGGGTAAAGTCACAGGTAAGTCAGCCCGAATTCTTCCCGGATTACGTCCGAGAACAATAATCCGATCCGCCATAATTACCGCTTCTTCAATCCCGTGGGTGACAATCAGAATGGCTTGGGTGGGTATGCGACGTTCTAACCACAAATCTAATAACTCAAACCGCAAGTTTTCTGCTGTTAGTACATCTAACGCCGAAAACGGCTCATCCATACATAACAATTCTGGTTCTACGGCCAAAGCCCTAGCAAATCCAACTCGCTGACGCATTCCCCCAGAAAGTTCTTTGGGATAGGCATTTTCAAATCCATCCAAACCAATAATATCAATCATCCGTAGCGCCTTTTGCCGTCGAGAATCTGGTGCTTCTCCTTTAGCTTTTAAACCTAGTTCCACGTTTTCTAGTACAGTTAACCAAGGATAAAGGGCAAAACTTTGAAAAACAATTGCTACCCCAGGATTTAAACCAACTAAAGGACGGTTATGATATATAACTTCGCCTTGACTGGCCGGGATTAATCCAGCAATAATCCGCATCAAAGTAGATTTACCTGAACCTGAAGGCCCTAGCAATGCAACGATTTCTCCTGGACGCAACTCAAGATTGATATTTTCTAGGATGACAATTTGCTGACCGTTAGGCTGCTGATAAGATTTGCTGACACTTTTTAGAGCGATCAGATGCTCGGTTGCTGTTTTAAAGGCCATGACTCTTTCTGTAAGGAAATAATTAAATATAATCTCATGTAGAGGTTATTTTACAGTTAAAGCTGACTAAAAATAATTTCTTCTGCAATTTGAACATGACTGGAGCCGAAAGACTCGCTTGCGTCGTCATTAATTAGCTACAAGAGTTAATAAGATAAATCTTTTAATTGCTGCAAAAAAGCGATTGCCTAGCCGAATATTAAAAGGAATAAATTACAGTAAATTGTTTTATTAGATATGTGCATTTGAGTAAATTGTGAGTAATTACAGATATTAAATAAACAACCTCTACTATGGCGGTTATATATAGAAGCACCTGACGCAAAGAAGTATCATAGAGATAGAAACTTGATTCTTATTAGGTGGCGATCGTGAATACAGAGGAATTCTTACGATTAATCGAAGAGCAGCGCTCATGTCCTCAGACACTGCCAAAAGAGCTGCAAGCAATGTGGTATGACAAAAAAGGTGATTGGAGCAAAGCTCATGAAATACTTGGAAATGCCAGCGATGCCGATAGTGCTTGGGTTCATGCTTACCTGCACCGTAAAGAAGGCGATTTGAACAATGCCCATTACTGGTATCAGCGTAGTGGTCAGCCAGAATTTCTAGGAGAACTAAGCCAGGAATGGGAACAAATAACTTCTGTATTGCTAACAAAGGTCAACGTGACGTTATGAATGCTGAGGAATTAAAACGGCGTTTCGCCGCAGGAGAAAGATATTTTCCAGCCGTCAACTTGATTAAGAACAAGCTGATTGGAGCCTATTTGCCCGGAATCAGTTTATGGGGATCTGATTTGAGTGGAGCGAACCTAGCTAAAGCTAAACTCTGGGGAGCAGATTTGAGTAGAACTAACTTAGCTAAAGCGAATTTGACCAGAGCTAATTTGAGCGGTGTCAAACTGAATGAAGCAAATCTCCGGGGAGCCAAACTTAACTATGCCAAGTTGTATGGAGCAAATCTGACTGGCGCTTACTACGATGAAAGCACGCGGTTTCCTAGAGGCTTTGATCCCGTCAGTAGAAATATGCAGAAGGTGTGAGGTAGGCTAATAAATACCAAACAAAATGGCATAAAAATGCTTACTGTTGCTAAATCAAAGCAGATTGCGATGGCAATCTTTTCTTTCACCCTTCTTGTTTACAGCCAAGTTGCATCAGCCGCCATAACTTTACCCCTACGCAGCAAAAAGGGAATGGTGGTTTCAGCCCATCCCCTAGCTAGTGAAGCGGGAATTTTAATGTTACGCAAAGGTGGTAATGCAGTAGATGCAGCTGTAGCCACAACTTTTGCCATCTCTGTAGTTGAACCTTTTTCGGCAGGAATTGGCGGCGGCGGATTTTTGCTGATGCACTCTGAGAAAACTGGCGATATCAAAGCCTTGGATTTCCGCGAACGCGCCCCCCTAAAAGCTACAAAAAATATGTATTTAGACGCACAAGGAAAGGTGCGTCCCAATGCAAGTATCAATGGTTATTTAGCAGTAGGAACACCAGGAACGGTGGCAGGACTTTATGAAGTGCATCGTCGCTATGGTAAACTTTCTTGGCAAGAGGTAATGAAACCTGCGATCGCACTTGCTAAAGATGGCTTTATTCTTGGCGATGTGCTAACTCAGCGCCTCAACCAGCGCCAGGAACAGCTTCTCAATAATCCAGCAGCGCGGGAAATTTTCACTCGCAACGGTCAATTTTACCAACCAGGAGAGAAACTGGTGCAGCGTGATTTGGCACGCACCTTAACAGCAATTTCTGAAAATCCCCAAAGTTTTTACACCGGAAGTATTGCTCGAGCGATCGCTTCTGATATGGTAAAAAATGGTGGTTTAATCACTCTAGAAGACTTGAAAGCCTACAAACCAATCTGGCGGACTCCCGTTTGTGGGAATTTTCGGAAAGCTAAAATTTGCTCAATGCCACCACCATCATCGGGAGGTGTTCACCTATTGCAGATTTTAAATATTATCGGTGACACTGATTTAAAATCTTTGGGATGGCATCATCCCGACGCTATCCACTTAATGGTAGAAGCAATGAAGATTGCTTACGCCGATCGCTCAGAATATTTAGGCGATCCTGATTTTGTCAAAGTTCCTGTACAAGAACTGATTAGTCCAGCTTACGCCAAAAAACGCCGTCAAGAAATTAATATGCAACTGGCTAAACCCTCGACCGAGGTAAAGCCAGTAGATAGAAAGACACTACAACGTTTTAGTCAGGCTAATAATCAAAGTTTAAAAGAAAATACCATTCCGTTATCCGATCAGTCTCTTAAACTGCACACGACGCGGTATGAATCTCCTGAAACCACTCATCTGACTGTTGTGGATGAAGAACGCAACGCCGTAAGTCTGACTTTCACAGTTAACCTTATTTTTGGTGCTGGTGTAGTGACACCGGGAACTGGAATTGTCCTCAACAATGAGATGGATGATTTTGCTGCTGCGCCAGGAGTACCTAATGCTTTTGGTTTAGTTGGTAACGATGCCAACAGCATTGCACCCCGCAAAACTCCTTTATCCAGCATGACTCCCACAATTGTTACAGAAAATGGTCATTTTCGGATGGCAGCAGGTGCGCCTGGTGGTAGTACCATCATCACCCAGGTTTTGCAAGTCATCCTGAATGTGCTGGAATACAACATGGATGTTGGTGCAGCTGTTTCTGTTCCACGCATACATCATCAATGGCTTCCCGATGAGTTGCGCGTAGAACCCTGGAGCTTGGACGCTCTGACTATGCAAGACTTACGCCGTCGGGGGCATAAAATTAAGGAAACTACTCCTTGGGGTAATGGTAACGCGATCGCTGTTACATCTGATGGAACTCTAGAAGGTGCGGCAGATCCTCGCGGTGAAGGTTCCCCCAGAGGTTTGTGAGCGAGTCAGGGACTCGGAAGACGCAGGAACGCAGAGAATAACCAATAACTATTGATTTTGAATTGTTGACTCTGCGTAGCTGCTACTGCCAAACTCATTTGCCCGGGCGCTAGATACTAGTGTCCAACCTGCTTTGAGAAGTTTTTGATAAGTTGCCCAACCTTTAGAACCACCTGGTATTTGATAATCTGGGACTGTGAAATGCCCAAAAGCTGTGTAGGGTCGCCAAGGCTGATTGGGTTCTGTCTGCAAATACAAAATTTTCTCCCCATCACCACCAGACTTAGATAACCAGCACATTTGTCGATGCATTGCAAACTCCTTTGCTTTTAGCTAACAACTAACGCATATTACCAGACTTTTGTCAAGTAATTTCTCAGCCTTGTGGGCTATTTTTGGGCAGAAAGATAAACAGCTTTGTCTCACCTTATTTAATAGGGTGAGATTTTTCTAATGTTATCCGCGTTTTTTGCGATCGTGTGTAACAATAACTACTGTTTTGACCAAGCTTTGTAATCAGGATTTAGAAATTCCATCCGGGTTACATTGGTGTAGGACTTACGCAAAAACTCTCTGAAACTCTTATTTCTCCGTGTCCTCTGCGCCCTCTGTGGTTCGTTTTTTCATGATTTTGCGTAAGTTCTGTGGTGGATTAAAATTGGAGCTTAATCGTAAGTGATATCATGTCTGGCAAATTACTTGTGATATGTCATTGCGAGTGCAACGAAGTGGAAGGAAGCAATCGCAAGGCTTCTGAGATTGCAACTCTGACGCTCCGTGAACACTTCGTACCCTTCTCCTTCTCCTACCTGAGACGCTGCGCGAACGGGAACGTCAAGGGCGAACGCAATGACAATTGTTTAACCACACATAATATAATTTTGCGGACATAATTATGATTGATTTATATTAAAAAGCCCCCACTAGCGGGCTTCGCTCGTCTAGCTACAGGTTTATAACCTACGGCATTTCATGTCAATTACTAAGCTGTTCCACATTTAAATTACATAATTAGGGCAGGCAAGATGCCCACCCCACAAGAGTTATAAAAATTTTAGATATGCAAACTAGATGTGGTTTAGCTTACCTACCTCGCCGCCGTTGGCATACCCAAAATATCCTCAATCCTGGGCATATCTTCCAACGCAATCACCCTTCCTTCATCCTCAAAACCGGCAATTTGATCGAAGTTCAAATACCGATACAAATCATCTGCAAAAGGATGAATTCTACTCGCCACAATATCCAAATATTCCCGCACTGTCGGAAGCCGCCCCAGCAGCGCACAAACTGCGGCTAATTCTGCTGAACCAAGATACACTCGCGCATCTTTACCCATGCGATTATTGAAGTTGCGGGTAGACGTAGAAAAGACTGTTGTGCCATCAGCAACTCGCGCCTGATTACCCATACACAAACTACATCCTGGCATTTCTGTTCTAGCACCCGCAGCCCCAAATACGCTGTATACACCTTCTTCTTTTAATTGGTGTTCATCCATGCGGGTTGGTGGTGCTATCCACAGGCGAGTTTTCACTTCACCTGCGCCTTCTAAAACTTTCGCTGTTGCCCGATAATGACCGATATTTGTCATACAAGAACCGACGAATACTTCTTGTACCGGATCGTTCGCAACTTCCGATAATAACTTAACATTATCGGGGTCATTGGGAGCAGCAACAATTGGTTCTTTGATTTCGTTCAAATCAATTTCAATTATTTCGGCATACTCTGCATCAGCATCGCCTTCTAATAACACGGGATTTGCTAACCATTCTTCCATCTTTGCCACACGGCGCAGCATGGTACGCGGATCGTCATAGCCCCGTGCTATCATATTTTTCAGCAGCGCTACGTTAGAACGCAGATATTCCGAAATTGTCTCTACACTCAGCTTAATTGTACATCCGGCACAAGAACGCTCGGCACTAGCATCGGTGAGTTCAAAGGCTTGTTCAACTTTTAAATCTGGCAAACCTTCTATTTCTAGAATTCGCCCGGAGAAAACATTTTTCTTATTCTGCTTCTCTGCTGTCAGCAAACCTTTTTGAATTGCCACATAAGGAATAGCATTTACAACATCCCGCAGGGTGACACCTGGTTGCAATTCACCTTTAAATCTTACCAAAACTGACTCTGGCATATCTAAAGGCATGACACCCAAAGCCGCCGCAAAGGCTACTAATCCCGAACCGGCGGGGAAGGAAATACCCAAGGGGAAGCGGGTGTGAGAGTCGCCGCCAGTTCCCACTGTATCGGGTAGCAGCATCCTGTTTAACCAAGAATGGATGATACCATCACCGGGACGGAGGGCAACACCGCCACGAGAGGCAAAGAAGTCGGGGAGTTCGTGATGGGTTTTGATGTCTACTGGTTTGGGATAAGCAGCAGTGTGGCAGAAACTTTGGATAACTAAGTCTGCACTGAAACCAAGACAGGCGAGTTCTGTCAACTCGTCGCGGGTCATGGGGCCTGTGGTATCCTGGGAACCAACGGTAGTAATGATGGGTTCGCAGGATGTGCCGGGACGCACACCAGGTAATCCGCAAGCTTTACCGACCATTTTCTGTGCCAGGGTGTAGCCTTTACCTGTATCAAAGGCTTGCTGGGGACGGGTGAAAACGGTGCTGGGTTCTAAACCAAGTGCAAGACGAGTTTTGTCGGTGAGGGTACGGCCGATAAGTAAGGGGATGCGTCCACCTGCACGGACTTCATCGAGGATGGTGTCGGGTTTGAGGGCAAAGGTGGAAATGACTTCGCCTGCTTCGTTTGTGATTTCGCCTTTGTAGGGATAGATGGTAATTACCATGCCGGTTTCGAGTTTGGTGACATCGCACTGAATAGGCAAAGCACCGGCATCTTCAGCAGTGTTAAAGAAGATTGGCGCGATCGCACCACCTAAAACATAACCCCCAGCGCGTTTGTTTGGCACAAAAGGTATATCATTTCCTGTATGCCACAATACGGAGTTAATGGCAGATTTGCGCGAGGAACCAGTACCAACCACATCCCCTACGTAAGCTACAGGATGCCCTTTTTTCTTCAGTTCGGCAATGGTTGCCACACTTCCCGGTTGCCGTGACTCTAACATCACTAAGGCGTGTAAGGGAATATCTGGGCGAGTTGTGGCACTTTGGGCGGGGGATAAATCATCGGTATTGGTTTCGCCAGGAACTTTAAAAACGGTGACAGTAATCGCTTCTGGTACTGTGGGGCGAACGGTAAACCATTCAGCTTCCGCCCAAGAGTCAATTACTAGCTTGGCGAAAGGATTGGTTTTAGATAACTCTAAAACATCGTGGTATGCGTCATACACCAAAAGAATTTTGCTTAAAGCGTTGGCGGCATAAGCGGCGATGGGTTCCTTTCCTTGTCCGCCCATTACCAGAGGTGTTTCGGATGAGTCGGAGACGGATACAGTGGGCAATTGCAGCAAATCAATTAAAGATTGGACATTGTAACCACCAATCATTGTCCCTAGCAATTGCACCGCTTCTATGGGCGCAATCAACGCACAGGTGACTTCCTTTTTGGCAATGGCGGTGAGAAATCCAGCTTTGACATAAGCTGCTGGATCGACACCAGGAGAAACGCGATCGCTCAATAAATGCAATAATATATCCTCTTGACCCTTGGGCGGATTTTTCAGTAATTCACATAATTCTGAGGTTTGCTTCGCGTCTAATGGTAAAGGAGGAATACCGAGTGCTGCCCTTTCAGCAACGTGTTTACGATATGATTCCAGCATTTTTATGTTCTCCATTGGGATTTTCTCCCTTTAATTATGAAATATTTTTAGGCAATACTCGGCTATAAAAGTTTAGCTTACTTTTATAGCTGAAAGCCTTATGAGTAATCGCTTGACTGCAATTTTTTTATACTGAAACTTTAGTGTTTGAAAAGTATTGGGCGAATGGAATTCGCTACTACACTAAACTTAGTCCACCTCCGTGGACTAAGAGAAAATTAAAACTTTTTAACCTGGGAGAAAATGTACTCCTGATAACCAACCGTCTTTTTGCATAGTTCCAAAGCTAGATAATCTAGTTTCAGATATGCTAGGTGTAAAAACCCACACCACAATACAATTTGGGAATTTCTGAGTCTTGTCGTTTGGTTTTATTAGCTTTAGATTTCCGTCGCAGAAAAGCCTTGATTTCTAATAATTTGAGAATACAGTCGCAGATTTCATCGTTATAAGCTGAATTGCGGAAGGATTCTATTATTACAGAATATTCAGCAAATCTTCCTAACAAACCGAGTATTTGTAAATTAGAGTTTTGCTGTTTGGCAGGAGTGAATAAAACATCTATTTCTTTAATCTCTCCTGTTACTTTTTCAGATGCTTTTATTCAATCTACTCGGATTTTGGGACTGAATCAAAAATCTGTAAATTATCTGTAGGGTCACTTTTCACTTTCTTAGTTCATCGATTGTTCAAAAGGGTTAATGGTCTTAGCTGAATCTGTAATTAGCCGAATTTTAATCTCATGGTAAAACTCCTCTTGAAGTAGCTCTACTTTCGATTGAGCCGAAAGTAGTAGTAGCGCCCAGAAAACGCTAACTAAATGACTGTGTTTAGACTCATATCCAGACCCATTTTGGTTGATAAGCTTTGTCTGAGTCCACAACTCTACAAGTTGTTCTAAATTCAACCAATTTTGTTCTGAATCTAGCCCCCTTGCTGATAAATTCAACACTTGTTCAAGTTCTCCAGCTACTTCCGTCAGATTTTCCTGGTGAGCTAACTCCAGCGCCTCCCGCATACTTTGGACGCTAGGTAGACGTTTGGGACGGATAGGTTTGCTGACTTTTTCTACCAGTTTTAGCTGGTTCGCCATAATCTGCAATTGCTTGATTAATTCTTGCAGAGTCACCCGGCGCTTTGGTGGCGGCATTGCCGATGCACGACGACGCAATTGCCGTTCTAGTGGTAGACGATGGCCCTGATGTGATATTCCGTCTTCATCTTCCATTAGGGCATCATCTAATACACCATCTTGAGCATCTCCTACTGTTGATAATTGCATCAATGTATTGGCTTTGAACAATACCAGCATTGATGCTGACAAAAATGCCTGTCCAGATTGAGACAAATCCGCTTCATAGCCTCTTCCTATTGACTCCGGTGCCATCAGTTCCAAGTAACGGTCAATCACCTCAATCACTTGGACATCCCAAGGGTCTATTTCTCCTTGTTCAGCTTGGTAAATCAGGCGTGTGATTGTTTCTAATAGCTCGGAAGCTTCCATCAATAGGTTCTAAGTTAATTAATGAGAATCAAAAGACCTTAACTTCAACAGTAAACTCATTGACTATTGGCAAAGCATGTACTTTAGATATTTGCTTGCACTTTTTTAATCAGGAATTGCCTGCTGGCAGTATCCTCTGAAATTTGTAATCAATCACCATTGTGAATTGTGAGATCGGAATGTGCAACTTTTGGGATTGAGGATTGGAAATGGGAAGAGGACAAGAGAATTAGGGACAAGGGGAAATACTTGTTGCAAGTTCCCAGATTATTTGTCTTTCCATCTTCCTACTTCCTACTCTCTAATCCCTGCTCACCTGCCATCTCAATTTGGGGGTGGGTCATGAGCAATAGTAACGGTTGATACAAACTCACTCGGCTTAACGCTTTTTATCGCATCGAAAGTGCCTTTAATAGTACCAGCGATGGGAACAGCAACAAGCGTCCCCAACAACCCAGCAATCTCAAATCCCATCAAAATAGCCACAAAAATCCAAATAGGATTCAGCCCAATAAAGTTGCCGAGTAACCTGGGAGCTAACAGGTTATCTTTAAGCTGTTGCATAAGAATTGCCGCTATGGCAACTTGAACTGCTAACCACCAATTTTGCAGTAGTACTAAAATCGTCACCAGACCAATGCCGAGAGATGCCCCAATAAAGGGAATAAGTTCCGATATCCCAATTAGTATGGCAAACAACAGGGCAAAGGGAACTTTCATCACTAAGAAAATTGGTGTCAGGGTTAGCACCATAAACAGTCCTAACAACAACTGACTGAGAAAGAAGTTCTGGAAATTTAGGCGCAAGGCTGTGGTAAGAGGCTCTCCAATATTAGAGGGTAAAAGATTGACTAGACCATACCAAACGCGCTCGCCGTATAAAAGCATATAAAATGCAAGCACAATGACTAACACTAAGTCAAGTAATCCTGACAGCAATGTTCCAGCAAATCCCACTGCACCAGAAGCTAGTTGTTGCACCAGATTCTGAATATTGGCATTGATTTGACTGCTTACAACCCTTAGATCAATTGGCAAACGTCGTTGTTTTGCCAGCATCTCAAACTGCTCTAAGTTTGCCTGACTAGCGCCTAACCAATCAGGGATCTTATTTAACAGTTGGATTGTTTGGTCAACGATCAACGGCACTAGGGTAACACCTAGAATCCCTACTAGGGTAAGCGTTGCAAGTAAGACTACGATCACCGCCTGAGTGCGCGTGATTTGGGCACGTTCAAAGAACTTAACCGGGTAATTGAGTAGAAAAGCCAAAATCGCCGCAATACTCAAGACGGTAAGGGGATGCTGGAAGTAGCGACAAAGCACGGACAGTAGCCAGACATTAAGAGCGATAATTGGACCGCTCAGACCATAAATTAACAGGCGTTTAAGGGAGGCCGAACGGCGCATTTTATGCAACCTATTTTAGATATTGCTGAGAGAATTTGTAAAATTATTGATGGCACTAATTATTTATCATCATAGATTTTTTTTAACAAAGAGATATATATAAAAGCATAAGCGCATCTGATACTAAGGAAGTAAATAAAAATGGACAAAACCATAGCTGACCTCCGCAAAGACTACACCTTGGAAGGTTTAAGCGAACTCGAAGTAGACCTCAATCCTTTTATCCAATTTAAAAAATGGTTCGATCAGGCTCTAGCTGGGCAACTCTCCGAACCCAATGCCATGACCATTGCTACCGTTACACCAGATGGTAAACCCTCAGCCAGAATGGTGCTGCTAAAGGATTTTGATGAACGTGGCTTTGCTTTTTTCACCAACTACAACAGCCGCAAAGGACAAGAATTGGCAGAAAATCCTCTGGCGGCTTTAGTCTTCTGGTGGGCAGAACTAGAACGCCAAGTTCGGATTTGTGGCTATGTAGAAAAAGTTTCCAAAACTGAGTCCGACCAGTATTTTGATACTCGCCCTGCCAACAGTCGCTTGGGTGCGTGGGTATCTAATCAAAGTGAGGTGATAGAAAGCCGAGAAGTCTTGGAGCGACGTTTGCAGGAGTTCTACAGTAAATATGAAAATCAAGAGATCCCCCGACCGCCTCATTGGGGAGGCTTACGGGTGATCCCCACAGAAATTGAGTTTTGGCAAGGACGCTCTAGCCGCTTACACGATCGCTTACTCTATAGCCGTTTAGATAATGGCACTTGGAAAATTGAGCGATTATCACCTTGAAGGGAGAAGGGAGCAGAGGGGACAAGGAGATTAACCATGCCCAATTACCAATTTGCCGTATCAGAACATCTATTAAATGTCAATAGATTACCACTGAGCGATCGCGTCTTGAATTGCTGCCCGTGCTTCTGATAGAGATTCGGTACGGGCATCACCCTCGTTCAGTCTGTTGGCGTTAATAAATTGAATATCTGTAACTCCAATAAAGCCGAAAATCGTCCGCAGGTAGGGTTCTTGGAAATCATAAGCAACGGCAGGGGAGGCCGGGCTAAAGTCACCGCCACGGGCTGTAATAACAACTGCCTTTTTTCCCTCGACTAACCCTTTAAAACCTTGAGCATTTAAGGCAACAGTCCGGTTAATGCGAACGATTTGGTCGATGTAAGCCTTAAAAGTGGAAGGTATATTGAAGTTGTACATTGGCACTCCAAAGACATAGCGATCGGCTGCCAAAAACTCATCAACCAGTTCGTCAGAAATTCTAATTGCCTCAGCTAATTCTGGGGTATGGGTTTCTGGTGGTGAAAATGCCGCCGCAATCCAAGCTTCATCAACGTGAGGAACTGGGTGATGCCCTAAATCTCGATAAGCGATCGCATCTTCAGGATGTTCTGCCCTCCAAGCACTGACGAATTCTTTAGATAGTTCTCGTGAGTGCGATCGTTCAGCCCGGGGGCTTGAATCAATATGTAGAATATTTACCACCAAATATCTCCTGATTAGCTAGGATTTACTACTCTTACATTTTTTGGGTCTAAATTTCAAAGCATTACATCAGATCCTAAAAGTAACTAGTTACTAAAGTAAAGTAGTTACCATAAAGTAACTATGGAAAATTTTTGATTAACATAATTAATGTCTGTCTGTAAAATCAAAAATTCTTTTATCACAAAATAATTCAGGAATTAGAATCTAGAATTTAGAATTCAATATCTGTACTTGTTTCAGGTGAATAAATTGGTTTAATCCTTCTCATTAATTATCTTGTTGCACACCGTTTACTACTGGCTTAATTTCAGAAAATGGATCGGTGCCACCACCCCAGTTAAAATCACTAATTCGGATGCTGAAGCCACCTAACTGCAACACCGGATTGTAACGCAAGGTGATGCCATAGGTGCGACGGCTATATTCCAAAATGTAGTCAGTGCTTGTCTCTCTACCTGTATCCAAGTTAACAGATGTTTGAAAGCCTAAGCGAAAAGGTCCGTAGATTTGCTGTGATATCCCAGCGCTTAACACTTTGTTATCAACGGAGCGATCGAACAAAAAGGGAGATAATCCGTTGTTTAAGCCTTGAGAGTAACTAACATTAAAGGCGGTATAGTCTAAAAAAGGTCGAGAAAAATGACCGATTTGCCCAAGTAAGCCAATTGTACCAGTTAGGGTGCTTTGGTTATCACCATTGGTATAATAACTGTTAGTGCCTGTGAGAATAGCGATCGCTTGCAAGTAAGGAACTACAGGGGTAGCTGTGTATCGTAATCCCTGACTGGAAGTGGGTGGTAATGGTTTTCCTTGCCATAGCAATAACCCTTTACTGAGGGAAGCACTAGCTTGAAAACGACCTAGTGAGATGCGATCGTTTTCCCGTATGGGTTCTAGCAAGTCTTGGCGATCGGTATTGGCATCAATATACTGAGCACCTGCTTGATAGGTGAGGTTGATGCCACTCTTGCCTAAAGGAATTACAGGAGAGGTAATCACGGCGCCAAAGCTGCTCTGCACAGTTTGAAAGCCGAGAGTACCGTTGTAGAGCCGATCGCGGTAATTATATTGCACATTCAAGACATGGGGAAGGCGATCGCCTAATATCTGGCGCAATCCCAAATTTATTCGCAAATTGTCTTCCACCTTGTTTAAGTCAAAACTGGTTAACTGACCAGTTCCCTCAATTACGGCTCGTGGACTCAAAACAGAATTTATCTTTGTCTTTACAGCAAACAGTGCGCCTAAATCACTCGTGCCTTCTTGCACAGCTCTTTGTATTAGCAACTGAGGCGTAATCGTCCAGCTTGTCTTCTCTGTATCGATCAGTGGAAAGCCACGCTCAATATACAAACCACCCCGATCTTCTCCATCATAGCCGGGGGAAACTATCGCAGGTGTAACGTCCCGCTCTCGACGGTCAATAGTCCGCTCATTCAACGGAATTGGTAAGGAGATTGTTTGATCCAATACCAAACGCTGCTTCTGTGTCCTGATGCGGTCTACCAAGGGTGATTCTCGCGTCAGAGTTACTGTATCTGCGCGTAATTCTAGTTCTGGGGGCGAAAAAGGATCGTTGGTGATGCGAACATCCCTTGCTTGCCAACCTTGCGGATAGAAGTCAATATGTTCAGCTTCAAACCTGAGTCGATTGACTGCACCCCCTGCTTTCGGGGGTGGGATGTTGCTAGCATCGGACTGACCACCCAATGCCACATCAATCTGTCCAGGACTGCTCACACCCGAAAGGGGCTGATTGGCTCTAATGCGATCGCTCGGTGGACGTTTTGGCACTCCACCAGCAGTGATATTTGTGGGTGATAAAGCTAAATCTGTTTGTGCTGAGGGTAAATAAATTTCTCCTCTACCATTTAGCAGTTCCCCACTATCTTGAACAAAGTTATAGGTAAAGCGTTGTCCACGCAGTATCTGATCGCCCCGGGTTAAAGTTACGTTGCCTTCCCCCGCAGCAATCAAGTTGTCCAAATTGACTTGTAGGCGATCGGCATCTACTACCGCTCCATCAAATCGCACTAATACATTACCTACAGCTGTAATAATTCGCCGTTGCTCGTCATACTCTTGCCGATCTGAAGTTACTTCTACAATTCTCGGTTTGGCTGGCGAAGTGCTAGTAGGCGCTTGTGGCTGATTGGTGGTATTTACTTTTGGTGTAGGGGTAACTGCTTGAGCTTGTTGTTGGACTTGGGAACTGAATTCTACAGTGAGCGGTGTTGAGAGTTGCTTTGTCGGGTTACGAGACTGAAATTTTATAAAATGTTGTACTGATTGAGAACTTGGTGCAAGATCGGCAGCAGATACAGAGATATTATCTTTTTTTGGAGACTGTGGCGCAGTAATAATATCACTTTGCTGTTTTTGCTGGGTTAACTTCTCAGCTAAAATTTCCGCCTTGGATGTGACTAACTTATTGTTTGTAACACTTGGGGCAATTTGAAGGGGAACCGGAGATTGGGCGACCAGGGGATTTGGGGAAACTCCATAGCTAAATCGTGGAGAGTCCAAAAAGTTTTGTTTTTCTCCAGCAACATAGTTGGGATTTAGCGTAGACGCAAAGCGGTTTGTCGTCAGACATCGCTCACCAAGTTTTTGAGAAGGTTCGCATCTTACATCTAGAGAAGCCTCCGCTCCAACTTTTATTGGCAATGCAGTAGCTTCTCTTTGCTTCTCCCGTTTGCGTAACGCCGCTCTTAGGAGAAGTTCCGAGCGCCGAACGCCGATGCTTGAACTTGTCTTTGTGTCTTCTTTATCTTGGTTATTAGAGGTTTTAACCTCCTGCGTGGGATAGCCAACAACCAGTGATTGCCCCAATAGTCCAGCACTTCTAGAGCCAGTAATGGGAGAAATTTCTGGTGGAAAGGTTTCTGGTGGATGGGGTACAGAAGGAGTTTCCACAACTACCAAGTCATTCTGAGTTGAGTTTGTCGGAGTTGGCAATTGCGAATGACTCTTGTTCTCATCCGCAATTGCCAACTCAGCCAAATTCTTGGACTGCTTGGATTTGTCTGTCTTTTGCTGTATTCCAGTTTCTACAACTGAAAGAAACTTTGTATGACTAACAGATGAGGTGGGATTTACAGATTGTAAAGATTCGAGGATAGGAGGCGGATTGGGTGGCAGAACTGGATGAAGCATAAGTGAGCAAAATCGGGCTAACAAACAGCCAAATGACGGACGGAAGGATAAACTATACATTTTGCCTTCCGACTGTCGCCTTCTGCTACCTACAGCAAGCTACCTGGAGGAAGAAACTTACTAAATTTCCCTTAGTAAGTTTCAGTGGCGTTTAGTATTTTCCGCCTTCCAAAGTCGCGGATGATTTATCGCCCTTTTACTCTAAGTCCCGACGGCCGGGGTTACGAGCTGGATCGTTCGACAAAAATCCGAAGATGAAGATAGTAACGAAGAAGGCAACAACAATATAAACAGCGATTTTTAAAGTCAGCATAGAAATATCTCCAAGGGGTAAAACAAAGAAAGCTTTTCTTTGAGGATCTGCCATGCAGAAAAGATAGCTACTTTATATTACCCAAATCTCGTCCCTTTTTTAGACGACTCTAGGGATTGGGGAACTCGGGGCCCCCTCTGGGGATTAGGGGCGATGGGGACTGGCAGTGTCTATCTTACAGTTATTGAGAATGGTGCAAGATGTCAACTGTCTGACTTTTAGATGACCCTAAGAAATAACTCAGAGATTAGTTTACTCTTGTGACGTTCGTTAACGGTAAAAGTTTCTAAAAAAAAGGTAGAGGCATAAGATTACAGGTTAGAAGAAATAATTCTCCTTGTCCCCAGTCCCCATTCCCCTATTTCTCAGCTTGAAGTTTTGCTAGGTCTTTACCAGTTCGGTTTTTGATTACTCGTGCAGGTATGCCTACAGCAATGGATAAAGGAGGAATATCTTTATTGACAACTGTTCCCGCACCAATAACACTGCCTTTGCCGATGGTAACGCCATCTAATACCGTTACTCCATGACCTAGCCAACAGTCATCTTCAATCACAATTCCCTTGCGAGTAACACCTTGGTATTTAATCGGCTCTATCGGATCGGCAAAATTATGATTATTAGCATATATCCCTGAGTGGGCAGCAATCATACAATGCTTACCAATTTTAATGTTTCCTGGCCCCTCAATACAGACGTTGGGAGCAATGAAGGTGTCTTCATCAATATCTATACACGTATCTTCCAAACACCCTATATCAACGTTCCGCTCAATAGCTACTCTATTTCCTAGATGAATTCTATTATTTTTGTGTCCTCTAGCATCTATCCGTACACCTTTGAAAATATATACTCCACTGCCAATTTCAATACAAGAAGTACCGTTAAATTCAACACCATTTTGAATATAAACTGGGCTGTCTATTTGGGCAAAAATACTCCGATATCCTAAATTACGCAACTTCGGACCCAGAAGAAGTGTAGGAATATCTCCTAACACAGTAGTTACTACAAGTTCTTGCACGCGCTGCAATTTTGAAAAATATTGCTCGTTATGCATAGCTACATATCTCTTTAATTAATTGTTGTTGACAGTATTGAAAGTTGTTTTGCCCGTATCCTAATCTTCTGCCAATATCTAGGCATTTTGTATTTCTTAATACATAAATAAAGTGGCAGCATTACCAAAAACTACCCATATTTGTAGATAGTTTTCCAGATGTTGGAAAACTAGAGTCTGGCTTGAACTATGCGAGCAATTCTTGAACTTAAGTGCGGCATAGTTACTGAACTGGTATGCATAATTACATTGATTCGTTAGAAGCTTTTGTACCAGTTAAGACCCGTAAAAATTTTGCTTCTTTTTCACTAGGCTCAACTAACAAAACAATGTCAGTGCATTATAGAGTCAAATCTCAGACTATTAAATTTTCTGATGGGTAAATTTGCTGGTTTAGATAAGGTACAATTTCGGTAATTCGGCAAATTTGAAAAGCTTGTTACGCAACGAAGGATGAAGTTGTTTGCCTTGAAGCTACTTTATTTCAGGCAATTTTAGTCTTTTGAAACAACTCATCTACACAAGCTATTTTGCAACAAAAAATACATTTAACTAGACTATTTTAAAGATTTAGATAAAATTTCTGCCTAGCATGACAATGTAATTATTGTTGGGTTTTATCGGGTATCTTTGCCCAAATAAACCCAATTAGGGTGGATTATCTCCCACATCAGCCATCACATTGAAGTTAACCATCGGTGCAAACAAGTAAGCGCTTCCCCGACTGCTATGACGGCTTTCTTGCAACGAATTTCTAGAGTATGCTGCTCCAATCATGTTGCACACGGATGATTTACAGACTAGCCAATTCACGTTTGTAATTACATGAATCGTTTTAAGAACAATTGTTTTTAACGATAACACATTTTATTTTTAGTGGAACATTCTCAAATAATTTGATTTCCAAGTTTATTGTCGATCAAAATAGCGCCAATCGGTTAACTTTTTTATTGGAGCGATTCCTGCGGCGGGCAAAGCCTATGCTACTCTTAAATAATTTTCTCCACTTAGTTAAAATTCCTTGAGGATGGTAATTTTAAAAATGCTCTTAGCGGTTACTTGCCATTTTTGTCTGTATTTCTACCGTTGATTGTCCAAGTAATTTTCTGATTGGGCGTTAAAGTCAGAATGATATCTACTATACTTATGACAACATCTTCGGTAAAAGCCAAAAGGCTCAAAATTTCTCTCTTCCTATTACTCACAATATGAAAATTTGTAAATCACCCATTCGGGTGAGCCAAGCGGGTGATGCGTGCTTGGTACTACTCATTATAAATTTTATTGAAGGGAAAGCTAAAACGTAGCTTAGTTTCTAGGAGAAGTTCACAAAATAACATCAAATAACATCAAATACCCACTTTGAGGTATCGGTTTTAACTCACACACTTGGTTCAAATTATGGCTTTAATTAAAGAAATTGTCCAAGAAGCTCTAACTACCGGCTATCTGAGTGTTGTAGCCGAAGATCAACTGCGATCGCAACTTCAAAGTAATTATGACTCAGAAGACCTAGATGCCTGGATCGTATTACAGCGAGCTATTGCAGCAGGCGGTGTCAAACAAGAGTCGCGCCGAAAAAAAGCTTCTCTCTCTCCTAAAGCCAAAGACGCTTCATCAAGTATCAAACTTGCTTATCAAATGGCAGCAGAGATTGCTTATGCAGCAGCTGTAGCTTTATCAATGACAAAAAATACCAAAGATCAGCCTTCACTAGGCGCGTAAAATAACACGCTAAAAAGTTATTTTCCTGATTTAGTATCAAAAATTGTACCAAGTCGTTAGTGTAGGCGTAGCCTGCCCTAGGCATCGTTCCTAGTTAACTGCTTGGTATAATTTTTTAATCTTATTTTAAGTGATGTCCACGACAGGCTATTTGGTATCGCCTATTTTGGAACTCACTTTAACATAAGAATCATAACTGCTTCTTTATCAGCGCAATTTTATTAAAAAATAATTAAAAATTTCATTTTTCTGGCAACAGCTACGATAAATTTTCACCCTCAGCCAAGACCATAGAACTGATCCCCGGAAGCAATACTAAAATAAATATAAATTATTTCTTTAAAACTAGATTTTTTTAAGTGATATATGCCACTCAATGATTAAATTTTAATATACCAAGTACATGGCTGAAAGTAACGCACAGAATTAGAAACACCTTGGTGTCAACTTTAGCAACGATGTTAAAAAAGATTCTCAATGCTTAACAAAGTCATCGCTTTTTCACAAACTACAGTATAAAGAATTGGCAACATTGGTAAAGACAGTAAACAATAACCATAACTAAACTTGGAGTTTTGCCAACCTATGCAGCCAATTCGCACATTTAACGTATCTCCTTCACTACCACCGCGACTCGAACCACTGCGGCGGTTATCACATAACTTGCACTGGGATTGGAACGTTGATACTAAAGATTTATTCCGGCGCTTAGACTCTGACCTGTGGGAGTCTACCCATCACAATCCAGTGTTAATGCTCGGTACAATCTCCCAATCGCGGCTTTTGGAAGTTGTCGAAGATGAAGGCTTTTTAGCGCAAATGGATCGGGCTGACCGTCAGTTAGACGATTATTTGCAAGAGCGCACTTGGTATCAAAAACAACGGGAAGATAAACCAAAAGAATGCTACGCCTATTTTTCGGCGGAATTTGGACTTGTCGATTGTTTACCCGTCTATTCTGGAGGCTTGGGTGTTCTGGCGGGGGATCACCTCAAATCTGCTAGCGATTTGGGGCTACCACTTGTGGGTGTAGGTTTGCTGTATCAGCAAGGCTACTTTGCCCAATACCTCAATGCTGATGGCTGGCAGCAAGAACGCTACCTGCTCAACGATTTCTATAATATGCCCTTGCATCTAGAGCGCAATGCCGATGGTTCAGAACTGCGGATTGCGGTAGATTATCCCGGACGCAAGGTGTATGCGAGAGTTTGGCGCGTACAGGTGGGAACAGTGCCCTTGTATCTGCTGGACACCAATATCGAACCCAACAACACTTACGACCACGACATCACAGACCAGCTATACGGTGGCGACATCGATATGCGTATCCACCAGGAAATTATGCTGGGGATCGGTGGTGTGCAAATGCTCAAAGCTTTGGGGCTGAAAGTTACCACCTACCACATGAATGAAGGCCACGCCGCCTTCTCTGCTTTAGAACGCATCCGCTTGCTGATTCAAGAAGAAGGACTAAGTTATGCCCAAGCTAAACAGGTGGTAGCTTCTAGTAACATTTTTACTACACATACACCAGTCCCGGCGGGAATTGACTTGTTTGCTCCCGACAAAATGCTGCACTACCTGGGGTACTATGCAGAGATATTTGGATTGCCCAAAGAGCAATTTTTAGGATTGGGGCGCGAGAATACAGGCGATTTATCAGGGCCTTTCAGTATGGCGGTGCTGGCGCTGAAAATGGCAACATTTTCTAACGGTGTCGCCCAACTGCATGGTGTAGTGTCGCGGCAAATGTTCCAAGGCTTGTGGCAGAAAGTGCCAGTAGAGGAAGTGCCGATCGCCGCAATTACTAACGGTGTCCATGCTCGGAGTTGTGTTGCCAAATCAACTCAAGAGTTATACGATCGCTATCTCGGCCCAAATTGGTCATCAGCACCACCAGATAGCCCATTGTGGGATCGCATGGAAGCCATACCCGATGAGGAATTGTGGCGCAATCACGAACGCTGCCGCTTAGATATGATTTTGTATGTGCGGGAGCATTTGGTCAAGCATTTGACCGATCGCGGTGCTTCTGCTTCCGAAATTATCCAAGCCCAAGAAGTTTTAGATCCCTACGCTTTCACCATCGGCTTTGCCCGCCGATTTGCCACCTACAAACGCGCCACCCTGTGGATGCGTGATTTGGATCGGATTAAGCGGCTTCTGCTGGCTAACAAAGACCGGAAAGTGCAATTTGTGATTGCTGGTAAAGCACATCCCAAGGATATTCCCGGTAAAGAACTGATCCGCGATATCAATCACTTTATCCGCGAACAGCATTTAGAAAAACAGGTAGTGTTTGTTCCCAATTACGATATTCACATCTCGCGGTTGATGGTTGCGGGTTGCGATATCTGGTTAAATACACCGCGTCGTCCACGAGAAGCCTCTGGTACTAGTGGCATGAAAGCCGCAATGAATGGCTTGCCAAATTTAAGTGTACTAGATGGCTGGTGGGATGAAGCTGATTACGTCCGCACAGGCTGGGCGATTGGACATGGAGAGAATTACGACGATCCTAACTACCAAGATGAAGTAGAAGCAAATGCTCTCTACGAGTTGCTTGAGAAGGAAGTTGTACCGCTATTTTACGAACACCGGGATAGTGATGGCTTACCCCGTCCGTGGGTTGCGAAAATGAAGGATGCGATTCGGTTGAATTGTCCCTTCTTTAATACAGCGCGGATGGTAGGAGAATATGCTGAGAGAGCTTATTTCCCAGCTAGCGATCGCTATCATACCCTGACTGTTGATAACTATGCCCCAGCTAAAGAACTAGCTGCTTGGAAAGAAAAACTGAGCGGACACTGGTTCAACATCAGAATCAAAGATGTTGATGTATCAGCAGCTTCAGACATTGAAGTTAACCAAACCGTTGCGGTCAAAGCCAAGGTTGACTTAGCAACTTTGAGCAAGGAAGATGTGCAGGTAGAGTTATATCAAGGTGCGATCGATGCCAATGGTGATATTGTCAACGCTATAACAGTGGTGATGGATTACCAAGGTGAGGATTCACAGCAATTGAGCATTTACACGGGTAATATCACTTATACCGCTTCTGGTTTGCAAGGCTTGTCTTTGCGTGTATTGCCGAAAAATCAAAACCTGGCTAATGCTTATGAACCGAGATTAATTGCTTGGGCAGAATAATAGTGCTAAGTAATTGTTGAATACTCAAGATTAGGCGTTGCTAAACTTAAATTAGCAACGCCTTTTATTATGCGATGCAGTCACACCCAAAAAATAATTATTGCTATAATTCCTCGTAATTATAAGGAAAATGCAATTTGACTGGAATAATCACAAAAATCAGCTTCTTAAGCTTTGATCGATCCGCGTGGAGCGACAAGTACTAATGTCTGCGAACGTGGATTTCTTGGTTTACAAACGTTAGACCAATCTGTAATAGCTTTGATTGACGATCAAAATATTAATAGTACACAAAAAATATTTTTACGTAAATTTATCAGCAAATAATGTGAAGAATATGCAAAGATGCGTGTAAAAGCAAAAATAGCTAAGTAAATACAGTAGTATATGGTAAGTGTTTGGTTATTTAGATGTTCTGTATTTTCAAGCTAGACATCTAAACAGAATTGTCCACAAGGGGGGTATGAAAATCTCTTTGCCGATCAAAAGTTGAATATTTTCTCTTCTAGTAAGACTTAGACGCTGGCAAGAAACCAAATACCAAGTATAAATTCCAGGCATTCAATCGTCAGATTCTTTAATCATCCTTGTTCAATGATTATTACAGAACAAGGATAATTAATTTAGTCTGAAATAACTGATAATCCTAAATACAGACGCTCATTAGTTTGTACAGCGCTTAAGGCTTAGATAGTTTTCAGATAGATTTAGATAGTGTCACGTAAAAGCCATTCTCTGGATGAATCTTTGATAAACATTAGTGTTAATTAAAGATGATGTATAAGTATGGCAGAAACTTAAAATCCCGGTTAATTTTTGTGCCCAAAAATAGCAATAAAGTCCATGTTGATAACGGAAGTTACTGAAAAGCTAGATTTAGGTAGATAAAAGTTATGGCAAATATCATTGGAACCAACGGTAATGATAACCTACTGGGTACTTGTGACGCGGACACAATTAACGGTAAAGCAGGGAACGATATCATCACAGGTAACGGGGGTAACAACACCTTAACTGGTGGCGGTGGCAATGATGAATTTATTTATGACTACATCACCAATGATATCGATATCATCACCGATTTTGGTGGGGTAGGTAAAGGAACACACCCAACAGCAGCAGTCATTGCCGAAGTTGACACTCTAAATTTTCAGGACGATAGTCGCTTAACTGCCCAAAATATGATCCTGACCCAGAATGGCAACAATCTGGAAATCACCTTTGTAAATGCAAGCTACTATCAAGACGACGCTACACCCAAAGTCATTCTACAAAACTTTGCCTTGGAAAATCTGGATAACCTCAGCAAATCCACTGGAGCGAGTGTAAACTTGGGCAATATCCTGTTTTATGGGCAAACTACCATCACAGATAGCTTTGATGTTTTTAATGCCAACTCTACCCAAAGTACTATTTTCAATAAGAATACAGTCACCTTCCTTAACGACCTGAACAATAATGTTAACGGCTTTGATAACTCAGATGATGTCATAAATGGTCAGGGGGGTGATGACAAAATCGATGGCAAAAGTGGCAATGACTTACTCAGAGGTGGTGCGGGGAATGACACGCTCATTGGTGGTGCTGGGAATGACACGCTCGTTGGTAACACAGGCAATAACTCCATCGCTTATGGTACTGCCGATGATAATTTGAATCTTAACAATTCAAAAGGCAACGATCTGCTCATTGGTGGCGATGGAAATGATTCTCTCTTTGCCTCTGGTGACTACAGCCCGATCCGAGGAGGCGAAATTTTATTTGGCAATTCTATCTCTGGCAATAACACCCTCAATGGTGGCGCTGGCGACGACACCTTGAATGCTGGTTATTCAACAGGCAATAATATCCTCAATGGTGGTATTGGTGATGATTACTTGGATGCTATTTATTCAACAGGTGATAATCTGCTTTCAGGTGGCGCTGGTAATGATTATCTCTCCGTTTCTGGCCTGCACGACTACGAATTTGGAGAATTTGGGAGAATTTATGGCACTGGCAATAACACGCTCATTGGTGGTGCTGGTGAGGATAACTTAGATGCTAATTATACAACAGGCAATAACATTCTCAAGGGTGGTGCTGGTGATGATTACTTGGATGCTAGTTATACAACAGGTAATAACACCCTCAACGGTGGTGCTGGTGATGATTACTTGAATGTTAACAATTCAGAAGGCAATAATCTGCTATTTGGAGGTGATGGCAATGATACCCTCTCTGGGGGCACTAGTGGCAATGATCCCAACGCTCACTTCACTAGTGGCAATAATACGATGGATGGGGGTAAAGGCGATGATTTGTTGTCTGCCGATTATAGCTATGTTACCGAAGGAATCACAACAACTTTCAATGCTACTACTAAAACTGGATCGATTACAGCAGGCACGAATAGCGTTACCTACAAGAATATCGAACGATTAAATATCGTAGGTACAGCCTACGATGACAATATTGTAGGGAGCAATGGTAATGATACGCTCTCCACGGGCGGTGGTGGCAATGATACGATCGATGGGGATGAGGGTGACGATTTATTGGCCGTCAATTACTACAGTGATACTGAGGGAATCACAACGACATTCGATATCAGTACTAACATTGGTTTAATTACGGCGGGCACGAATAGCGTTACCTATAAGAATATCGAACAATTAAGTATCATGGGCACAAGCTACGATGACAATATTGTGGGGAGCAATGGTAACGATACACTCTCCACAGGCGATGCTGGCAATGATACGATCGATGGAGGAGCAGGTAACGATTACTTAGAAGTCTATTACTACGGTTCTAACGGGGGAATCAGAACGACATTCGATAGCACTACTAACATTGGCTTAATTACAGCAGGCACGAATAGCCTTACCTATAAGAATATTGAACAATTAAATATCTCAGACACAGCTTATGATGACAATATTGTGGGGAGCAATGGTAACGATACGTTTTACATAAGCCGTGGTGGCAATGATACGATCGATGGAGGGAGAGGTAACGATTACTTAGGACTCGATTACTACGATTCTGCCGCAGGAATCACAACGACATTCGATACCAGTACTAACATTGGTTTAATTACGGCAGGCACGAATAGCGTTACCTACAAGAATATCGAACAATTAAGTATCATGGGCACAGACTACAATGACAATATTGTGGGAAACAATGGCAATGATACGATCTCCGGAGACCAATATGGCAATGATACCTTCAAAGGTGGCGCTGGTGACGATTACTTAAGTGTTTTGGCTTCATCAGGCGATAAGATATTGGATGGTGGCGATGGTAATGATATTCTCACAGCCTCTAATGCCTTGGGTAATAATACACTCATTGGTGGTAATGGCGATGATATCATCACGGGTGGCGCTGGCAATGATATCCTCATAGGAGGCTATGGTAATGATACCCTCTATGGGGGAGATACCATCTATGCTGGAAACCCAAACCCTACTGATACCTTTGCTTTCAATAGTTACAATGAAGGCGTTGATACTATTTTTAACTTAAACACCAATTATGGACTGATTCAGGTATCGGCTGATGGTTTTGGTGGTGGGTTATCAATAGGTTCGCTTCAGACAAATCAGTTTACCCTGGGAACATCTGCAACGACAAGCAATCAACGATTTATTTATAACAGTGCTACAGGTGCATTGTTCTTTGACCAAGATGGCAGTGCGGCTGGGTTTACTCAGGTAAAATTTGCACAACTATCTACTGGATTGTCACTAACCAACAACAATTTTGTGGTTGTTTAATCTTTATTAGCGCTTCGCGATCGCCAAGCAATCCGATTTGCGGGGTGCTATTTTTAGCATCTCGCATTCCATTGCTCAATGCAAGTCGTTTTGGTAAGCGATCGCAATTCTTGTCGAGAAAGCCTTTGCTCAAATTCTTTGAGGGATGATAATGTAGCCTGTGGTGCGATCGCCTAATACTAAGTTACGGTGTTCTCCCCAATACCACCAGTATGCAGCAACGTAAGCGCAAATTAGGCTATCTAGTTTATCTTCGACTGCTTTGAGGGCTGCGCCGGTGGTGGGGATTTCAAGAGGGAACGAACCGCAGAGGCGCAGAGTCCGCAGAGAGGGGGAAAGAGAGGGGAGGATATTGAGAAGATAATTTTGGAGTTTGATTAGTTCTAGGCGGCGTTCGCTGAGTCGTCCTTTTTTGTATTTGAGGATGCGTTCTAAGTTGAATAGGTTAACGATTGCTGGGTGGGGAAAGACTTCTATTTGATACCTGCTGAGTTTTTGCGCTTCAATGGTGGGTGCGTGGGCAAAACCGCGTGATTCTAATTCTAAGCCAAAGTTGATGGTGCGATCGGCGAAGGGTAGGTTTTGGTTAGCTGGGTAGCATCCCGCGTGATATTTTCCAAAGTATTTGTGACTGAGTTTGTCGGGGAGGCGACTCCCGGTAGCGTTGGGTATGAGGGTAGGTGCATCTACGGCGATGATGGCTGGTTCGTCTGGTTGGACGCTTTGATCGATCCAGGTGAGGATATCTGCAATGGTTTCTTTACGGTCTAGATCGAGTAGTTGCAATTGGCCATCTATCCATTTTAAGCAGCATAGTCCACTTGGTTGCGATCGCCAGCCTAAATCAATGCCAATAAATTTCATTGTAATAACACGAATTTGCACTTATTTTCACATTTACGGGCAACCATTTCCCTAAATTTTCTTGCTAAAAATCGTGAAAAATAATCTTATAATCTTAAAAAGATTGTTTTAATTTATTTTATCTGGCAATAAATTAATCAAGATTATTCCCATGAAAATCTTATTTTTACATCCCAATTTCCCCTCGCAATTTCGTAACCTAGCGACAGTTTTAGGTAAAGATCCTAATTGTCAAGTCGTCTTTGGGACAAATCGTCGTGAAGGGGAAATACCTGGGGTTTATAAAGCTATTTATACTCCTTCTCGTGAAGCTGCTCCCCAAACCCACCATTATGTCCGTAGCCTGGAAAATGCTGTTCTTACCGCCCAGGCTGTCTATCGTGTAACAGAAAAATTAAAAGCCGAGGGTTTCGTTCCAGATATAGTTTACGGTCATTCTGGTTGGGGGCCAACTTTATTTATGAAAGATGTTTTTCCCAAAGCAGAATTATTGTGTTATTTCGAGTGGTTTTATCACGCTCACGGTTCGGATGCGGATTTTGATCCCAATGAACCACTGAATGCTGATGATGAATGCCGTATTCGCGTGAAAAATACGCCGATTTTGACTGATTTATATAGCTGCGATCGCGGTCTTTCTCCGACGTATTGGCAGCGTCAGCAGTTTCCCAAAGAATATCATAACAAACTCACTGTAATTCATGATGGTGTTGATACAAATTTTTTTGTTCCCAAACCAGGTGCAAAGTTAGTTTTACCAAGAATAAATCTGGATCTTTCCCATGTGGAAGAGTTGGTAACTTATGTAGGACGCGGGATGGAACCTTATAGAGGTTTTCCGCAGTTTATGGAAACGGTAGCGCTAATTCAGCAGCGAAGACCTAAGTGCCATGTAGTAGTTGTAGGAGAAGATCGGGTAGCTTATGGAAAGAATCTTCCCAATGGTCAGACTTATAAACAATTAATGCTAGAAAAATTAAAATCATCTTTGGATTTATCGAGGCTGCACTTTACAGATAGGCTTCCTTACAATGAGTACCTTCAGGTTTTACAAGCTTCTTCTGCTCATATTTATTTAACCCGTCCTTTTGTTTTATCTTGGTCAATGTTAGAAGTAATGGCAGCAGGATGTTTACTAATAGCTTCTAAGACTTCGCCAGTATTAGAAGTCGTACAAGATGGAGTAAATGGACTGCTAGTAGATTTCTTTTCTCCCCAAAACATTGCTAATCGGATTGAAGAGGCACTGAATCATCCCCAAGAAATGAACGTAATTCGTGCAAATGCGCGAGAGACAATTCTGAAACGTTATGATTTAGCGAAACTGTTACCACAGCATTTACAATGGATGTTTGCTGGAAAAAATTCTGAGATTTTGAAAAAACGGTCAGTTTCTAAAGGATTTGGCAAAGATTAGATGGCATTAGTCATTAGTTATTGGTCATTAGTTACAACTAACAAAGGACAAATAACAGAGAAATATAAAAGCGATATTTAAAATGCGGATTATTTTTACTGTTGCCCATTTTTTTAAACCTAGCAATCAGGGTCGTCATGCTTCTCAATGGAAAGACCCACAACCCCGCTTGCAGGCGTTAACTAAAAACATTACCGCCTTACACGAATTATTTGGCAAATCTCAAAGGTTCATCAACATTGCTCAACGACTAGCTTTCCCTGCTAACCAACCTCAATCTCACGAACTAGATATTGTTATTTGTACAACCAAAGATAATCATCTTCTAAATCATCTTCCCTTGCCATCCCATTTATATAAACATCATTCTACTAATGTAGAACCTCTGCTTTTAGGATTTGAGTGCCAAGCTGTTCTGCAAAGTTATCTTGGTCAGTATGATTACTACTGCTTCCTTGAAGATGACCTAATTATCCATGACCCTTGGTTTTTTATAAAATTAAACTGGTTTACCCAACAAGCAGGTGATTTAAATTTGCTCCAGCCAAATCGTTATGAAGTCTCCCCTAACAGTTTGGTTCACAAAGCTTACATTGATGGAAATTTGGCTTCACGAGTAACTACTCCCTTTCAAAATGTCCAAGAGCAACAAGAACTAAAGGGTACAATCCTGAATACACCAATTACCTTTATTCGTGCCCTCAACCCTCATTCAGGCTGCTACTTTTTGAATGCAAATCAAATGACTCTATGGGCTAATAAAACCTATTTTCTTGACCGGGATATTAGCTTTGTTGGCCCTCTAGAAAGTGCTGCCACCTTGGGAATTATGAAGACATTTCGGATTTATAAAACTTCACCTGAGCAAGCAAATTTTTTGGAGATTCAGCACTTTGGAACTGGGTTTCTGGGCCTAATTGGAGGACAAGTAAGTTTAGCAGAAAGGTAAGAAATATTGAGCCAGATATGGTTTATTCGCAATGTTGCTAGTTGTAATGGTGAATATAATGGCAATGGTCAATTTTTAATGGTTCATTCTTAAGCGGACAAAGGTAAAGTTTCCCCTGCTAGAATTGAACGACGTAGTGTCAATTACATTCCCCATCATTTAGTTTGACCAATTTACCAACCCAAATATCAGACAGATGTCTTTGCTTCAGCCTGGAACACTAAGTTCTGAGAGTTGCGGTTTTTGGCACGGGTAAGAAGTTCTGTTTCAGAAGGGACTCTAACTTTTGACGCTAGCTTCAGGAACTCAAGCATTCTGATGAACCAAAATGTTGGGTCTGGAAGATAAGCAACCTGACCCTCTCGCACGGTTATGCCATGCCTAGCTGACGACTGGAATGCATGATGAAGATTATGCCAGCCTTCACCCAAGGTCAGAAATGCCACAAGCCAAGAGTTCCGACTGTGGTCGTTGGTTATGAACGGTTGCTCGCCAAGTATGTGGCTGAGTGAGTTGACGGTGGCGACACCGTGGAAAAGGACAGTTGTGCTGAGGAAAAAAGCGCCGAGATATTCAGTTCCGCCAATGTAGTAAGAGATAGCACCAAGAGCAACGGTAGGAATAAAGTGCAAACGGTCAATAATCTTTAAAACTAGGTTGCTCTCAACATCCGTGGGAAGCTTTGAGGGAAAAAACTGTGGGGAGAATAACCATCCAGCCTGAGACCACCAGAATCCTTTGATTCCCTTGAAAGGTAGATAAGGGGAATGAGGATCTTTTTCTTGGTCTGAGGATTGATGATGGGCCATGTGGTGAGCTTTCCACCAACTTGGCCCCATCTGCCCAGCTGAAGCAGCTACGATGCTTCCAATCCATAGAACTGACATTGGAGCCTGGTAGCTCTTGTGGGTGAGTAGCCTATGGTAGATGCCAGTAGTTGCAAGCATTCGTATTACATATAACAACACGGCCCATAAGGCAGCACCCCACGATAAGCCAGTAAAAATAATGATTAGGGATCCTAAATGACTTATCACGATCAAAGTAGGGCCTACTATGTAAGAAATCATCGTGAGCTGAGAGTACTGCTTCATTCGTCTTCTAACGTCCTTAAGCTTCAAAATACAAATGCACTACATCCTAGTCGCAGTTAAGCCTGCGGACAACATAATGCCCACCCTTGCCAGCGCTACACTACAGGGATATCTTGGCACAATTCGCTTCATAGAATATAAAAAGTAGCTTCAAACACAAGCGGCTGCAAAAAAGCAGTGTGAGAAAAGCTCTAAAAAGAAAGTTGGTTTATCAAGGCTATTTATGGTATTGGGTGTAGTGAGTCAAATATTTATTGATGTTTGCACTTATTTCTATTTTTCTCTCACTCTACACCCAGTCTATTTAGTGTCATTCCATTATGGAATTAGAGTAGCCAAGCTTTCATCAGTAAAGTCACTAGGCTGGAAAAATTAATTCACAATTTCCAGATTAGTGCTACTTTATCTGATAAAAACTTAGATTTTTTTATTTCTGTAAATCACAGCCATTTTCAGGCAAATAGACCATGCAGTAGGTAACAGTATTGCTGTGTTATTTGAACGCAACCTTCTGCATTGTTAATGTATCGATAAACAATGGCTTTGTATTGAGACTACAGTAAGTAGCCACCTTAGGGCTTTCCAAGAAATAAATTATCCATTTTGTTGGGATGGGCATCTTGTATCCAATATTAGGACGGGCAAGATGCCCATCCCACAAGAAAATTTGGGATATTTTTTTATTTGGAAGTCCCTTACAAGCTATCATTAGCACACAAACTTGTGTCATTACTTTACTAAGTTATCGTTTTCCTTCGTTAAGAGTTTCTATAGCAATCGGAGATTGAGTTAAAATCTTCATCTCGCAAGGGCGAGTTGACCTGGAAAATGTCAAAATTAGATGAGTTTTGCGTAGGCGCATACTCCTACACAGAAGCGACTTGTCACCAGACATCGCCACTTTGCATAGTGCAGAATTGAGATAACTAGAGTGAAATTTATGGGCAAGCAACGTGTTCTTTCTGGAGTTCAACCAACGGGCAATTACCATCTAGGTAACTACTTGGGAGCCATTCGCAACTGGGTAGAAGGTCAGAGCGAATACGAAAATTACCTCTTTGTGGCTGACTTACACGCAATTACAGTGCCACATGACCCAAAACAGTTAGCGGCTGATACGTACACTCTTGCTGCTCTGTATTTAGCTTGTGGTCTTGATTTAAATCACTCCACCATTTTTGTTCAATCTCACGTTTCGGCCCACAGTGAACTCACCTGGTTGCTCAACTGCATTACACCTCTAAACTGGCTGCAAGATATGATCCAGTTCAAGGAAAAGGCTGTAAAGCAGGGAGAAAATGTGAGTGCAGGTTTATTGGATTACCCTGTGCTAATGGCAGCTGATATTTTGCTTTACCAAGCTGATAAAGTGCCAGTGGGTGAAGACCAAAAGCAACACTTAGAATTGACACGAGATATTGCGGCTCGGTTAAATCACCAATTTGGTAAACCAGATCAGCCCGTGCTGAAGTTACCAGACCCTTTGATTCGTAAGGAAGGGGCAAGGGTGATGAGTTTAGCGGATGGTACACGCAAAATGTCAAAGTCCGATCCTTCTGACTTAAGCCGAATCAGTTTGCTAGATTCACCAGAACAGATTCAATACAAAATTAAGCGTTGTAAAACCGATCCGATTCGGGGGTTGACTTTCGACGATCCAGCGCGTCCAGAGTGTAATAATTTGTTGACGCTGTATACATTGCTTGCTGGAAAGAAAAAGGAAGATGTCGCAGTTGAGTGTCAGGATATGGGCTGGGGACAATTTAAGCCATTATTGACGGACACGATAATTGAGTCCCTGAAACCAATTCAAGAAAAGTATCAGGCGATAACGGCAGACAAAAGCTATTTGGAGTCTGTGTTGCGCGATGGAGGGGAAAAAGCTAGAGCGATCGCAAATCAAACTTTATCACAAGTAAAAGCTGCTTTAGGTTACTCTCTCCCTCTATAGGCTTTCGCTTTTAGGTGTGATTTGCTATACCATTTAAGAAATTGAAATTCTTAATTTTATGCATTACACCCATAGCTCCACAGCCTTCCAGAGAGCTGTACAAGCAGGTGAATTTCTAGTTACTGCCGAGGTAGCACCGCCGAAAGGGGGAGATCCAACACACATGATTCAAATGGCAGCGATTCTTAAGGGAAGGGTTCATGCTGTCAATGTTACTGATGGTAGTCGTGCAGTGTTACGGATGTCCTCGTTAATGGCATCAGTGATTTTGTCACAAAATGGCATAGAGCCAATTTGTCAAATTGCTTGCCGCGATCGCAATCGCATTAGTTTACAAGCTGATTTGATGGGCGCTCATGCTTTAGGTATTCGTAATATTTTAGCGTTGACTGGCGACCCAGTAAAAGCAGGCGATCATCCAGATGCCAAAGCAGTTTTTGACTTGGAAGCTGTGCGACTGCTGCAACTAATTCGGAAAATGAATCAAGGCGTTGATTGTAACGAAAAACCCTTGACTGATGGAGCGTTAGATTTATTTGTTGGTGCAGCAGTAGATCCGCAATGTAAAAGTTGGTCGGGTTTGCAAAGTCGATTTGAACGCAAAATCGAAGCTGGAGCGCAGTTTTTTCAAAGTCAGTTGATTACTGATTTTGATGTTCTAGAAAAGTTTATGGATACAATTGCTGCTGGCTATAAAAAACCGATTTTGGCAGGAATTTTTCTGTTGAAATCGGCAAAGAATGCTCAGTTTATTAATAGATGTGTTCCGGGTGTAAATATTCCCCAACATATTATTGATAGATTAGCAAAAGCTAAAGATCCTTTTGAGGAAGGGATAACAATTGCCGCCGAGCAAGTGCAAATAGCGCGGCAATTATGTCAAGGGGTTCACATGATGGCGGTGAAGCGAGAAGATGCGATCGCGCCAATTTTAGATTTGGCTGGGATTGCTCCAGTTAATCAGTTGGTATCTATGTAAAGGAGAGAATGAATCTTTAGTATTAAAGCAGATGGGAATAACCATCTGCTTTTTTTATGCTGAAACAGACGCGTCTAAACTATTTTCGCTTTGCGTCTAATGTAATCAACAAGTGTGTAGGCGTAGCTCTTCAAAAACTGGATTACATCTTACCGTGTTGCAGCAATTGTTGCAGATGTTGGCGAATCTCTTGTGCGTGTTCAATATCAGATTGCCGCAATTTTTGGAACAACTCTACACAAGGCTGAGAACCTGCTTGCTCTGCATCTTGAATGTAGGTATCATAAGCTTTAACAGCTTCAGCCTTATTGTGCAAGACGGTGACAAAATCATACTCCAAGTCGCTAATCGCTGTTTGAGATTGTCCGTTACTTGTATTTGTAGTCATTGCTTGACCCTCTTTGAGAATTTCTAATTAACTTTATACTCACCCTGAAAGAGCGATTCATCTTCCAAAAAGAGTATATTTGAATACGTAGGAAGTACCTTGCGAGTGTTGGATTAGCATGACGGCGAACAAACCCAAACACAAGACAATCACAATTAAGTCTTGAAAGGCTTCTATGTTGCGAACAATTAAATGCCGATCGAGCCAGCGATCGCTAAATAAAAATCGACTTTTCTGGCGCTTTTGCATTAGGTTCCATTCCAATTGGGACTAGTTCAGATAACACCAGCGAGCCAATCCAATAGTTTTATGTTATGCAATATTAAGCTTTTGTGCCTCAGCGAGGTTGGTAATTTATCAGTCATTGGTCATTGGTCATTCGTTTTAGACAAAGAACAAATGACTAATGACTAATGAAAATTTACTATTCATTTTAAATTTTGTGCCTGTTGCAACAATTTCTCGGCGTTTTTCGCCCACTGGAGATTTTTTTGAGCATTGTATAAATCTCTAGCGAATTGCAATACTTGTACTGCATCACCATATTGCTTTAACTGGATAAAAACTAACCCTGCACCATAATAAGCGTTGGGATAGTTAGAGTTAGCTTCGGCTGATTTTCTAAAAGCTTCTAATGCCTCTTGTAATTTACTTTGTTGGAAAAAAATTGAGCCGAGATTGTAGTAAGCTTCTGGATACTTAGGATTAATTTTTAATGCCTGATAAAATGCACTTCTAGCTGGATCGAGTTTACCTTGTTGGAGATAACACATACCTATATGGTAAGGAGGTTCTGGTGCATTTTTGCTATATTCAATCGCTTTTTTAAAAGATGCGATCGCTTTCTTACAATCTCCTTGCTGCTCTCGTACCAAGCCCAAGTTATAATGGGCAAATCCTAATTTTGGATCGAGTTCTAGCGATCGCTGTAAATAATCGTTAGCTAACTGTAAATTATTGCCTTCTAACAACGCACCACCTAAATTAGCAAAAGCTGGAGCAAATTTAGCATCGGCTTGCGTTGCTCGATAAAATGCATCCGCAGAGGGTTGTAATTGTCCCGTCTGTCGGTATGCTAATCCTAAATTATAGTAGGCTGGTGCTAATGTCGGATCTAACTTGGCTGCTTGTTTAAAAGCTGCGATCGCATCTTGTACTTTTCCCGCCTGAATTGCCTGTAAGCCTTGGTTTAACGAGTCTATAGCAGTTTTACCATTAGATTGTGCCAGCTTTGAGGGGACAGAGGGAGAGAGAGAAAGAGACGGCGAGGGAATACTAACAACCAACAAAGTCAAACTTACTAACCCTATTATGGGATATTTAGAAAATGATAATGTCATTGATTTTCTGATTCGCAACACTTTCAGTTAAATTTACTTCATAAAAAGTTATTTACAATAATTTTAGATTCGCTATTAAACTTTACTGCCATTAACTTTTGTTAAGCTAAATCTTACGACAGGCTACATTTTTTTAAACTTTCGATTAAAGGGTGGATAATAACAAATTAAAGAAGGGGTAATTTTGACTCCAGAGAACCATTTTTTTATCCCTTGATATATACAGAATCATGCGGTTATAAAAGACTTACCGCAAGGGAGGTTTTATGAATGAAAAAGTAAAATCGGATTCGCGGAATGTGGCAATTGTCGGGCCTTATTTAAGTGGAAAAACCACTTTACTAGAAAGCTTGTTATTTGTCACAGGGGCAATTTCTCGCAAAGGGAGTATTAAAGACAGCAATACAGTAGGAGATAGCGCTACCGAGTCGCGCGATCGCCAGATGAGTGTAGAAGTCAGTGCCGCTAGCACTGAGTATAACGACATTCGCTTCACTTTTATTGACTGTCCGGGAAGCGTAGAATTTGCCCAAGAAACTTACAATGCTTTAATCGGAGTGGATGCGGCAATTGTAGTTTGCGAACCCATCCGCGAACGAGTCCTCACCCTTGCCCCATTATTTAAATTCCTCGACGATTGGGAAATTCCCCACCTCGTCTTCGTCAACAAGATGGATCGGGCAAATATTCATGTCTTAGAAACGTTACACGCCCTGAAAGCAGTATCTAGCCGTCCCCTGGTAGCGCATCAATATCCCATCATGAACGGGGAACAACTCATCGGCTTTATCGATATGGTAAGCGAACAGGCATATAAATATCATCCAGGCGCACCAGCTGACCCCATCCCCTTCCCCGAAAGTTTAAAAGAAGAAGAACATATAGCACGGGCAGAAATGCTCGAAACCCTAGCAAATTTTGACGACCATTTACTCGAAGAACTTTTAGAAGACATCGAACCACCCCAAGAAGAAATTCTCAAAGATTTAAAAATGGAATTAGGGGCAGATTTAGTAGTACCCGTTTTCTTTGGTGTGGCAGAACAAGATTATGGTGTTAGACCTCTATTAGAAGCCTTGTTACGAGAAGCCCCTGAAGCAGAAACCACAGCAGAACGTCGCTTAAAAAACTTAAAAGGTGATACACCTCTAGCACAGGTATTAAAAACTTATTACACTCCCCAAGGTGGCAAACTCTCTCTCGTGCGTGTTTGGCGGGGCAAATTAACTGATGGTATTGTCCTCAACGGCATTCGGACTGGTGGAATTTACCGCCTCATGGGGCAACAACAACAGTTTGTTAACCAAGTTAGTGCTGGTGAAATTGTGGCATTGAGCCGTTTAGAAGGAATCAAGACAGGCGATACAATCTCGATAGAACAGCAGTCGGCAATAGAATTACCTAAAGCTTCCCAGTTGGAACCTGTCTATGCTCTGGCTATTACACCAGAAAAGCGTAACGATGAAGTTAAACTCAGCAGTGCCATCACCAAGTTATTAGAAGAAGACTGTTCGCTTGCTTGGGAACAACATGGCGATACTCACGAAGTAATCCTGTGGGGTCAAGGCGAGATTCATTTACAAGTGACCCTAGACAGACTGCGCCGCAAATATAATCTACCGATGACAACCCATTTACCGCAAGTGCCTTACAAAGAAACCATTCGCAAAACGGTGGCTTCAGTTCATGGGCGCTACAAGCATCAAAGCGGTGGTCACGGACAGTTTGGTGATGTTTTTCTCGAAATCAAACCCTTACCACGCGGTACAGGCTTTAACTTTAATGAAACTATTGTCGGTGGCGTGGTTCCGAAACAATACATTCCCGGGGTGGAAATGGGCGTGCGGGAATTTCTAACATCTGGGCCTTTGGGCTTCCCACTAGTGGATTTGGCGGTAACTCTGACTAATGGTTCTTACCACAACGTTGATAGTTCCGAACAAGCCTTTAAGCAAGCTGCCCGATTAGCCATGCAAACGGGGATACCCCAAGCGGAACCTACCCTGTTAGAACCAATTCTGCGGGTGGAAGTGACTACGCCAAGCGAATTTACCTCCAAAGTGCTGCAACTATTGAGTGGTAGACGGGGGCAAATTTTAGGTTATGAGGGCAGAAACGATTGGCAAAGCTGGGATAATGTTTCTGCATACTTGCCACAAGCTGAGATGCAGAATTTTATTGTAGAACTGCGATCGCTCACTCTTGGCGTTGGTTCCTTCCACTGGGAATATGACCATTTGCAGGAAGTACCGGAAAAGCTTGCTGAACGTGTCATTCACAGCAATGGCAATGGTGGTAATGGCAACGGCAATAAATGATTTTGGACTTTAGGTTGTTCTTACACCATCGTAGGCTTTTTTAATTTGCGATCGTTAAAAACCATAGATCCCCAATTTCGCAAAAGCGATCGGGGATCTATTTATGTTGTGTATCAAGATAAATTCGTCGTCTCAGCTTATTATTAATAATTCTTTAATGTGAATAGACCTGTGTGGTAGGGGAAATTCATATAGACATGAATCCACTTCTCACAGGATATTATCCCTACGATAGATGTGGTTTTTCAAAACATTTATATTTATTCTTTTCTGTCAATGAGTAAGTTTTATAGTTGATGCACCACCAGGTATTCTCAGGTTGGCATAGTCGCCGCTTAGTTGAACACGTGATGGTGGTTGGTGTAAGACTGCACAGCATCTTTGAACTGCGGCTTGATATTCTCGCCATTGCTTACGGATTGCAAGACTGGCGGCATCGTCACCTAAGTCTGAAAATCTTAGCCCAGCCCGAATTAGCCAAGATTCTACATCAGTTGTTTCACCCAGTATTTCTGGAATGGGATTAATCTTTTCCATGAGTAATATCTTTTATGCATATTTAAAATTGGTCATTTCACTTTAAGAGAAACTATTGATAATAGCCAAATATAATTGGTTATCATAATCATAAATAAAAATGATTAAAAAAATGGGTCATGTTTGAGTTTTAATGCTCAGACATGACAGAAATAATTACTATTACGGCTGGTAAACATCATGCTTTAGGTTGCGAATAAGCTGTTTCCTAGCTCGTAATAACTAGAAACGATAGCCTAATCCAGCTTGGAAACTGACAGCATCAGCATCACTATTTCTGTAGGCATCAATACCCCATTTAGTATCGCCGTAGGCAATGACATTATTGCTAACTTCTGATTCAATCCCAAGGGTGACTACAGGTGAATTCCGATTGCCTAATGGGGTTTTTTGACCTTCATCAGTTACAAAAGAATAACCACCACCGAAGTAAACGTTAGTGTTTTTGGCGATGGGCGCATCGTAAGTCACGATGGGCATAATTGCAGCAGCATCACCACCATACAGCACAGAACCACGCAGGGAAACAGGTGCATTAGGAACGGCGTAACGTCCTTGAATATTACCGCCAATTTGCGCTTCATCGTTTCCTTGTCCGCCACTGGTTGCACCAACTGCAACACCAGCACCAATGTAATTACCGTTTGTACCGGCTGTTTGAGCAGAAGCAATTCCTGCCGAGAGGACAATGGAAGCAATCGCGAATGCAGAGGCAGCTAATTTTGTAAGTTTCATAGAATTCTTTTCACTAGAGTTAGGTAAAATCAATGTTCTCTAGTACTAGAATCTCTTTTTTTACAAAATGTAACCTCGCACATCTGGTTCACCCAAGTGGCTGAATTATTTCTCACCCACTTGGTTATACCGATTGAAAAATTCAAATAACAGTTATTTCTTCAAAAAGCGCTGACGGAGGCGAGATATAAAAATATTCACCTCTGGTATTTTCATCCAGGAAGCGATCGCAGCAAACACCGCAATCCCTACAAAGCCAGATACGCACAATTGCAACACCAGAATCAGTAAACCCGTTTTACCTAGCAATTGTTGAGAACCAACCAATGTCCCATAGCTTGCTACCCCAGCTACCATGCTACCAGCAGCCAAACCCAGAATCGGCAAACCCCACTCGCGCCAAGGTAAACCATTGAGTTTGCGATCGAGTAGCCACAACAGCATCAACATTGAGCTACAGTTTACACCCACTGTTGCCAACACCAAACCGGGAGCGCCAAAAGGTTTAACGAAAAACCAATCTAATAAGATATTGAGCAAGATGTTAAAAACACTGATACGAAAAGGTGTCTGTCCATCGCCTAAAGCGTAGAATACTCGCACCAAAACATCACGTCCCAAATAGACGAACATCCCAATTCCGTAAGCGACTAGCAAGGATGAAACTAGCTGTGTGGCTTCTGGTTTGAAAGCACCGCGTTCATATACCACCTGCACAATGGGTACTGATAGCGCTACCATCAACGCCCCTAGCGGTAGCATAGTGAAGGCAGTGAGTAACAATCCTTGGCGAATGCGTAATTTTAAATCTGGCCAATTTTCGGGGCTAGCAAGCCTGGCAAATATCGGCAACAGAGGCAGTAAAATGATATTAGAAATAATCCCCAAGGGAGTTTGGACTAATAGATTCGCATAGTTAAATCCTGCCGCAGCCCCAGGAATAGGACTGGCGAAATAAAGATCGGTGGCAACATTAATTGGCATCATTCCAGAGGAAACTGTCGCCGGAGTCATGATTCTAATGACTTCTTGAACACCTGGGGATTTAAAGTCAAACCGCAGGCGTAATGTGCCGAGTCCTAACCGCCACTGGACAATTAGCTGCACTAACCACTGGAGAACTGCTCCTGCTAAGGTTCCCCAAGCTAAGACCATTCCACCAATTAAAGCGTACTCCGGTTTAATAATATCCTTGCCCAATTGCATCGCCAGGATACCAAGACCGATAACAACGGTAATACTAGATAATAAGGGACTAATGGAAAGTAACCAATATTGATTGGCTGCATTAAGAGTACCGAAGCCGATGCCAATTAAACCGGCAAATAAAGCCATTGGTGCCATAATGCGGAGTTGTTGAATGGCGATCGCTCTGGTTGTCTCTTCCAAACCATGACCGACTATATCAACGATCGCATCCGCAAATAAAATTTGAGCAACTGTCACCAGCAACAGCATTCCAGCCACCAGTGTTGTCACGGTTTCCACTAGGGGAGCCGCTTCTTCTCGCCGTCGCTTGGCTAAAACACTGACGATCGCACTGTGTAATGGCCCATTGACACCACCGAGTAATATCAATAGAAAACCAGGGATAATATAGGCGTAGCTATAGGCGGTAGCAGCAGCACCAACACCAAAAGCCGCAGCGATCGCTTGCTGCCGCACTAAACCGAAGACTTTACTAATTAATGTGGCTGCGGCAACAATGCCAGCAATTCCAGCGAAAGAACGAGAGGGTTTTTGGTCTTGTTGTGTCACGAATAATACCCGACAACTCTTACAGAGTGCATACTTTAAAACATTTAACCTGAAATACCTTAGTCTGTCAGGTAAATTTTGGCAAATCAGTCATTAGTTTATAGTCTGATGCCTGCGGGGAGCAAAGCAAAATTACTGCGATCGCAATGTGAAGTTCATTTAAATCGTCTCTTAGTAAGGGCTAGAGCCGTTTACTACCAATCTTGAATTATTCATGTCTTCTTTTGTATACAAGTCAAAATTATTTTTAACCCATTAAAGAAAATAGATCAAGAAAGGGGAACTATAAGAATAACCATCTTCTAGTAAATAGTTGAACGCTGTCAAAATTCGCAGTTTGTCATATTTTCGACTCATGAAGTTTGGTATGAAGAACTCTTGTATAAAAACGATATAATCCAGTGCAATGGAACCAAATTCAAATTCCACAGAAGATCAACTTCTATTGTCAAGCGTTCAATTTCAAGAGCAACTAGAGCAACAAAAGGCTCTGGCGAGTGTAATTGTGCGAATTCGGGAGTCTCTTGATTTAGAAAGAATTTTTAAAACTACTGTTACACAAGTACGTCAGTTCCTAAATGCTGACCGTGTAGCAGTTTTCCAGTTTGACTTAGAGAAAGATTGGAAAGGAGAATTTGTTTATGAAGATGTTGCGCCTGGTTGGAATTCGGCATTAGAAGTAAAGGTTTGCGATCGCTGTTTTGGAGAAGAATTTGCTTCTAGTTATCAAGAAGGACAAGTACAAGCAGTAGGAGATATTTACAAGGCAGGACTGAGTGAGTGTTATGTGGAAATTTTGAGTAAATTTCAGATACTAGGTAATCTTGTTGTCCCATTATCGCCCCAGAATGAACTGTGGGGACTGCTTTGTATTCATCAGTGCAATGAGACTCGTGACTGGAAAGAATCGGAAATTGAGTTTGTTCGTCAAATTGCTGACCATATTGCCGTTGCGATTCAACAAGCGAAGCATCTCAAGCAAGTCCAATTGCAAGCTGCAAAATTAGCTCAAGCAGTTCAGCGCGACCAAGTAATAGCTCGGATCGTCGATAAAATTCGCTCACCCCTTGATATTGAAACCATCTTTAAAACCACAACTCAAGAAATACGCAAGCTGCTGCAAGCTGACCGAGTTGCCATATTCAGCTTCAATCCAGATTGGAGTGGTAACTTTGTTGCTGAATCATTTGCTGAAGATTGGACTCCCCTAGTTGGTATTCAGCCTACGATTTTTGATACTTATTTACAACAGACGCAAGGCGGGCGTTACGTTAACAATGAGACATTTACAGTTAATGATATTTACCAAGCCGGATTAACAAACTGTCATGTAACCCTATTGGAGAAATTCCAAGCAAAAGCCTTTGCAACTGCCCCCATTCTCCAAGGAGATCAACTTTGGGGAGTCATTGCTGCTTACCAAAATGTCTCACCCAGACAGTGGCAATCTTATGAAGTCGAATCACTAACCAAAATCGGCACACAAATTGGTGTGGCAGTGCGACACCATAAGTTGCTGACATACGCTCAGTACCAAGCAGAGCAACAAAAGACATTAACTAACGTGATTACTCGAATTCGGGAGTCCCTAGATTTAGATACAATCTTCCAGACTACTGTCACCGAGGCGCGGAAAATGCTGCAAGCTGATAGAGTGGCAGTCTTTCGTTTTGACCCTCAAAAAGATTGGGAAGGAGAATTTATTTCTGAGGATTTTGTCCCTGAGTGTAACTCGGTAATCGCAGAAAAAGTTTATGATTATTGCTTTGGGGAAAACTTTGCACCCCTTTACGCTCAAGGTCGAGTCAATGCGATCGCTGATATTTATCAAGCCAAGTTTGCAAGTTGCTACGTCCAAATCCTAGAAAAATTTCAGGTGCGGGCAAATATGGTCGCACCTCTATTAAAAAAAGGTGAACTTTGGGGATTATTGTGTATTCACCAATGTACCGCTCCTCGTTATTGGCAACCTTCTGAAATTGAATTTACCAGTCAAATAGCCGAGCAATTGGGAGTTGCATTAAAACAGGATTCTTATTTAAAGCAAGTTCAAATGCAGGTTATCCAGTTAGCAGAAGCCACCGAACGAGAAAAAGCAATGGAACGGCAAGAATTGCTAGCTGCAACCATTGATAAAATTCGCCAGTCACTCGATATTAAAACTATTTTTAGAACCACTACTCAAGCTGTGCGAGAATTGCTCGAAGTCGAGAGAGTTGCAATCTACCGCTTCAACGCAGATTGGAGCGGTAAATTTGTAGCAGATTCCTTCAAAGATGGTTGGAAACCTGTCCTACAAGAGCAACTAATGATTATGGAAACTTTTGAGGACACAGAAGACGATAACGAACTTCCGCGCAACGAAACTTTTGTTCCCATTCGACAAGGTGAAAAATTATGGGGATTATTAGTTGCTTATCAAAATTCGCAACCACGTTATTGGAAAGAGGAAGAAATCAATTTACTGGCTCAAGTAGCTGTACAATTGGGAATTGCAATTCATCAAGCGGAATTACTCGACCAAACTAAACGTCAAACTTTAGAACTGACTCAAGCTCTGCAAGAATTAAAACAAACTCAGACTAGGTTAATTCAGGGTGAAAAAATGGCAGGTTTAGGACAATTACTTGCTGGAGTGGCTCATGAAATCAATAATCCTGTGAGTTTTATTTTTGGCAATCTAATACATTTAAATAAATATACTGAAGAACTACTAAAGGTAGTGAAACTTTACCGTCAAAATTCCTCCCTGTTACCATCTGTCCAAGATCAAATTGACAAGGCTGATTTGGACTTTATCATTGAAGATTTACCCCAAACTCTTGAATCAATGAAAGTAGGAGCAGAGCGAATTTGTGATATTGTGCTATCACTGCGAAACTTCTCTCGTACAGATGAGGCTGGATTGAAGGCAGTAGATATTCATGAAGGATTGGATAGTACTTTGCTGATTTTAGGGCATAGGCTCAAAAATAATCATGAACACCCAGTTATTGAGATTATTAAAGAATATGCTATTTTCCCTTTGCTCGAATGCTATCCCGCGCAATTAAATCAAGTGTTTATGAATCTTCTTAGTAATAGTATTGATGCATTAGAGGAAAAATTTAAAACTATACAGCAAAGGTATTTGAAGTTATCACAAAGGTGTCCTATAATACCTTTGACTATCTGGATTAATACGCACACCACTAATAACCAGGTTGTAATTAGAATAGCTGATAATGGTCTAGGGATTTCAGAAGAAGTGCGATCGCACATGTTTGATCCCTTCTTCACTACCAAAGCACCAGGTAAAGGTACGGGTTTAGGATTGTCTATTAGTTATCAAATAGTAGTTGAAAAACATCATGGACAAATTAAATGTTCCTCTAAACCTGGAGAAGGAACAGAGTTTTTGATTGAAATTCCTAGTAGTAGTTAAAAGAAACTGGTTTTGCAATTCTCACTCAATATTAAGTAGGGTAACAAGGAGAAGTAGAGGTTTTATCTGTTCCCTGAAGACATCACAACTGCCATATATTGTAGTAAAAATAGGTAAGCTAAAAATAGTTTAATTTGCATCCTCCAAAAAATAAATCTCTTGTGGGGTGGGCATCTTGCCCGCCCTAGTTGTGCAAATTAAATACACGACAGCTTACTAACTTGAAATTTCTTTTGTGTTTGCTCATAAATTTTTATATTTTTATCTCTGACCAAATCCCAAATTAAAATCAAATCGATAGCGAATAATACATAGTTTAATAAAGAATTTGTATTTTCCATCTTTTCGGTAAGATGTCTCCGTTTTTATGCTCAACACTGAGCCTCTTTACTTACAACCTAAACTATCTCGCGTTGACATACCCGTAACCAGATTTACCCCATCAGCCCTTTCACACATTAGCGACACTTGATAACGGTCAATCAAAGCGTCGGTAAAATCAGCGCCTGTAATTTCGGCATCGTAAAAACGGCTACGGGTCAAAGTTGCTTCTGTGAAAATGGCATTTTTTAGGTTAGCACCATCCATAGTGACGCGATCGACTAAAGCGCCGCTTAAATTCGCGCCTTCCAAATTTGCTTTTAACAAAACTCCTTTAGTGAGAATTGCGTTGGTTAAATTCGCTCCTTGAAAATTCGTCCCCCGCATTTCTGCTGCTACAAAAGTCACACCTGCCAAATCAGCATTAGAGAAATCACGATTTTCTAAATTTATATTGTTGTAGTTAATTGTGTTGAGTTGAGCAAAAGCAGGTTTAGGATTAAGTATTATCCAGCAAAATGCTAGTATCAAAATTACAATCAAACCCAAAAATCGCAGTAAAATCTTTTTCATAACTTCATTATTTTTTAGTAGTCCTTTGTCATTAGTCCTTTGTCATTAGATCAATGACTAATGACTAATGACCAATGACTATTTCCAATCTTTACCAATCCGAATTGTGAGGTCAGATTCTAAATCACCAATCGCTGACACCTCGATTTGACCCAAGCCTAAGACTTTTTGCAAATCAACACCAACTCGCCGATTGCCTTTTTGGACAATAATCTGAGTTTGACGTTGGGTATCTGGCCAATCAGGCACTTTGTAAATATTAGTAAAGCCTTTCTGTTTGAGATAAGCAATAACTTTTTCAGTTAGCTGAGGTTGATTGGAGGCATTTTGAATAGCAATTTTGAGGTTAGGAACCTGACGTATATCTGGTTTCAGACCAGGTACATTTACCCCAACATAATCATTCAACAGGCTCTGTTGTCCAGTCATATTTAGCCAATAGCTATCAGGGTCTTTGCTAAAGCGGCTAAAGGTACCAGGTAACACCGTCATTTGGAAATTATCTCGATCTAGGTTGAGGCCAAAGTTGACCAACGCCATCATTTCTTCCATCTTCAGGTTGGTATCAAAGTATTTTCGCATCAAGCGAGTTAATTGAGGCAACCTGGGTAAAATGGTAGGACTATTTAAGCGTTGCAGCAATGCTGCTGTTAGTGCTTGCTGACGCTGCACTCTCGGCAAATCTCCCAAACCTGGTTCGCGGAACCGCACAAACTGTTCTGCTTGTTCGCCATTGAGGGTTTGCCAACCACTGACTAAATTAATCGACAGCCGACTGCTAGAGTCTTTATATGCCATCGATTGGGGAACAAAGACCTCGACCCCGCCTAACTGATCGACTAACTGCCGTAAGCCGCTAGTAGAAATACGGATGTAGCGATCGATTGGAGCATTATTTAATGTCCGGCTAACTACCCGTGCTGCCAAGACTGGGCCGCCTTTGGCATTGGCATCAGATACCTTAGTTAATCCCTTTTCTCCCTTTTCGGGGATGGCAATCATCGTATCTTTGGGAATCGAAAGCACCCGTACAGATTTTTCACTAGGGTTAAGGCGTACCATAAGCATGGAGTCGCTTTTGCCAGCAAAGCTTTCTGGTGAACCATCAACAGTACCGTTAACTGGTTCAATTCCCATAATTAAAATATTCATGGGTCGTGAAAGCTGGTACTGGGAGAGTTTGCTCCACAACTCTCCTGGTAGCGGTATTTTTACCTCGTCTTTTGGAGTATTTCCTAAATCTTCATCTGTTCGATCGAGATTGCTCCACAAAGGAGTCCACAGTGCTAATGTCGAGACTAGCAGCCCAGATAAGATGATGCCGATGACAATCGTCATGATCCACAACAGCCATCGAGGCATGGTTAAGCCCAGTCTCTCGTAAAGCTGATTGGGAATCGCGCCCACTGATTCGACGACGCTACGGTTCGGATTGGCTGGCGAGTTTAGTTCGACATCCTCCTCCTCTGAGTCGGCTACTGGTGCTGGCGCTACCTGATTTTCCGTGCGTTGAATTTGCTGCTGTCGCACCTCAGGTTCAAATTCTACTACTTGCTGAGATGTAACCGGATTTTCCGACCATTCGACTTGTTTTATCACAATTATTTCCCCACTCAACCACTCCCTAAAAGTATGTTAATCCAAGCTACAGATATTGCCAGTGGAAAGGCTCACTGTAAACTTATAATGTTCTTCGGTAGGCGTGTATGACAACATGAATACTTTATTGTTCCCCGTAATCCTAGCTGGTGGTAAAGGTGAACGTTTTTGGCCCCTGAGCCGCAAAAACCGACCTAAGCAATTTTTAAGTCTTGATGGTAGCTCTAGAAGTTTATTACAAGCAACCGCCGATCGATTGATAAAACTCGGTGGCGGTGAGTCCAGCGCTGCGGGAGGGTTTCCCTCCGCAGGCGACTGGCGAACCCGAACGGGATGGGATTCCTTGTGGGTGATCACTTCTAGTCAGATAGCTGAAGGGGTAAGACAACAATTACCCGATCTACCAGTTGAAAACTTACTAATTGAGTCGGAAGGCAGAGACACAGCCGCAGCCGTTGCTTGGACAAGTTTAAAAATCAAACAGCGCTATGGAGAAGACGCTGTGATTGGCTTTTTCCCTGCTGACCACTGGATTGCGGACGAAGAAGCGTTTGCACACACATTAAGCGCGGCTACGCAACTGGCAGCAAGCACAGCAGCGATCGTTACACTGGGGATCAAACCTACTTTTCCATCAACCGGTTACGGCTATATTGAACAAGGTGAAAAGATAGGTAGCTTTAATGAGTTGCCAGCTTATCACGTCAATCGCTTTACTGAAAAGCCCAACCGCGAAACGGCAGAGACTTTTTTATCTACGGGACGTTTTAGCTGGAATAGTGGAATGTTCGTTTTTCGGGCAGGGGTTGTTCTCAAAGAACTACATACCCATGCTCCAGAAATTATCGAACCTTTAGAACAACAGGGTGCTGATATTTATCCCCAGTTGCCTAAGAAGAGTATAGACTATGCCCTAATGGAAAAGACAACTTTAGCATACGTTTTGCCAGTTGATTTTGGTTGGGATGATTTGGGAGATTGGAATGCGATCGAGCGCTTACTCAAAACAGAAGAGAATCCCAATGTAGAACTTGCTACCCACATAGGGCTAGATACGCATGGGGCGATTATTTATGCCTCCAATCCAGAGGATGTAGTTGTTACTATTGGTTTAGAGGACGTGGTGATTGTGCGCGATCGCAATGTCACCCTCGTTGTCAATAAAGAACGTACCCAGGAAATTAAGCAGATCCTTAAAATTCTCCAAAGCGATCCCCGATTTACCGACCTGCTATAAAAGTTAAAACCCTTGGCAGAGGCGAAAAAGTCTATTTTCCTATTATAACTTGACTGTCTGCTATTTTTTCTGACAGTTATGGACATTATTAGCTTTGAGCCTCTGGCCAAAACAATGGCAATGCAGTCTATTACGGTCGATCAAACAAAAATATATTTCTCCTTCCAAAGGATTTAGTTGCTCTCATCGCTTATTACATGGTGGGGATTCTTGCTCTCATTACGTCAAACGAATGTTGAGCGAACAGAAACTCTACGAAGCCATACAATCATCTCTAAAAAGATTCCAAGACTATGGCGCAGCTAGCAAAACTTTAACCAGTACCAAAACTAGAGCGGATTCCGGTTGTATTGTCATTCTCTGTTGCTTACCTCTTTAACTCCCTGCGTCTTTGCAGTTATTTATAAAAATGTTCCTCACCCAAACTGTTCCCCGTCAACGAGAAATTCTGGAAGTATTCCTTCGCAATGGCTGGGACTATATGCGAAGGTTGCTCACTGGTGGCAAAGCTGATGAACCTCAGTTACCGACACCTGCGGTTTTAAAAAATATCTTGGTAGACTTGGGGCCAGTTTACGTCAAACTTGGCCAGCTAATGTCTACGCGTCCAGATTTACTGAACGCCGCCTACATTGAGGAACTATCAACTTTACAAGACGAAGTACCACCAGTCCCTTGGTCAGAGATAGAAATAATCCTCCGTAAAGAATTAAAACGTCCACTAACAGAAACTTTCAGCGTAGTTAACCCGATCCCCGTAGCGGCGGGATCAATTGCCCAGACTCATCGCGCTACATTAGCAGATGGTCGAGAAGTCGCTCTGAAAGTCCAACGTCCGGGAATTGATCTGACTATTGCCCAAGATATTGCTTTAATTCAAGGTATTGCCGATTTAGTGGCGCGGACTGAGTTTGGGCAAACCTATGAAATCAAATCCATCGCCGAAGAATTCACCAAAGCTCTAGAAGCCGAGTTAGATTTTACACGGGAAGCGGGTTTTACAGACCAACTGCGACGCAACTTATCTAAAAGTCGGTGGTATGATCCTACACAAATAGTGGTTGCGGAAATTAACTGGGAATTGACCACAGAAAAATTACTGGTGATGGAATGGCTGGATGGCGTACCGTTTCTGTTGGCGGATTTGGAGAACAACAATAATGGTAAAGACCCTGCTGTAGAGCGTAAAGAAATAACTACTTTGTTATTTCGGGTATTTTTTCAGCAACTATATATTGATGGCTTTTTTCACGCTGATCCCCATCCGGGAAACTTGTTTTATCTCAAAGATGGGCGAGTTGCCCTCTTAGACTGTGGGATGGTGGGAAGACTTGATCCTCGTACACAGCAGATATTAACAGAGATGTTGTTAGCGATCGTTGATTTAGATGCTCAAAGGTGCGCTCAATTAACTTTGCAGCTATCAGATTCGGCTCAACCAGTAATTTTATCACGGTTAGAAAATGATTACGATCGCATGTTGCGAAAGTATCACAATGTTAGCCTGACGCAAATAAACTTCAGTCAGATAATCTATGAGGTTTTACAAGTTGCGCGGAATAATAAAATTAGATTACCTAGCAATATGGGTCTGTATGCCAAAACTCTGGCGAATTTAGAAGGGGTAGCGCGGACATTCAACCCAGAGCTTAATTTTTTCGATGAAGTTAAACCATTAATTACAGACTTGTTTCGTCGGCAATTACTGGGCGATAATCCAGTGCGATCGCTATTACGAACAGCCTTAGATATAAAAAGTCTCTCTCTCCAGTCTCCTCGCCAAATAGAACTGCTGTTAGATCGAGTAACCTCAGAAACCTTACAGTGGAATCTATCGCTGCGGGGTTTAGATGGCGTGCGGCGCACAATGGACGATGCGGCAAACCGACTCTCTTTTAGTATACTAGTGGGTTCGCTGATTATGGGTGCAGCAATTATTTCCACCAGAGCGCAGACAAGCCAGCTATCTTTTTTAAGCACCATCCTCTTTGCCGTTGCTAGTTTATTGGGTTTGTGGTTAATTATCAGTACACTGCGATCGGGACGTTTACGCTAAAGTCTATGTGTTGTGCGTCATGCCCACCACAGGAAATGATGATATGTCACTGGCGAAAATCCCTGCTTTCTTACTTAATACCATTTCTTTATGAGGCTGTGCCAAATTTTCTTGGCTTCTTCTTTGTTTCTTTGTGTCCTTTGCGGTTCGTTCCTCATATAGTTGGCGCATCTTCTACAGAATTGGTATTAGAACCATAGTTGAAGAATCTAGAAGTCACAATCAAGACAAACTCAAACTCGCTATCCATTTTTTCCGTCAGAATTCAATTCATTGTGTTAGCGGGGCGTTTAGCCCATTCTGACTACTGACTCCTGAATTCTGCTTGATAAAAAGCGTTAAACACCGATGATTTACGTGTGTCTCTATACATCTGTGGTTCTAATATAAAAAATATGTCAATCATCGTTGTTGAAAATCTGAGTAAATCTTATCCAGTGGCAGTTAAAAGTCCGGGTATTAAAGGTGCAATTACCCACCTTTTCCACCGTACCTACCGCTCAATTAAAGCAGTTGAGAATATTTCCTTTGAAATTGCCCCTGGTGAAGTAGTGGGGTTTTTGGGGCCAAATGGTGCCGGTAAAACCACCACACTAAAAATGCTTACGGGACTGATTCATCCTTCAAGCGGTAAAGTCACAGTAGCTGGACAAATTCCGTTTCATCGGAAAGAAGCATTTTTGCAAAAAATTACCTTAGTGATGGGGCAAAAGCAGCAGCTTATTTGGGATTTACCAGCACTGGATTCTTTGAAAATTAATGCTGCTGTATACAACATCTCTGATAAAGAGTTTCAAAGGCGGGTAGGAGAATTAACAGAGATGCTTTCCCTAGAAGGCAAACTTATCCAGCCAGTACGGAAGCTATCTTTGGGTGAGCGAATGAAGGCAGAATTGCTAGCAGCACTTTTACACCGTCCCCACGTATTATTCCTAGATGAACCGACTCTGGGACTAGATGTAAATGCTCAGGTAGCAGTACGCGATTTTTTGCGCGACTACAATCAGCGTTATCAGGCTACAGTGCTGTTGACGAGTCATTATATGGCTGATATCACAGCTTTGTGTCAACGCGTGCTGTTGATTCACCAGGGAAACCTGATGTATGACGGCAGTTTAGATGGATTACTAAAACGTTTTGCCCCTTACCGGGAAGTTCATATAGAGTTAGCCCAGCCTCTGCCGATAGAAAAACTTATGACATACGGGGATGTGCAACTCTTAGAAGGGCGATCGGTGCATTTTATGGTATCTAGAGAGGCGCTCACCCGCACGTTATCGAAGATTTTGACGGATTTGGAGGTAATTGATTTAACTGTCACCGAACCGCCTGTAGAAGAAGTAATTGGACGAGTTTTTCAGGCAGGTGTTGTGTAGCTGTAGCGATCGCTGTCAGAAATAGAGTTGCCGAGAGGAGAATGCACCATAGATGAAAAAATTTATTAAAAAAGCTCTAACCTTGCTGTCAGTATACTACGCCTATATGGTTGAGTATCGAGCAGAACTAATCTTATGGGTTTTGGCTGGGTCTTTGCCGATTATCCTCATGGGTATCTGGATACAGGCAGCACAAGGTGGGCAGTTTGGGCTATCACCTGTGGATTTTGCCCGCTATTTTATAGCGGTTTTTGTAGTTAGACAATTAACAACTGTTTGGGTAATTTGGGATTTTGAAAAAGAGGTTGTGGAAGGTAAGCTTTCCCCTAAGTTACTACAACCACTCGACCCAGTATGGCATCATGTTGCAGGACATCTTTCTGAAAGATTTGCTCGGCTAATGTTTACTTTTTTATTAGTGGCATTATTTTTTATTCTTTATCCCCAAGCTTTTTGGATACCAAGCTTGAGTAGATTTCTGCTGTTTACATTGGCGGTGGTGATAGCTTTTGCTTTGCGGTTTACGATTCAGTACACCTTTGCCATGTTCGCCTTTTGGACAGAACGGGCTACTGCTTTAGAAAATTTTTGGTTGTTATTTTATCTATTTTTATCTGGTTTGATAGCACCTTTAGAAGTTTTTCCAGAACCTGTGCAAAAAATAGTGATGTTTACGCCTTTTCCTTATTTGATTAATTTTCCTGCAAGTCTTTTGGTGGGGCTACCCGTAGATATAGGGCGGGGATTTTGGTCAATGTTCGGTTGGCTACTAGTATTTTTGGGTGCGAATCGCTTACTTTGGCGTGCAGGTTTGAAGCGGTATTCTGGCATGGGAGCATGAACAATTTATAATTTCTAATTCAAAATTAAGATCTTTGCCATCCCAGAGTTTGGCTAATTTGGGGTAATTTAAAACTTTCTTGATAAAAGAAAGTTTTCTCGAATACTGACATATTCCATCTCACGATTTGCCAAACTCAAGGAAGTTCCATTACTTCAAATGATTTGCTGTAATTCATCAAGAGTATTGACGCTCTTAATTCCCTGCTGAATTGCCTTTAATCTATCTAAATCAGCAATTTGAGAGATTTCTGGCATCATTTGCAATCCCTGAGTGCCAAATTTTATCTCTAAAGCGAGTTCAATACCTGACAGAATCTCTTCTCGCCGTCCTTCTTGCCGTCCTCGTTCTTCTCCACGTTGTTCGCCTTCTCTAAAAATTTGCTGATACCAGGGAGATTCGTGTAACACTGCCATATCCCACCTCATTATTTGCTGAACTAAAGCGCTACCTAATACGAAGGTAGCAAAAAAAGCCATGACAGTTTCTACTACGATCGCTTACGCCTATGCACTGATGTACTTTTTTATCGCAGTCCTAATTTGTAAAAATAAATGAACCGTAGAGGCACAGAGAGCGCAGAGAGAGGACTCGGAGATTTTCACGGCTCATTTAGGATCGCTATAGAGATTTTGTAAATTACTTGGTATTGTTTTAAATTTTTCTGCTGTGCCCAAAGAATAATCTTCTAACTTAAAATCAGCAAAAGGCTTCTTCTCTAACCTATCCCGTAGTGCTTCATCGAGAATTACACCTACCGATTGCTTTTTTACACCAATAATTATAATACTTCTCTGATATTTAGTTAAATCCTGGTTTGTCTGACAATCACTCCGTTGAAATTGTCCCAAATTTAATATTCGATAACGTTTAACACTTGGGGTATTAATAAATATTTTTTTTACTAAAAATTGAATTTGTTTAGAACGTTCTAGAGCCATTCGCTCTTGAACTGCTATATTACCTTTACAAGAAACTGTACCTATAGATATAATCTCGCTGGGATCTCCCATTATATTCTGTATATCTTCTTGTTCTAAGTTCAACTTTAAAAGGTCTAGACTAATAATTTCATCATTATATTTTATCTGAAAATTGCTACCTAAAAGCCATTTATACTCTAGTGATAAAACAGCGATATTAAATTCGGCTACCTTTCCCTGGCTATCTCTACCTTCTCGATCAGAAAAATAATCAATATTTCCTCTTTTTTCGGGAGATTGACCATAATTTGACCTCACCATAAATTGTGAGTTTCGCATTGCTAAAGCCACTATACTAAGTAATCCTAATATCACTAACAGCCCTGCAAAAAATTTCAGTAGTGGTACTTCTTCTGGCTCTTTCTGTGGGGATGGCAAAGTTTGAGGAATTGGTGCGGATAACTGCTCCGGGTTCAAATCGATTGCTAAATTAATATTTTCAGGAGTAGTTTCTGTTGGCTGAGATTCGACAACAGGAGCGGGAGGAATACTATTTTCTGGCTTCTGCTCCAATGGTAGAGAGCTTGGCTCTGAATCCTCTACTTCTACAAGTGGCTCCCGTTTAGGTGGGGTTAAATCCTCTTCTGAGCAGAACTTTTTGTTTTCTTCAATTTGTTCTAGGCGCTGTAAAATTTCTTGAGCATTAGCAGGACGACTTTCTATATCTGTTGCTATTAGCCAATCAATTAAATTTAATAGTAATGGTGAGATATCGATGGCATGATTTTGCCAATGCAATATATTTTGCTGAACATCATACATATCTAAGGGATGCTGTCCTGTTAGCAAAAATATAAAGGTGCGTCCTAAGGCAAAGAAATCTGATTGCGGTACTGCTTGAGCATTCATTTGTTCTGGAGCGCTGTAGCCAGATGACATAAGGGCTGTCATCTTGTCGCTGTTGCTGAGTTGGTCTGAGTCGGTTCTGCCGATTTCAGTGGCAGTGCCAAAATCAATCAGTACCAAATTCCCCCAACGTTTCTCAATGGGGGATCGAATCATGATATTAGATGGTTTAATATCTCGATGTAGGTAGTGTTTACTATGCACTAAATTCAAAATTTCTAGTAATTGTTTTAACCAAGCTATAGCTTGTTCTTCAGAAACAGGGCGATTCTGCTGCTGTCGCCACTGTTCTAAGTTGTACCCGTCGATTTTTTCCATTGCAATGCAATGCAATACTAAACCATTTCGGGTTTGATACTGGAAATAACTATCTTCTTTGGGAATGCCGGGATGCTTGAGTTGTTCCAGCACAGTTACTTCTTGCTGAAATAGTTCTACTGCTTTGGCGTTACCTGATAGATCCTCTTTGAGTATTTTGAGGATTTTAGGGGTATTTTGTTCGTATGCTTCATAAACTTTACTAAACCCTGTTTTGTCATTCAATAGGCACGTCACCCGATAACGCCCTAGCAATTCCAAATGGGAACCACAACTTTGACAAAAGCGGTTTTGTTCATTATTCGGGTGATTTGGTGTAGGGCAAAGGGGATTGATACAAAGGCTCATGACTTGCTTATCCGTACTTTAACAGTTATCAGTTATTAGTTATCAGTGTTTCCGGGTTACTGATAACTAATAACTGATTTAAGGGGAGCACAGACGCGTAGCCGCTTATTGCTAGACATCGCTCCTATTAATTCTTCTGTTGCCGGATGATAATCCCGTCTAATAATAATGAGATTTTCTATCGGGAGCAACGCGAAAAAGTGAGATCCTCGTGAAAAGAGCAGGGGAGGCAGGGGGAGCAGGGGGAGTGAAGAGAAAACCTTAGTATTTTTTACGACCTTTATAGCTATAAATACACTTATTTCTTTCTCTTCCCCTGCCTCCCCTGCTCCCCCTGCTCACAAAATCGCATTGCTCCCTTTTCTATCTGTGTTCTGCCAAGAAAGCTACTACAGTTTGGTTAAATGCCTCTGGTTGTGTCAAAAACGGCCAGTGATTGCCAGGAACTTGGCAGATGCGTAGTTTTTTAAGATAGGTTTTGTAGGGTTGAATTTGCCAATCTTGGCGGTTAAGTCCTTGTTCTGGCTGGACAAAGAGAGCATGGGTATCAAGGGGGATTGTAAAACCAGGGACTTGCATAACTGCTTCAAAAATACCGTCGCGGGCGGCGATGGTAAATTTGCTGCCCCAACTACCATCGGTTTTTTGTTCTATTCCTGCTTGGAAAACTTGCTGTTGCAAAGAACTCCATCCTTGATATTGCTTTAATTGCCGTGCTTGTTGTTCGGCTTCTTCATGACTAGCAAAGGGGCCCATGCTTTTGAGAAAGGGTAAGAAGCGATACAACATGGGAAAAGTTAGTCTGAAAAGGCTGGGCATTTTCCAGATGAAAATTGGATCGATGAGAATTATACTCCGCAAACGCTTTGGGTTTTGTCTTGCCCAGATAGCGGCTAATTTACCTGTCCAGGAATGACTTACAATATGGGCAGATGTCCATCCCAGACCATCCATAAGTGCTTCGAGGTCTGCGATCGCACTTTCAAAGGTATAATCTCTCTCAGGCTTAGTACTTTCGCCATGTCCGCGCATATCTGGTGCGACTATGTGGTAGTCTGTCGCCAAGTAATCTCCTAAACTAGACCACACTAGAGCATGGTCGCCTAAACCGTGTAACAGCAGTAAGGGTTCTTGACCTTGGTTCCACTCTAAGTAAGAAAGTTGGATATCAGGCTTTGATAAAGTTTGACGTACAGGCATCATTGCACATCCACCAATGAAGAGATAGTTTCGCGTTTATATAGTACTGCGAAAGCTGGAGGGCGGGAAAAGATGAGTCTGTTCGATGCGCTACATCTAGTCGTACAAGATTATAAACTCTTAATCAAGTTTGGACGTGCTGATATAGTTAAACAGTTTTTAGATAGCCGTCTAACGGGGTTTTACTTTTCAGTGCTACAAGAAGGGAAAGTAGAAAATGGTGATACTTTGGAGTTAATTAGTCGAGACTCAAATAATGTCACTATTGCTGATATCACCCGATAGTATGCACGCGAAACAGAAGACCTAAAACTGTTACACCGCGTCCTACAAGTTGGGGCTTTACCCATAGATTGGCGAAATTATTTCCAGCAGCAAATCGAAAAGCTGAACAGATGAATCTCATCAATGTTAGAATTCGTCAGAAAACGCTCTAATTGTTTTAGAAACACTCTCAACTTTTTTCATAAGTCAAATTACCTGACTACGATCGCGCATTTGGAGTCAGAGTCGTTAAATCGTCTATATTGCGTTTCATTGTGGCGCAAATCGCATCTAGAGGTAAGTCGTTAGGGTCATAACCAAAGGGGTTTTCTATCTCCAAGCCGATTGCTTCAATACCAAATACTGTAAAACCAACTAACGCCGAAATTAAAGCTGTCCACCAACCCAAAGTCCCCACTATTTGAAATGGTAGCAGGAAACAATATAGTAATAACAATTGCTTCAGATGAATGGCATAAGCTAAGGGCATAGGTGTTTTTAAAATCCGTTCACAAGCACCTAAATTATCTACAAGATTGTTTAATAATTCTTGCATTGATGTTAACTGGTAACTATTAAGACAATTGCGATGATACTGTTCCTGTAAATAATCTCCGATCCAAAACGCAACCTCTATCGGAGGATTATTCATAATCTTCAGTTTTCTATACTTACTAGATGGCATTAAATCTTCCAATTCGCTATTGACTGCTTCTTCCCGCAAATGCAATTTAGTTGTCACGGCAAAAGCCACCAATAAATTTAATGCTGTAATTTTATTGTCTTTGTCTTCTGGTGAGATTTCGTCAATAGATACCCAAATTTGCCTGGCCAGATTTCGGGTATTATTTACTAAAGATCCCCAGCATTTTCTCCCTTCCCAAAATCTCTCATAAGCAGTATTTGTCCGAAATACAAGCAATAAGCCTAAAACAATACTAGGAATAACACTTCCTAAAATCGGTTGGGATACAGGCTGTTCAAAATGGTAAAGGACAGAAATCACAAATCCAAAAGCTCCGCACCATAAAATATGTTTATAGATTGCTTTCATGACCGAACCTTTAAATTGCGATGTTATACGTAGCCATGTGGTTTTTTCGGCTGTCATGCAGTCACCCTAAGAGAATATTTAGTGAATCGATAGATGAAATATCGATACTTTAAAAATAATAACTATATAAATAGCACAATTGGCAAATAGGATACTTTAAAAAGTAATCTTGCTAAAGAACACGAACTGCTGACCACAATGATTGCATTTTAGCTCCTGTTATACAATATAGAGTCCGGTTAAATACCTATCATTAGGATTAGTGTAAAGAGTTTTTTGTCAGCAATTAAGTCACCATTATATACAGCATAATTCAGAATTCAAGAGTCAGAATTCAGAATTAGAATAGGCTATGTGCCATGCTACTAGACCTAGATGCTGTACTTCACTAATCTGAAATCTGCTGTAAAAGTGAAAAGTTATGCCTACGCCTACGCAGCAAATTGTCAAGAAATGTAAATATTTATTGGTGGCTGCATAAATCTTGCGCCTCACTCTGAATAAATAGATAGAAGAAAAGGTACATGGCCCTCGATAATGGTCATACACCCGGATTTCTCACCACATCTCGATCAAGCCTGCGCTTGAGCAGGGGAACAGGGGAGAGTTCAAATACCAAGTTCTTTCCCCTCTGCCCCTCAAGCTTGTGAGAAATGCGGGATACAGCATTAGTTAGTGTTATGTACCCCAGTAAATCAAAAAGTTCTAGTCTGTACAAATCCTGCCCTGTAAATTGAATGTTTAGACATAACTAATTTGGTTATGTCTTTTTTTGTGGTTAGGCTCAAAACGTTGAATTTCAATCAAATAACCACTGGGATCGCGAAAAAAACAGTGGTAAATATTGTACTTTTCATTTAGTGTCGGTGGCTTTTCAAATTTGACACCACGTTGTTTGAGATATTCAAACCACTCATTTACCTGCTGGGTTACTAGGGTAAAAATGACACTTGGTTGCTTGTCGGCTGGAGGAGTGGATGTTTCGCTTGCTTGGCAAAATCCCAAGTATCCAGAGCCACTAACAGTATAAATTCGACAAGTTCCTTGGTCAAGCCATAACTTCAAACCCAGCATTTGTTCGTAGAATTCAGTAGAGTCCTTAAAATTGTGAGTATAAAAGAAGGTGATTTGCTGTTCAATTTGCGGATGAGTACACATAAATACATTTGAGTATATACCCCAACGACATCTGGCGATCGCATGGGTAAAAATTGATTGATGTTAGAAACCTGTTACTACTCCAGAATGCCTTAAGTGCATCTGGAGTTTCTTTTTGGAAAAAGCGATATTTTCCAAATCATCCCGATCTGCCAAAATATGGCTGAATAGGTATGCATACTGAATTATCTATATTTAACATAGGGCATCACTTGTTGATGTACCCCCTCCTACTAAACAACTCTCGCAAAGCAGCCTCAGATTTACTGGGGCTGTTTTGCGTTACTTCGATAGTACTTAAACAAAATATCTTTCAAACTCTCATTTCTCTGCGCCTCTGCTCTTCCTTATTCCGTAATTCGTGCGTAAGTACTATTCAAACAGAAAAATTGTGTAAATAAAGCAGTTAATCCTCAAACATCCTTAACTGTATTTGAGTGTATACCCTGATGACGTAAGATGCTCTGAAGGTGAAAATTTGGGTATAGGTAAATGCGTATCTTTCCTGACTCCAGAGTTGTCACAAACAGTTCTGGAGTTTTTTAATTACAGAGGAGCGATCGCACTTCTGAATCTTGACTAAATCAAAGTGCGACACACTTAATATAAATGCTTATTTAGTTGTATATGTCACAAAAATATCCTTTCTCATCTCTACTTCTGCTGGGGCATCTGGATTATAAGTCGTTGATAATAAAAGACTAGCAAATGAAGGTAAAGGAACTCCCGTTTTAGAACTACATGAAGAATAAAATAATGTGTAAAATGGTTCAGCTACAGAAGGAATATCAAGTTTAACGCCCATAGCAGTTGCTAAAGCTTGAGCGCGGCTTTGAGCATCTTTCATAGCTGATTGATAAACTGAACTCTGCAATGCTTGACAGTCATTTACTGCGTATTCAACGCCTACACTCTTAACGGAAAGATTTTCCAGTTGGCTCGTAGACTTCTTCGCTGTAGCAACAATTTCCTGGACGCGATCGCGTGTGGGTTTTTCCAGCCTCACCAATATTTTGGCGCTGTTTTCGCTGGAATCAGGGCTAATTTGCACTTGAATTTTATCAGCACTAATCCCTTTGGCAACTAGGCTATTAACTACACGCTGGAGAGTTGCTTTAGTTAGGGATTTTTTGCTTGGTAAAGATTCTGCTGCTGTTTTGTAATTTAAAAGTAGAGTCGGTGAGGCAGCCCGGTCTTGTTGTTCCAACAAAGAGGGACTGCCGTTCGCCCTTGGCGTGCCGGAGGCATACCCGGAGGGTGAGGATATGTTGTGGGTTTGCGGTAGAGATGAGGGTTTCGTTTCTAAATCATCATTACTATCTTCGCTACTGAATACCAATTCAATATCGGCTGTATCTGCTGGCACTCTCACTACCCCTTGACCGATTACCATTAATGAATGGCGATCGCTTGCTGGTGGATAAAATAATTGGGCATTAGTAGCTTTGGGTGTTAATGCTCCGATCCCGACAGTGACGGTAATGCTTACCAATATTAGAGCAGTTATGTTTCTCATGTCCTGGGAATGTCCTTTGAACCTAGTAATTGTCAAAGTTTACACCTCAAGAGCAGGATACTTACAAAAATATTGAGCTAATTCCACAGCGTTTAGTCGTGGGATTAGCTCAATATTGAAGAAGAATTCAGGAGTCAGAATTCTGTTTCGATAAGAATTCACTGCGAACTATTAACCAAACCAGTGAGAAGCTTCACAAGCTGGCTGAACTGTTTCACAAACATTATGGTTAATCCAATCTGACTTTTCTTGAACAATTAAACAAATGCCTTGGTGAATCAAATTCTGTAGGTGCAGTTGCTGCTCTAAGGGTTTGCGAGGCAATTTGTAATAAGCCAGGCTTTCTTGTCCAGCCTCCGCCAGGGAAATATGCCCATCAGACATAGCGCTGTAAAAAGAGGGAATGCGGGTGAGGACAAAAGCAATTAGCTCTTGGCGTAAGTCAGGAATTGCAAAAGCTTTTTGATATGGATGGTATGGATATGTATCCAAAACGCTTTCAATCTCTCCTACTACTGATTGCTGTGTTAAATTAACTACCGTCTTCATAATTTTTAAACTCCTTTTTTAATCTAGTCAATAATGCGTGGAAAAAACAACTTTTTTAGATAGCAACGTCGTCATAACAATCAGTTAAAAGTAGTTCCACTGATAAATGCAAAATCCAGTGGAACTAGCCTTTTATATTGATTGAATATCAGACATTTGGTTTTGCTGATTTTAGTTAAAATTTATACTGATCCGCAGTATGATTTATTAAAACAGCATCTAATATCCTGGTAGGTTAGCGATACTATATATTTATAATCCTAATTATTCTAAATTTCTGCATTCTTAGCATAAATCTACATAAAACGCAGCATAAAAGCTGGGGGATCAAGATTAACAGCAATAAAAATCATGAATGAGGAACAAGTTTTTAATGAAGTTAAGCTTTGTTGGTAATTCTCATCACATTTTAAGTTTGCTGCAAAATTTGCCGTTTCATCTAAAAAACTTATTTGTTGCCCGTTGATTTAGGAAGTCAGACAAATAAGGAATTGCTAAAGTGCAAAATCAGTCTAGCGACTGATGAAACGATCGGGTAAAAATGTTTAGAAAGTTCACATTGTCTAAAGGAAGATGATGCAACTGATGATTAATTTCATTAGCAGCAGCTAATCCAGAAAGCATCGCACCTTCTGCAAGATTGCCGCCACACCAATCACCACAGCAAACTAAAGGTAAGGGAGTTTCAGCAGACAAAAAAGCTTCGCGCCAAGGACGGCTAGGAAAGGCATAACGCCAACGATGTACTTGCATCCATTCGGGAGTATTCAGCCAAGGAAGGGACAGAGATTCAGCTGCTCGTTGCAACATAAGCTCTGCAACAGGTTGTAAATCCTGGATTTCTAGATGACGTTGGGCGAAATCAGCGCTACTTTGCACTACAAAATGTGGTTGCTGAGGGTTAGGACGCTTGCTACTGTCCAAACCAATCCATGCTAAATCAGCATCATCGATAAAAGTTAGCGCCTTCCACTGAGGGAGTGGGTGGGATGTGGGAGGATATCCAGCGATCGCACTAATTGAGGGATAAAATTCTACAGAACGCAAGTTATCAAGAAAGGCTTTATCTAATCCACTTTTACCCAAAGGTTCTAACAGCATCATTGCTTGGGGTGCAGGAATGGCAACGACTATAGCTTTTGCAGTTAATTCTTCGTTACCAGATTCGAGAGTCAAGCACCAACTATTTTCGGGAGTTGGGGTAATAGCGATGACACGCTGATTCAGTAATATTTCTAAACCTGGGGCGAGGGATTTAGCGATCGCACTCATTCCCGCAGGTGCAACATATCGCGGACTGCGGTTTTTTGGTTCAGATAAAAAAGCCTCTGCGGTGAGTTCATAAACCTCCTCTGTCCAAACTTCGAGGATCTGGCGCGATCGCAATATCTCCACAAAATGTCTAAATAATTCACCCTTTGGGTTCAGATAACAAGCCCCATGATCGGCCCAAGTTCCATGCAAGCGGCGGGTAGCGAGTCTTCCTCCCAAACCACGGGACTTGTCTAGCACTAGCACCGAATACCCAGCCTGACTTAATTGCTGGGCGCAGACTAAACCGGCTATTCCGGCACCAATCACTACAATATCAGTCATGAGTCCATAGTCCTTAGTCATTGGTTATTGGTCATTAGGTTATTATCAAAGGACAAAATTACTACTAATGACTGCTGAAAGCTAATAGTAGAATAAGGTACAGAAAGTTGCACGGAAGGGAGGAAGGGAAATTGGATGAGATGAGGGCGGCGCTAGAGTTAGCGACCGAAGAAGAATTGCAAGATTTAACGGCAATTCTATTTAGTCGTAAGTTCAATCCCCTAGACTATGTACACACACCCGAACCCATCGAAGTGCAAAGCCAAGACCGCAAAGCTTGGTTAGATTCACTAGAAGGTCGCTTTCGTTTTTTGGCGGCAGATGGGATGACTGTATTACGGGGACGTACAGGCCAGGTAACTTATCGACAAGCCTTAGTTCAAGTATGTAAGTATCTAAAAATTCCTTATTCTAATCAACTGGCAACTATTGATTTAGAAGCAGAAGTATTTTTGTATCTGTTAGGACAGGTGTGGAAAAAATTACCTGAACAGGAAAAAGAAAAATTGACTCTCCGAGTGCAGCGTCACCTTATCCAATCAGAACTAAAAGAACCTCTACCACTTTTATTGCAGCCTGACCCCTTAGGGTTACTTTTCAAAGGCGGTAGTGCGATCGCGGTTACTTCACTTCTCCAGCCACTTGTACTTAAGCAAATTGCCCGTCAATTTGCCATCCACTTTGCTACTTATGAAGTAGCAAGACAAGCGGCAATTACAGGCACAGAAGCTGCTACAACGCAATTCCAAAGCTATGTAGCGATGCAAATGGCGCAACGGGGTATGACAGTGAGTGCTGCTCGTTATGGGGCAACCCGCACGATGTTTGCCGTGATTGGGCCGATGATGTGGACTTGGTTTTTTGCAGATTTAGGGTGGAGAGCGATCGCCACTAACTATGGTCGGATCATTCCTACTATTTTCGCCCTAGCCCAAATTCGCCTCACTCGTGAGGAATGTTGGGAGCCAGCTTGAACAAAGTTTCTGACTATTTCAAGTCTCGTTGGCGATCTTCTTGGAATTACTCTCTATGGGCACTGTTAATCTTCCCATTGAGTCCATTGTTGGGGGCTGTGACTGTAGGTTTTGTTTCATTAATAACTTGGCTGAAACAATCTCGCAAAATTAATCGCCGCCCCCTCAACTGGGGATTTGCCCTTTTGAGTCTGTTGCTGATCGTGAGTGCTGGGTTTGCCGATGACAAAACAGCAGCTTTTCTCGGCTTATTTAATTTATTACCATTCTTTTTACTTTTCGTTGCTCATAGCGCTCTCATTCAAACCTTTGTCCAATTGCGCCAAATGGCTTGGGTTTTAGTAATCGGTTCCATACCAGTGGTAATTCTTGGTTTGGGACAGTTATTTTTAGGCTGGAGTTTTAAGTTCCAGTTTGTGTGGGTTGTATTGAGTTGGACAATCAGACCAGGAGGAAATCCGCCAGGTCGCATCGCTTCCCTATTCTTGCACGCTAACACTTTCGCAGCTTATCTAGTGATAGTTTTCATCATTGGTCTAGGTTTGTGGCTAGAAAACTATCAGCAACTAAAAGCTAAGAGTCAAGAATCATTTCTCCCTTTTCTCTTCTTAACGGTGGCGATGATCACAAATTTCATTGCCTTAATTTTCACCAACTCGCGCAATGGGTGGGCGATCGCTATTTTTGCCTGTTTAGCTTATGCACTTTACCAAGGCTGGCGTATTCTTGTGGGTGGTGTAGCTGCGATCGTTTCTAGTGTGCTTTTGGCAGCTTTTGCTCCCTCACCAGTCGCTCAATTTTTTCGTCAGTACGTTCCTGCTTTCTTTTGGGCAAGGTTAAATGACGACATGTATCCAGATCGGCCAGTCGCTTTAATGCGAAAAACTCAGTGGGGATTTGCCTGGTCTTTAGCTCAAGAACATCCTTTGACTGGCTGGGGGTTACGTAGTTTTAGTAGACTCTATAAAGCCCAAATGGAAATTCCCTTGGGCCATCCCCATAACTTTTTTTTGATGTTATCTGCTGAAACTGGCTTTCCCAGCACTTTGTTATTTTGTGCCTTACTCGCTTGGATTTTGATTACAGGTGTCCAATTACTACGAAACGCAAAACATATAAATACAGAAGATAGATTGATATTTTTTAGTTATCTTTTGGCATTTGTTGGTTGGATGCTATTGAATACAGTAGATGTAACCCTCTTTGATTTTCGTTTGAATGCACTTTCATGGGTAATATTTGCTGCCATTTGTGGAGTAATACATCGTTATAACCAATATGACAAGCTTGCATCTCATCAAAATTAGTTAGGAAATGACAAATCGCAACTATTTAAATCTTAAACATCATAAACTTAAGTGTTAAAGTATCAGGCGATCGCAGCGCAGCCACCGCGACTTAGAACCGCAATAACTTTTTCAGTGTATGCACGGGGGGCATTTATAGTTTTAAGTTAATAAGATTACTATATTCACGTCTGTGACTGTGAGTGTGACTAATACCTAATTAGTCACTGTTGCTGATTGTTGGGAAGGTGTAGGGACGACCCTTTGGGTTTTTTCTACATGACGGGCATCTCTTGTAGATGCCCTTTTGTATATTTACTATTTTTATTTAGTCAAACATAATAAAAAAATATTTAGCTTAGTAAAAAAACCAGAATTTCTTCATGAAATTATCATTGCAAAGCTTTACATTTTTCACTTCTTCATTAGGGTTATTGACAATTAACTTTGCTTTTCCTCTACCTGCAAAAGCAGCAATTGAGTGTGAAGCAGGTAATATGATTTATTATCCCAATGGTTCGCTGTTAACTTGTATACTCGATCGAAATACTAATGTGCAAGTTTTCAGTTCTCTTTCAGAGATATCCAATATTCCCTGCCGAGGAAAAAATTACATATCTTTCGATGAAAAAGGACAGTTCCAAAGTTGTGAGATTGCAGATGACATCCAAATTAAAACAGTTAATTCAGTTGAAATTTGTCCGGCAGAATATAGGATATATGTTTCAACTTCGGATAAGGGAAATAAATCTTTTACTTGTCGGCAATACTAGCACTATATAATTTGTAATTGATATAGCAATCCTGAATTATTCGCGATCGACAAGATACCCGACTTCTCAAATAAATGGGGTATCTGCGGGTTACAATTCTCACAAATCAAAGACCTTATGGTGTAAGCTCTCGGTAAAATAGGTGTGTCGGTAACGAAAAAAGACGCATCCATAACCTACCTTATGCTCACAACAGCTAATTTTCTTCAGTACACCCAATGGTCAGGTATAGCTACCTTGGCATTCGCTGCCTTAACAGCTTTAGCTTTTATTCTCAAATGGGGCATCCGCTTTCGGCTGGTGGGTACAACTGGCTTTATGCTGGTGCTGACGGGTGGTTTATTTGCACTATCAATAGTCCCCTTAAGTCGGGCTGTGATTCCAGGAGCAGGCAAGTACACTCTAGTTTATGACAATGGCTCCACACAAGCAGTTATCACCACATCATCCCAAATTACGCCAACACAATTAGAAGCAACTTTACGTCAAGCAGCTAGTAATTTATTTTCTTATGGTCGTTCAGGTACACGTGAAGACGACAAATTGACAGTTCGCGCCCGTACCATTATCCACCCAGAACCAGGGATTTCTGTACCAGTTTACTTGGGTGAGATGAAGCGATCGCTCCTTTCTCATCAAAATTCACCAGTCACAGTGGAAATTTACACAGATAAATTAGCCCAATTGTCAAAACCTACTGCATAAAAGGCACGCAAGGACGCGGAGAGAGTATTTGATAATTTCTCCGCGTCATCCCCTCTTTATGTCTTCATCTCAGAAAACAAAAATCTTAATTTACCTCTACTTGATGTCAAGACTTTAAACTTATTTTTGTTAATTCTTCGTTGTAAATTAGCTATTTATTGGCAACTTTCAATTTTAATTCTTGTAAAAATTCATTGCTAATAGGTGATGTTGCCAGAATTGGATGCTTAATACCTCCCCAAATACTTCCAGTGCGGATACGATAGGAAACTAATATTTCAGGAATTTGATTAGAGATTAAAATCTGTGGTGGTGCAAGTTGACCGATGGCTCTAGCTCTCTGGTAATGATATGATTCTGATAGAGCCAGATCCAATTGTTCGGCAATAATTTCTGGGGTTTCTTTTGCCGAATCTAGTAATAAAATATAGTGTGGAGGATCGGCAATTGGCATTAAGCTTTTAAAATTAGTTTCTTGCAATTTCAATAAATCCAGAGCATTATTTACAAAGGTTTCTTGTAACTTTTCGCCTACCAAATCGCTAATAGCTTGATGTCGTCCGAGAAACTCTAAACAGGGAGTGTGGCGATAGTAATGAGTTACCCGGATGCGATCGCCAATTCGATAACGATACAATCCCCCTTTCTGCGATAAAATAATCGTGTATTCCTTGCCAGTATTGAGTTCATGCAAACCATACACTGAACCACCCTCATCCTCAAACTCGAAAAAAACTTCATCAAGAACCGGCACACATCCCCCAGCGACAATCAACGGAATCGTTATTGGGGCTTCGGTTGCTAGTAGTCCCTTACCTTGAATTAATACACCTGGAAATTGCGATCTTAATCCCTGAGCTTGATCTGCTGCATTGGCACTATCCCAGCAAGAAATCAGCTTCAAATTTGGCCAGAGTTGCATCCAGAGAATATTACTTTTGCACAGGAGTTGCAGGCGATGAGGTGAAATCCGGTTGTGTAATTTTTCTCGCAATAAATCCTGATTTTCTTGAATATATTTTAAATGTACTTGGAGAAAGCTAGGACTCCAAATAGAAATAATTTCTAGTTTTTCAGCTTCTAATAATGCCAAAGCCAATTGATGTTTGAATAAGTTCGCGTCATGCAGCCGATTAAGTTTATTGGGCATGACCAACCAAGGACGCAAAAACCAGCGCAACCAGCCATCTAAGTAATCTAAATCGTTCTGTAAACTTTGATTATCAGCTACATCTAATTGCGGCGAGATACAAGCATAAATCTTGCCTGTGGAAAATTTCGGGCCATTAATAATCAAATCATGTGCCCATACACAAAACATCTGATTAAACGATCGCCGCAAAGATTGAGTATAAGGAATCCATTTTACTGCCCCACTACTACCAGAGGTTTTTTCATAGAATAAAATGGGTTCTGGTGTGAGGGCAATTTGCTGCTGTTTGGCATTTAACCAGGGTTCCAGTGCATTATAATCCACAATTGGTACACGCTGCCAATCGTCTACAGAATGAACTCCTAAAGTTTTACCATACTCGCTTTTAATTAGGCGATCGCAAATTTCCCTTTTTACAGATGTCTGCATTAACTCTGGGTTATCCAAAGCTCGATAAAATCGCTTCGCAGCTGGCGCGAGGATTTGCCCAAAAAGCTGAATAATCGGACGCATTATTGCACCTTTTGATTAGGATAAAGCTTGGTAGCTGCTGGTAAATAAGAACCATCAGCAACGACTACACCGGGAGCAAGATTAGATCCGGCTCCCACAAAAACATTGCTGCCAATCTGGACTTTTTTGACATACAACATTAAATTTTGCTTGCGGGGTTTAATGATGTGGCAATAGATACCGACACCATGCCCGACAACGACGCGATCGCCAATTTCTAACAAACTGCGATCGGCAATCTCCAATCTTGTTGTCCAGTATACATCTCGCCCAACTTTAGCACCCCACAATCGCAACCAACAGGAAAATACCCCCGGAATCAGTCGCAGCACTGCTTCCAACGCCGGAATTGCAATATAAATTACCTGGATTTGATGACTACCCCACCAAGGACTATATTCTTCACCTAGTAGATAACTAATACCCTCGCGCACAGGATAAACCCATTCATGCAAGCGGTAAACTAGCACTGGTAGCCCATAAATAGAAAGCAACACCGCCAGAATACTGAAGATATTGGGTGAATAAGCGAAGTAGATTATTGCTGCACCAGTTAGCAATAATATAAAGGTGGGGAAAAACGAAAGTATTTTGCTGATAACTGTCATGAAAATGGAAATAAAAGTTTCTGGAACAAGTTTAATGAGATAGGAATTCCAATTATAGATGGCAATTTTTCGCTTTCATAATATGTTCCATGTAACTTATCCCAAATTTTTAGATTAGCCCCATAGTTATAATTGTAGATTTCGCCGCAATGATGCCAAGCATGATCTTGTGGTAAGATTAACCAAGAAGATAAAAATTGATATAACCTAGTATTTGCAGGAATCATCAAGCGGCTATGTCGCCATAAATCTAAGGCAGAAGTTAGACTGACTCCAAGTAAATAACCTGTGGGATCGGCTAACAGATATAGAAATAAAGTGTGTATCCATAAATATATAATTAACAAGCTTGTCCAAAGTGTGTTGCGAGAAGTTCCTAATACATCCATCTGAGTAACAGTATGATGGATTTGATGAACTTTCCACAACAATTTAGTATGCAATAAACGATGATTCCAATAATATAAATAATCAACTACAACAAAACTGATAATAAAATTCGGTATTAATGATAGTTTTAAACTTCCTTGTTGAATAGGGAATAAATGTTGATAAAGCGAATAAACTAAAGTAGCTTGTAGTAAGGGAATCAAAATTCCTTGAATCGTTAATCCTGTACTATCTATTAGCCAATCTTCACGAGTTTTTATTTTAAGTTGAGTTAGTCCAACCTGATTGGTAATAGTCCAACCAACTAATCCGATAAAAGTGCCAAAAATTAGTAATTGTGCAAAGCTTTGTATTTCCACTTTTAATTACTCACACTGATTTTAAACATGGGTTTTACCCCACCCTAACCCTCCCCTTATAAAGGGGAGGGAACTGGATTTTCCAATCTCCCCCTAATACATCGGGGGGATTAAGGGGGGTAATTACCAATTATTTTCAAACCCAAAATGTAACTTCTACTGATTGATTTGGCAATAAACGCGGATCTTCTCCACGAGATATAGCCGCTATAATTGACTCTACAAATATATGAATTGTGTCCGCAGGCGTATTATAAAATTGTGTCCCGTATTTAGCGATCGCTTCTCCCTGAATACCCAAAATTTCCACGTCTTGGCGGATAATGTGTTGAGCAGTCCACCGCACGAAGGGACGCGCTAATTTATTCCAAATACCGTAGTTATAGGTGACATCAGTGTAAACGAGAGTTGAATTATCATTTTCTGGAATAGATTGACTGGTAATGAATAAGTGACGATTACGTGCTATTTTATACTCTACAGAGGTAATGTTTGGCATATAAAAGCGATCGCTATGTTTAATCTCTGCATTTTGCAAATTCAGAAAACGGCTGTACCATCCCAAATTACTGTTTTCGTTGCGATACTCCACCAAAACCGAACCATTGCAGCGTTCTACAGTCATCTCTAACTTTTGTTGGCGAGAAGTACGGAAAACACCAGGATGAACAAAAGCCGTATGGGGAATATCAATAAAGTTCTCCGCACAATTAGTCACGTTGTTAGCAAAACGGTTAATTACCCGCACCGTCTCCCATCCGGTTTGTCCGTAGTGAGGCATAGAAAAGGGTTCAGTCTCAATACTTGGGGCAACACTTGGGGTATCGGATAACCGCACATAAACATAGCCATCTTGTTCTTTGGTAGCGTAACACTTGGCTCGACGCTGTGAGGAAGGTTTGAAATCATCTCCTTCGGCTGGAACAGCAATAACGTTTCCAACGCCGTCATATACCCAACCATGATAGGGACATTGTAAAGCACCATCACAGATTTTACCTGTTGATAGACGGCTATTGCGGTGTAAACAGCGATCGCGCAAAGCTACGGGTTGTCCATCTTCACCGCGAAATATCGCTAACCATTCTCCTAAAATGCTACGTGATAATACTTTGTTAGGTTGTAGTTGGTTGCTGAGTGCGACAATATACCAAAAGTCTGCAAAGTGCATAGTGATGAGAGCGATCGTATTTAAATTATGGCAAGCTCTAAAGCCAATATTGGTGTATCACTCTAGGATGCGGTTAAGATATTGCTGTATAAGAGTGCTATAGGAATCCTATCTGATTTATGAACAGGTTTTCAGATGAAAGCCTTATAAAAAACAGGTTGTTCAGTCTCAATATTTTTTCAAAATCAATCGGACTCCTATAGATACTGAACTTAAATATAACTTGCATAAAATCCTCACTATCATGAATATAACTGAGTATCTTAAATTTAGAAAGCCTTACGAGAGAGCATTACGTCAACTTCTGCTAGAGCTTGACTTCTTTCTAGAGGAAGTAAAAGGTGTGAACGTTTACTCGCTTGAAAGTCGTTTGAAAACTTATGAAAGTGCCTCAGAAAAATCTCGTAAATTTACAAAATTAAACATCTCTGATATGCAAGATATTGCTGGCATACGAATTGTTGTTGCCACTTTTGAAGAAGTTGATATCCTTGCCAGATTTTTATCGCGCAAAGCAGATTCTAATGATTTAATAATCGAACTAGATCAACCCATTCAAAAAAGTAATGGATATAGGGCAAGACATATAGTAGTTAAATTTCAGGGTCATTACTCACGTTCGGTACATCCTACACGCATTGAAATCCAGTTACAAACGATATTACAACATGCGTATAATTTCATTTCTCGTGCTTGGGTATACAAGAGCGAACATACCTTTCCAAAAGATTGGCATCAAAGTTTTCGGGAAATTTCTCAGACACTTGCTCAATTAGACATAAGCATATCCAAACTACAGGAACAAGTATTAGCAATTTCTGCCTCTGATGGTGATAACGATCCATTAACACCATTTTCTTACCAAAGAATTGTTGCAAATATCCTCAGTGAGGATATGGATCTAAATGATTCAGTAGATATCGCTCGGATGCTTGTCGATATAGGATGTGATACAAACGGCAAATTAAAGTTATTCTTAAGTAACCCTGATATTCTGGAACTACGGAATCGTTTTCTCAATTTGAAGTCTAAACAAATGCAAGGATTTTCGGTATTAGTTTCTAATATGCTTTTACATAGTTTTTATTTAATATTTGGTACTCGTTTAGAAGGATGTAAAGAGATGTTAGATCAACTTGAATCAAGCTTTGAACCTAAAGAATTAAAACTTGAAGAAACCGATGTATCCTCTTCTGCTAGTTGAGCTAATTTGTGTGGATATGTAGAAAATCTCACATTTTCCAAAAACTAACAAGTGCGATTCCAAGTTTGATAGTAATAGATAGTTGCAAATTGTTGCACCACAAGCAACAACCATTGAAGTAAAATCTCACGATTTGGCAGCCCAAAGCAGGGAAATATCGTATTTATTGAACATTGAATCGGCACTGACAAGCGTCATTTTTTCTATCTGAGCCTGTGCAATCAACATTCTGTCAAAAGGATCTCGATGATGCAATGGTAAAGCAGCCGCTTGTAAAGCATGAGAGGCTGTAATTTCTAGCGATCGCATTCCCAACTGTGCCATCCGACTAGAAATATAACTGTCTAAAGGATCTGGCAGTGGCAACTTGCCGATAGCAACTTTTATACCTATTTCCCAAATACTGGCAACTGATAACCATAATTCATTGTTTTCATGGACAATGTGTGCGATTGCCTCCTCATTCAAACGCTCTGATTGGGCAAACCACCATAACCAACACTGCGTATCTAGCAAAAGTTTCACTCCTCACCGCCCTCAAATGCTGCCAACATCTCATCCGGTAAAGGAGCGTTAAAGTCCTCTGGTACTACAAAACGCCCTTTATCCTGTCCTAAACTATCGCGGCGATTTGATGAGGTACGAAACGGAACCAACTTGGCAATGGGAATACCTTTGTTAGAAATAATGATTTCTTCTCCATGCTCTACCCGTAACAAAAGCTGTGAGAGATTCATTTCAGCTTGATGGATATTTACAGTTTCCACGATTTTATTCAACTAAGTCTTTAAACTAAGTTTAACTAAATTTATCCTTCCATTCTACAAATTTCAACATTACCTGTAACATGAACCTGACAAGCTAACCGTGCATAAGGATTATTAGGTGCTAAAGTTTCTAACATTTCTTGTTCATCAGCTTCAGGAGGAGGAATATTACCAATAATCTTAATTAAACAAGTGCCACAAATACCAGTCCGACAACCAAACAAAACAGGTGAATTCTGAATCGTAAGATGTTCAGACAAATTTTTATTAAATTCCAAAGTGATAGAAGCAAAATCACTTCCCGGAAACGATATATTACATAAGTCAGGCATAATACGCAAAAATTTTACCTAAACAACGCTCTTACATTCCTCTCTGCGCCTCTCCGTCTCTGCGTGAGATAAAAATAAATCCTCTCGGTATTCAAAACCTTGAAAAGCCCTTTTTTGAGTTACCAAATATCGAGAAATTGAATTAGTAGCCATCAGTGACATATCCCGATTACGTTGCCAAAGATAATCAAGCTTTTCAACATAGACCTGATAAGATTTCATCGCTTCCTGATGAGTTGAAAAACTGCGCTGTAATCCTTCCGATTCTTCTGTAAAACAACGCCGCATCATTTCTTTAGCATCTCGAGCGCTCATACCAAAAATGGGCGATCGCAACACCTGATAAATCTTGCTATACAGCGCCGGATCGTACCAAAAAATCCCGTTAATCGCAGCCGAAAAATGAAAATGATCGCGCTGACATCCCCATAAGCCTAAATTAGCCACCAGTCGCTCAAAAGCAGTCGGTGGCTTAAGGCAAGTGACAACATCGTGAGATATAATTGTCGAACTATTGAAATGAAAACTTTCATCCATAAAGTGATAATAGGAGACTTTAGCCGGAATTGGAGCAGCTTCAGGATGAGGATGTTTTTGATAATAATTGCTAAGTTTGTGCTGTACTAACTTGCCGTTTAGTGTCCGCACTCCCCGAACTGTGAAATACTGACAAGCCAAAAAACTATTATTTGCAGAAATCAGCCCAAAGTATTGAAGTTGAATTCTTTTCCACCAAGTTTTTAGAGCATTGGTGTCAGCATAAACCATCGTTTCTGTAAAGGGGCCGCGCATGGGGTAGGTAAAGATAAGCTCCCCAAACAACGCTTGTTCAACCTCTTTGGCAATTGTGCGGAAGGCGTTAATGTGCGATCGCTCTTGGGCGGATTCCAAATCTAAGGTATCGCAGATTAAGCGGAAATCTTCTTGAGCGTAAAGTCCGGCTGCACTGGTTTGATTGAAAAAGATAGTGGCAATTTCAGCAGAAACAATTTGTGAGTAATAAGCTACCCAGTAAAGTTGGTTCAAAATTATACGCTGATGTTGGCTGGACTGTTCCCATAAAGGTGTACCATATAACAAGGAAAACTCTTCTGGATTCCAATACTCGTTTTGACAATCTTCATAGCGAAAATTGGTGACAGCTTCATCCATTAAAGCAGTATGGTCTTGCTGTTTGTTGCGAGTGTGGTTAATTTGTAATTTGCGATGAATAGTTTTTTCCATATCCGTTTTGATTTAACGCAGAGATAAGATTGATATTAATTACACACATTGATGGGCGGGGAGGGGTTGAAAGGCTCCGCGTTCTTCCAAAATTTGCAGGATAGACTGGGCTGATTTTATCCCCATGAGCGATCGCAATATTTGTAATCGCGTTCCACTATGGGTTTCAGTATCCAATTCTTCTAGAATTTGGATTTTTTGCGATCGCGTCAGATGTCCTTTTACTTGTTCAACTGCTGCTAGTACACTTTGCGGCCCTACCTGTACCATAAACAAAAACTGTGCTAATATATCGAGAATTGTTGTTTGACTGAATGCTGAAACAGAAGTTTGATTAAACAAGGTGGTTCCCGTAGCGTGATGACGGGATTCAGATTGTAAAAAACTGGAAAAAAGTTCTGCTAAAACTGGATAGCGACACTCCTTAGCTAAACGCCGATAATGGCTTAAACCCCATCCTTCTAAAACGACTTGCAGCACAAACAATAAAACTGTTTTATCTGCACTTCCAACCACTTCTGATAATAAGCGCAAAAACGGATCGTCCGTGCTAGTTACTTCCATTTCTGGTAAAAAATGGCTAATTTTGTGAAGGTGGGTAGCTTCATCAGCCGTAAACAATCCATAAAGAATTCGTTCTTCAACTGTTTCTGCTAACAGTACCATTTTTGCCATGTAGCCAACGCCTGCTTTCTCAATGAAATATGATTCTTCTAACAAACTGCGGTTTGCAAGCTCCAGAATAGCAGATTGTTCCGTAATATTAGATTCTTGAAAAATTTGGACTCGATGTAAGTTGAAAAAATCAGCATCCCAATAATTTAATTGTGGGTAATTAGCAAAATTATTCTGATTGGGTAATGCTGCTGTTAATATCCGTCGCAAACGGTCATTAGAATCTCTGTGTGGTAGATCAAAACCAACAATATTATATTTAAAATCCATATTTTTCTTGTTCAATTAAAGTGAATTCATGATTAGAATTTGAGAAGACTTTTTAAAAGTTATATTTGTTACCAAAAGCATCTAATCTCCCTTTATAAAGGGGGGAAACTGGAAATCTAGTCCCCTCCCCTTTACAAGGGGAGGGTTAGGGTGGGGTAATGTCATAATTTGATGTGCTATACGACACTTTACAAACATCCTCTGATAGGGTTTGAATATTTGGATAATTAACAGTTTCCCAAGTTCCCCAGCTTAAAGCTTTCTGATGATTAACGTGTTGAATAAATTCCAGAATAGATTGATCTGCTTTAGTCGGAGTCTTCAAATCAAACTGAATTGTCTGAAATACCTGCGTATCACCTTTTGCAAAGTAATTACCAACCTGCTGAGTTAACCATAACAAACTACGATTTAAAACCCATCCCCAAAATCCCGAACGCTTAGGAGTTACAAGAATTGTTTGCCCTTCAGTTTTTCCACCTTCTATCATTCGCAGCGTAAATATAATATAAAAGTGCAGAAAATCCGGCCCTAACGTCACAGTGCCAGTGCTGCCATACCAATAACACATACTATAAGTAACTTCGTTGCGATATAGAGGACGAATCAGGCGAATTAACCAAGAATCATTACCTCCCCGTGTAATGTTACTGAAGGTAATAGCGTTGGCGTTGATGTCTTGGGAATCAAATACAATCTCTAAAGGCAGATTGTGTACTGTATTGAAATGGTGAGCATCAATCGCATTAATTAGCAAGACATTGGGATGGCAGTTTTTGACAAATCGAGTTCCCAATATATAATTGCAATCTGCCTGTTCTAACTCTGGTACAAAGGGCAGTAAACTTGGCTTTTCTTCTCCCACCCAAACCCAAATCATGCCGTATTTTTCCGATGTATACCAAGTTTTAATACACACAGGTAGCGGTTTTCCAAGAGAAGGAACATCTACACAAATGCCGCGACTGTCATACTTCCAATTATGAAAAAAGCAGCGAATTTCATCACCTTCTACCTTACCTTCTGCTAAATGAGCGCCCATGTGTGGGCAATAAGCATCTACAGCTACTACTTGACTACTAACTCCCCGATAAATTGCCAGCTTTCTACCTAGTAAAGTTATAGCTTTTACCTTACCAACTTTTAATTTTTTCGATGGTAATGCCCAGTACCATCCTTCTATAAATTGTGTCGGATTATTAAAGTTTGATTGTAGGTTTGTAGATGCCATAAAAGTTAAACAAGAACACAATCTTGCACAAATTGTAACGATGATTCTGACTCCCACATCCGTTTTCCAGCACGAGTGAGATTGTCATAGTTAATTTCAGTTAAACAAACTAATTCATCCCCTAATCGATAACCTGGGTTTTTTTCTTCAAAAAACTGGATATGGGGGTTAGTCTGTCTTCCTGTGGGGATTTCAATTAAACCTTCACAGAGAATTTGGGGATGCGGAAAATTGACGATACCAGTTGCTTCTTGGTATAAACTACCATAGTATTGCTGCGCTAAACTCACCATCAGATTTGTTACATCCGCAGGTGTTGTAACATCATAACGCGGATAGAAATCTTGCCAAAAAGTAGGCAGAAAACGATAAGTGCGAAAACCAGAGCAAATTAGCAGCCAGTAAAGTTTATTTTCTGCATAGTGTTGACGCAGAAAATTGATAGCGGCAATCCAACTACGTGGTAGTGTTGTACTCGACCACGCACTAGGATCGACAATAGTATCGCCAGAATATACTACACTAATTTTTTCTCCCAAAAAAGTCTTTTGGCATAACATCAGAGTTGAAAATCCTTTGAGTGCGTTGGATGTTTCATCTCTCAACAATAAAACCCAGTTCTTGCGCTCTAAATCGACTAGAAACCCATCCCAGGTTATACCTTGGAAGTGATTTTGCAGCAACGCATACATGGCAGTGCGATCGCTTGATTGCAAATTTTGAACAGGAATCAGCAAACTCTTCATTATTCGGAAATTACCTAAAATTGATTAATCTGTTTGTAATTAAAACTTTATCGATCAAATTAGTAAATTTACGGTGTAGTGTGACAGATTCCAAAATGGTTATTTACGCTACAATCATCTGTTCACACTAAGCTAATCGGCATTGAAATTGCAACATAGCCACTATTACCCTCGTATTTTATCTTTCGATGCCACTTAATGACTTATCTGGCTGCTTCATCACAATTGATGCGATGGGCACTCAGAAAGCGATGAGTATTAATTAGTCAATGTCAACAAGTTTCCTTTTGATACTAAGCAGAGTTGCGATGCCTGCGGCGAGTTACGCTAATGCCGAATATAAGGTTAATACCTAAAAGCATTGCTATATCTGGGTTATGGAAAATACCAAGATTTTTCAACTAACTTGCGGAATGTGGGCTAAACATGGCTGAAATACCTAAATTGTATGAGTACTTGTGTTAAGATGCATAAGTTTTATACTAGTACTGACGTACCAATTAGAAAAGAAATTTATTTATTGTTTGCGTACAGTACAAACCTACAGTTGATACGAAGCCGTTAAAGCCACCGCCAAAGCATCCGCAGCATCATCCGGCTTGGGAATCTCATCTAAATCTAACTCCCGTGCTACCGCCTCTTGAACTTCCGACTTATCCGCATTGCCATACCCCGTTAAAGCTTGTTTAATTTGAGCCGGAGTAAACTCTATGTAAGGAAGACGACACTGACCCAACACCAAAATGAGTACACCCCTTGCCTGAGCAACCAGGATTGTATTTGACATCCGATAGAAAAATAGTTTCTCGATCGCTACCAAATCTGGTTTAAATTCTTCTATGACGGTGTGTAAATCATCAAATAAGGTACATAGCCTCTGTCCCATTTCTGCATCTGCTGATGTTTTAATTACCCCAAAATCCAGCATATTTACTGTAGTTTCTTGCACTTTATTGGAAATTTGTGTATAGGTAATTACCCCAAACCCTAAAGTTGCCAGTCCTGGATCTAATCCTAAAATTCGTTTTTCCATTCAATTCACTTTTAGTAAGCCACGCTATTGTTTAAGTGGGAATACTGGCAATCTTAACCACTTGCTCTTAGTCTAATGGAATAGACAAATATAATAGTTTCACGCCTAGTGTTTTAAACCAAGTGGTGTACATTTTCTGTTAATTATTGTTTGTAGCACTGCTGTAAATCAGGTATGTCAATTGGTTTTCTCAGACAAGCCCTCAACGCCCTGCAAAAGCAGTCGCGTTCTCGTACTTCCTATCGGGTTAACCAGTGGTTCAAATGGTTATCCCCTGGACTATCGGTCAAACGTTGGTTGTTGATTAGTGTTGGGGGTGTACTGCTGACGAGTTTGGGGTTAGCTATCTGGATTAAGCTGACCCCAATTTTTTGGATGATAGAGTTGTTTCGGAATTTCTTGGTAGTAATCACCAACATCTTACCCAACTATATTAGTGGGCCTTTGGTGCTGCTCGGTGGCTTGCTGTTGGTGCTTTGGGGACAAACTCGCACCGTTGGCTCAATTACTAAGGTACTAAGAGCAGAAGGTGGAGAAGAACTCATCGATGTATTGCTGGCACATCATCGATTGTACCGAGGGCCGAAAATAGTGGTAATTGGTGGTGGGACGGGACTTTCTACGTTGTTGAGAGGACTGAAAACTTACAGCGCTAATATTACTGCTATTGTCACTGTAGCCGACGATGGTGGATCTTCTGGGCGGTTGCGTCAAGAATTTGGAGTGCTACCACCAGGGGATATCCGCAATTGTTTGGCTGCACTAGCAGATGAAGAAAAGTTATTAACAGAATTGTTTCAATACCGTTTTCGGGCTGGAGATGGGTTAACGGGTCACAGTTTTGGCAATTTGTTTTTAACGGCAATGAGTGATATTACTGGAGATTTAGAACAAGCAGTTGCAGCTAGTTCTAAGGTGCTAGCGGTCCGAGGACAAGTACTACCAGCAACTCTCAGTGATGTTCGCCTCTGGGCAGAATTAGCTGATGGTCGCCGCATTGACGGGGAGTCTAGCATTCCCAAAGCTGGGGGGAAAATTGTCAAAATTGGTTGCATTCCAGCTAATCCTCCAGCAGTACCAGCAGCGATTAAGGCACTTAAAGAAGCTGATTACATTATTATTGGGCCGGGTAGCCTTTATACAAGCCTGATTCCTAATTTATTAGTACCAGAAATTGCCGATGCGATCGCTCAAACATCTGTCCCCCGTATTTATATCTGCAATATAATGACTCAACCAGGAGAAACTGAAGGCTATACTGTTGCAGATCACATTAGATCAATTGATGCTGCTTGTGGGCAAAGACGGCTATTTGATGCTGTACTAATTCACAAAAAATCCCCCTCGGAGCAATCACTCATGCGCTACGCCCAACAAAATTCTCATCCCGTTTTTCTGGATAGAGAAGCTGTCATTCAGCTAGGGCGAAGGATTGTTCCAGCTAATGTTTTGTATGAAGATGAAACGGGTGTTGTCCGTCACAATCCGCAGAAACTAGCACAAGTATTGTTGCGGTGGTACGGTAGAGGTCATCATGGTAGGTAGTCATTAGTCATTTGCAAATAACCAATACCCAATACCCAATACCCAATGACTAATATAATTGATGAAAATATGAAGATTTTTCTTGCAGATACAGAGGCGACACTACGCTTAGGTATTACTCTCGGAGAATCCCTGACTCCTGGCAGTGTAATTTTACTAGAAGGTGATTTAGGGGCTGGTAAAACTACCCTAGTTCAAGGTATTGGCAAGGGTTTGGGAATTTCTGAATGTATTGTCAGTCCTACTTTCACCCTGATCAATGAGTACACGGAAGGACGGCTCCCCCTTTACCACCTGGATTTATATCGCTTAGAACCACAAGAAGTTGCAGCTTTGAATTTAGAAAGTTACTGGGAAGGTGCTGAGATTGTACCAGGAATTGTGGCAGTTGAATGGGCGGAACGATTACCCTACAAGCCAGATAGTTATCTGAGTGTGAGTTTAACTTATGGGGATGGGGGTACTCGTCAAGTCGAACTCATACCATTCAATTGTGCTATCTAAGTTCATCTCCCGACCCAAGTACGAGAGATTTCACCTTTTTAAATCGCAACACTAAAAAATTTCTGCCAATAGTCGAGGGAGAACTCCACACTCGTCCTATCTACCACTACCACGTTCACCACTGTAAGTCACTAACATTGTTCTCTCAACCAAAAATAAACGAAATAATTGTTCAACAGCAGATATATTGCAATAGGGTTCAGTTAAAGCCAAAAACAGAGATCCAAATAGGTTGAGTTGAAATATAGTTCTTTTGAACTTTTTGTTTATCTACTCTAGTGGTCTATCACAAAAGTTTTGATGAGTTTGTAATCAGCACTAAAGTGCTTAAAAATTCAATAATTAAAGTCCTTACTATAAACATGTCTGTTCCTCAGAATTAATAAGACAGACCACTACTACTTCTTTCGTACCTCTGAGATATTCGAGATTGACATCTACTAGCTTTATTGTTGTAATCAGCAGTTAAAAAATGATTTAGATGGTATATAAATCAAGCAGATGTAAATAGACTGTTGTTGGGTAAATGAGAGTTTGACAGAACTTAGCCAGCCTGAACCAGACTAGTTACCTACTGTCATTCGGAGATCCAATCGGGATTAGTGAGTAGCCAAAGCTAGTAGAGAAAAATTAAACAAAGTCAAGTTATGTATAAGTCGTTTAACTTTCCTTCCACTTAGTATTCCCAAGTTATGTTCATAATCTATACCAATTAATAAATTAATTTATGCTTTTTAATTATTTTAAATAATTTTAGCTAACAAAAAATTCTGAGATTAACATCTGTAATTAGCACTTGGATCGAGACATTATTAACTAAAACATCTCGTATTTTTACAGGAATCATAGTAGAAATACGAGATGTTATGCCCTAAATTACCTTATGTTAATATGCCTACGTGGATGCACTAGTTATCTCTAATAAAAGAAGCGATCGCCTTTTTGATCGGAGAACCAGAGTCGTCTCTGGTATAGTAAGTAAGACCTCGATCGATAAATGCAGAGGTAGTATCTATTAACTGCTGAATAATCTCCGCGCTAGCATCATCTATTTCTTCGGTGACTTTTTCGCCTGTAAATCGGTTTTTTCGATCTTCTGGAGGTAAGACAATGCGAGGATCTTTATAAGTTTCTTTTGGCTTGGGTTGAAATGTCTCATTTAAGTCAAATTGAAGGCGTAAGTAACGTTTAGAATCGTATCCACCCATGATTTGTCGGCAAATCGTACTATCAATCTCAGATGTAGGTTCCATGAAGATATTAGTCAGATTTTGTACCCAGTCTAAGCCTCTCCATTTGCTTATTTGCTTATATTGATATGGTTCACCACTTTGACCTGTGCCAATAGAGAGGATAGAAATATCTTCCAATCGCAGATTATCCAATTTATATTTTTGCTTGATTGTTGAAGATATTGAAGATTGACTTATCCTCATTACTAAACTCAAAGCTGCAAGACAAGGGTTGTTAGCAGAAACTCCGCCATCAATGTGTGGAAATTCCCAATCACCAAATTTTTCTTTATCTATAGGTTCTAATTTATATGGTGGGAAAAAACTGGGAGCTGAGGCAGAAGCGGTACATATTTCCCATAAAGAACAGTCATCGTACCATCTGTCTCCTAAATCTGGATGACAGTTTGTAAAAAAGGTTGTATTTCGATATAGCGTATCGTAGGCAAGAATTAAAACAATCGGTTTTTCAATATCCTTTATTCTTGTGGATTTGTATGCGTCTTTGAGGACGCTAGTAATTCCATCATGAGAATATTTAGCTGCTGAGAACACATCAATAATTGATTTTATGATGGGTGGTAAGTTTTTATAGCGGTTTTTTACCTTTGGCGGAAATATATCTTTACCCCGCTCTGTATACAGTTTAATTAGTTCATCACTCTCCTTCCCAACAGCAATTCCTCCTGCTAATATTGAACCGGTAGAAGTGCCAGTAATTAGGTCAAAGTACTCGTGTAAAAAATTTCCTTTCCCCTGATTTCTAATTTCTTTTTCTACTTGTTGAAGTATTCGTGCTGCAATGACTCCACGAATACCGCCACCGTCTAAAGCCAAAATTTTGAATGACATAGCAATTCTCCTTGATTATTTCTATAGCCCCTTTTTAAGAGAGGTTCGAGGATCTTTCCTCAGTAAACAAGCTAACCGAACTGTATTGCATAGACACAGAGTGGCTTTCCGCACGTTAGGAAACAAAGGAATAAGAGTTTCAGAGAGTTATTGTGTAAGTCCTATAGTTATTGAAGATTTGACTTGAAACACTTATAAATAAATTCAGGGTTTTAAGTTGCAATTTCTGATACAGCGACAAGTCAATACCCTTTGGTTAAAAGGGTAAAGGAGAAAAAACAAAAATTTTCGTCTTTTAGCTTTAACCAAACCATATTGGTCTAGTCTTAACTCTGGATAGATGAAAATCTTGCCCGTTCAAGTATGACTTTGATGTAAAATTATTTGTCTACTACGTAAGCTTAAATAAATATTTGCTATAAGAAAGTTAAAGCTTGACCACGCACTTCCGTATTGACCTGACCTTTGTCATAAACTATTTCACCCCCGACAATAGTTGTTGTAGCCCAGCCAGTGAGGTTCCAGCCTTCAAAGGGACTCCAACGGCATTTGGTTAAAAGCTCCTCGCGCCGGACTGGACGGTATGTGTTTAAATCTACAAGCACTAAATCGGCATCATAACCAGGTGCGATCGCTCCTTTATTAGGAATACCATAAGCTACAGCTACATTCTTAGACATCCAGTTCACAACTTGGGCAACAGTACACTTCCCCTCCATCGCCGCAGTTAGCATCAAGGCTAGGGAAGTTTCCACTCCAGGCATTCCCGAAGGACTATTGGGGTATTCTTGAGCTTTTTCTTCTAAGGTGTGCGGCGCGTGATCTGTAGCGATGAAATCAATCACGCCATCGCGCAAAGCTTGCCAGAGGACTTCGTTATCGTGGGGCGATCGCAAAGGTGGATTCATCTGTGCTAAGGTACCAATCTGCTCATAAGCACTGGTGTTCAACAATAAATGCTGTGGTGTCACCTCTGCTGTTACCCAACTCGGTTTCTCTTGACGCAGCAAATCTGCTTCTTCGGCTGTTGACATGTGGAGAATATGCAGACGACGGTGATATTTTTGAGAAAGTTTTAATGCCAGTTGGGTTGCAAGCATTGCCGCTTGATTATCTTGAATTTGCGAGTGAACGGCTGGGTTGTGGATGTTGGCAAATTCTTGGCGGCGTTGATTGATTCTAGCTTGGTCTTCGGCATGAACGGCAATCAAGCGATCGCCTTTGGCAAATATCGCAGAGAGTGCTGTTTCGCCATCAACTAGCAACTGACCGTGCATCGACCCCATGAAAATCTTAATTCCCGATGTTGGCTTTGCCAAAAGCAAATCTGGTAGATTCTCTGCTGTTGCCCCAATAAAAAAGCCATAATTAACCACGCACTTTTGTGAGGCCCGGTCTAGCTTGTCGTTTAAAGCCTGCTGTGTCGTTGTCAAGGGACGCGTATTGGGCATTTCTAAAAAGGAAGTGACTCCACCTTTAGCACATGCACAACTGGCAGTGAATAAATCTTCCTTGTGTTCTAATCCAGGTTCCCGAAAATGTACCTGCGGATCGATAACTCCCGGCAACAAAGTTAACCCTTCTGCGTCAATTTCAGTGGCTAGTGGTGTTTGGGAGATTTCTGGCGCAACTTCGACTATTTGGCGATCGCGCGTCAACACATCCCCAATCATCAGTTCACCATTGGGTAAGACTATGCGAGCGCGGCGAATCAGTAAAATTTTTGGAGATGACATAGGGCTAACAAAGTTCACGCAGGGAGCTATATATTACAGACAGACAACTATGATTTTAGGTTAAACTTAGTCGCACTCGGAGTGTTAAATTTTTTGCCGCGCGTTAAAAAAAAGTTTACTTTTAATCTATGAAGTACTCTGTGAATCAATTTGGAATTTGGGATTTGGGATTGACCTTATTTTACAAGGGATAAGGTTTGGGGATTTTAGGTTGTTTTCGCCTACCAGAGACCAGTCATAATCCTCAATCCAAAATCTAAAATCCACAATCTAAAATTGGTAGTCAGGATGCGAACATAATCAGGAAATTAAAATTTTCCCGTTAAGATTAACAGATAAAGTCTCACTAGGTGAGTTAATTACCTATATCTTTCCTTCCGTTAAGTAATTTCATGCAAAATCAAGTGCCTGATAACAACTCTAGTCAACAACCCGATAATTCCTGGATCGCAGAGCTAGGTAGAACAATTGTATTGAGTATTATTCTAGCTCTGGGTATTCGTACCTTTGTTGCTGAAGCACGCTGGATTCCTTCTGGATCGATGGAACCGACTCTGCATGGTACGCCAAACCAGTGGGAAGCAGACAAAATCATTGTCGATAAATTGAAATATAAATTTGCTGACCCGCAGAGGGGAGATATTGTGGTATTTTCACCTACAAAAGAGTTGCAAAAAGAACAATACCAGGATGCTTTTATAAAACGGGTGATTGGCTTACCTGGAGAACAAGTGCAACTTAGAGATGGCAAGGTCTATATTAATAATAAACCCCTACCAGAAACTAATTATCTCAGTTCTGGCCAGACCACTGTAATTGATGTTTGCCAATCAGGTCCACAGCCACCTTTTTTAGCAAGACCTCAAACTATACCAACCGATTCATACTTGGTTCTAGGTGATAATCGTAATAATAGTTACGATGGACGCTGTTGGGGTGTTGTCCCCCGCCAAAATATTATTGGACGGGCTGTAGTTCGCTTCTGGCCTCTAAATCATATTGGGGGAATAGATAAATCGCCACTATATCCATAAATTAACAATATTATTAGGTGGATAAGTAACAAAATAATTTTAGATTTTAGATTGGGGGCTGCTAAATCACCAATCTTTAATCCAAAATCCCAAATCTAAAATCTCAAATTGCTATGATGCCTTACCTAGCTAAGATTTTACTGTATCCAGTTAAATCACTGGATGGTGTCGAAGTTGAAAAAGCTAGAGTTCTTGCCAGTGGTGCACTACAGCATGACCGCGAGTTTGCTATTTTTGATGAACAGGGTAAGTTTGTCAATGGCAAACATCATGCTAAAATCCATCTACTAAGGGCGCAATTTACACTCCTCGATAGAACTATCTCGTTACAAATTCCAGGCGGCAACTCACAACAAATTTTTCATCTGGATGATAGTCGGCAAGCCTTAGAAGCAACTTTAAGTGATTATTTTGGGTTTGCTGTCACATTAAGACAAAACTCTTTGATGGGCTTTCCTGACGATACACGCTCACCAGGGCCAACGGTAATTAGTACAGCAACCTTGACAGAAGTAGCTTCTTGGTTTCCCGGTTTAAGTGTAGATGAAATCCGCCGACGGATGCGTGCCAATATCGAGATTGATGGTGTACCAGCATTTTGGGAAGATCGGCTATTTAACGAACAAGGTGATTTAGTCTCCTTTCGAGTAGGAGATGTGGATTTATTTGGGGTTAATCCATGCCAACGTTGTATAGTCCCAACCCGCGATTCTTACTTAGGGGAAACTTACCCAAACTTTCAAAAAATATTTGCAGCCCAACGACAAGCAACTCTACCAAATTGGGTTGCTGCATTGCCTTTTAATCACTTTTACAGATTGAGTGTTAATACCCAATTACCCCCATCGTCAGCCGAAAAAATTTTACAAATCACCGATGAGGTTGACATACTTATATAAGTAAATTAATATTTGGTTACAATAAAAAATACTAAGTAA
>NZ_JBALDK010000020.1:0-62936 GCF_036917455.1 Nostoc sp. | reverse complement strand
TTGCCGATCTTACGAAGATAGCAGTTGGTGCATATATCGGGCTTCACATTCCTGCCCCGCGCCAAAAAATGTAAATTGGCTCCGCCTTCACTTGACGGATACCCATTCACTCATTTAAGCGATCGCCTTGTTCATCAAGGGGTGTGAATTTGTTGAACCACAGTCCGGATGGTCTACACCAAGGCAGCTCTCGATCCGCCAGTTCAATATCTCCAAAACTTATTTCAAAATCTACAAGCCACTTAAAATCAGGGATAAATTCGCATTTCCCTATTAATAAGCTTTCAGAATGGCGAACCAGCAAAGATGCTTTGTTTGGTTTGAGTATTTCTGGCTTTTGGTATACGGTGAATTCAACCCGATGTTTGTCACGAGCGACTAACCAAACACTATAAATATTTCTCGTTTTATCATTTCTCCAAAGCGTGCTTTTGTTTTGCATTCTCAGGCGATTGCCCTTCAACGTCGGCTAAATTTCAATCTCTTCAGTGGTTGCAAATTATTGGTAGGCAGCATTCGAGTCCCCTCAAGTTCAAGCTCAGGGTAATTGTGCGATGTTAAGTTGGCCATCCTGCCGCCTATCTCTCTTTTGTAATTGCTAACATCATACAACATACCTCCGTACTCTTCCATTTTGCGCTTCCAAAAAATATGAATTGAAGAATAACGCAAGTGCTTAGAAATAATTCCGCTTTCATGCAATTCGGATATCTTCTCGCCTTGTCTTCTGCGATAGGCAACAATCCAGGCAGCACGAATTAGTTTATCGCGCTTGTAGTCTTCAATTTCACTATCTATTTGCTTGTATTTCAGTTCAGTTAAATGTAAGTATTTAGTGAGTATTTTTGCCGCATCTTCCGGGTATGGGATAGGACATGGAGGATACCACGCACCAGGAATGTGAATTTTGTCTCTACAGTTCAACCGATATTTCTTTGCCTGTCTCCCTGCTTGGCTTAAAGATATTTCACGAGTTCTACCACAATCACATTGGAATAACCAAAGGGGTTTACCTTGAGAGTCCTTTCTTCCGGTTAAGGCGATCGCCACCAAGCTATCAAATCTAATTCCCGTTATGTCTTTGGGACGACGTTTGTTATCTACCAATCCATTTTTTCTTTTGCACCCACAAGAAACTTGCCCGCCATTTTTTCTATCAAAAGCACCTCTAGGTACTTGAATTTCTTTGCCACAGTCACAACGCAACCGCCATAAATAACGGTAGGAAAGTTTATTGTTACTCTTTTGGTACGTAGTGCGATCGCCATGCCCTAAAACCGTAAGCATTCCAAAGCGTCGTCCCGTACAATCAGGTTTTGATACCATCTTCGACTAACACAAAATTATCAATTTCAGAACAAAAGTGAAGACCGAAAATATGCACACCACCAGGAATAAAACTCATAATGGCGATCGCCTTCACTAAAACAAACAACCCCTGCTTAAAAATCTTCTCATTTTTTGGATATAACAAATACTCATCTCCCCTTGCCATAATTCCTTTAGGATGCTCAATGCTCAAATCATCACCATGCTGTAGCCACTGCCATTCAGCTTGATTAACGCCACCTCTTTTGCTAATGCATTTAATGAATCGGGGTACATTGTGATGCAATAGCGATCGCATCTGTAACAACCACCTTTGATCGTTGTTCATAAAATACTAGTCTAATTTTTTACAAATTTTTTACGCAAGTTTTACCCATATCTGCACACACTAGTATATATTAGATACAGGTAAACAGCCGCTACAAAACATTGTTTGCTGCCTCGCTACAAAAAGGAATCTTTATGAAGTCTGAATCTATCGTCATAGTTGCTCTAATCGTCGCTTTAATCGTTCTATTCGATGCGCTCAAAAGACTAGCTACCCCAATCATTAAGCACTACTGGGCAAAATATCAGCATTACAAAATGATTGAAGCTCGTCGCAAGGAATTTTATTATGGCTTGGGTGTACTTATGCGGAAATCTGTATAATTAGATGGGGCGATCGCCTTCACTTGAACAGCCGCTTGGGAAAACAGCGCACATTTGCCAGTACATTATCAACGCCTGCTAGAAGGTAATGGACACAGTGCGGGAAGCAGGGAATCAATACTAGCGGTAATTTATAGGTAAGATACATAATTAATCAGGCTATCTGTTGGCGTAACCCGCCCCAAGTATCGCTTCACCAATCAAAACAAGGCGCAAATATGGCGATTGCTGAACTATTCTTAAATCTTCACAATTACAAAAGCACGCTAAATTTTTCCGAAAACGATGATTGGGAATTGGGGGCGATCGCCTCTTTATTCCCTCTCAATTTCGATGAAACCGGGAATCAATTAAAAGCCATTTTAGAGAAACGTTACACAGATGGCATTTCAGGTTTTGAAGGGGTGAAGGTTCAGGGTAGCAAAATCGTTGGGGTATTTTACGATATTGTTAGCCCATCTCTTACCAAAAAATTCAACTTTTCAATTGATGCAACGTCTGGAGGCGTTGACTACACGCAAATTGATACTGGCAGTTTGGAGCAAAATTTCTCTGAGTACAATTTTGCTGCGCCTGCTAAAAAATCTAAGCAATGTATAGAGGGTAAATCTTCGGAGTGTACCCGTTCAGATGGAAGCACTTACTGTATTAAGTTAGGGTATAAATGCAAATCGGTGGGGTTGAATGAAAGCGAAAAGGCGATCGCCAAATCTATTACCAACAAAATCCAGGTTAGTCCAACTACTTCAGTCCCCGTATTGCGATCGGGCGTGGCAGATGTGCCAGTATCAGAGTTAAATCTTGACCCGCAACGCTTCCAGTACAAGCTGGTACACGGAAAAACCGGGGTATCTGGTTCCTTGACTGGGGTGAAAAAGTTTGACCCTGAGTTAGCGGGGATTGTGCAAGTATGGCAAGATCCGGCGGATGGGAAGACTTACGTTATTAATGGACATAACCGCGTTAATCTTGCCAAGGATGCGGGAACAGATGAAGTTACAGTGCGATTTATCAAGGCTAAGTCAGCAGAGGAGGCGCGTTCAGTTGGCGCATTGACGAATATAGCCGAAGGTCGAGGGAACGCACTTGATGCTGCTAAGTTCTTTCGTGACACTGGGCTAACGCAGCAGGATTTGGAAGCTAAGGGCATCCCTTTGCGCGAAAAGATTGCGACGGATGGGATTGCCTTGGCATCGCTCAATGATGGATTATTTCAAAGGGTAGCAGTTGGCGAAATGCCAGTAGAACGGGCTGTAGTGATTGGGGCAAAAGTTAAAGACCCGCAGCTACAATCTGATCTTGTAAAATTAATTGAAGACCACGAGAAAAAAGGGAAGAAGGTAACAAACGATACTATCAGCGAATTGGCTGATGATGTTAACGCTGCCCCAACGAAAGAAGAAGGGGGTGGGTTGCTGGGGTTACTTGGATTTGAACCAAACCAGCGATCGCTTGCCATTGAAAAAGCAGAAGTGCAAAGCGACATCAAGCGCAGGTTGTCTCGTGAGAAAAAACTGTTTGGCGTAGTGAGCAAGTCAACCGCCGCTAAACAATTAGAGAAAGCTGGTAACAAAATTGATATTGAGGGGAGCAAGCAGACTTCCCAATCGGCAGATTTAGCTTTACGAGTGTTTGACCAAGAAAAAACTTACACTGGTGCAATTAGCACAGCCTTAAATAAAGCTGCTGGGCGTATAGCTGACGGTGAAAATCCTAAAAAAGTGAAAGATGAAACTTATGCAGAAATCCTTAAACAAATTCAAGAAACTTACTCAGGAGGAAAAAGATCGGGTGTTAAACGAAGTGAAGATGGCGATGGAAGCCCAGCAGGACAAGGCAGCCTCTTCTAAAACATGATTGAAAAAGAACGGCTAGGCAAAGTTGCTTATCATGCTTACTGCAATGCTTGTAACTACAAAACTTTCCAAGACCACCAGATGGAGTTTTGGGATGATTTAGACCCAACAGATAAGCAAAAATGGATAGAAGTGGCTCAATCAGTTTTATTCAATTACAAGCTTCCATTTAAAGAATTATTTCAATCGCTAGATGGTCAAACCTCAATCAATCTAGTCAAACCCGAAAAATCTCAGATAGGTGACTATGTAAGTTTTGAAGATTTGGTAGCATTTGGCGCAATATTTTATAGCATAGATGGTAAGCCGTGCGCTGACAGCCCATTTCATGGTTATATACTTGAGAGTTACATGCTTGAAACTCCTTGCGACCCCGGATTTAAGAGAATAAAGTGAAACCTTAAAAGGTGAAAGTGATCGCCTCTCGCAAACTTACAAATTAAAACTATGACTTACAAAATATTGAATGGTGCTGTCATCGAAAAATCAAAATCTGAAGGATGGAGCGAAATACAGGAATCGGGTATGCATCTTTGGGGATATAAAACACCAAAAGATGTTATGCCACAACCAATTCCAATGGACGCAAGTATTACAGATATTTGTCAAAGAGCAGGGGCAACAATCGGAGCGTCAGGAGAATACGTAGCAGAGGCGATCGCCTGTTTGATAAAAACTCCAGATTTAATCACCTTTGAAACGATTGGGTCTAAAATTGGAGTCAAGCCGCGCATCAAGCAAAACAAAAAAGCACGGCAGTCTAGAGCTAAAAATGCGCGGAAAGTATGGGGATTTAGATGAAATCTTGGGACAGTTTTCTTTTAACCTGGAACTGCACGTGTAAACCAGCAAGCATATAGCTATATAAATATCATAACTCCAAAAATTCAATCGCCAAATCCGTAATATTCCTTTCATCAGTCTTTGGCAGCCTCCCTTCTGGCAATATCTGCCTTTGAGGCATTTTTCTTGTACCCCTTTGGTGAAATTCAGACGGGAACGCCACCACGATTTTTACCGCCTTCCCTTGAACGATCGCCCTTGGGCTACTTCTCATGCTCCCAGTGCGCGTTAAAATTTTCAGGGGATATCCTAAGCGTTCTTTTTGGGCGATCGTCGCTGGGGACAGTGAAACCCATTTTTTACCATAAGGATCTGTCTCTGTTCTGAAACTCTGTTCTGCCCTTTTTAGTAAATATCCCCCAGTATTCTCTAAGAACTCGGTGGGGTTAGAAAGTTTCCCACCTAACCGCCCAAGAGGACGTAGAATTGGATTTAAATCTGCAAAAACTTGGATCATGGAAATTGCACTCAGGGATAAAAATTACAACGCGGAACACTTAACAGATTTAAATTACTTAGCGCTTGGTAATTTATTTATTGATGATAGTGGTAATTTTTCGCTTACGGAGGTTGAAAATTACGAATCATTGTCACAATCTGATAAATTGCGATTGACTAAGCCAATCATGAAACGGTTGATTGATCCAAAAGAGAAAGCCGCGATCGCGTCTTCCTTATCTGCAATTTTCCCCAGCCTGCCAAGGGAGTTGGTGAGCTATCGCGGGGAGGGGGATTTTACACTCAATATTACCCTTGAGGAATTATTGAGATTATCTTTGGCTGTGGCCAATGCTGTGGGGAATAAAGAAATGAATGCTAGCGCAAGCGCTACGCAAGCATTGGAAGAAATCACGCCTGTACAAGAAGCGACGATTGTAAGGCTTTGGGGGCAAATTGAGACTATTGAAAGAGGTATTGAATCAAACAGTTCAAATATTGAAATTCTTAATGCATACAAAGTTAGAGTTGAATCAATTCTAGAAGAATCAGAAAATTATAGAGTTACTTGGAACAGCACCAAAAGCACTAAAGCTACTAGCAAACTCCCCTCAAAAAGAAGTGTTGCACCTATTCTTGACAAAATCAACAGTTATCTATCTGCGTCAATCTTCACTGCTGCACAACCAATTTCAGAAATAGCAAGGGCGGCACATATAGCTAGGCTTGAGGAAGAATTAGTGCAAGTCAGAAGTGGTAAGGGATTTGGGAGAACATCAGCTTAATCACCTTTGCCGTTAAAACCATGCGACTGTCAAAAGCTGACCGCGAAACATTAAAAAACCTTCCGTACCCCTCGTATTTGCGTACAAAGTTTTGGAAATCTGTTCGGGAGATGGCGATCGCAAGGGCAGGGAGCGCGTGTCAATTATGCAACAACAAAACTAGATTACAGGTTCACCACCGTACCTACGAAAACCGAGGCTATGAAGACAAGCATTTGGGCGACTTGACTGTGCTTTGCAGAACCTGCCACCAAAAATTTCATCAACCATTGAAGACTGCGATCAAGAAGCCAAAAGTTAAGCGTCGCGTTCAAGCAAGAAAACCTCAGTAGCTTTACTCAAATTAATTGAAAGTACAATCAGTTACAACCATGACACGACGATAGCGGGTAGCTCCCGCTTTTCTCGTCGCGTCGTTGTTGGAGAATTTTATGGATGCACAGGCGATCGCCTCAACACTTTCAGAAAGCATTGAACAACCCGTTGAGGTTTACGAGCAATACGGGGTTCTAGTTTTAAAAGTTAAATCAGTTGATGTTAAATTGGGCGATCGCATTATTGCCCTACTGCCAACTTCATCTAAAACTGTGCAGATATCGGGCACGGGTTGGACTAAGTTTTTTACATTGACCAATGGTAAATATCAGGAGAATAGCGGTGCTGTGGTTTTAGTGGGGATTGGGATTGTGGGGGCGATCGCTTTTGTTATTGGTGTTGGCATATTTTACAAGCCACCTGCGCCCGTTGCTGCGCCACCCGTCTCAGTAAGAACATTTATTGGCACTGGCCCGACTGGATACGAGATTTGGCAAGATAAATCCTGTGTGTATATCAAAGGGTTAAGGGAGTCGGATCTACAACGGATGAATACGGACTTGAATGGGGTCAAGAAAGTTGTGAAAGAGCAGACAGGTTATAGCTGCGTACTATTTGAATAGCAAAGCAGGGTAAGCGCGACCGCCCCACTTTGCTAATATACTGGTTTTGTTGCAACTCAGGATGTACTGATTATATCTTGAGGGTTTTGCCGTGGCAGCAATTTCACCACTGACGCTGATTTTTCAGGCGGTCGATCAAGCGTCACCAGTGGTTAGAAACCTGATTGGTGATTTAAAAAAGAATTTTGAAATTGTCACCTCGCTCTCATTTGCGTATAACGAGGTGGCGCAAACTATTCAGCAATTCGCTGCCCAAGGACAAAGAGCATACAGCCTATTAATTGGCCAAAATGTTGAATTGCAACAGCAGCTACTAAGCACACAAGCCACTCTCGTTGCCACTAACAAAGTAATTTCGCAAGGAGTTGAAGTCACAGATCCAGGGAAAGCAATCCAGGCGCTTACCGATCCAGTAAACCAAGCGGTCGCTAGGTTACGCAAAGGATCGTTAGAGCTAGTGGGCGTAACAAGCAACGAATTGATACCCTTGTTTCAGATAACAGCACAATCATCTGCAAGTATCGGCGCAAGTTTAGATCAAAGCGCCGACTTAGCTTTGTCCTTTGGAAGCGCTTTAGGTACGCTAGGTATCCCATTGCAACAAGCGCGGCAAGAGCTTTTAAGTATTTATACGGCTCAAGTTACGTCAGATTCGCAACTAGCAAAGAGCATTGGATTAAATAATGAGCAAATAAACCAATACAAATCCCAAGGAATACTAGTTCAAAAGCTTACAGAAAAATTGGCTGCATTCCGCGCGGGCAATGCGATTCAGGCACAAACAATAAGTGGTATAACGTCAAACATTCAGGACGTAATAGATGAGCTTGGCAGGGTAACTGGCGCTCCACTATTGCAGCCAATTGTTACTCAATTAAATGTATTGTACAACTTTTTGATACAAAACAAAGATGCAATTCAAGACATCGCTACATCTGTTATAAATTTCTTCTTACAAATTGGCACTAAATTAGGAGAGGCGATCGCCGCCCTGCAACCAGTATTAAAAACATTAAGTGAAGCTTTATTTAACCAGTTATCGGCAGAGGCGAGTGCAGCAGCAAGCATCATCACGATATTGGTAAATGCTTTTGTAAATTTGGTGCAAGCGTCTGCCCCATTGTTGCAAGTGTTGGCCAATATCACTTTATTTTTTGCTCAGTTATCCAATAGTCCAATTGGTCAAATTGTAATTGAGGCGGGAGCGTTGCTGGCGATCGCCTCTACCTTACTCCCAGTTATTTCGGCATTGTTTGTTACGGTCACTTCCTTGATATCCGGTGCAATTTTGTTATCAGGGTCAATTGCAACGCTGACGGCAGGTTTTACGAGTTTTATAGCGGCTGCTGGGGGTGTGTCGGGGATTCTAGCTACAATCGCCAGTGGTGGATTCCCAGCATTAGCGGCAGCTGCATTAGGGGCAGTACCCGCATTGGGGACGTTCGCGGCCGCCGCCACAGCTGCTGTCGCCCCCCTACTCCCCATCATCGCTTTAGGTGGAGCAGTCGTACTAGCGCTAGAAATCAAGCAAACAGGGGATTTGCGAGTTGCTAATGAGGAATTAGAAGAATTTAGGCAGCAAAACGATCTACTTGGCGATCAATCTATTGAGCTTGCAACAAAACTTAAGACGCTCAATGACGCTGAACGCGCCAACGGCAAACTAACAGAGGAAGAAACCAAGCGCCGCAAGGGTTTGCAGCAAATCACCAAGGAACAAACTGAGGCATTGCAATCTCAAATAGCGGCTATCAAACAAGTACAGCCTGCTAATGAAGAGCAAAAACGTACTCAAGAGGCACAAGTAGTAGAGCTACAAAAGCAAATTGATTTACTCTCCAAGCTTTCTGGAGGCGTTAAGCTTACAGCCAAAGATGTACAGATTTTGGGTAACGATTACCAGCAACTTGCCAAAAAGATTGGAGATGCCCAAACACAGTTCAATTCTGGCGGAGGTGGCGACAATTCCAGGTTTCAATCGGCTGCTAAGGATGTTGTAAAACTTACTCAAGAACAGGTTGAATTAGGGCAGATTACCGAGGCACAGGCTGTTGAACAGCTTAATAAAGTCAGGAATAATGTTTCTGTTGAACTGGATGTCAGAAGGTCGGCTCAACAAGAAATAGAGAAAATTCAACAAGGTGGAGTTGAAAAGCGGACTAAAACACTAGAGAATGAGCAACAAAAAATCCAAGTAGCGATCGCCAATGAGACAACTTCTCAAGCAGAAGGTCAGCGCCAGATTACAGAGAATAAGCTTAAGCAACTGGATATCCAGTTGAAGGCAACCGAGAAAGCGATCGCCGATGAGAATGTTTTAAGAAAATCCCAAGTTGATGCTCAAGTTGCCGCTATCGACATTCAGGTAAATGAGGCACAAAAGCGGTTAGCTGATGCCCAAGGCAAAGGGGACAAAGGAGGGGTGAGGATTGCTAATGAAGATATTGCAAAATTAGAGGGGCAAAGGACAGCAGCGCAAGAATCGCTCAAGATTGATAACGATCGCATCACTCAACTCAAAGGTCAACAGCAGAAATTCTCCACCGAAATCGCTCAAACCCAGGGACAGGAGCGTACGCGAGTGCGCCAAGAACGCCTCAAAGACTTTGATGAGCAACAGCAGATATTGGATGCCCAAAATGCCCAAAGATTGATTACTCAAGAGCAATTTAACCAGCAGTCACTCGCGATCGCCCGCAACAAAGCCACCGCCGAATTAGCCCAACTTGAGGAGCAACGGGGGAAAACTACTGATAAGGAAGGATTAGAGGCGATCGCCGCAAAGGAAGCCACGATCAGGCAAAAACTTGCTGATGCCACCGAGAAATTTGAGGGCGAAAAATCAAAGGCGAGGATTGCCGTAGTAGATACCGAGCAGAAGGAATTGTCCGCCAAATTAGCTGAGGGTGGAGTAACTCAACAAGAATACAATCAGCGATCGCTGACACTAACTCAACAACGACTTGCTGCTGAACTTGATGAGGTGCAGCGTCAACGGAAACGACTGCGTGCTGGGGATACCCAAAGATTAAATGAGCTTGATGCTCAAGAGGCGGATATTAGAAAGCGGGGGGTTGATGCCACCGAGAAATTTGAGGGCGAAAAATCAAAGGCGAGGATTGCCGTAGTAGATACCGAGCAGAAGGAATTGTCTGCCAAATTAGCTGAGGGTGCGGTATCGCAGCAGCAGTACAACGAGCAGTCCTTGGGGCTAACTCGACAACGACTTACTGCCGAACTTGACGAGGTGCAGCGTCAGAGGGGACGACTAAAGGCTGGGGATACCCAAAGATTAAATGAGCTTGATGCTCAAGAAGCGGATATCAGGAAGCGAAGACTTGACGCGATCGCCCAAAACCAAGAACAGCAGGTGGCGTTGATTGAGCAAGCACAAAAGCGAGCGACTGATGTTGTTAGTCAATCAGAGAGCGATCGTTTAGTTGAAATCACCCGATTAGAAGCGTCCCAAACAATTGAAAAAGTTGATGCTGAGAAATTAAGACTTGATACGACTTCGCGTCGTATCAAACAAGAATTGGCACTTGAGAAAGATAAATTAGCCGAACTTGAGGCATTGCCACCGTTTAGTGACCCAACTAAGGAAGAGAACCGCCAAGGGCAAATAAGGGCATCTCGGCTTAAGACTTCTGGACTTACTAAATCAATCATCGATAACGAAATACAGCAGCGAGAAGCACTTTATAGAATTGTTGAGGATAGGTTAAATAAAGAAATTCAGCAGATTCAAAATAATGCTACTGCTCAAAATCAAGCGTTAGAAAAAGAAAAGCAGTTGCAAGATTTTTTAACTAAAACTATTGAGAATCAAGTTAAGTTGTTACAAGCAAGGAAAGACGTAGTTTCCTCAGTTGCAGGATTCTACGAAGGTGAGTTAAACGTACTCAAGGAAACTACTAAAAATCAGAAAGAGCAAAAGCAGATTGCTGAGTCGGCTGCATTAATTGCTCTAAATGCAGCGCGGGAAGAGTTTAAAATTCAACAGGAAATTACCAAGGAGAAATTGGAACAAAAGCAAATTGAGTTGGATTTGAAAGAGTTGGAGTTGCGAGGAGAACAGGCGGGAGCAAAGGCCGATACCTTAAAAGCACAAGCTGAACAGAAGAAAGTTGAGGCACGCCCAGGTGCGACCCAAGGTGAGAAGGAAGCAGCCGCGCTTACCGTGCAAGCGGCACAGGCTAAGGAGTCGGGATTGCAAATTAAAGGGGTGTTGTTGGGACAGGAAAGGGCGATCGCCTCTACCGAGGGACAACAGGAGTTAGATAAGCTTTCCCGTGATGCTCAACTTCAAGACGATCAAAATCGACTGAAATTAGCTCAAAGTAGAGTGAGTAAAAGTGAGGGGCGGCGAGAGACTCAGCAGTTGGGGAATGAAATTAAGGGGCAGGTTGGCGATCCTCGGACGTTGGGCGATCGCGTTAATTTTGCGGGTGTAGGTACAGACGTATTACCCCTATTGGCACAGTTAGAAGCGCAAATCAAGCAGCAACTTCCCGCTTTTGTACCACAAACCACTCAAGGGGCAGTTGCATCTGCTGTAATCCCAACACAACAGTCAGCTAAAGTGGGGGAGGCATTGCAGGCATTAGCCAATCAAAAACCAGTGGGGACGGTTATTATCAATGTAACTAATGAGTTTAGTGGGCAAGATGCGACCAACGGCAAAGCGGCTGATGTGTTCACACAGAACATTAGAAAAGAGTTGTTTGACTTAGGTACTTTGTTGACGAGATGACAGAATTTACAACAATAACGCTTTTTGATAATATGGAAATCAATATCACTAAGATTGATTGGGTTGACTGTTTAAGAAACACAGCTTTAGGAGAATCTTATGTGATTCGTTTTTGCAGTGGGAACGAATTTACGATTTATAACAAAAAACAATTTTTCCCTCTTGGAGATAAAAAATGCCACTCCCGCAAATGCCACGGGATGAATTTATCCAGTTTTGGAAAAAAGCTATTTCAATGATTAACCAAAACGATCGCTAAGTTGCTTATGTTACGCCCTGTAAAACTAATTGAGAAGATCGAAGTCGTGTCAATTGAGGATATTTGCAATAAATATTCTTTTACAGAAACTTTTTGCGTAGATAATCAATGGTGGGGATTTGAGCGCGGAAGCGTTATGGCAGTGCCGTTTGATAGAGGATGGCGTAAAACAGTTCAATGGGATGATAATCATTCCCCTGGATATCCTTTTGAAATACCAGAGATTTACTTTAGAGAAGTTAAAATCCCTTGGAATTATAAAGAAGTATGGGACAAACCTTATGTCCTACAAAAAATCTGTGTTCGCACCGACGTTTACCCTCTTATGTGGGTATTTTGGTGGTGGTATTTTAGGATTGGAGCTAGCTTGGCTTTGATTATGCGATCGCTTGTTTATCTACTGGAAATCTGGGGATTGGCTCAAACTAATTCTGGGGAGATAACAAGATGGCATAATATCAAATTTTTAAGCCAGCTACAAAAACGACTCAAATCACTTAGTTTTAGCGCTTCTATTTACGACGGTGGTTTTTGGTTTCGCATACTTGGGATTGGATTGTCTGTAGTGAATAGGGAGAAACACCCGCCACTGTTTAGCCAAAGAAATGGATTTATGAAATCAATTAAATTTGGAAAATGGAATATTGCTAAACTAAAAAATGACCCTATTAACTGAAATCCAAACCGCCCAATCCCTCCTACATCCGCCTTTTGTAAATAAACAATTACTAGTGCGATCGCCCCTATCAGTAATTGAATTATTCAACCCCAGTCATCAAAATCTGTGGCTATTTGACCCCACGCATTACGATAGTACGGACACGGATGATTACGCCTATCTGCGACTATTTCCAAAATACGAGCCGCAAGATGTTGGCTTAGGCGATCGCTCATTTAAACCAAGTTTTAGTAGGATAATCGCTACTACTTCCACAGTACAAAGAACATTTCAATCAACGATCTTTCAATCTCAAGGATTTATTTATAGAATCCTTGAGAGACTAATACTAATTGCTGAAACTAGTATTTACAACCAGTACACGCCAATTAAAATAGTTGATTTTTGTAAACCAGAGGCAATTGATGATTCTACTACATCAATATTTAATGGAGAACCTGCCACTGTGCGATTCGGAAGAATTGATATAACAAAAATCCCCGCTTTTGTGCGGGGATGGAAGGGAGAATACGTAATTTCCGAATGGGAATTTAAGTTTAGTGAAGCGAGGTACAGAAATTAAGCTGGGGTTGCAGACAAAGCTTTAGCGGCAACAGCTTTTAAGTTTTCAGCCAATTGTTCTATGGTTTGGGAAGTCGCTTCATCATCTACCGAATTGAGCAACTGTGCCTTCAGGGTATCAATTTCAGAATGAGCTTCATCAAGTTTGGCATGGTCACTAGCCGAGGCATCAAGAAGCTTGCCTACAGTAGTTGCATAAGAATTCAATCCTTCGGTAAGTGAGGCGATCGCGTCAGTCGTTTTTGTCATGGTGCTAATCACTCTTGTTAATTACAACACCAAAAGTTTAAACTATCGTCATTCATGGCGGAGGTGACGGTAGTTGACGGGATTAAACAAGACTGAGGCTTTGAAGTATTTACGAATTTCTGAACGCACCCTAGAACGATGGGTGAAAAAGTACAAAATTGCTGTCAGATACGAAAACACGGAACACGGTAGACAGCCATTTTTTGAGATGGCAGAATTAGATCGGGTGAAAAAGGAGCGAAGCCCGACTCACCACCCTGCTATATCATCGGAACTAGCGCCGATTGCAATAAGTATTGAGGAGCGATCGCAAGTTTCTTTTTGGGCGGAGTTAGCAGCACGTAGCCAATTAATGCAGCAATTAAGCTTACAATTAACTTTGTCACTTGATGAGGCGGCCGTACTTTCGGGAATCAGGCGATCGCGCTTACTCAAAGCGGCAAGATATGGGAAATTAAAAGCGATAAAGTTACCAGAATGGCGAATTCGGCTTATTGATTTGAGGGAATATATTGATAGGATATTTGAAATTTGATGAGGGGCGATCGCCCCTTACTTGTACCGTAGTCAGGTATTTGAAGGCGCAATAGAGGTGGAATTAAAACGAATTATTGGTGAAACCTGCCAAACCTACGGATGGACACTTCACGCGATTGAAATCATGCCCGATCATGTTCATGTATTTGTGCAGGCAGACCACACAACAGCACCAGTGGAGATTGCTAAAACAATGAAATCAATCTCTGCTGTGCATATATTCAGTACGTTTAAGGATTTAAAAAAGCGTAGATTCTGGGGTTCTGGATTGTGGAGTGATGGAACGTTCTACTCGTCTGTGGGTGGGGCATCAGAGGAGGCGGTCAAGCAATATATTGCCACTCAAAAACAACGTGGATAGTGTTAAATTATGGGGTTCGATGCCCCATAATTTAACCGTGCTTACATCCCCGCCCACAAGGGGACGGGGTTTTACACACGTTGAATAAACACCAGACTTACCCCTAACTTCAGGGTAAGTATTTAAAGATTTTTTCATTCTTCCCCTAATACTTGATTTAACCGTGCTTTGCGTTCTCTTCCCCTAGCTTTGTAGAAGCCTTTTATTTTGCTTCTTACAACTCTTGGATCAACATTAAACACTTCGGACTTAATTCTTTCCTTATGTTCTACTAGTTGGAGATTACCAAGGTCAGTAATGTAGTGATTGATCATGTCTTTCACGCCACCAGCTTTATCCAACCCCTTAGCTCCCCATATCTCAAGCAAAACTTCATAGGCTTCTGCTGTCGCATCTCCGCGAATCTCAACGGGTTTTACTCGCACTGCTGGAACCAAACGGCCATCATCAGCCGCAAACATACCGCGCTCAGGATGATTAGCGATATCCGCTTCTAGCTCTTGTGGCGTTTCTGGTTTCTTCCTTCTCTCAGTCATTGGTAGAGTTACAAATGGTTTATTATTCATAACATCTTATATTGCGCTAGCGCTCTAGTTAGCGCGATGCTATATTATTTTTAATATTTAGAAAAGAGATGCGCCCCCCAGTGCTTACGACACTGAGAGACGACTTCCCCGACACAGAGATTACCTGTAGAAGGAGCAACTAACATGATGGACTTAAACGATCGCGATCGCAACCCACCAGAAATCCAAAACTTACACGATTTTTTGAACAAACACCCAATGTACCAACGCCAGCTTGCTCAATTATTAGGCGTTACCAAGTCATCTGTAGAGAAGTGGAGTAGCGGCGATCGCCGTATCACTCAACGAACTCTAAATGACCTCAACAGATTGCATTATTACCTAAATCAAAATCCAGAAATTAGAGAAAATTACGTTTCAACCAGACAATGTGTGGCTTGTTAAAGGGCTGAAAAAGCAACCACACAAAGTGCAGAGATATCCATTGCCCAGTCCGACTGGGTTTTTTAATATAAAGGTGTCGAACGGTTGAACGGAGGCAGATGCTAACAGTCGCAGAAGCACGAATTCTCTTAGAGATTCAGAGTAGAGACACCATGAACGAAGATTTAAAGGCACTGGGGTTGTTTGGGTGCGATCGCTTGATGTGGTCAGAAGTCAAAAGTCTGTTAGAAATGCGTAAATTTTTAGGTTTGAAACCTGGAATTCACAGCAGAGAACAGTTTTTAAAAACTCCAAAGGAGCAACTAAATACTTTGTTTTATCGCTATGGGCTGAACATCGAAGAACAATTTCAAGCGTTACAAGCACAAAAACAAGGAACGCATAGAGTTTCGGTGCAGCTAGTTTTAGGCAGAGAGTAGGTTATGCCAAAAATAAAAACTGCAAACGACCCACTGCGATCGCACTATGAAGCGATCGCCAATCAAGTTTTACGACACAGCCAATGGAGCGAAATTCGCTCAAACTTGATTCGATCTGGAATGCGGCTTTCCAAACAAAATGTAGCCAAGTACGCCAAGTTCAGGCAACTCGCACCCCGAAAACACATCACGTTGTTGCAGCGTGAAGCATACCAAGAATTTATCAACCAATACGGTTCTCGCCCCGACTTTCTTGGGGTTGAACTAATCGAAATCGTGCAGCAACTATATCCACCAATCAAAAACCGCCCCACTCAAATTAGAAAGCGGTTTTACGCAGTGGGATTGAAGTGCGATCGCTCATCTATTTACAGCTTTCAAGATGCTTGCAAGGCAGTAGCATCATGTTTACTTTACACACCAAAAGAATGGAAATAACTAGATCCCATATCGAAAATGTTCGCCGTGTAGCTAAAGATAAAGGCATTAGCAGCCCGACATCTGAGCAAATAAGAGAGGCGATCGCCCAGTTCTACGACAGCGAGGACGCAGAGTTTAACACGGCTGATATTCCCCAGATTGTCGATATCTTGTTAGCACAGCAACCGCCCCAGCCGCTCGGCATCTTTTCTGAATTAAGTATTGTTGTAGCCGAAGAAGAAAAGCACAATTTAGTAGCGGAAACAGCCCAGCAAATCGGCGTTAATTTAGTTGCATCTGAAATCAAACAAATCGCCCAAGGCATCGCATCAGGCTTTGATAGCCGCGAACAATTATTCAATGAAGTAACAAATGCTATTGTCGCTTTCATAGAATACAGGATTGGCGCTCAAAGCGACACCCTCAAAGACGCAGCCCTTAGAATTCGGGCTAAGTTGGGCGAAGGAAACAGTGCAACAAGAGATGTTTTTCACGCCATTCGCCAAGATGTAGATTCCACAAATACTGATTTTAAAAGACATCTCGAGGGAATCACGGCACTTTTTACTATCCCATCCTAAAGCAAATGTTTCATCAATTTTACGCCCTAGCAATTGGATGGTATTGGCTGTATTTCTTCAGGGCTTTTTCTTTGTAGGGATGTTGTTTTATGGATTTTCTCAATCTCGCACAGATAGAAGCGCCGAACCCACACCTGTCAGAGATTCGATTTACCGTCAAGCCGAGTGGTGAATTGAATTTTAAGGGTGCGCCAAGTACAGATGTTATTGAGCAATTGATGGCGAGTTCTGATTATTTAGCAAGTAGCGATCGCCAAATCCAGCGAGAGACAAATAAGGCTACAGAAAGAATTAACCTACTAACCATCTGCTTCCTTGGTTCAAGCTTTATAGTGGCGATCGCTTGCTGTTTCTGGTCTGTTAATGCCAATCATGGGGATGTAAATAATAATGTCAATCGAGAATTTGTTCGGGGGACTTACTGCCGATAACAGTAGTAAGTTAAATGGGATCGGTAGCGACCCAACAGCAGTTGGCAAGATGGGCAATTCATTAGGGCGCATCAAAGAAAAGATGAAATTGCCTGAAAAAATAAATGCTCAAACTGTAATTAAACTAGAAAAGGAATTGGGTAAAGTGGACGGAGAAATTGAACTAGGGCGGCAGATAGTACAGAAGCAAGGGCAGCAATTAGACAAGCTTACTCAACTGCATCAAATAAATAGTCAGTGGGCAGAAACCACTATGAAAGTCGATCAGAAAGTGAGAGAAATTGAATCTACTCACAAACAAAAAGTATCTCAGTATATGCTTGGAGCTTCTGAAACTCAAGCGTATTTAGATGGATATCAAGAAGCATACCAGATGAGCGCGGAGATTTTCTCATAATGAATAATCAACAACCAGAGTATAAACAAGTATTCGATGACTTCTGGAAAGAGATAGTTTGCGACGAAAACGGCAAACTCAAGTTAGACCAAGTGCAACGTGAGTTATTTGATTATTGGGTAGCAATACAAAATGTTCCCAAGGTTTACTGCCAAGTAACAGGAGGACTGTTTTCTAAACTCAATACAGATGCTAGTTACGTAATCGATGCAGCAGAAGAACGCTATTCAAAACTTTATGAAGGTGGGGATTGTAATTTAACTTTAAGTACACAGCAAGCGATCGCCCTTCGCAACTTTATAAGTGAACAGGCATATCCCACGATGCACGAACAACCGGAAATCGCGGCGATCTTTGACCAACTGCAAAGCAAGGTAGGAATGTAGATGAAAAACCTTTTCTACGCCGGATGTTGTTTTAGTGGTTATTCTTTATTCCAAATTTTAGGGTTTATCACCAAAGCTTTCCCTGGCAGTCGCTTAGGCGCGATCGCCCTCATCGTTTTAGGGTTACTCATTATCTTTGTAATGGGTGTTACCAACTGGTGTGGACTCTACTACAAACGCAATGGAGTTTTAGACCGCACTCAATCAATCGTTGGATTTGCGCCAACTTTTGTATTTGGTACGTTTGCGATCGCAGCAGTGGTGGTAGGAATATATGCAGCAACTTGACGAGCTTAACGAGTCTGAGCAATATACTCTCTTTCTGCTCTTGAGTATACATTTATTTGAAGCTGCTAAGATTCGGTCTATCACTGTTGGGCAATTGTCTGTAGAAAAAGTGTTTGAAATTTGTAAACGCTTTGACCAAAAAGCTGTTCTTTATCTTATTTACGAACAACTACCTTATCCATCTGAAGACCCTAGTAATGATTTGGTTCATAAGCTGAGACTGGCTTTGCAATTAATGAAACAAGAAGAATATGCAGATACACAGTAACCCATTTTCTCGTGATAAAGATGCTTATGCTCCGTTACTACTAAAAGAACGGATGCTTATGGGACTGTTTGCTGCCACTGCGATCGCTGGTACTTTTTCCCCTGTTATTTGGTCGCAACAACTCAACGAGAGCAAATTAATTCAGCAGTTATGGGGGCTATTTGCTAGTGGATGTTTCACAGCCGCAGCATATACCCGAAAACAGAAAGAAAAAGACTACCAAGCGATCGCCACTGCAAATCACAAGATTGTCACCGAACACTTAAAAGGGGAGTTCACGTATCATCAAAGCAAAGAGCAGATTGAATCAAGGAGAAAACTAGCTACCTACATCAATACTCTGCCGATTGAGGAGCGCGAGAGGTGGATGCAAGCTTACGGATTACACGGGCTTGTAGAACTTCCTCAAGTCCAACAAGCCGTAATTGATGCGCCATCTCGACAACTGGCTGGTGGAACATCTATACCTAATCCTGACATTGCAACCGTTAATGAAGACGCAGTGCAGGAAATTATCAACCCTGGCGTGATGTCACAGCTTCAGGCAATCGCATCTCAATATCCTAAATACATCAGGCTTGACCCTGAGTGGATTGATGAGTTGTGCGACTCATCAGCACTGCATAATTTAAGCGATCGCTCAAACCATCACTTCATGCTTGTGGGCGGGACACAATCCGGGAAGTCCACTCTTGCAGGTGTGATCATTAATAAAATTGCGGCGCAGTCTCAAAAACCTGCGATCGTACTGGGCAGCGACCCCAAGGATAATGTTACTCGTTGGCTTTGTAAATTTTCCCGACGATTTGACGGAATGAAAGAGTTGTCCAACTGGATTAAGTTTGTTACTGAAGTAGTTGAAAATCGCAAAACCGAAATAGCAAAAGTTGGAAGTACAAACGGCATATCTGAAATTTTCTTTGTACAAGATGAAGTTGATACTTGCTATGGCAAGGGGCAAGGATTCCCAGGCCGAGTTACGCCTATTATTGCTAAAGAGTTACAGGCTATATGGAACTTTATTGCTAAATTTACGGCCGGTCTAAAATGCCACGGCATATTCTTAGGGCAGTCGCCATTGTCTGAAGAGACTGGATTTACACGCCCCAATTTGAAAAATCTTTGCTTTATAGCTTTAGGGCAGCTATCTTCTTATATTCTGGGCAAACCTGCTGATTTTCTGAACGCCAAACCAGAAATAATCGAGTTACTAAAACAAGTCTGCGAACTACTAGATGCCGAGGGTATTCGATATGCTCTAGTAGTTCCGACTCGCAATAATCCCTATATTGCCCTCATCCCCACTTTTGATATTACCGGGATGGAGCAAAAGCACCAACCAAGGGAATCCGAGAGTAAAGATTCCCAGTCTCCAACTTCTAGCAATTGGTATGAGGAAATCAACGCATGGGCTAAGAAGATTGCTCGTCGTCCAACTCCAGCAGAATTAAAAACTAAATGGCAAGAGCTAACAGGGCAACAATTAAGCGACAAAGGAGTGCAACTGCTTTTAGAACATCTAGGACACACGGATTGAACTGGGACGCACGTTACGGTAGGAATTATAAAAAGCAGTGTGCGATCGCACACGAAAAGCATAAAAAAGGTAAATCGTTGTGCTGTTGCTGTTTGAAGCAACGCGCTGATGAAATGCATCATACAAGTTACGGCGGCAATCGATTAGGCGATAACTGGTTTCCGATGTGTAAGCGATGTCATGAGGACGTTTGTCACTTAAACAGTAATTGGATCAAAGATAATAAAAACCCAGTTTGGGGTAACAGAAATACCCCAGAATTCACCAAAAGATTGCGCTTGGGTTATCAACTTTTATATGCTAAATGAAAAAGATACTATTTACGATTGATGAAAATCAGCAGAAAAATCTATTTGATTTATGTGTAGGAATTTTTGTTTCTATCGTCGTATTCTTATGCTTTGCAATTAATAAACCTATTCCACAACAGGCACGCGATCAAACCACAAACTTAAATACCAATCAAAATAAATGAGATGCTTGAGATTTGAGCGCTAACTCGTTATATCTAAAATCCCGTAACGTGTCGCAAAACTGTTGCCAACAACGAATTTACGCCAACTGTTGCCAATCATAAACTTGCAACACTCTTTAAACTTATTGCAATGACTATAAGAATAAATTCCGTAACGTGCTGCAACGACTAAGATTTATATAGAAAAAGAATTGCACCGAATTCAATAACACGCTCTGACTCGTGAATAGTGTGTGGTTTACTGCCGCAGATATCGCATTTATCCACGCCTCCTACCTCAAGAATTCTCCGTATTTTGTCTGTCCAAGTTGCGGCGGACGGATGCGAAGTGACAACACAACTGGCATTTGTGGAAAATGCCAAACCAATCAACGGAGTAACAGTAAGTATCGAAAAAATGCCAAGCACAAAAAATTGAAAAACTGCGACTAAAAATGTCGTAAGAAAGAAGAAACGCTTTATCTGGTATCTGTAGATATCTAGTGCGAAAGCAAGGAATATCGTGGGCTACTCTGCTCAATTGGGCGACGCATAGAAGCAGGGTTGTTGAGTGATAGGTTTCAAGAACAGAACGGACGTTACAAAGAATACATTAATCAATATCGAGAATTTTTGAGTCAGGCGCAGGAGTCAATCGAATTAAGAAGTTTGCTTGGAAATTAATTTATTTTGGTGCTTGCCAAAATTAGTCAAGTGATGATAGTATTGGTGCATACCAGAACAAAGAGGGGAAAGAAATGACCAATGCATCACTTTCTGAAAAAACCGTGGAAATTTTAAACAACAATAAAGCAACATGCTTATTCACATCACGGAGATGGTTTGGGCACGAAGGTGTAATAGATTGGTTTTCTAAAGAAGAAATAGTAAATTTTCTAAAATCGCTAGGAGAATCTCATTTTTTAGGAAAGGGTTTTTACCCCAAAGGAGTAACTGGGAAAAAACCTCCAACCCTTATTTTTCAGGGTTACGAAATAAATTACGTATATCCTGTTCCTGTTGGAACAGAAATCAATTTAGAAAATTGGACGACTGTTCGTGAGCGGGCGGATGAATATTTACTTGCTCAAGGGAAAGGATACAAAATAGTGCAGGGGAGTCGCTGCACTGTTAGCACAAATTTAGAAACTAGAGAAATGACAGTATTATATGTCGAAGTAGAGGGGCTAAATGGCTAGGCCATCTCGCTCTACTCCTAAACCCCGGTTCACTTTGCAGGTTGAGCCGGAAGACCAAGAAAAACTTAAAGCGATCGCCCTCTTTCTTGGTTACATAATCCCTAGTGGCAAACGCGCTGGGGAAGGTAGTACTTCTGCTTTGATGAAGGCGATCGCTCAAATAGATCCAGAAAAATTAAAAAAGATTTTAAAATAGTTTGCGCGGGTTAAATACCCGCTTTTTGCGTATGCAACCGCTTAAAATTACCGCACATTTAGGAAGTGCGATCGCCACTTACGATTCTTGGAGCCCAAGCCTAGATTCGCTTCTGGAGTGGCTTTTGCTTGACGAACTTAACCTCATCTCTCCTAACCCCACACCGGAACAGGTGCAAGCAACAAGGGGTACAGTTGATGACCGGATGCCATTGAGTAAGGGTGAAATCATGGGTGAATGGTATTGGAAGGTATCTTCGCCCTGTTATCAAATCGTATCTGAGTACACTGATAAATTTAGAAAGAGGTGGGATAATCATGACCAAAATTTGAATTGGAGCAAACGGAAAGCTAAGTGGTCAACCTCAGAAGTCCCAGAAAAAAGCTACGATTTACCCTTGTATTGCCGCAATGTGGAGAATATCACTTGGTATGCAGTGGGGAACAGAGAGGCGATCGCCTTCCATCGGGGTTCAAGACTGCTGCAATTAATTTCGCACGTTGCTATAAAAAATGATTGGACTTCAAAGCCATCACAATCAACCTTGCCCTAATAAATGCTCATTTGGATTAATTCAGACTCCTAGCGGGGGAGTTGTGCCGTGTCCGCGCTGTGATGGAAACGGCGAAATTTCTATGGTAAGTCATGACGCAGAGCGATTATCCGAAATTGAACGGATGTTTTTGGCAACAGGCTGGATATACCGCGATGATACAATTTGGCTTATTGAAATTTTGAAAGAGAAATTGTAGAAACGCAAAGGCAGAAGGTTATTGATATGGCTTGTTGGGGAATTATAGAAACTGAAAGTGTTTTTTACGAAATTTTTAAAAATACTCGCATTCCAATTCGCTCCATTGTTCCTTTTGTGCCTAGAGAGGAAGGGATGCCATTGTGCTACATGGTTTTGACAAAAGATTTGCCCAATGATGCTATTGAGAAGCTGTCTCGCAAAATTTACGAAGTATGGAAACCTGAGTGCAAGAACTTGCAGCAAGCACGAGATTATTTGTTGGCAAACGGGCTACCTTTGAAAACAAGCCACTTTTCTGGTGTTGGTAGTGATGATTATTTCCAAATGACCGGAGTAGCGCTAAATGCCGCGTTGCGCTTTGCCCAAGTGGAGGCGATCGCTAATGACGAAATCTAAACCAAAATGCGAGAACTGCAACCGATTGTCCGATGTGGTTTATGTAGGCGACGATGGAGACATGGGTTATGGCGATTGGATTTGCTTGGCTTGTGGAGTATATTTTTACACGAATAATCAAAGAGCAAAATAAGGGGCGATCGCAATGCTGAAGCTTACTGCCAAACTGAAAAATAGCGGAACTTTATACTGTTTTGGGTTATCAGAGACAAATTTAAATAGATTAGAGTTCAACAACGAACCTATATTTTTTGATTTTGACTACGCAGGACATTCAGACTTGTTCGGGCTGATTTTGTATTTTGATGAATTTAAAGAACCTACTGAAATTGCTGCAAATCCTCATGCAGTGGAGAGGCGATGTATTCCTTTTTTGAACGAAAAACATAATGTAACTGAAAAAACTTTAAGAGTTTTCCCAATTGCTCAAAACATAATGAAAACGCTCAGAAGTAAACCTTTGTGGAGTTTTCAAAGCAAGACTCAAATTGCTAACCCTGATGATATACAACTCTTTTTATCTGCAAGAACTGAGCAGGAACTTGAGCAATATTTTAGACGCGAGGGATTTATTAGCCCACAGACAAAAGAATACAAAGGATTTAGGAAACGATAGAGGGGGCGATCGCAATGAACACAAATAATCAGAATTTCAGAGAGATAAATGAAGTTAGGTAAAGCAGAATTAACCGAGGGGTATCCACACTTTAGACTGATATCTGAAAATGGTATTTGGGAGTTAGGTATACCAGAGATACAGACAAATGGGATAAGAGTGTGTGCTGGCAAGGTTAACAGCAATTGCTATGAAATAATTTATTATGCTGGTTTCGAGAAAGGCATGGCTTTGAGTCTGTTAGGATTAGTATCTATAATTATGTCTGAATTGTCTGAAACAGTTTCTTATCCAGAGTTCAAAGCAACGTTTCCTGTGCAGACTGTAAAGCCTATCTTAGAAGATTTGAAGTGTTGGGAGGCTTTGAATTTTTTGGCAACAGACAAAACAATAAGTGAGTAGCGATCGCGTAGTGTCCCGTAGAAAATTTGACAAAGCACATTACTCATTACTCATCCATAAACCTTTTTTTCTTTTAGCGGCGCGACGGGGAACCAATTAGATGTAGTGCGAATAATTGCGGAGAATTTTTACTTTCCAAAAGTTCGATAGCGATCGCATTACTCAAATAGCTTCAATCAGTAGCCCAATCTTGTACCTTAATATCAAGTTTATTGCCTTCTACAATAGCCGCTAAATCATCAACTTTGCTAGTAAGTCGGTCAATCTTCAAATAAACCTCTCCTCGTTCAGTGGCTACGTCTAAAGCTGCTCGAAGATCGCTAATTTCGTACTGAATCTTGAATAGTTGCTTCATCAGCCCCTCGTGTCCAATTTCAGAGCGGTGCAATTCAAGTCGCGCGATCCCCTCTTGACGGTATAATTCTTGCTGACTTTGTAATACCGCTAAATCCTGCTTTATCTCGGATAACTCCCGCTCTTGGTTATAATCGCGTAAATCTGAATCTTTACGGAGTTCTGATATTGATGTTTGGAATCCACTAACCTTAGTTTCCTCATTTGCGTTGAGAGCGATCGCTATCTGCCATCCTGCAAATAATAATCCGGCGATTGCAAATCCCCAAGTAAAGAAGTTACTGAGGTTTTCAGCATTTTTAAAATAATCGATTAATTTGATAATTACAATATTTACTGTTACTAGTAAAGCAATATATATTAATATCTTCCGTTTACTGGATATCTGTTCCATATTCATTTGGGAAAGTTCCTTCCTCTTTGTTTAATTCGTCTGCTCTTTCTAGTAAAAAAATAATTTCAGGATAACCGCAAGGAACGCCAAAAGTTATTACGTCCTTGTGTCTCAATCGAATAGAGTTATCAATTCTTTTGCTATTCACCCACACGCCATTAGAGCTTTTATTGCCCCGGAGAACTCCGTCTCTTAGTGTGTAGTAATAAGAGTCGTTTTTCTTATCCGGTGGATGCAAAATTAGCGTAGCGTGATGCCTTGAAAGAAATTTATTTACTAATTGAATATCGCAGGAGTTGTGTCTGCCGATTATGTATGAAGATTTTTCCAAATCTTGAAAATCTGGGAGAGAAGATTCGGTTAAATATATGCATAAAAAGTATTTCACTTTTCGGATGGATTATTTTGAATTGAGTCAATCTGCACGCGATCGCCTTTTACATTTGTAGAATCACTACTTCCACCTCGCGCCAATCCACCGGCAGAAGCGATCGCGGCAAGGGCTAAATTAATCCCTGATGAGCGAGCTGTTTCACTTATACTGGGGGCAAGCATGGCAGCAAGTCCAATGAAAAGCCCAATCAGCGCCAAGAATCCGGGAGTGCAAGCTTGGATGATTTCAGGTTTCACAATTTGTCACCGGGGATAACGGTAGTTAAGAAAACGTAATTGCTATTGGCTTGATAGCGTGGGTCAGATTTCACAAGCTTCATAAACTCCTCGTGTCCTTCTACAGATTGCCCCACAAGACATCCAGCGCTAGCACCGTCTACGTGTTGCATTGAATATCCGTGGTGTTGATCCACGCCAAAATCATCTCCCCGCACCACAAGGTCGCCCGTCCGTAGTCCATCTTTGTTGCGATCGCGGTATCCCACAATTTCCCCTACTTGCACCAACGCAACGTGCGTTTTGTGCCACCCTACAGACCACGCTTTGTATTGTCCAAATGCAATGCGGAAAGCACCATCAGGGTTCAATGGTTGCATAGTGTATTTCAATCCTGGTTCAGTTGTCGCTTTCCACGATCGCGCAATTGTGGGAACGCTATCTTTAATTACTAGAAGACTCCGCACGTCGTTCCATTCGTTCATCGTGTCGGCGTTGGGTGTGCCGTCTAAATCGCATCCTTCCACATAAACGATATTGGCGTGATTTTCATCGATCCAGTAATTTTGGGAGAGCATATACTTGGCGATTTTTGAAGCAAAATCACTTTTGCTCAAATCAAGTTTTGGTTGTGGGAGGGATAATAGTCGCAGTAAGTTGTCAGTTATCTCGGTGTTTTTGGTAATTAGCAAGAGTTCCGCGATCGCCCCAATCGATTGCGGCCCAATTTTTCCGTCGGCTACACCAGAGAGTAATTTTAAATCAATTAATAGTTGTTGTACTTGTATTGCTAGTTGCTTGCTAGTAGAAATTTCTTGAATAGTTACCATACGTCGCCACGATTATAATTGTCGTGGCGTTTCCCACGCTTGCTTGATTGTGCCTTGCAGATTCGGTTAATGCCACCTGCAAGGCTACTGAAAGCAGGAAGACAGGGTTTTTCCTGTCTTCCAATATTTATACTGAGTTTGTGAATGCCTAAAATTGAGCGATAATGGTTAAGCAAATATTCTGCGGCAAGACATATCCTAATTATCTGTACTGAAACGATCGCACCTCATTGGCGATCGCTTTTATCTAATTAGTTGAGGCATTCGGGTAGATCAAAACAATAGTATCAATTACAGGAACACAGCAATGGCAATTCAATTTGACGAAGAAAGACTTAAACATCTGGTAACTGACGCGATTTTTAATGAATTAACCACACCAGAATCAAGAGAGCAATTGCTTAAAGATGCGATCGCATCTTTGTTGAAACCCACTAGGCAGAAAACATCTTATGGAGGTAGTGAACCTTATGACCCTATTGAAAACGCAATCGCCATAGCGGTATCACAGACGACTCAGCAAATTTTGATTGAGGAAATCAAAAATCACCCTGAAATAAAAAACGCAGTTCATACTATTGTCACCAAAGTAATTGATTCAATGCTTGATGATGACGAGGCAGTTAGGCGTATAACAGAAAGTTTTACAGAATTGATTGTTAAAACAATTGCACGTCCTTATAGATAAAGTTTGACAGTACCATCTGTGCCCCAAATGCTAAAACCCACAACAGCGATTCGCGTTAAATTTATCAGTGTAAGTACTGATAAATTTCATGGGCAGACTGTTGACTGATGAAAAACTACGAAATCTCACTGAGATATATCATTTTTTGGATGGGAGCGAAATTCCTTTTTTGATAAAAGCGCTTCACAGTCTCAGGGATCTTCAAAAGGATCTAAAAGCAGTTCCCGAATTAAAAGCCCAATACTTGCTGATGCAAGCAGAGAAACTTGATGATGCGATCGCTTTTCAAATTCTTCAGTCGATTTAGGGCAGATTTAGGGTAAGTAAAATTCTAATTCTTAAAACCCCTTACTATTGGGCTATTGCAGTAATTTGTATTTCGCTCAAGGGGCGATGACATAAATGGCAGGAGTATAAGTATATACTTTAATATGATTTTAATTAAAGTATATTTTGGCTGTAATCGTGCCACTTATTAGGCTAATAGATATTAATGTTTAACTCCTATATAACTCAGATTTTATTTTTGAAATACATGTAGGGTCCGTTATACCAAAGGCTAAGGCACCACTTCGGATTTAAGATGCGTTACATTAGCGATGCCAGTTGGAGAGAATTAATTCGTCAATTGACTATCATTCCTCTCAATGATTTGGTAACAAAAGCTTTTTCCTGTAATGCCACAAAAGAAGGGAAGTTACTGCCTCCCTTCTACTCTTTTAATACTTACGCAACAACTCTCTGAAAATCTTATTTCTCCGTGTACTCTACGCCCTCTGTGGTTCGTTTTTCATGATTTTGCGTAAGTCCTGTCTTTATCGAGCTAACGTATTAAGTGTTAATCTCTTAACTGAGAGTGATTGATTATCGATAGTCATACTCATGTCTAGAGCGCCACTCCCGTTTTTCATGTTCTCTACGTAGCCATTCACGGCGCTCACGTTCTTCCCGTTCTCTACGTAGCAATACTAGCCTCCTTTGTTCCCGTTCGCGCCACTCATGTTGGTGATTGTTTCCCAAAATTACTTCTACTTGAGCAGATGCACGGTCTGCTAAAACACTCGAAGTTAGCAAAACGCCTAACAAACAAGATGAAAGAATTCTTTTCATGTTCATAAAGAGATACCTTTGATTGAACCAGAAATCTATAGCTTTAGACTTTTTACTTTCACAAAAGGTTCAATTTGGGGAGACGCTTCCAAATAATCCTAGTCGTATTCTTAATTACTCGTTGTATGGTGTTGTTCTGGATTGTACTTTTATATATATTCAGAATATATTCAGAAATTATCCGTTTTAGCTCTTTGAGAGAATTCATTTTGAGCAATTTTTGCCTATACCCAAACTTCTAACCTATTTGACCCGCATTTCTCACAAGCTTGAAGGGAAGGATGGGCAGAGGGGAAAGAAGTTGGTATTTGAACTCTCCCCTGCTCCCCTGCTCCCCTGCTCCTCCGCTCCTCCGCTCCCCTGCTCAAGCATAGGCTTAATCGAGATGTGGTGAGAAATCCGAATTTGAACCTTTTTTCCATTCATCCGGTCTAATAAATACAAGCAACGAAACGGATAGAGGAGAATGCCTCAGGTGTTAGTTGTGCCAGCCAAGGTTTCAAAAGCAAATCAATTGATTGGTGAATCAGAAAGCGAATCTGACAGTTATCTAGTAGACCAGTGCCTGCGGGGTGATACCCAAAGCTACGGTCAGCTTTACCGTCGCCATCAGCAAAGAGTGAGGTCAATCCTCTACAAACTTTGTACTCCTACCAGCCTGGATGATGTGGTGCAGGAAGTGTTTTTGCAAGCCTGGAAAGGATTGCCCAAATTCCGCCAAACAGCAAAATTTTCCACCTGGCTGTACCGAATTGCTTGGAATGTGGCTAGCGACCAGCGACAGGCAGATGTTAAAAGGCGGACTCAATTACAAATTCTGAGTGAAAAAACTCCTACCCAACAGGAAGCCCCAGAGTTAATGAATCTGCATTATCAAGACCTTGTGCAACGGGGACTAGCAAACCTAAGTTTTGACCATCGCACGATATTGGTTTTGCATGATTTGGAAGAAGTACCTCAAAAAGAGGTAGCACAAATCCTAAATATTCCCTTGGGAACGGTCAAATCACGTCTATTCCATGCTCGTGCTGCGATGCGTCAATTTCTCCAAAACCAAGGAGTACAGCTATGACTCAGCCACCCGATGATGATTCTGACCTAATTAATTTTCTGTGCCAACATCGCCGAGAAGTTCCGCCAGCTTCACCTGATTTAGAACAACAAATTTTACAACAAGTGAAAGCTTGCCCTTTGCCACCCTTACGCCACTATTCAAGGTTGAGGTTAGTTTTGCCTGCTCTCGCTGCTGGATTAGTAGCTGCTATAGTTGGCTACCGTGCCTTTATACCAGTTCAACCGAGTCCAGCTGAACTTGCTACATTGCAAAATTTTATTGAAAGCAATTGGCAAGATACAGTCAGTAACGAACATCTGGAAAGTGATGTATGGCATTTTACAGACTTAGATACTGAATAGAATGGCACGCTTGTAAAGGAAAAATTGTTGAGGCTGTTGGGTGCAGGGGAGCAGGGGAGCAGGGGAGCAGGGGAGCAGGGGAGCAGAGGAGCAGGGGAGCAGGGGAGAAAGAAGAAGTTGGGAGCAACGCGAAAAAGTGAGATCATCGTCCAATGAGCAGGGGGAGCAGGGGGAGTAGGGGGAGTAGGGGAGGCAGGGGGAGTCAAGAGAAATATTTAGTAATTTTTGCTGCCAAGATAGTCCAAAATACACTTAATTTCTTGATTCCCCCCCTGCCTCCTCTGCATCCCCTGCCTCCCCTGCTTACCCACCTCACTGTTAGAGCATTGCTCCCGAAGAAGTTTTAGGTATTGCGTTCGGATATTTAGATAATTCCCCTCTGCACCCTTGCCCTTCAGCTTAACTTAGTGCCATTCGATACTGAATAGGAGATCGCTTTGATGTTAATTCGTCGTGTTTCTATTTTGGCGGTGGCAATGATTGCCCTTGGTAGCACCATTGCTCTGGCCAAGCCAACTTTGCTTTCACGCCAAGTCATTGCCCAAACTCCCACAAATCTATCTCGCCCAAATCGTGCTAAATCAGGGGGATGGCTTAAAGATTTGAATTTGACATCCCAGCAACTACAACAGATTAAGGAAATTCGTCGTCAATCTAAACAGCAGATAGCCCAAAAATCACAAGAGATACGTCAAGGGCAACAGGAATTACATGACTTAATAGCAGGGACGACAGCTACTAAAGAGCAAGTGCGGGATAAATATAACCAAATTAAGCTTGTGAAGCAGCAGCTTGCTGATATTCAGTTTGAAAATACCCTTGCTATTCGGGAAATTTTGAACCCAGAGCAACGGCAGAAATTTGCCGATCGCATGTATAAGAAAAATCCTCCAGCACAGCACAATTAACTCTATGCTTGTAAAGCCTAAATATTGGGTGTTGTTGCTGTTGATCTTGCTGGGGTCAATTCCTCCCAGTAATGCAGCCTCCACAACTGTTGACCCAAAAGTATTACATATAATTAATCGCCTCAGCTTTGGCCCTCGTCCGGGAGATGTACAAAGAGTGGAATCTATAGGTGTAGAGCGATATATTCAGGAGCAACTCTCACCCGAATCGATTCCCGAACCAGAAAGTCTCACAAGCCAACTAAAGCAGCTAGATACGCTCCAATTGAATCCGGTGGAACTTTTAGAACATGGTACAACTAATCCCCCAGGACAAAAACCCACCCAGTTAGAAAGAAAAGCTGCCAACCAATGGGCTAAACAGGTGCTAGTTCAGGCAGTCCAGGCGCGATTATTAAAGGCAACTAGCAGTCAGCGACAACTCCAGGAAGTGATGGTGGACTTTTGGTATAACCATTTTAATGTGGATGCTGCTAAAGGACGCGATCGCCTCTGGGTAGGAGCTTATGAACAACAAGCGATTCGACCTTACGCTTTGGGTCGCTTTCGTGACCTGTTAGGGGCAACAGCTCATCATCCAGCCATGCAGTTTTATCTAGACAACTTCCAAAATCGAGCTGACACCCGCCCCGATGCCCAAGGTAATATTCGAGGTTTAAATGAGAACTATGCCCGCGAACTGATGGAGCTACACACTCTCGGCGTAGATGGAGGTTATACCCAGCAAGATGTGATTGCTCTGGCGCGGATTTTAAGTGGTTGGGGTTTCAGTCGTCCCAGTCAGCAGACAGATAATCCTTTCGGATTTTACTTCAATCCAAAGCGTCATGATTTTAGTGACAAAGTTTTCCTAGGACACACAATTAAAAGCGGTGGTGAAGCCCAAGGGGAGGAAGCTTTAGATATTTTGGCTCGAAGTCCGGCGACTGCACGTCACATTAGCTATCAGATAGCTCAATATTTTGTCAGCGATGTTCCTCCAACTGCCCTAGTAAACAATCTCACACAACGTTATCTTGCCACTGATGGCAATATTCGTGAGCTTCTTAACACCCTATTCCACAGCCGGGAATTCTGGGATGCAAAAAACTTTAATGCCAAGTTTAAAACCCCCTATCAATTCGCTATCTCGGCGGTGCGAGCCACAGGTGTCGAAGTGCAGAATACAAAACCAATCTCCAATCTGCTGCAACAGTTAGGAATGCCCCTATATGGTTGCCAAACTCCAGACGGTTACAAAAACACAGCAGATGTGTGGTTAAATCCTGATGCCATGAATCGCCGCCTGAGTTTTGCTTCAGCGATCGCTAATGGAAATTTACCCTTATCAAGTGTCCCCATAAATCTGCAACAGTGGGAGAAAATCGGCACTGAGCAAAGACCTTTACAAAAGTCTCCCAATATTCCTGTAGATGCTTGGCAACTAACTAATACATTGGGCAATTCTTTGTCAATGAAAACACAGAAGGCGATCGCTTCTAGTTCCCCTCAAATTCATAGTGCTTTAATTTTGGGAAGCCCAGAATTTATGCGTCGTTAGGGACTCTTTCTTTGCGATCGCAGTCGCTCGGGAGACCCCTTTGGCGTAGCCTCTCACTTTGGGAGAAGACCGCGCTGCCTCCCCTTTGCGGTTTGTTCCTCATATACTTTGGCGCATCTTCATACAAAATTGGTATCAATAATTTAATTATGAAAAGACGTGACTTCCTAATCCAAAGTGGAATTTTTTCAGCTGCTGCAATTTCAGCCGTAAGCAGCAATGCTTGGATAGCTAGATCCGCTACCCAAAACAGTGACCAGAAGCGCTTGATTGTAATTTTCCTCCGGGGGGCAGTAGACGGTTTAAATATCGTGGTTCCTTACTCAGAGACAGCTTACTATCAAGCTCGACCGCAAATTGCTATCCCCCAACCAGAGAAGGAAGGGGGAGTAATAGATTTAGATGGACGCTTTGGCTTGCATCCAGCATTAGGTTCTTTGATGCCTTTCTGGCAGCAAAACAGTTTGGCATTTGTTCATGCCTGTGGTTCTCCCGATCCAACTCGCTCTCACTTTGATGCTCAACAATACATGGAAAACGCTACCCCTGGTGACAAACATACTCAGGATGGTTGGATGAATCGTTTACTAGGGGTAATTTCTCAAAAAACACCCATCCAAGCGGTAAGTGTCGGAGAAACAACACCCTGGATTTTTTCTGGACGGATGCCTGTAGCTAACATCGCATCCGGGAGAAATGCTAACAGACCTCTGCCAATAGATCGTCCTCAATTAGCAGCAGCATTTGACCAACTTTATAACGGTAATGATGCCTTAAGTCAGACCTATCGCCAAGGACGGATGGCGCGTCAGGCCATCATGAATGACCTGGATAATGAAATGAAAATGGCAAATAATGGTGCGCCTTCACCTGATGGCTTTGCTACCGATGCCCAACGATTAGCACAATTAATGCTCAAAGACCCCAGAATTGAGTTAGGGTTTATGGCTTTGGGGGGTTGGGATACTCATGTCAATCAAGGTAGCACTCAAGGACAGTTAGCTCGGAACTTAAAAAAATTGGGTTCAGGTTTGACAGCTTTAGTCAAAGGTTTGGGAAGCGTTTACCAGAATACGACAATTGTCGTAATGTCTGAGTTTGGTCGCACAGTTAAGCAAAATGATAATGGTGGTACTGACCACGGTCATGGGAATGTCATGTGGGTTTTGGGCGGTAAAATTCGCGGTGGTAAAGTTTATGGTGAATGGCCTGGTCTATCTACAGCCCAACTTTATCAAGGTAGAGACTTGGCTATTACCACTGATTTTCGGGATGTTATCTCTGCTGTATTGTCAGATCATCTACATGTCAATGAAGCAAAATTAAATCAAGTATTGCCAAATTACGCCTCTAATCAGAAAGTAGGATTAATTTCCACTTAGTACCAATTGCCGAAATTGTCTAGAAATTTTGCTTCAAACTAAAAATATAGTAAACAAAAATCTTGAAATCAAGGCGATCGCACATGACTTTAATTGATGGTATATTTCTAACACTGCTAAATACTGTTGTTTGTCTCGCGCTGCCTAAATTGCTAGTCATTATCTCTGCAAAAAGTCAAAATACTGCACAATTCAAATCTGCTGCAACCTCACAATCCAACTCTGAAATCCCTAGCTTTTCGTAATCTAAGGTGATTGTATCTAGATATCGCCTTGATGAGGAAAAAATTTATTTAGTTATTGGTGCAAGGCCATGTCTTAAGGGAAGTTATACACATTTAGTTTTAGTACAAGAATGAATGTGTATGTTTTCCAAAAATAAATATAAATATTTACGCTCTTCTAATTACTTATGTTGTTTTAATCAAAAACGAGAGTTTGATTATTTATTTATTCTGGTTGTAGCTATTTTCGGTCTTACGATAATAAAAAATGCGATCAAAGTAAAAACTAACATTTGCCAAGTTACCAAATTCCAGCCACCAAGATTCCAGCATAATAAACCAATGCTAGTACCTACAGAACCGCCGATAAAATAGATAGTCATGTAAACTGTGTTGATGCGACTATTTGATTGAGCATCAAGAGTGTATATTCTTGCGACATTGGTGACTTGGATTGCCTGTACCCCTACATCTACTAACAATACAGCGATCGCGATCGCGATCGCTGAAGTAGAAGCAATTTTAGCAATTACTAAACTTGCAATCACTAGCGATACAGCAATACTCAAGGAACGTTGCGAGTTACCTCGATCGGCTAGTTTACCAAAAACTGGTGCCATCAATGCACCTGCGATTGCCACAAACCCATACATCCCAATTGTGTCAGATTCAAAATTAAAAGGCGCTCCGCTTAAATGGAAAGTCAGCGTTGTCCAAAATGAGCAAAAGACACCAAACAATAACCCACTAATTAAAGATGCTTCTCTTAATAATGGAAAACGTTTTAATTGATGAAGTGTTGAGCTTAATAATTCCAAATAATAACCATTGAATTCATTCTTGGCATTAGGTAAATATATTTTTAGTAAAACAATAACAATTAAAATCATTATTGCCGAAAATCCATATACATAACGCCAACTTAACCATTCAGCAATATATCCGCTAAAAACCCTTGCTCCTAAAACTCCAATTAATATACCAGTAAAAATGTTGCCTACGGTTTGGCCTGTAGTTACTCTATCTATACTTGCTGCTAAAGGAAGAATAATCTGAGCTGAGACTGTAGCAATCCCAATTGCTACACTTAATATCCAAACTTCGATGATGTTCTGTGAAAACGTCATGAATATCAACAAACAAAACAAACATGTTAATAAAGAGAGAATCAATTTTTTCTTATTGATTTTATCGCCCAAGGGAATTAGAAAGAAAATTCCAAGACCGTAACCAACTTGCGTCAGCACAGAGATGATACCCGCTTCGCCTTCACTGACTCGAAAAGATAATGCAATATCTTTGAGGATTGGCTGATTATAATAAACGTTAGCAACACACACACCAGATGCGATCGCCATAATCAATACCTGGACTTTAGTTAATCCGTTATTTGAAATTTGTTGTTCCATTAAATCTAAAATTTATACAGGGAAAAACTGGCCTACAGTACAGCTAAAACCAGGTAATAGCGGAGAAATTATATTATCATTACTAAATAAGGTTGCTACCAAGTTAAGTTGACTTTGTTCGCGTCGATAGACCTCTAGTTTACGCGATCGCCAATCAGCAATCCAATATTCTTTGACTCCTCTGGAAGAATAAAGTTTAAGTTTAGCTTCCTTATCTCGTCTTTCGTCTGACTTATTTGCAGACAATACTTCGACTATTAAATCTGGTGCGCCAGTTAAATGTCCCTCTTCATTCAACATTACCGCCAAGGTTTCTTTAGTAGCCCAAACTACATCAGGAATCACATTATCTGATTCCGAAAACAAAACGCCGGGGTTGATTACAGCTTCTCCTAAACCAGTAGACTCTGACCAAATGTTAAGCTGTTGGAAAATTCTGCCACAAGTTTGCTGATGTTTAAAGTGAGGTGCCCTGGTCATAAATAATTCTCCATCAACTATCTCGTAGCGTGTCCCTTCATTTTCTGCTAACAGTTCCACATCGTGAATTGTCCAGCGTACTCCTGTATTAAGCATCTGACTCATTGCCTAACTCCTTTAATCTGGCTCTTTTATTTTAATCATAAAATTTAAGTTTAGCTTCCTTATCTACTTTTTCAAAAAACAAATATATGAGCAAATAGTAAGACTTAAACAAAATGCACCAAATAAAATGCAAAACCAGCCAACTAGTATGAGAGGATTAGAGTTATCTTGAGTGAGTGTCAGAAATTGCTGTTGAGAATCGTTTAAAAAGGCGTTAATTTTATCAGCAAGTTTTTGTGCAGATAGTTGCCAGTAGGAGGAGTTAAAAATGCGATAATTTTTCCCGTCCTTAATAACAGGGCTGACATAATATAGTTTGCCTCCATCATCATTAATTGCCTTAACTTCTACGCCCATCCATAAATCTAATTCAGAATAGATTTTTATAGAAGACTCCCACCAATCTCGATTAGTCAACTGACAATTTATGTGCTTTGGTGTTCGCTCACAGGAGAAAGTTGTAATCTTCTCTGGTGCAGATATTAGCATGACTCCAAATGCAATAAGCAGAACACAACAAAGTAAATATATCAAGTTATGGCAATGCATTAATTTTGGCATACTTAAGATATTTTATTTCTCTGTTATGTTAATTTTTTATTTTCATTTATAACAAAACAATTATTGTGCTTTTTATTACTTATTTTAAGTAAATTTTATTTACGATTTTCACGCCGCCACTTACACCGTACTAAACGAATTTCATCAAAAGTATAGCTTTCACCTAGTTGTTCTTTAATGGGAGTAAGCGAAATATCACCGAGTACTTCTAAAACTTGCCAAATTTTTTGTTGATGTTCTAGAGGTATTAATTGATTTAAATCAACTGGCTGATTTTTCTCAATTAATTTTTCTAAATGATTGCTAACTGTTGCCGGACTAAGGTTCCGCTTTTTGGCAATTTGAGCAATATTTAAACCTTGTTGATGTAATTGTAATGTCTGTAATTCGGTGTAAGAAGATGAGTTGGGAGAAGATACAGAAGCGGGAGTAACAGATTTATTTTGCAAACCTTTTTCTTGGCGGTAAGCGCGAATTTCTGTAATAAATTTTTCGCCATATTGAGCGAGTTTGTGACTACCTACACCAGAAAGTTTGGCAAATTCAGCTAAGTTTTGGGGTTGCACCTGTACCATTAATTTTAAAGTGGAATCGTGAAAAATGACATAAGGTGGTACAGATTGTTCATCGGCTAATTGTTTGCGTAGCGATCGCAACTTCTGTAATAATATCTCTGCAACTTCTGCTTTTTCACTCCCCTGTTCCCAGCTAATCTTTTGAACTGTGGTTACAGCTAGCGAAACTGTACGTTGTTTTCGCATTACTTCCCAACTTGAGGCATTTAGTTTTAAAACTGAGTAACCATCGCTAGTTTGTTCTATTAATCCTTGATGTAAAAGCGATCGCCCCAACATTCGCCATTCATCTAGAGTTCTATCTTTACCAATACCATAGGTAGAAAGTTTATCGTGTTCGTACTGAAGAATTTTGTCTTTTTTTGCCCCCCGCAACACATCAATTATGTGCAGCATTCCAAACCTTTCTTTGCAACGCGCCACACAAGATAAAAACTTCATGGCTTCAATTGTCCAATCTTGCATAGGTTTGGGATGACGACAATTGTCACAGTTACCGCAATTTCCAGGAAACCTTTCGCCAAAATAACCCAGTTGAATCGTTCGCCGACAATCAGTCCCTTCAGCGTAATCGATCATTTGTCGCAGTTGTTGTTTAGCAATCAACTGTTCTTGAGGATCAGTTTTTTGATCGATACTCCATTCAATTGTTTTAACATCACCAAAGCTGAAAAAGATTGTACACCGAGATGGTTCTCCGTCTCTACCGGCTCGACCCGATTCTTGATAATAACCCTCTATATTTCTGGGCATATCAAAGTGAACTACCAGCCGCACATCGGGTTTATTAATTCCCATCCCAAAAGCAACTGTTGCCACCATCACGCGGACATCATCTCGAATAAATCGCGTTTGATTACTACTACGTTCTTCATCAGTTAATCCAGCGTGATAAGGCAGAACACCAACCTTATCATTTTGCAATTTAAAAGTGAGTTCATCGACTTTTTTCCGAGTTAAAGAATAAATAATTGTCGAACCTTCAGTTTCTCTAATTAGTTCTAATAATTCCGCGTAAGCATATTTCGTTTTAGGACGAACTTCATAATAAAGATTTTCACGATTGAAACTGGCAAGATGAATGCTTGGTTGCTTCAGTCCTAATTGTTGAATAATATCACTACGGACGCGATCGGTTGCTGTGGCGGTGAGGGCGACGGTAGGAACATCAGGATAGCGTTTTCTAAGAGATTTTAACTGGCGATATTCTGGACGAAAATCGTGCCCCCATTCCGAAACGCAGTGCGCTTCATCAATAGCAAAGCTAGAAATACCGATTTTTTCTTTAACTAAATCGATAAATGGGAGAAACCTTTCACTGAGGAGACGTTCTGGGGCAACGTATAGTAATTTTACTTTACCATTGAGGATGGCTTCTTCCCGCGATCGCACTTGGTAAGCATTCAAGCTGCTATTGAGAAATGTGGCGTTAATATTATTATTTCGCAGTGCTTCTACTTGGTCTTGCATCAAAGCAATTAACGGCGACACTACCACAGTTAGCCCATTTTTTAACAACGCTGGTAGCTGAAAACACAAAGATTTTCCCCCACCAGTCGGCATCACAACCATTAAATCTCGATTTTGCAGCGCATCTTCGATAATTTGCCGTTGTCCGGGGCGGAATTGGTCGTAACCGAAGTGATATTTTAGCGCTTGTTCGAGATGGGGATACTGAAGCATAGCGATCGCTTTTTCGGGGGCTGTCTGCGTGAGTAGTTATTAAAGATATCAGCATTTTAACTCACATTTTCGGCAGCTTTGGTTAGGACTACATTTCTGTTGCCGATCGTTTAACTTTCAAGACAATTGCTACAAAATCGGCGATCGCACTGCTTTCAGCAACATAACCTAAAAGCCTTTATTATAAAATTATGCTGAGGTAAAAGTAGGAAGATCGTAAACAAATTGAAAATATATGGACAACAATAATAAACAAATTTAAAATTACACAGTTCTTCTGGAAAAAGAATCAGATGGAGGTTATCACGCTTTTTGTCCAATCCTAAAAAGTTGTCATTCTCAAGGAGATTCTTTTGAAGAGGCCATCGAGAATATTAGAGAAGCTATGGAATTATATATTGAAAGTTTAAGGGCTGATAATCTGTCAATTCCTAGAGATGATTTAATTGTTAAGCCATTAAGTATCTTGGCATGAGTAATTTTCCCAGTGTCACTCAAGCAGAGTCCCTAGCTAAGTTTTTTAATGACCATTATTCTGGACTTTCTATAACGGCTTTTGACTTTATCTAATCTAAAATCCAAAATTTGCCTCAGCATCCATTTAACCGAGAATTTGCTGTTATTACTTTCCCATGATGCCCGATCTGGTTACATTTTAACTGAGATTCTAAAGCATCAATCTTTCGTAAAAGCGACACTCCCCACACTATAGAAATCACCAACTTGATTGTCATACCTACGAGTAAAAGTGTCACAATTGTGGCAGCTTTCTTTTGTTGAGCAAGCCTTTTTTGTTGTTCTGCAAGTCGTGCTTCAACTTCTTTGGCACGTTCGGCTTCTAATGCTTGCTGCATTTCTCGCCGATCTAATTCTTCACTAGCAGCTAAAAATCGATAATCTAAGTTGCTCAAGCTTTTACCATGTGCCCAAGTTTGGGCATCAATCAAGGCTTGTCCCCGCAATAGGCGAGATTCATCATTTTGGTTTGAGGCTATCCACGAATTGAAGCTTTCATAGTAGGGGCGCAAGTAAGCTAATTTTTTTCCAACCCATTCTAAATTGAAAACTTCTTGATAAATTCGGTTTTTGATTTGCAGAAAACCTTGCTTTTTAATCGCCAAACCAGACAGCAATAGTTCTACCTGTTCTCGACTATCGTCGGTTGGTACTTCCACTCCTTGGAGGACTTGCTGATAAATTCCTAGCAATCTAGCGGCAATTTGTTCATTTCGGAGGATGCGATCGCGAATTGTCCGCAAATGCTCTGGTTCATCTTGTGATTCCCATTTTTCGATGATATGCGATCGCACCACATTTTCTATCCAAAATTCTTCTGTGCCAGGGGGAATTTTTAGCGTTCTACCCACATCATCTTGAGATAAACTGACGAGTAACCGACACAGCTTTTGAGTAAGAAATGGTTGCCCTTTTGTCCAAGCTAATACTTCTTTCAAAACTTTCTGGGGATGATTGTCTTTAATATCCAGTCCTAAAGATAGTGGTTGAGCTTCTTCAAATGTAAAACCATTTACTCGGATGGCTTTACCAAAATTAAATGGTGTAATATGATTTTGATATAAAATTAAGTCTGAAGGTGTAGCAACACCAAAAATTGCAAATGTAATCCGATAATATTCTGGATCGATTGCTCGTTGGTTATAACAAAACCGAATTAAGCTAAAAAAGTCATCTACAGAAAAATCGAGACCGAGAATACTATCAATTTCATCAAGAAAAATGAATAGTCTTTCGTTAGGAAACTGAGCTAACAAAACTTCCGAAATAAACCGACTGAGTTTATGAACCAAAGAAATATCATTTTGTTCTTGCCACCAGGCTTTTAAATTGACTTTTCCTAAGAGTTTAAAACCCAACCATAAATCGCCTACAACTCCCTTATACCACTGTTCTGGAGTTATATTTTCGCAACCAATATTAGTCATATCAACAGTGGCACATCTAAAACCTTCTTGTTGCAAGCGATGCTTGGTTTTTACCATAAGTGAAGATTTACCCATTTGCCTACAGCTAAGGATGTAGCAAAATTCACCTTGTCTCAAGGCTTCGTAAAGTTCCACATCCGCTCTGCGCTCAACATAGCTAGGAGCGTCACTAGTTAAAGTGCCACCAACTTGATATCGATAATTGTCCATTTAATTTAAAATTTAAAATTTTCAATTCTTTCTCGTTCTTAATAAATGAATTGGAATCGAGACAATTGATATAATTCATATTAAGAACAAGAATTACTTATTTTCTGGATTTTTCTTTCAACAGTTTACCAGAACTATCTAGTATCCTGAATGCTTTCCAAGCTGTTGACTAAAATAAAGGCGATATAACTCACACATAGCGTAAGCTTGATTGCCATTGAGTTTAACCAAACCCATACTTTCTAGTTTGTAAGCAGCGATCGCGTCTAGCTCTACTTTTTCATCTGTTGCAATTACTTGTTGCATAGCTGACATTAATTCTGGTTCTTTTTGCAGTAAGCTCAATAGTTCTCGTAAATGCTGACTGTAAATTCCCATTGGTGTAGATGCGGTTTCTAGTAATACCTCTAATGTCATTTCCTCCTGACATAGATGATATAGCGCAAGGCTCACCAAATACGGATGTCCTCCTAGCATTGTTTGTAAGGGTGCAAGGCGTTTTGCCCCTTGGGAATCTGCTGCACAATTTAGTCCGTAACGCAATGCTAAATTCTGTACTTGATTGAGAGTTAAGGGTGGCAAGGTAATTGTTATCCCGACATTGAAAGGCGATTGGTTAAGCTTGAGTGGAATATAAATTTCTGTGGTGTGAACTACCACCATCCGTAGTTTTTGCCAGATTTGCTCCTGCTTTGCTTGTTCGTGCCAAAATCGCAGCATTGGCAGAAAGTCTTGGGCAATATTGCTATGTTCAAAAACTCGATGGACTTCATTTAAAGCCAAAACTAGAGGACTATTATCAATGTATTGCAGCAGATATGCTTCAAAATAGATTTTGCAGCTTACCTTGCTGCCCATTTCTGTATCCCAAAAATCATCTAGACAGGGAAGCAGATTTAACTGTCTGCTGACATTGACACAAAACCAACGCAAAAATTTATCAAGAGAAGCAAAAACGTCTTGGTCGGCTTCTTGAAAGTCCAAATAGACAATTTGATAACCTTGGTCTTTAGCATAAGCAATCATCCGGTTGAGCAGCGAACTTTTTCCGGTCTTTCTAGGTGCTTTGATTCGGATTAAACAACCAGGGTGTAAAAGCTCATTACAAACAAGTTCTTCTAGGGGAGGGCGATTGATATAAAGAGGAGAACTCAGTGGTACGGGGCCGCTAGGAAATTCAATCTTGCTAGCTGAAAAAAAGTCTGGAGAAACTATTTCTAAGCTAGATTTTTCGCCCAAATTTTGTTGGTTCTGATTTTCCCGATCGCCTATTTTGTCTTGCAGATATTTATTCAACGCTAAATGCAGATTTTTTTTCGTTACTCTTTTTCCAAGTGCTATGGAAAGGTCTTGCCACAACTCAGAGCCAACTTCCTTGATGTAATTGTCACGGTAGCCTGATTCCTGTGCCATTTCACCATAAGTTTTGCCCAACCATGATTGATAAAGCACAAACCATTGAATGGAAGCAAGAGGCTTGTCTTGTAGAATTCCTTCTACTGCTTGCAGAATATCTTCCACGGATATTAAAGGTTAAACAGTTACAGTTAGTAGATGCATTTATCTACTTTGAGCTAGTAATAATATACAACCGAATAAATATTTAAAAAAATAAAAATGAATATATACCGTTATATTTATTTACATTACAAGTAAGTGGACGAGAAAATTTCTAAGTATGTAACAAAATGTAAATTTAGCACAAACTTGATAAATTAGTTATTTCACCGTTTTTATAAAACTAAACATATATTGGTTTTATTGTGCCTACCTACTTAATTAATTTGCAAGCGAATAAAATACTTAGTAAAAAAATCAGCCGCGAGAACCCGCATTTCTCACAAGCTTGAGAGAGGCAGAGGGGAAAGAACTTGGTATTTTAACTCTCCCCTGCTCCCCTGCTCCCCTGCTCCCCTGCCCCTCTGCCCCTCTGCCCATCTAGCTTGTGAGAAATGCGGGTTAAAGATATTACTTCTTCAGTGCCAGAGTTAAGCCATCTGCGATCGCTACTAAACTAAGACTAACTCGCTGGTCTTGATGCAGCTTTTGATTAAAGGCACGAATTCTTTTAGTTCTATTATCCTGCGCTTGAGGGTCGGCAACCTTGCCTGACCAAAGGACATTATCGATCGCAATCAGTCCCCCCGGACGCACTAATTGCAGCGATCGCTCATAATAGCCATCATAGTTGCTTTTATCTGCATCAATGAAAGCAAAATCAAAGCTTTCCGCCTCTCCTGTTGCGAGTAATCGATCCAAAGTCTCCAAGGCTGGGGCAATATGCAATTGAATTTTATCCGCCACTCCAGCTTGCTGCCAATAACGTCGAGCGATCGTTGTAAATTCTTCACTCACATCACAGGCTACCACCTTCCCGTCGCTCGGTAACGCCAATGCCACCACCAGGGAGCTATAACCTGTAAATACCCCAACTTCCAGAGTTTTTTTCGCTCCAAGCAACTGCACCAGTAACGCCAGAAACTGCCCTTGTTCAGGAGCTATCTGCATTCTCCCTACTGGATGCTGGGCTGTTTCTTGCCTCAGTTGAGTTAAAATTTCCGGTTCTCGGAGAGAGACTGATAGTAGATAATTATATAGATTTTGTTCAAGTCCTAATGTTTGAGTTGTCATCAGATTGGGGATTGGGGATTGGGCATGGGGACGAGTTTTTGATATTCGCCAACGATTTTTGAGAAGTCAAAATTATGTTTAAATGCAATTCGGTATTATCAGCAAAGCGATCGCTGAGGATATTTAAATCATGCCAAATCTTAGTCGGATTTCTATAGAGACGTAGCATTGCTACATCTGTACATTTATTTTTCACCAAAAGTCTATTATGCAATCAACCAGCACACACACATTCTATATGTAGAGATATTGCATACCAAGCATTTGCTTGAGTTACTGGCCTAAACCCTTCTAGAATAAAGACTATTGTAGGGAAATTGTATTAATAAACATTACTTTTATTCTGGGAGGTATGATGAGCCGTCCAATAATTCTTGGTATTGTCGGTGACAGTGCTGCTGGAAAAACAACACTAACGCGGGGAATTGCTCAGGCACTCGGCCCAGAAAATGTCACAATCATCTGTACAGATGATTATCACCGTTACGATCGCCAACAACGTGCAGAAATTGGCATCACTGCCCTTCACCCCGAGTGCAACCACCTAGATATTATGCAGCAACATCTGTCGCTGCTACGCACAGGACAACCAATTCTCAAGCCAGTTTATAGCCATAAAACAGGCACATTCGAGGCACCGGACTATATCAAGCCCAGTAAATTCGTGATTATCGAAGGATTACTTGGTTATTCTACTCGTGCCGCCCGTGATTCTTACGATGTTAAAGTCTACCTTGCACCTCCTGAAGAGTTACGTGCTAAGTGGAAAGTCAAGCGAGATACGCAAAAGCGGGGCTACACTCCTCAACAAGTGCTAGAGGAACTAGAAAAACGCGAACCAGACTCAGCCCAGTTTATCCGTCCGCAACGGCAATGGTCTGATATAGTCATTAGTTTTTATCCACCTACTGATGAAGATGATGAAACCAATGGACACCTGAATGTGCGCCTGGTACTGCGTCCGACAATTCCGCATCCAGATTTCACCCCAATTACCAACTCTAGCTATGGTAATTCTGACTCAGCCATCCGCCTGGGGCTAGACAGGGATATGAGTAAGCCTGTGGATGTCTTAGAAGTTGATGGTCATGCCACCTTAGAACAGGTGAATAAGCTAGAGCATATTATTTGTTCTGATATGCCCCATTTACGAAATATTTGCGATCGCGAAAGTAATCCAGAATTGGGTAAAATTGCTGGTACAACTGGGGAGACATTGCAAAGTTACCCTCTTGCTCTCACCCAGCTAATTATTACCTACCACATGCTCAAAGCAACGCAAATTTATCAATAAATCAGCGAAGACAAAGGGCTTTAAATTGCTGGTGTAGACGCAAGCGCACTTTGCTTACTCAAATTTCAGATATTGCTTATGGTTGTACCTTGACAGGGGCTTGCAGCAATTCAATATCCCTAATCTGAAGAATGCCACTACTCTCAAACTGCACACTGATTTGGATTGTGACAGCATCCACTTCTTTTTTAAAATAGGCACGCACTTTGTAAGGCTGAAAATCTTCCATTAGTGTAACTCCTGTAGACCATGAGGTTGTCGTCATAGCGCCCCATTGTCCTGGTCTACGTAAACCTAAACTGACTTTAATTGGTTTTTCTGTGTCTAGCGCTTTCGCGTTAAATTGACAACTAAGAACACACTCTTGGATATCGGGTTCTGCAAGTTCAAATAAAATGACATTTCGCAAAGGATCTGTACTAGTCAACAACGACTGAGTATTATCGTCATAAGCTTCAATTTGCCAACTTTCTCCGACAATTGCAATGCCTCCCTTTGTCACTATGGAATCGGCAGGTGTGAATCGACGAATCAGCACAAATGGCTCTGCGGGTTCGGGAACGCCGAAGCGCTTTTGCAGATCGTTGCCAACTTCTTGAATTTTAGAGTCAATAAAACCTTTTAGATGGTTGAATAAATCGTCAAACATAGCGTAGTTTACTGCCGTAGGCATTGCCCTAAATCATATTATTTTTAGTATTCCCTTTGAAAGAGCAACCTTTTGTCATACTTGGACGTTGCTGTTTATCCGCTCAAACATCGTTTATTACGTCTGATTTATCTCTTGCGGCATAAAGCGATCGCTCCCGGTTTCGGTACTCTGGGCCAAAAGTCGCTGGAATGTAGGCAATCCGAGAGCGATCGCAGATTGGCAGCCAGTGGCTAAGGAGAAGAGGAAATAGTAGAGCGATCGCTTGTATGGGTTTTCGACTCTAAATTCCTTAAACATTTCGGTTTTAATCTCGAACTGCTTTGCTTGCTTATCGATTAACTTATGGGTGAACTTGGCAACAATCGGATTTATCTTGATAATGAAAGTGTGTGTTTTAAGCATTAAAGACCATCACAAAAATTGCAGATTCTAAAAAGGTTAATACAGCATGGTTTCTAATATTCGACAAGGAATGCCTGTACTTACCCGTCATGAGGGAGATTGGGTAGGAACTTATACATCAATTGATACAGCAGGAAAAATCCTCGACAGTTATGAGTCTCACTTAACTTGTCAATTTCCAGAAAATGGCCCTCATCCCTACTACCAAATTAATCGCTATAAGTGGTCTGATACGAAACGAGAAGAATATGAATTTCCTGGAAGCTATAAAGATAATAAACTCTGGTTTGACACCGATCGCATTCAAGGTAAAGCTTGGGAAGCCGATGATTCAATTGTGATTTTGTGGTTTACTTATAAAGCAAATCCAGAAATGAGTATATACGAAATGATCTACATTAGTCCTGACAATAACAATCGTGCCCGCACTTGGCATTGGTTTAAGAACAATAAAATCTTTCAACGCACCTTAATTCAAGAAGAACGGCTAAAATAGTAATTTCTGTTTTCAAACATAATCATTCATTATTCTCCAGTCCGCGTAGGCGGACTTTGTTTGTGTAGCCACGATTTCTAGTAGTTAGGCTTTCATCTCAAATAGCAACTTAGTAAGGTACACGTATGGCAAAAGGTGACAAAATAAACTTTTCTACTCCTAGTGGTTTTCCAGAATTCCTGCCTAATGAAAAACGTCTAGAATTATATTTACTAGATATCATCTGTAGAGTTTTTGAAAGCTACGGATTTACGCCTATCGAAACACCAGCTGTAGAGCGTTTAGAAGTGCTGCAAGCTAAAGGAAATCAAGGCGATAATATCATTTATGCCATTGATCCGATCCTTCCACCAAATCGACAAACCGAGAGAGATAAATCCGGCGAAACTGCTTCAGAAGCAAGAGCTTTAAAGTTTGATCAAACAGTTCCTTTGGCGGCTTATATTGCTCGTCACCTAAATGAGTTAACCTTTCCCTTTGCTCGCTACCAAACTGATATGGTTTTTCGAGGAGAACGGGCAAAAGATGGGCGTTTCCGTCAATTCCGCCAGTGCGATATTGATGTAGTTGCTCGTAAGGAACTCAGCTTACTTTATGATGCTCAGATGCCTGCAATTATCGCTGAAATATTTGAAGCAATTAACATCGGTGATTTTCTGATTCGCATCAATAATCGCAAAGTTCTTACAGGTTTTTTTAAATCAGTTGGAATTACGGAAGATAAAATTAAATCGTGTATTAGTATTGTTGATAATCTAGAAAAAATTGGTGAAAGTAAAGTAAAAATAGAATTAGAGAAAGAGGGAGTTTCAGGAGAACAGACGCAAAAAATTATTGATTTTATTAAGATAGATGGTTCCGTTGATGAAGTATTAGATAAGCTTAAGCATATCGCTCAAAGTCTACCAGAAACCGAGCAATTAAGCCGCGGAATTAGCGAATTAGAAACGATAATTACAGGCGTGCGTAATCTTGGGGTTGCCGAAAATCGTTTTTGTATTGATTTATCCATTGCTCGTGGACTTGATTACTATACTGGTACAGTTTACGAAACAACCTTATTAGGACATGAAGCTTTAGGTAGTATTTGTTCTGGCGGTAGATATGAAGAATTAGTCGGGGTATTTTTGGGTGAAAAAATGCCTGGCGTAGGTATATCTATTGGCTTAACTCGCTTAATTAGTCGGTTGTTAAAAGCGGGTATTCTTAGTACCTTAGCTGCTACACCAGCCCAGGTGATGGTAGTAAATATACAAGAAGATTTAATCCCAACTTATTTAAAAGTTTCGCAAAATCTCCGTCAAGCTGGAATTAACGTTATCACTAACTTTGATAAGCGTCCCTTAGGTAAGCAATTTCAGCTAGCCGATAAGCAAGGAATTCAATTTTGTGTAATTATTGGTTCTGAAGAAGCAGCAGCGCAAAAATCTTCGCTCAAAGATTTGAAAACAGGTGAGCAAGTAGAAGTGTTACTTGTAGATTTAGCTGAAGAAGTTAAAAGAAGGCTTGGCTAATATACTTCTTACAACTTGTATAAGTTTTTAACTGATTTGCTTGAGAAGTAACGTCCTAAGTGCGATCGCAATAAACTTCACCAAAGCTACGATCGGTATGGATCTCAATCACTAAATCAACTACTGTTGCATCTTTTAGCAACGGCTTGATGAATAATTCCGGGTGAAGCGATCGCCAAAAATAATTGACAAATTGCTCTATCTCTGAATTGCTCATCCCCGACTTCCCCGCAGCAATCATCTGCTGTTCCGCCTGTTTGCGCCACTTCAAAGAACAGCGATAATCGGTTGGATAGAGCAAAATTAAGCTGTCTAATCGCTCCCACAGTGGTAAATAATCATGAAGGCGATGATTCATATCACGGGCAAATGCTCTATCTTCATCTGTGATAATTGGCGGCGGTGCAGTATCAAATAAATCTGCGTTAATTGGTCGTACACCCACAAACCAACCTTCAAATAGTACAATATCTACACCTGTTATCATTTCTGGATTAGTGCGATCGCCAGCGCCTCTGTACGCAGATTTATCAAAGCGGGGAACCATAACAGAATTTTGCGACTCGCGGATTTTATCTAGTACATCTAAGCCTAAATCTACATCGTGGGTTCCTGGTGGCCCGCGCCAAATTAATCGGGGATCTTGCTGTGTTAAAACCAAGCGATCGCTGTAAGTTTTATATAAGTCATCCAAAGACAAACTCAGAGTCTGGTATCCCAACTGATTCAAAATCAAGCTGAGAACCTTAGACATTGTGGTTTTACCAGTGCCTTGTCCTCCTAATATTCCCTGAATCAGAGGGCGTTCCAACTGTTGGCGCTGCGATGCTAGTTTGATCCCCAAAGGCAGCCACAAGTCCCACAATACTTGTAACATTTCCTTGGGTTCGATTTGGAGAGTAGTTTGGCAGAATTGACTGAAAGTTGGGAGGACAGATTTTAGTAACTGCGATCGCTTTTTTATTACTTCATCAACATTTTCTGGCGCAATCCCAAAAGCTTTAGCCCTTGACTTATCTGCCAGCGCTGCAACTCTAGCTTGTTGCTGCCAAGTTTCCCCCAGTTCATCCGTTACCAAAATTTCACCCAACCACCAACTCATAAATTTTCCCCCCTGCTCCCCTGCTCCCCTGCTCCCCTGCTCCCTACCTCTTCTCACGATCCCAGCTTAAAGGCTTCGAGAAACAGGCTGTAAGTGAAACCAACTTTGAGGAGATTTAGTGAGTCTACCAAGAGCGATCGCTTGCCGAAAAAGCTCTGACTGTAAAATATCCTACTAATAACTTCCGTCAACACTACAAAAAAACCAGTTACCACAATATCTAATTCTGCCCGTTGACCGGCTGTAGTGGAAACTGCGTTTCCCAGAAAAAAACCGAACAAAAAACTAATTATCAGCAACGATAGCCGCCGCCAAGGATTTAAAAACCATTGACCCAAGCGTGTAACAATGGCATCAAACAAGTTATTGAGACGGGTATTTTGCATCACAATGACTTTTGAGTAAAAGTCAAGATATCTTGAAATATCTCTATATTAAGTAAGGAAGATATTAGTTTTAGTCTAAGCTTATTTGTTAATATTATATATGTATGCTGGATCTCCAGCATTAATCCAAATTTGCACATCCGATCGTCTTTCAGAAAGTACAGTCCCTTCAAAGGGTACTTATTCTAACGCAAGATGAAATATATATCTTAGATTTATCTAAGGTTTGGCAAAGAACGTCTTGTTGAAACCGTTAGCGGTTTCAGTAAATTCTTATTTTTTATACAAATGAATTGCTGGCGCGGTATCTAATTCTCTTATTTTTATCCAAGCCTACGGTCAATACATAAAACAAAGGGTGTCTGTAACCCTTGTATATCAAACATCAAGGGAATTATTTTCTCCGAATATTTTCCGATAAAAATGATATTTATAATACATTAGTATCCCTAATTTGAGAAAAGTCTATATTAGGATACTTTCTATGATTGGCTTTTGTGATAATAGGCTAGTATTTGGTCAAGCCTAAACAAAATATTTATTTCTAATAACTATCAATATGAAATATTCAGTGTATCGTAACGTCGGTATTACAGCTTCTTGCTTGGGACTGCTTGTTGCGTTGGTAGGATACTTCGGAGTGAGTATATCTTTTGAGTCCAAAAACCCAGATACATCTTCACAACTGCCAACAGAAACTCAAGGGTGGGAGACAACTTCCTCTACACCTATTTCATCTGAAAAAGGTATTTCCGCTAATCTATCTACTCCAAGCAATCAAGGAGAACATAGTATTAGAGATAATACTTATCCTGTCTTGGCAGAGCGTGATAAATCAGCAAGCATTGCCAAGGGCGAAGGGACTTTACGGATGAGCAATCAAACAAATCAGCCTGTGCGGTTGGCTCTACTGGCACGACAGTCAGTAGCAAAAGGCTCTAGTACTAAACAGACTCACTATGATATACCGGCACATTGGGATTTTGCTCCCCAAGAAGGTAGTGAGAAGGGACTGGTTTTATCCCTACCTCAGAATAATTTAAAACTGGAGAAGGGAGATATTTTAGTTGCTTTTGCACAAGATGGTTCCCGTCGCTACTGGGGCCCCTACGTTGTCGGTGAAACTCAATTACCTAAATGGAATTCCCAAAATAGGGAATGGCAACTAGTGCTGAGTCCATAGTTAGTAGCGCTAATAGCACCCTCGATCGTTCGGTCAAACTTTTATTTTGACATTGTAGGCAGTGTCTACCCTACAGTTGGTAGAGTACTGAGTAGAGGAAAATTATTAAATTAAAAACTCCGAAGAACAAAACATAGATTACCAACGACTATTGAGTAGTGATTGTTGACTATTGACTAATGAGCATGAATTTGAGTGTTAAGCACACTGTTGATCGGTGGTTCAACAAGATAGCAAAGAATCCAGCCCTGAGCGTAACTGTATCCATTTTGTGGTTAATGGTGATTGGCTGGATAGCTTTTGGGTGGAATTTGGGCAACACTGGCTTGATTGATGAGACAGAGCCGCTATTTGCCGAAGCTTCCCGCCAGATGTTCGTTACAGGTGATTGGATAACCCCATTTTTCAATGGTGACACTCGTTTCGATAAACCTGCTTTAATTTACTGGTGTCAAGCGATCGCGTATCACATAATTGGGGTGAATGAGTGGGCAGTACGCCTTCCTTCTGCGATCGCAGCATTCGGCTTAATTTGTTTAGCTTTTTACACCATACAGTGGTATTTAGCTAAACAAGACGAATTAGAGCAAGTTTCACGTCCTACTCGTCGCTACTTAACATCTTTTACAGCAGCAGCGCTCATGGCACTCAATCCCGAAACTATTATTTGGGCAAGAACGGGTGTTTCTGATATGTTGCTTACCGGATGTATGGCATCAGCTTTGTTATGTTTCTTTCTAGGGTATGCAGGGGAGGAAGGGAGCAGGGAGCAGGGGGAAATAACCAATTCCCAATTCCCAAATAAGTGGTACTTAGCTTGTTATGTGCTAATTGCCGGAGCAATTTTGACTAAAGGCCCAGTGGGAATTGTCTTACCGGGGATAATTGTTGGTGCATTTTTGCTTTACGTGGGAAGGTTTCGAGAGGTATTGCGAGAAATGCGCCTCCTGGTGGGTATGCTGATAATTTTGGGTTTGTCAGTGCCCTGGTATGCTTTAGTAATTTGGCGCAATGGCTGGAATTACATTAACTCCTTTTTTGGTTATCACAACCTGGAACGCTTTACAGAAGTAGTTAATGGTCACTCAGCACCTTGGTATTTTTATTTTATAGTGGTGCTGTTGGGTTTTGCACCATGCTCAGTGTATATACCAATAGCAGTAATCAGGCTTAAGTTTTGGCAGCGATCGCATTGGCGATCTCTTGAACGTTTTCAGCAGTTTGGTTTATTCGCCTGGTTCTGGTTTGCTAGCATCTTTGGCTTTTTCTGCATTGCTGTTACCAAACTCCCTAGTTACGTATTGCCTTTAATGCCAGCAGCAGCCATCCTAGTAGCCTTGTTGTGGAGCGACTTTTTCCAGGATACAGAGGATAGACAAACAATTCCTATTTCCTCCTTTCCTACTTTTCTCCGAGTGAGTGGTTGGTTGAATGTAGTGTTTTTATCAGTTCTGTCAACAGCACTGTTTAACATAACCCACATCTTAGGTACCGATCCAGCTATCAGTAACTTCCATGAACTAATTCAAAAATCTGGTTTACCAGTAATAGCCGGCGTAATGTGGTTGGTTTCTGCCATTTTAGTTGCGGGTTTTTTACTGAGTCGTCAATGGAAGCACATTATCAGTATTAATTTAATCGGGTTTGTGGCGTTTGTAATTTTTGTTTTAACGCCTGCTTCGTTTTTTATCGATCGAGAACGTCAATTACCTTTAAGAGAATTATCTGCGGTTATTCTAGAAGCAAAACAACCAAATGAAGAATTGATCATGCTTGGCTTCAAAAAGCCTAGTGTGGTATTTTATAGCCACATTCATGTAAATTATTTAGGATTTCCTGAAGAAGCTATAGAGCATATTAAAAACCAGGCTGCCAAAGGTTTAAAACCTCCATCGGTGCTGCTATTGGCTGAACAGAAAAAGTTTTTACAAATGGACTTACAGCCAGATGATTACAAGAGTTTATCGACAAAGGGTGCTTATAACTTAGTTCGAGTTCCTTTTAAGAAAAAGAAAAATGAAAAAATAGATATATCTTAAGTTGTCATTTGTCATTTGTCATTTGTCATTTGTAAATAACCAATGACCAGTGACCAATGACTAATGACCAATTAACATTTACCATTGTAACCGTTGACAGCTAAGGCTTGATTGATCTGGTTTAAGAGGTCTTCCATTGATATGGAACGCGGTAAGATTCGGGTAGCGATCGCACCAACAACAGTCTCTATAGATTCCAAACCATTCTTCTTCTGCTTGTCAATTTTGTTATAAGCTACCCCAGCCGGAAAAGTGGTTTCTGAGAGATTTAATCGCTGATTTAGTACTACAATCGGTGGTAATTTGTCTGGCGAATCTCCCAGTGTTTTCAAGGCTTTTAGCACATCTTTGTGGATAGCGGATTCTCCTAAACAAATTAGCAGTAAGTCAACGCTTTGGTGGCGAATTTGTTGTAACACTTCTGCCCAACAAGGACTCATCGCCGCTTTGAAGCCTGCTGTTTGTAGGTACTGAATTAAAGCTTGGAACCACTCAGAGCCTCGTTCAGCAGTTTCACTACTAATTGAGCAATTGTTTTCTATTTGATAACCCTTAGTTTGCTTGCGTCTTACCTGTGGAAAATCACGCAACATTGTCAAATCCACTACCAAGATGTTAGGAGGGCAGCAAATACCAGAAGCAATTTGCAGTACTGACAATAAGGCATCTGTCTTCTCAATACGACTGCTGTTGTCTTTGCTAAATGGTGTTAAGTAAGGAAATACAGATAACCCTGGTATTTTAGAAGCAATAAGAGTCGTTGCAACATCGCAAGTAACCAGTGGTATAGCCGCCAAACGTGGATGCTGAATTAGTTGTTGTAGATAAATTTGGGCGATGGTACTTTCGACATCTAGCAAAATGACATCAAACTGCCATACCCGTGCTAAAAGTTCTGCCTGATCTAGATCGTCTACTTCAATCACCCGATGTTCTCGAAGTGAAGAGTGGGGATTTACTGATTCCAACTGGGGATTCACCAATCGGAGAATTCGCAGTGGGGTTTTAGGTTGAATAATCGCACTATTGTCTAACTCTTGCTGCGGAACTGCTTGTGCAGTACATAATTTTTCTAGAACTGGTGCTAAAACTTGATGCTCTACTGGCAAACTTAAGAAACCATCGGCTCGGTTAGCAAATGCTTGATCTTTTTCGGCTCCCGTCGCAGTCACAATTACAGATATATGACGGGTTGCGGTGTCGGATTTTAGTAAAGTTAGCACATCCCAGCCTGATAGGAGGGGTAATAACGGATTCAAAAATATTGCTATTGGTTGCAAGCGTCGGGCTTTTTCAACTGCTTCTGTCCCCGATCGCGCAATTACTACCCGATATCCTAAACCCTTGAGTTTGTCGGTCAAGTCTTCAATATATCGGGCTACTGCCTCGACTACCAAGACCAAGCGTTGCGAACTCGCGGGATGATGCTGTGTGTGTGTAGACTTACCGATCTGCTGACGAGTTGCTGCGGGGTTTTCCCGTGTCTGTTGGTGTCGCGTCTCCTCTTCTTCTCTAATTCCCATATCTGGCTCAGAAAAGCCTGTTTTCGGAGGAGTAGGCGGCAGAAGTAGGGTAAAGTGGCTACCTTTACCTTCACGAGATAAGAAGCTGACATCTCCTCCGTGGAGGCGAGCCAATGCCCGAGTTAATACCAGTCCCAAACCAGTGCCTTCAAATTGGCGGGTAAGGGGATTTTCCAGTTGTTGAAATTTTTGAAAAATTAAGTGTTGCTGGTGTTCAGGAATGCCAATACCTGTATCCCAAATTGTAAAGGCAATCCATCCTTCCCAACGACTCACTCGCAGCCCGATTTCGCCGGATATTTCGGTAAATTTAAAGGCATTGGAAAGTAAGTGGACTAGCATCTGGCGTAAGCGCAACTCATCTGCCACCATCTGATCTAAGCCTAGTTCAATAGAAAGGCAGAATTGGGGAGCAGATGAGCGGGCATTTTCTTGAGTTTGGGATGTCGTTTTGGTAGTTTGAGTGTGGATGGCTTTTGCTTCTGATAGAGCGCGATCGCACACAGCCTGAATTTTCACCGGAGTTAGCGTCAAATCCATCTGTCCCGTTTCCATCCGGGTCAAATCTAAAATGTCATTAACCACACTCATCAGGTGGCGGCCACTTTGATGAATCAGCCCCGCATAACGGGCTTGACGCTCGTTGAGTTCTCCCAACTGTTGATCTACAAGCAAACGCGATAATCCTAAAACGGCAGTTAGGGGAGTTTTGAGTTCATGACTAATACAAGCTAAAAACTCGTCCTTCAGCCGATTTAGTTGAATTAAATCGGCATTTTTTGCAGCTAATTCTTTGCAAAGCTGCTGCTGTTCAGTCACATCAGTAGCTAAAACTAACCACAAATCATTGCTGAGTAGAATCTCTGACTCAGCACTTATGACTTTAAACTCAGGACTATCTAATGGAATTTTGGCAAATTGCCAGATTCGCTCCTGACCATTTTGCACTTGGACAACGCAAGTACAAGTACCTACTTGACTATCCAAATAGCAGCGACTGTATACAGCATCTGGTGATGCTTCTTGCTGAGTCAGTTCTTGTTCAGCACCACAATCATTCTCCCTGCCGTTGGGATGAACCTTGATTGCTCGTTGGGTGGCATATTCTGATTTTTCGGAGGGCTTAGGAACAAGTATTGCCTCCACCTGTTGCCTAACTCCTTCTGGATCTTTCAAGGTTCCTAATTGCTGCCACCAAGCGGGATTCCTGGCTAACACCTCGCCAGTAGCAGTTTGCAACATCAAAGGCCAAGGTAGTCTTTCTAGTAATAGTATCAGTGGCTGGTGTCCTAATGACTTGGGTTTATTTGACTCCTGGCGCAACCTCTGGATGCCTGAACTTTGTAACCCAGCCATGCGTTCCTTAGCCAGCGATCGCAATAGGCGCGAACTATCCAGCAACCCTAAATATCGACCATCAGAGTCAATCAGCGCCCAATCTAAGTTATGGTGTTTTTCGCCTTGTGGACAATACAAGTGCAAGCTTAATTGCTCTACACGTTCAGAAGCTGATATTGTCTGTATTGGCTCAATTAGACCTTGACCCCAGATAGAGAGAGATTGCTGTAAATTTAGATTTTTATTGTCACTATGTGCTAATAATTTTTGGATTAAACGGGCAGAATACAGCAATCCTATAGGGCATTGCTGCTGATTCAGTACTACCAAGCGATCGCACTGCTCTTGCTCAAAAATCTCCAGCACCACTGCCAAAGAAGATGTTTGGAGGCAGCTAGGTACGGTTGCCTGAAAGTCATAAAGCGGGTAATCTAGCATTAACATAGGGCTTTGGGGGTCATTCTTCCTGTGGAAAGCTCCGGCATCTCCATCTGCCAATTGTTGATGGTCTTTTCGCCTAAAGCCATATCCTCTAAGAAGACTCATATAAGCAACTCTGGTTATTTCAACGCTATTGAATAAAACAACGGGATTTCCCCTCACGGACACTTGCTTGCAGACGAGTGCATTTTTCCAAGAGGCGACGTTTCTGATTTCTTGCAACCAGCCTCCCAGTTTCTTACTGGTATTTAAACTCCTCATCGATAGCGACGGCTACAACAATTATGGCCCCAAAGATTCGCTTTAGAACCTTGAGGAATTATAATGATTTAGAATGCGACAATCCTTTAAGTTCGTTTAAGTATCTTATCAAGGAGCAAAATCAAAAAATCTATCTACTTGTATAAATAAATATGCAAATAATAAATTAGCTACTGGATCTTGTTATGGCGACATAAATAGGATATAGGACTAATATTTTATTTTTGAAATCTTAGGTAGGGGAGGTAGTCGCGTGGGCGGGAAACCCCTGACTTGAGCGAACTGGCGTTGCGTTAGCAAGGAGAGGACGATACCATCCCAAGCTGATGGTGCGTGACAACGTTCCGTCTAACACACCCTACAAATACTTATATTTTTTCAAAAATCAAATATGATTCCTATAGTTAATTCATCATCAAAGACCTACTAAGTCCTACCACTCATCTGCGGTACTAGGTTGTTGAGTAGCTAGCATAAGCAGGCATAAATAACTATCCAGTTGAAAAAAGTTTAGTGCATAAGCAATACACTTCCTGCCTCCTGCCCTCTTAGACTATCTACTAACACAGAGCTTTATTTGGGCGTAGAATCACTAGTTTACTGCACATGAAGTTATTCCCCTAGGTTAGCCAAACTTCTTAGCCCACGTTTCTTTGTCAGGGCATCAAGGAGATAGATTATTAAAGAGTAAATGTTATTACCGATATTGATTCTGCAACCTGATATTAACAAATGTTTAGAAAATCTAGTTGGCTTGGCCAATCAAAGGATTTTTAGTGTGTGGGTGTGGAAATTTATTGACGCAATTATTGCCCAATTTTGCTACTTACCTGTTGCTGCAACTACCACTGGGGAAATCAAATATTTACCAAATTGGCCGCAAAAAAATCTAAGTAGCGCCTACACTGGCCAATACGTCTATGTATTTGCCAGTCAGATACAAAAAAGCCAACAGCATTTCCAGGAGATGACTCCACCACAAAGGCAAGGATTATTAAGACAACTTAAATCAGATTACACCCTAATCCTTATAAACTATTTTACTACAGACAAAACATTAAAAGAAAAAATTGATAAATTTATCAATACTATATTTTATGCTAATATTCCTGTGCCCCAAATCATTGAAATTCACATGGAAATAATTGAAGAATTTTCTATCCAGCTAAGAATAGAAGGAAGAAGCAATGAAACCTTACTTGATTATCGCCTGACGTTGATAGATATCTTGGCTCACCTGTGCGAAGTCTATAGAAGTTCGAGTTCTAGATAACTTGAAATTATCGATATTAAATTGGGAATAAACTAACGTTGTTAGTTATTATTAACGTGCGAACAGATCCTGTATTTCTATCTGTATAACTAGCCTTTAAATATATGATTAAAGCCAAAAAAACCTACGTTCTCAAGCTTTACGTAGCAGGGAACACCCCTAATTCTGTTCGGGCATTAAAAACACTCAAAGATATTTTAGAACAGGAGTTTGAAGGTGTTTATGCTTTAAAAGTGATCGATGTACTAAAAAGCCCCCAACTGGCGGAAGAAGATAAAATATTGGCAACGCCAACATTATCTAAAATTTTACCTCCACCCGTTCGCAAAATTATCGGGGATCTTTCAGATCGAGAAAGAGTATTAATTGGATTAGATTTGCTCTATGAAGAACTGAGTGAAGGAGATTTTGAAGAGTAAAATAATTAATGAATGTGGCAAGAGAGCATTTATAAAGGAAATTTTAACTGTGTAGAGAATCCAATGTGTTGCTCTAATCAAGATAGTTTGAACGCTATTCATCTGGATGGGTTCCGTAAAAAATATTTATTTTGGCGATCTTTTAGTTCAGATTGTTACCTAACACACCCTACTTGCTTAAAATTTGGTTTATAAATATCCTAAAAAAATTGAGTCCAAACTTACTTTAGTAATAAAACAAACAGTTTTTAATACCCTTTTATTATCAAGCAATGAGTCAAAACGAGCAAATAGAACCAAATAAAACACCTAAAAATGGAGGTGTAGAAAAAATTCGCACGATGATCGAAGGATTTGACGATATTAGTCATGGTGGTTTACCAATTGGTAGAACTACTTTGGTTAGTGGTACTTCCGGTACAGGTAAAACTTTATTATCTCTTCAGTTTCTCTATAACGGGATCACTTACTTTGATGAAGCCGGAGTATTTGTCACCTTTGAAGAATCACCCAGTGATATTATTAAAAATGCCCATGTTTTTGGTTGGAACTTGCCACGCCTAATTGAAGAAGGCAAGTTATTTATTCTTGATGCATCTCCCGATCCAGAAGGTCAAGATATTGTTGGAAATTTTGACCTTTCTGCACTTATTGAACGCCTGCAATATGCCATTCGCAAATACAAAGCTAAACGAGTTTCAATCGACTCAATGACAGCTGTATTTCAGCAGTACGAAGCGATGGGAGTAGTGAGACGCGAGATTTTTCGCTTGGTAGCACGGCTCAAAATACTGAATGTCACTACTGTAATTACCACTGAACGGGGTGAAGAATATGGCCCTGTTGCCTCTTTCGGTGTGGAAGAATTTGTTTCTGATAATGTAGTAATTGTTCGCAACGTTTTAGAAGGAGAACGTCGCCGTCGCACAGTTGAAATTCTCAAGTTGCGCGGTACAACCCACATGAAAGGCGAATATCCCTTCACTATTACTAATGAAGGAGTTAACATCTTTCCATTAGGGGCAATGCGTTTAACTCAACGCTCTTCTAATACCAGGGTATCTTCTGGTGTCGAAACCTTAGATGAGATGTGCGGTGGTGGTTTCTTTAAAGATTCCATTATCTTAGCAACTGGAGCCACAGGTACTGGCAAAACCTTGTTAGTTAGTAAGTTTATTCAAAATGGTTGTCTCAATGGAGAGCAGGCCATATTATTTGCTTACGAAGAATCACGCGCCCAACTATCTCGGAATGCTTCCTCTTGGGGAATTGATTTTGAAGAATTAGAAGATCGGGGTTTACTCAAAATTATTTGTACCTATCCTGAATCAACTGGTTTAGAAGACCACTTACAAATTATTAAATCAGAAATTGCTGTCTTCAAACCAGCTCGCATCGCCATTGATTCCTTATCAGCATTAGCAAGAGGAGTAAGCAATAATGCATTTAGGCAGTTTGTAATTGGCGTGACGGGTTATGCTAAACAAGAAGAAATTACTGGTTTCTTTACTAACACAACTGACCAATTTCTGGGAGCGCATTCGATTACTGACTCTCATATCTCCACGATCACCGATACAATTTTGATGTTACAGTACGTAGAAATTCGTGGAGAAATGTCGCGGGCAATTAACGTATTTAAAATGCGTGGGTCTTGGCACGATAAGGGCATTCGTGAGTATAATATCACTGCTGACGGGCCCGAAATTAAAGATTCTTTCCGAAACTACGAACGGATTATCAGCGGTGCTCCTACTCGCGTTAGTATCGATGAAAAGGCGGAACTTTCTCGCATTGTCAGACGTTTTGAAGACAAACAGAGTTCCGAACCCTAAATTTAGTATCGTAGTATATTCTTTCCTAAATTTAGTATCGTGCTATATTCTGTGGTGAAGAAAGGTTTTCTGCCGCTAGATTGATTTTCGTGTGAGGGATGCGGTGAAAGGACAGCAATTATTCTATAGCTTCTTGCCTGGTGTGACGGCAGCGGTCTTAACAACTCAGCCTGCTTGGGCTGGTACTGTAAAACTAACTGGGGTAAAGGTGGCTTCTTCTCCTAGTGTTTTGACTTCTACTTATGGTCAAAACTCGGTTGTAGACATGATGAATACCCAACTGCCAAATAGTGCAAATGTTAGTGTTCCAACCCTAGTACCCAGTTTTGGTTTCACTAAACTTAGTATGAAGCCTTTAAGTAATAACAGTATTCCAGCATTTACGGCTGGAAATACTGTTGTGCCAATAAAACAAGTACTTAAGAAAGATCGAGGTAGATTTTTAAGTTTGACACCTACCTCTAATCCTTCCCAACAGCTAGATGTTAGCCGTTCTGCTCAAAATAACCAAAAACAGAGTTACTCAAGTGCTGATGGGCAGAAATCAGAGAGCATAGTAGTTCCCAACTACACTTCAAAACTCTCTTCTATCCAAAAAGAAATTTTGCCCCTGTCTTCTGTACAGCAGCCAGTGGTTCAAAAGATAAATACTGTTACTGAGTTGCAAACATTTTTACAAGCTTCAGCTACAGGTGGAGAATCAGCGAAACTGTTGTCAGGGCAAAGATGCCAACAGGAGTCAGGGAAAAGTAAGACTGATTTCTTAGCGGCTTTGCGACTGGCTTCAAGCACCTGTTTACAACAAAATGCTGTTGGCCGCATTGCTCAAAGCAATACCCCGATTCCCACAGATTCTACCCCTACTATTGTACCAGGAACCGTAACTCCTGCGCCTGGGAATTCAGTGCTACCTGCCACTGTACCAGGAACCGTAACTCCTGCGTCTGGGAATTCAGTGCTACCTGCCACCGTGCCAGGAATCGTAACTCCTGCACCTGGGGGTTCAGTGCTACCTGCCACTGTACCAGGAACCGTAACTCCTGCACCTGGGGGTTCAGTACAAGTTCCCAATAACCTGATTCCTAACTCAAATCCCTTGCTATTTCCCACCAAAGCCGAGGAAGTGACATTTCAGGGAAATCAGCCGATTACTTTGGCACAGGCTCTAGAGCTAGCACGGCGTAACAACCACGATCTACAGGTGTCGATATTGCAGCTAGAACGCAGTCGTGCTGCTGTCCGCGAGGCACAAGCTGCTTTACTTCCCACTCTTGGGGTTAGTGCTGATATCACTCGCGGTCAATCTGCTTCGAGTCAACTTCAGGACGAATTATCCAGACAGCAAGGTTTCCCGTCTAACACAGGCTCACCTAGTACAGGTTTCAACGGTCAAGCACAACTGACATATAACCTTTATACTTCAGGGAATCGGGAAGCTACCATCAGACAAGCTGAGGAACAGGAGCGCTCTGATGAACTGGCTGTAGAAACTCAATACGAGACAATCCGGCTGAATGTTGCCACTGACTACTACAATCTGCAACAAGCAGACGAACAAGTGCGGATTAGCCAATCGGCTGTACAGAACTCTGCGGCTAGTTTGCGTGATGCGGAATCTTTAGAGCGAGCTGGGGTTGGTACGCGGTTCGATGTGTTGCGATCGCAGGTGACTTTAGCAAATTCTCAACAAAACCTGACTAATGCTATCTCCCAGCAGCAAATTGCCCGTCGTCAATTGGCTACTCGGATCAGTTTGCCGCAGTCAGTGAATATCAGCGCCGCCGACCCTGTACAATTAGCTGGTCTTTGGAACCAGACCCTAGAACAAACTATTGTGCTGGCTTTTCAAAACCGTTCGGAATTGCAACAGCAATTGGCACAACGTAATATTGGCGAACAACAGCGACGGCAAGCACTTTCAGCACTAGGGCCGCAAGTTAGTTTGGTAGCTAGCTATAGCCTACTAGATCAGTTTAATGATAGTGTCAGCGTGACTGATGGTTATTCAGTAGGAGTTAGGGCAAGCCTAAATTTGTATGATGGGGGAGCAGCAAGAGCAAGGGCATCTCAGGCAAAAGCTAATATAGCGATCGCAGAAACTCAATTTGCCGAACAGCGCAACCAAATTCGCTTTCAGGTAGAACAAGCCTATTCTAATCAGCAATCTAGTTTGGAAAATGTTCAAACCTCTAATACCGCTTTAGAACAAGCTAGAGAAGCTCTACGTTTAGCCCGTCTGCGATTCCAAGCTGGTGTAGGCACTCAAACTGATGTGATTAACTCTGAAAACGACCTCACACAAGCTGAAGGTAATCGAGTCACAGCAATTTTGGGTTACAACCGCGCCTTAGCTCAATTACAACGATCTGTTTCCCTCAGAGGATTACGCTAATTAGCCGAAACTCAACCGCGTCAAGACTTTTGGTTGCTGTTGGGTTTCATAATGCACTTCGCATCTGTTCTCAAGGCATCACAAGGGACTTCTAAATAGAAAAATAACCAATCGCTGCGTAAGCAGGGGGTACAGGGAGTAAGAAAAATATAATCTGAATAAATTGGATAGTTTATTTTCTGCAAGTCCCCAAAGTCAAGTAGCGTTTCTAATAAAAAGCTTCCATAAACCTCATATTTTCAGTGTATTTGCTGAAAATATGAGGCTTTTTAGTCAGAAAAGCAATTTAGAAGTCTTTTTGCAAATCGCTCGTGGATAATAACTCACCTCGACCTTGATGAGGAAAGACTAAGGTTTTTCTGAAGATGTGGTTTATCTAAAGTATTACTACTTTTGTATCTGAAAACGAAAAAAGCGGATGAGAGGATTACACCAACAAAATGTAGATTAGCAACTACGAACCCAAATCTCACCGTAGCCGTCTTTCGCAAGGTCTATCACATCTTCAGGAAAACGCTTTAGAAACTCATCTGGAGGCAACCATTCTTGAAATACAAATGAATGCATTTCAGCAGGTACAACATTAATCAGTATCTTTCCCAGATTGGATAGATAATCTATACAAGCACCAGTGGTATTAATTTCGCGTTCTGTTATGTGGTATTCAAATGACACTAAAGGAATAGGTTGTGTCAACCCTTTTAAGACTTCAAGCTCCCACCCTTCAACATCAATTTTGCAGTAATCTGGTGTTCCAAATTCATCAATTGCGCGATCGAGAGTTGTAATAGAAACTTGAATACTGTTTTGGACAGTACCTATCCAATCCTCATAAAAACTTGCGATTCCACTTCGTTCGCGAGTGTACAATCTTGCTTCTCCAGGTTCTGCACCAACAGCCTTCTGAACGGCATGAAACTTACTGCCATAATAACTGCATCGAGCTTTCAGTTCTCTCATACATTCAGGCTGTGGTTCAAATGCCACAACTCTTGCGCCTGATATAAGAAAAGCCTCTGCTTTGTCACCGATGTTTGCACCAATATCGAAGCAGAGACTATCAGGATTTAATAGCTTCGAGTAGAAAGAAATTTCTCGTTGAAAATAACTTGAGTAATCTTTTAACCGATCTTGATTTAATAACCGATATAGACTCCTAATTGGTCTATATAGACCAGTTGATATGGAAAAATTCTTTCCAATAGATTTCATTACACTAAGTTGCATGTTGTATTCACCTCAACCAGCAGTTTTAGATTCAATAATTATAAAGTGGATGCCATGAATTAAGTAGCTGGGCGGGAAAATTTATAACTATGTAACGAAAAGTTAATTAGAACGATTAAAGTCAAATTTGACACGTTTTGTACTGTAGTTTCC
>NZ_JBALDK010000019.1:0-96190 GCF_036917455.1 Nostoc sp. | reverse complement strand
GGGGCATAGCGATGCGGTCAATAGCGTCGCATTTAGCCTTGATGGCAAGACCATCGCTTCTGCAAGTACTGACAAAACCGTCAAACTCTGGGATGCGGCTACAGGTCAATTAATCACCATCCTCAAGGGGCATAGCGATGCGGTCAATAGCGTCGCATTTAGCCTTGATGGCAAGACCATCGCTTCTGCAAGTACTGACAAAACCGTCAAACTCTGGGATGTGGCTACAGGTAAATCAATCTCCACCCTCAAGGGGCATAGCGAAGGGGTCTGGGGCGTAGCATTTAGCCCCAATGACAAGACCATCGCTTCTGCTAGTGGTGACAAAACCGTCAAACTCTGGAAAGTGTACCCAAATAATCTAGATGATTTAATAGTCTACAGTTGCAATAGGCTACGTGTTTATTTACAATTAAATCCCAATGTGAGCGATAACGATCGCACTCTCTGCGATGGCATTGGTACTAAGAGCAATTAGAATGTTCCCTTCGACTCCGCTCAGGAAACGTTTTGTTTAGGGAAATCAATTACTGCAAGTGCGATCGCACTTCGAGAAACTTTTGGGGCGATCGCACTGATTAAAACAGGCGATCGCTATTTATCTTCTCTGTAGCAACTTCCGCGATCGTTGCAGCAACTTCCATCTTCACGTTTCCGTGTTTCGCGTACCCTGTAGCAATTTCCGCGATCTTTGCAGCAACTTCCACTTTCACGTTTCCGTGTTTCGCGTACCCTGTAGCAACTTCCGCGATCTTTGCAGCAACTTCCATCTTCACGTTTCCGTGTTTCACGTAGCCTGTAGTAACTTCTGCTTTGACTGAGATTTTTTCTCAAAAATCAACAATTTTACGTATGACAACCTTTTCCAAAATTGTCCACTATAGAGTTATCAGTAAATTGGAACATGAGTATTAAATATGGCTAGACTAAAACGCAACTCACGTACTCTTGGCAAAGCTGAAGTACGTTTAGCAAGCATTAAATCTATTAGTCCAACTCTTGATGTTGGAGAAGGATTAACAGTCAAAGATTATACTGAAAAAATTGCCAGCCTGAGAAAATCTTTAGAAGCATACAACACTACTCTCTCTACTATTGATGTCTTACGAACCCAAATCCTTGAAAATGAACAAGATTTAGCAGACTATTCTGAAAAAATCTTAAGTGGGATTGCTTATAAATTTGGTAACAATAGCCATGAGTATCAGATGGCTGGAGGTACTCGTAAAAGCGATCGCAAGCGTATTGTGCGTCAAAGCGTGGCTTTGCCAAAGTAAGTAGGCGCGATTAAACCAAAGTATGTAAAATTTTGCAGGGGTAAAGGGAAAAGGTTTTTCTTTTACCCTTTCCCTTTACCCTTGTGAATATAACGTAAGTTCAATTACAGCGATCGCATACATCACCAACCAAAATGGGAGCAACGCGAAAAAGTGAGATCCTCGTGAAAAGAGCAGGGGAGGCAGGGGGAGCAGGGGGAGCAGGGGGAGCAGGGGGAGTGAAGAGAAAACTTTAGTATTTTTTACGACCTTTAGAGCTATAAATACACTTAGTTCTTTTTCTTCCCCTGCCTCCCCTGCATCCCCTGCCTCCCCTGCCTCCTCTGCATCCCCTGCTCACAAAATCGCATTGCTTCCATGCCAACGGTAATATAGGGGTTACAAACTGCAAAATTGTATAACTTTTTTATACTTCTACAGTTTGAAGGGGAGCATCTCGCTTTTCTGAAAACACGTTTTGCCCTGGCGAATGGAATTCACGGCTATACAGACAAAACCCACCTTCGTGGGTTTCAAATTCTTAGAGTTCGCTTATGCGGACTTCGTTTGTGTAGGCGCGATTTCTAATCGCCTGGTATATTTACAAAGGTGAGATGCTCCCGGTTTTGAGAGGGTTTTGGATAATTGCCTTTCTTTTGCTTAAGCTTTTTTCAACCAGCTAAACATAGCGCGTAAATCTTTACCAACTTCCTCAATTTTGTGTTCAGCTTCTTTGCGACGCATGGCGGTAAATCCTGGTTTACCAGATTGGTTTTCTAGAACAAATTCCCGTGCAAATTGTCCAGATTGAATTTCGCTGAGAATCTTCTGCATCTCAACTTTGGTTTGTTCGGTAACAATCCGTGGTCCACGGGTATAATCACCATATTCAGCTGTATTAGAAATGCTGTCGCGCATTTTAGCTAAACCGCCTTCTACAACTAAGTCAACAATCAGCTTGACTTCATGCAGACATTCAAAATAAGCCAATTCTGGTTGATAACCAGCTTCTACCAAAGTTTCAAATCCAGCTTTGATTAAAGCACTCAAACCACCGCACAATACGGCTTGTTCGCCAAATAAATCTGTTTCGGTTTCTTCGCGAAAAGTAGTTTCGAGAACACCAGCGCGAGTCCCACCTATACCTTTAGCATAAGACATAGCGCGATCGCGTGCCTGACCACTTGCATCTTGGTAAACTGCAAATAGCGCTGGTACACCTTCCCCACTTTCATAAGTCCGCCGTACCAAATGCCCCGGCCCTTTGGGTGCTACCATCACCACATCTACATTAGCCGGTGGTACAACTTGCCCAAAGTGAATATTGAAGCCGTGGGCAAAAGCTAACACATTTCCTTCTTCTAAATTTGGTTCAATCTCGTTTTTGTAAATTGTTTTTTGAACTTCATCAGGTAACAAAATCATGATAAAGTCAGCAGCATTAGCAGCATCTGCCACATTTTTCACTGTCAACCCAGCAGCTTCAGCTTTTGCTACTGACTTACTACCCGGATATAATCCCACAATCACATTCAAACCACTATCTTTGAGATTGAGAGCGTGGGCATGACCTTGAGAACCATAGCCGATGATAGCAATAGTTTTTCCAGCCAAAAGGTCTAAATTGGCATCTTCGTCATAATACATCCGGGCCATAGAAGCATCTCCTGTCAGCAAGCATCGTCATTTATTGGCAGGCTTACGATTGTACCCTAAATTGAGTACCCACAGATTAACTGTCAAACATTGAATTTGTCCCTTTGAACTGGGGACTAATGACAAACCCTGTTACATAAATCGCAACAATACAGGCTTTGAGTTTTACTTCAGTAATACTGGGGTTAAGTTCATCCATCTGAGGATAGATTATGTATACTTCGACTAAATTGCCGCACACATCTGCTTTATTTGTGAGCGCATTGTTAGGAGGGTTCATTTTCACCAGTTGCGCCTCTTCCGAGAGGTTAGCAAATAAGGCTTTACCTCCAAGTGCAACTGGTGGCGCAGCAAATCAAGCAAGCAGTATTTCCCAAAAGGCAGAAGCTGCACCAATAAACCGTTCTCGTCCTCAACTAATTAAAAAGGCAGCAATTTCTTTGACTGTCACCTCTGTAGATCAGACTATTGATGCTGTTTCGCAAATTATCAATAAACAGCAAGGGGATTTAATCGGGTTGAAACAACAACAACCCAAAAGTGACAACCCGCGTTACACAGCAACAATCCAATTGCGGATACCAGAAAATCGTCTAGAACCTACTTTAGAAGAACTAGCTAAATTAGGCACTATCGATAGTCGTAATATTACTGCCGAGGATGTGGGCGATCGCCTAGTAGATTTCCAAGCTAGATTAACCAATTTGCAGAAGACTGAAGCCAATTTGCAAAAAATTATGGATCGGGCGGGTTCTGTCAGAGATGTACTTAGTGTTGCCCAAGAATTAAGTAATGTCCGACAAACGATCGAACAAATTGATGCCCAACTCAAAAGCTTACAAAATCAAGTTGCCTATTCTACCATTACGCTGAATTTAGAAGCAGCAGTTTCTAGCACCAGTCCGCAACCCGCCTTTGGTTTGCAAGTTCAGGAAACTTGGAACAATTCTACCCACTCTTTGAGTGCATTTTCCGTTGGCTTACTGAAACTGGGTATTTGGTTAATTGTTTACAGCCCCTATTTGTTAATTTTTGCTGCACTTGTCTATGGCTTTAAGCATTGGCGGCAAAATCATTCACCACGTTTGACACAAACACCAGAATCAACTAGTTCTGAGTAAACTTGTATAAATCTTACATTTACTGCTGATAAATTTACATAAGCAAAGAGCAATTTCAGTAGCGCCAAATCTTATTGTCTGAGGATCCATCTGACAAAGTTCTATTCATCCTGTAGTTTTGATTACTTTAATCATTCTTTAAATGTAAGAAGCAATACAAAATATATGATGACAAGTTTGATACAAATTTGTTAAGAATAGTAACAATAGTCGGAATACCGGATAATATTTCTTATGGTAAATTCACTTGACAATAATCCACCCCATCGAGTAATTATTGTTGGCGGTGGTTTTGGTGGACTGTATGCGGCCAAAACACTCGCCAAAGCAGCAGTAAACGTTACTCTCATCGATAAACGTAACTTTCATCTATTTCAACCCCTTTTATATCAAGTCGCCACAGGTGCGCTATCTCCTGCGGATATCTCCTCACCATTGCGTTCTGTCCTCAGCAAGAGCAAGAATACGAAAGTGCTGTTGGGAGAGGTGAATAATATCGATCCAGAAGCGCAAAAAGTGATTGTGGGCGACGAAGCAATACCTTACGATACGTTAATTGTTGCCACAGGTGCGAAGCATTCCTACTTTGGCAAAGATAACTGGGAAGAATTCGCCCCAGGCTTGAAAACAGTAGAAGATGCTCTAGAAATGCGTAGCCGGATTTTTACAGCCTTTGAAGCCGCAGAAAAAGAAACCGATCCAGAAAAACGCCGCGCTTGGTTAACCTTTGTAATTGTTGGTGGCGGCCCAACTGGTGTAGAGTTAGCGGGTGCGATCGCAGAATTAGCAAATCAAACCCTCAAAGAAGATTTCCGCAACATCGACACCTCAGAAGCCAAGATTTTGCTATTAGAAGGGCTGGATCGGATTCTGCCACCTTTTGCACCAGAGTTATCACAAGAAGCAGAAGCATCCCTGACGCGGTTGGGTGTGGTTGTCCAGACAAAAACACTGGTAACGAATATTGAAAATGATGTTGTTACCCTGAAACTTGGTGAAGAAGTTAAAGAAATTGCCTCAAAAACAGTATTATGGGCAGCAGGTGTGAAAGCTTCGGCAATGGGCAAAGTGTTAGCAGAACACACAGGTGCAGAGTGCGATCGCGCTGGACGCATTATCGTTGAACCTGACTTGAGTATTAAAGGACATCCAAATATTTTTGTAGTTGGCGACTTAGCAAACTTTTCTCATCAAAATGGTAAACCACTACCTGGTGTTGCACCTGTAGCCAAGCAAGAAGGTGAATATGTTGCAACATTAGTTCAACAGCGCCTTGCAGGCAAAAATTTGCCACCCTTTGCTTATACCGATCATGGTAATCTGGCAATGATTGGGCACAATTCTGCTGTGGTAGATTTGGGCTTTATCAAGCTGAAAGGTTTCTTTGCATGGCTGTTTTGGCTGTTGATTCACATTTACTTCTTAATTGAATTTAACAACAAATTAGTAGTAATGATTCAGTGGGCGTGGAATTACTTTACTCGTAATCGCGGAGCAAGATTGATTACAGGTAAAGAATCAATTACGGAGTTTGTAATTAGCGATCGCAACAATTATTCAGCCGATAATAAACAGCCTGTAAATGTCTAATTTGTCATTTGTCATTTGTCATTAGTTATTCTCCCCCTGCTCCCTCATCCCCCCACTCCCCGCCCTCATAAATTAGCAGTAAGCTATTTGAGGGCGTTTTTCATAATCTACATAATGGCAACTATTAACGACAACTACCTGAAGCTGAAAGCGGGTTATCTGTTTCCAGAAATTGCTCGGCGGGTGAATGCCTTTGCAGAAGCGAACAGTAATGCTAAAATCATCCGATTGGGCATTGGCGATGTTACCGAACCTCTGCCGGAGGCTTGCCGCACAGCTATGATAAAAGCTGTAAAAGAAATGAGCGATCGCAATACCTTCAAAGGCTACGGCCCAGAACAAGGCTATGCTTGGTTGCGGGAGAAAATTGCTACTCACGATTTTCAAGCACGGGGAGCCAAAATTGATGCTTCCGAAATCTTTATCTCTGATGGTTCCAAATGCGACACTGGCAATATTCTAGAAATCTTTGGACATGACAATATAATTGCCGTTACTGATCCCGTTTATCCCGTATACGTAGACACTAACGTTATGGTGGGAAATACTGGGGATGCCAACGACAAAGGCGAGTTTGAAGGCTTAGTTTATCTGCCGATTACGGCTGATAACAACTTTACCGCCGAGATTCCCTCCAAGAAAGTCGATTTAATTTATCTCTGCTTTCCCAATAACCCCACAGGCGCAACTGCTACCAAGGAATATCTCAAAGCATGGGTGGACTATGCCAAAGCTAATAACTCGATTATTTTCTTTGATGCAGCCTACGAAGCTTACATCACCGATCCATCACTTCCTCACTCAATTTATGAAATTGAAGGTGCAAGGGAAGTTGCGATCGAATTCCGGTCTTTTTCCAAGAACGCAGGTTTTACAGGAACCCGTTGCGCCTTAACAGTTGTACCGAAGACACTCACAGGAAAAGCCGCCGATGGTTCTGATGTGGAACTGTGGAAACTGTGGAATCGTCGCCAGTCTACCAAATTTAACGGCGTTTCTTATATCGTCCAACGGGGAGCCGAAGCGGTTTATTCTGAAGAAGGACAGGCACAAATCAAGGAATTGGTTAGTTTCTATTTAGAAAACGCCAAAATTATCCGCGAAAAACTCACAGCCGCCGGATTATCAGTTTATGGTGGCGTGAATGCACCTTATGTTTGGGTAAAAACTCCTAATAGTTTATCCAGTTGGGAATTCTTTGATAAGCTGTTGCAAACTGTCAACGTTGTGGGGACACCTGGTTCTGGCTTTGGTGCTGCGGGTGAAGGTTACTTCCGCATTTCGGCGTTTAACAGTCGGGAGAATGTCGAAGAAGCGATGAAGCGGATTACGGAGAAGTTTAAGGTGTAAGGCGATCGCTTTTAGTCGCTTTTATTAAACTCATTCTATTAGTCTAAAGGTTACGGTGGGCTATATTATCCACCGCAACCTGATAGATAATTATTTAAACTCAGCTTACTCATATTCTGATTATGACTGCTGCCATCCCCGTTTTTAAACTTATTAGCAAGATGCAGTTAGCACCTGGTAGCACGGTGACAATTCCAGATGTTAGCTGGGAAGAATTTGAATCTATTTTACAAGAACTGGGAGAAAAAAGAACTAAACGAATTGCCTACAGCCAGGGTACTTTAGAAATTATGGCTCCTTTACCAGAACATGAAATTCCTAAAGATTTAATTTCTGATATTGTCAAAATATTGCTGAAGGCTAAGAATATCAGATACCAACCTTTTGGTTCCACTACTTTTAAACGACAAGGAGTAGCAGGAGTTGAACCTGATGCTTGCTTTTATATTCAGAATTATCAACAAATGATTGGTCATCGCCGCTTGCAACCTAACGATCCGCCGCCAGATTTAGCGATTGAGACTGATGTTACATCAAAAACTACTCTCGATGCTTATGAAGCCATTGGAGTCCCAGAATTATGGGTTTACGATAGCGGAAACCTTTCTATTTATTTGCTAAGAGATGGGAAATACATAAAATCTGACACGAGTCCTAATTTTAAAGAGATAGCTATTACTCAAATTATTCCTGCGGCCGTAGAACGTAGTTGGCAAGTAGGAAGTTTTCAAGCTTTAGAAGAATTGGAAGCAATGATTTAGTAAATAAAAATAGGCACTGACAATAGCTACTTTCCTTTATACAATAGCGATGCGCATACATAATTACTTTAAGTATGCCATCGCCTTTTTCCAATTATCCATTAATTGCATCAACAATTTATTCTTGAGAATCACTTCCTCCTAGTTCGCCATCATCAGGTAAACCAATTTTTGGCTCAACTTTTTCTCGTCCATAATTAGCCAAAGTCACCCCTTCTTCTAAATATACAGCAGAGTATTTACTCAACCCGATACGTTGTGCTGAGTAAATTCCAGAATGACCTGAAAATAGATAGCTGACTACACAACCAATAGCAATAAATACTCCCGATTCCAGACCAAATAATTCAATTCCCATTAAGGTTGATGCGATAGGTGTATTTGCTGCACCCGCAAACACACCCACAAATCCCATCCCTGCTAACAATGGTGCAGGTAATACTAAAAACAACGACAAAGCATTACCTAAAGTCGCACCAATGAAAAACAAAGGTGTCACTTCTCCTCCTTTAAAACCTGCGCCTAAAGTTAGAGCAGTCAAACCTAATTTTGCTGCAAAATCCCAAGGAGGTAGCTGAGTGGAGAAAGAATCAACGATAGTAGGAATACCAAGCCCAATATACTTAGTTGTTCCACTTAACCCAACAATTACTGCTATCATCGCACCGCCGATTAAAGGACGCATTGGAGGATAAGATATTTTTGCTTTAAATAAGTGACTAATTTGGTGAGTTACTTTAGCAAAGAATCTCGCGATAATTCCAAAGATTGCACCTGCAATAATGGCAGCAATTAGTCCCCAAATTGTGAGCGTTGGGATAGAGGGAGTGTGTCGGTATGCAGTATGATGCAAACCCAATAATAAGGTGACTTGATTCCCAACGATCGCAGCAATCAAAGAAGGGAAAAGAGCATCATAATTAATTTTGCCAATTGCTAAAACTTCCAGACCAAACACGGTTCCAGCTAAGGGAGTACCAAAAACTGAAGCAAATCCGCCACTGATACCCGCCGTTAATAGAATTCGCCGATTGGCTCCTTGAAAATGTAATATTTTAGTTAATTGGTCTGCCAAAGAAGCGCCCATTTGTAATGCTGTACCTTCACGACCGGCGGAACCTCCAAATAAATGTGTCAGGTTTGTTCCTAGCAAAACAAGAGGAGCCATCCGAAAGGGAATAACACTTTTGGGGTTATGGATTTCTTCAAGTAAAAGGTTATTTCCGGCTTCTACATTCCGACCGAACTGATGATAAATCCAACCACTCAAGAAGCCACCAAGGGGCAGTAAGGCGATAATCCAGCGATGGGATTCTCGCCAATCGGTTGCCCATTCTAATGATGCTAAAAGAGCCGCAGAAGCTGTTCCAGCAAGAATGCCAACCACAATGGAAATAGGCAGCCACTTAATTAGGTGTGGTAATGCAATAAACGGTTCAAATTGACGAAAATGTTTTATAAATACACTGGCAAACATTCCATGACTCCTTGAGGCGCGATTTGTAGACTTACACTTTCTACAGGAGAGTCAGGTGATGTGTTTAGCCAAGTCCTACTCTCCCGCAGTCAGCGAAGAAAGTAGGAGCCATCAGCCTTTCAGTGATGATTTTGAGGTTTGAAAAGGCGGTTTCGGCGAGCTCCATCGCCATTGATTTAAGGATACCATTTTTGCTTTTAGTCGAATCAATATTTGTTTCTTTGAGAAACTATTGACACTCGTTCCTCGCGATCGCTAGATTGAGCCACTTAGGGACTTCCAACTAAAAAAATATCCCATCGCTTTGGCGAGCAGGGGAAGCAGGGGAGGAAGAATCTAATTGATCATCTTCGCTCCAAAATTGAATAATTTAATTTCTGGAAGTCCCTTACTTGTACCAGTGGATTATCAAAGGAACTCTTTGAGCGTTTCTGCCTCACTAGCTTTCAGCACTGGAAGAGAAAGGGGTACTTGATTCGCGATCGCAAATAACTGTTCTAGTTGACTCAGACCTGTCAAGCTACCACATAATAATACTTGGTCGCTAACTCGCAAGTCCATGCCGCCATCAGGATAGCGGATAAATTTACCATCTCGCCGGATTGCCTGTACTTGTACTCCAAATTGCTTGGCGATATCTAAATCTGCAAGGGTTTTACCTAGCGTTGGCGCATTAGCATCGACTGTAACCCACTGACAAGCACTATTTTCTCCAGGAACAGCAGCTTGTCCCTTAGCAAACTCTGCCAAAGCCGCTAGTTCTTCATCTGCTCCCACTACCAGCAGGCGATCGCCTTTTTCCAATTTAGTTTTATTATTGGGATAATCAATTTCATCGCCATTAGCGCGGCGAATTGCCATCAAACTCGCTCCTGTTAAATAGCGCATATCTGATTCTTCTATACTCATGCCAATTAAGGGCGAAGCATCTGGGAGAGGATACCAACGCTGATTTAAATCGAGAGTTGCTTGGCGCAAATCGTGGGCGACTTCAGTTGCAGAACGCTCTGGCCGCAAATCTAAATAATGATCGTTGCGGATTAGCTGCATTTCCCGTTGGACGACAGCTGGCGACAACAAGCCTAAGCCAGTTAATAAATAGGTTGCCATTTCTAAGCTGGCTTCAAACTCTGGTTGCACCACTTCTCTGGCTCCCAATTGATACAACACTTCAATATTTTTATCCTGGGTAGCACGGACAACCAAATCCAATTCTGGGCGCAATTCTAAAGCGCGTTTCAAGCAAAGACGGGTACTTATCGGGTCAGGGAGAGCGATCGCCATTCCTTTGGCATGATTTACCCCGGCAGTTTCTAAAACGTGTAAACTTACACAATTACCATAGACATAAGATACCCCAGCTTCACGTAACTGCTGAATTCTCCTCTCTGATTGGTCGATGACTACTACAGGTAAGTCGTGTTGCAGCAACAACTTCACTAAATTTTTGCCGACTCGCCCATAACCACAAACTACTACATGGTCTTTAAAGGGCAAATCGTCTGATACATCCCGCGCCTCTTGTTCTTCTAAGTACGGTTTCAACCAAGGCATTGATTCGGCAAAGTTAAATAAAAATGGTACTAACCGCAGAACAAAGGGAGTCAGCATGAGCGTAACTGCGGTGGTTCCCAAAATTAATAAGTATATTTGGCGGGACACCAGCCCTAAAGATTGGCCTTCACTGGCGAGAACAAAAGAAAATTCCCCAATTTGCGCCAGTCCCAAACCAGCGATGATGGCTGTTTTTAAAGGGTAGTGGAATAGTTTCACTAGGGGCGTGATAATTAAAAATTTTCCGATGAAAACTATTGCCACCAGCCCTAAAATTAATTCTAGGTTGTTCCACAAAAACACTGGGTCAATTAACATTCCAATGGCGGCAAAAAATAAACTGGCAAAGATATCTCGCAGAGGTTCGACATAAGTCAGGGTTTGATCGGCGTATTCCACCTCAGAAATCATCAAACCAGCAACAAATGCCCCCATTTCAATAGATAGCCCCAAATGTTCTGTCAACAGGGCAATACCCAAACAGAGAGCTACAACCCCTAATAAAAATAGTTCTCGGCTTTCGGTACGGGCTAAGAGTCGCAACAAAGGCGGTATCAGCCAAATCCCCGCAGCGACTGCACCAGCTGCAAATAGAGCAATCCACAGTAAGGCTGTCAGCACGGCGATGCCAATAGTTTCTGCTGGTTGGTTAAGGGCTGGTAAGACTGCTAACATCAGTCCTAGTGCTAAGTCCTGGACTACCAAAATCCCTAGCATCACTTGTCCGTGAGGGGTTTCTGTTTCGTTGCGTTCCATCAAGCACTTGAGGACAACCGCCGTGGAAGACAAGGACAGAATACACCCCAAAAACATCCCCTTCGCAGGTAAGGCTCCCCAGGCTCCGCTTAAACCGCACACGACAACTGTGACTAAAATTGTCAGAGCAATCTGGAGTCCACCTCCACCGAGCGCGATCGCTTTTACCTTCTTGAGTTCCGCCAAGGAAAATTCTACACCTAAGGCGAATAACAAAAAGGCAACACCGAATTGTGCCAGAGTCTCTACTTGAATAACTTCTTTAATCAATCCTAGTCCAGCTGGCCCAACAATCATCCCGCCGATGAGATAGCCTAGCAGCACGGGTTGTCGTAAAAGTGCTGCCAGCAGTCCGCCACAGGCTGCAACACCTAAAACTAAAACTAAATCAACAATTAGCCTAAAATCTTCTTGCACCAGTTTTAAAAGAACTATTAATTAAGACCTATTAATTCAGCATACAAAGTTTTGGGGATTGGAGATGGTGGGGCCCCCTCTGGGGATAAGCTAGAGCGGTAAAACTTGCTAGAGTAGATTTTTAATGATTGAAATAGGCGTAAATAGGTAAACCAAAATTTTCAATAATAACGAATTTACTAGGTTTAAGTTTTTGCTCTAGCTAGTTTTGCCACGCTAGGGGATAAGGGGTAATGGGGATTGGGGACACAACGACTGCGCTCAGTGCATCGCTGGGGATTGTTCACGAATATTAATTCATTTACTCAAAAATCGGCTGTAAATTTAAAATAAAACCAGGGAGAACATCTTCACCAGATAAACTTGTAGGAGATTGTAAAACTTCTGGTGCAAGATTTGGACGATAAATTATTACTTGTTTCTCTTTGGGATTAATTAACCAACCAAGTAATAATCCCGAAGCTAAGTATTCCAGCATTTTGGCTTGAGTGTCTTCCACATCATCAGTTTCGGAAACCAATTCTACTGCAAAGTCAGGACACAAGGGGAGATATTTTTTTCTTTGTTGTGCTGTGAGAGCATCCCACCGTTCCATCTTCATCCAAGAAGCATCAGGAGAACGAGTTCCACCATTGGGAAGTTTAAAACCAGTGGAAGAATCAAAGGCTTTTCCTAAATTTTTTTGGCTGTTCCAAAACCATAGTTGACCTAACAAATCAAAATTACGGTTTCCCGTTTCTCCTCCAGTGGGTGACATGATTACCAATTCTCCTTCAGCAGTTAATTCTAAACACAACTCTTTATTCATACCAACAATCTGTTCAAATTCCTCATCCGTAAATTTGAGATTAGGAGGTAATTGTAAAGTTAAAGCAGTCATAATTAATTCCGCTCCACCAAATTCTAGTTGCGTTACACCCATGCGCTGCCAATAGGGAAGACTAAACCTCTACCGGGAGCAATGCGATTTTGTGAGCAGGGGGAGCAGGGGATGCAGGGGAGGCAGGGGAAGAGAAAGAAATAAGTGTATTTGTAGCTATAAAGGTCGTAAAAAATACTAGAGTTTTCTCTTCACTCCCCCTGCTCCCCCTGCTCCCCCTGCCTAAGAAAGCTCTTTTCATGAGGATCTCACTTTTTCGCGTTGCTCCCACCTCTACCTCTACCTCTACTTTACCGTCCATGCTGCATTAATATAATCCTACGGTTTAGGGACTTCCAGAAATTAAATTATTCAATTTTGGAGCGAAGATGATCAATTAGATTCTTCCTCCCCTGCTTCCCCTGCGCCCCCTGCCTCCCCTGCTCGCCAAAGCGATGGGATATTTTTTTAGTTGGAAGTCCCTTACCCGCAACTGCCCAATTCCGATTAAATTTTAGGTGAGCTAAGGGCATTCAATAATAATAGTGACCACGGTATTTTAATATTGGGTATGAGCGATGAATACTTTCTCAATCCTGGCAATGCAGCTGGCAGCACAAAACGTAAAGAACGTAGCGATGCAGGTCGATCGCCATTTTCATCGACAATTCCATATTTATTAGCTAGTTCGGCAACAATCTGCACACGTCCGGTATGGCGCATGATATTTGATTCACAAGCAAGTGCAGCGATCGCCCGTCCAGTAAATAAGGGAGTTTCCCAGTTGTAGCGATCGCTTAAAAATGAGAAATTATTTTCAGTAGCATTGGTTTGATTCATCTCAGAAGCAAAACGGGAAAAAAGCTCAGTCCCAACAATACCCGGCCAAATTGAAACAGAAGCGACATTATAGGGTTTTAATTCAACAGCCATATCAGCTGCGAGGCGATCGCAAGCTGCCTTACCAACACCATAAGCTGCATTAAATATATAGGACATCCCCGCCCACGAGGAAATAGTGCAAATTAGTCCAGATTTGTGCTTGGTCATCATTCGAGCCGCAAAAACACTCGCAATATAGTGGCTACGAAGACCAACGTTGTTACTAGCATCCCAAATACTTGGTTCGCAATCCCAAAAGGGCTGCCCAAAAGCGTCTTTTACTGCCTGAACTCCTGAGTAAGCATTATTCACCAGTAAATCAAGTTGTCCATCCTGCTCATCTTGAATGCGCTCAAACAGTAAACGCACCTGCTCATCGTCGCTGTGGTCTACTTGCACCGGAATGCACACACCACCGATTTCGTCAATAGCTGATTGGGTTTCATTAAGACTTCCTGAAACCGCATTACTAGAATTGTTAAGGCTGCGGCCTGTGACGTATACAGTTGCCCCAGCCTCAGCCAAACCAATAGCAATTCCTCTTCCAATTCCCCGCGTAGCACCTGTTACCAATGCCACTTTATCTTCAAGGCTTCTCATAACTCCTCCTTCCCCCTTCATCGGTATAGCCAAACACGCAAAAGTGAAAGCAATTGTTCGGTATCTACGGGTTTAGTTATATAGTCTGATGCACCGGCTTCAATACACTTCTCGCGATCGCCTTGCATGGCTTTAGCGGTGAGTGCAATAATCGGCAAAGATTTAAATTGCTCGTTTTGGCGGATTAAGCTTGTTGTTTCGTAACCGTCCATTTCTGGCATCATTACATCCATCAAAACCACATCAATATCTGGTGTATTTTCCAATAGGGTAATTCCCTCTCTGCCGTTTTCAGCGTATAACACTTGGATTTGATAACGCTCCAGCATACTTGTCAGCGCAAAAATATTACGCATATCGTCGTCTACAATTAGTGCTTTCTTGCCTGCGAGTAAGTAATCTATAGAATGCAGTTGTTCAAGTATTTGTCGTTTAGGTGCTGGTAAATTTGCTTGGATTCGGTGTAAAAATAATGCTGTTTCGTCGAGGAGACGTTCGGGCGATCGCACATCTTTAATGATGATTGTTTCGGCAATCCGCCTCAGTTCAGTTTCTTGGGCTTTGCTAATTTCTCTACCTGTGTAGACAATGATTGGCAATGTTTTACCGTTAGGTAAAAGTTTAATTTGATCGATCAGTTCAAACCCGGTCATGTCGGGTAGCCCTAAATCGAGGACAAGGCAATCAAAATGCTGGGTACGGATGGCTTCTAGGGCTTCTGCCCCAGTGGCAACAGCAGTGGTAAAAACATCGTTGTTACCAATTAGCTCGACAATGCTATGGCGTTGAGTGTCATCGTCTTCGACTACTAGTAAATTTTTTACCTGGCGCTCAACAAAACCTTTAATTTTGACCAATGCCTCAGATATTATCTTGCTGGTTAAGGGCTTTTGCAAATATGCGATCGCACCGAGTTGCAAACTACGCTGTTGCCCTTCTTCGACGGTCATAATGTGTACGGGAATGTGGCGAGTATTGGGGTCATGTTTCAGACGATCCAATACCGTCCAACCATCCATTTCTGGCATTCGGATATCTAGTAAAACGGCTGAAGGTAGGAATTGCTGCGCTAATGATAGACCTGTACTGCCATTTTGGGCTGTTATCACTTTGAATCCGTTCTGTTGGGCCATATCTATGAGGATACGGGCAAAATTCACATCATCTTCGACAATTAACAAAACGCGATCGCCTGTGGCAATAGTAGCGCGATCGTCATTTATCAGCGCTAAAGGCTGAGTTGGAAGTGAAGAGTCAGAGGTGAGGAGTGAGGGCTGATGAGTACTTAATTGTGTTGATGTAGATTCAGGATTTAATTGTGGGAAGAAGAATGTAAAGGTGCTACCTTGACCTGGTTGACTTGTAAGTTTAATTTCGCCGCCAAAGAGACGGGCAATTTCGCGGCTAATTGATAAGCCTAATCCAGTACCGCCGTATCTGCGACTAGTAGAGCCATCGGCTTGCTGAAATGCCTCGAAAATAACTTTTTGCTTGTCGGGAGCGATGCCAATGCCTGTATCGCTGACTGAGAAGGCGATGACATTTTGAGCTTGATTCAAAGTTGCTTGGTCGTTGCTCCATCCCTGTTGTGCTAGCGCAATCTGCAAGCGTACCTCCCCTTTTTCTGTAAATTTAAAAGCGTTGGAGAGGAGATTTTTTAACACTTGTTGTAAGCGTTTGACATCTGTATAGATGGTTGTAGGTAAGTTGGGAATAAATTCAATTATGAAGGCAAGTCTTTTGCTTTCAGCTATTTGCCGGAAGGTACGCTCAATTTGTTCGCCCAAGTCTACCAATGGCATTTGGGTTATGTCAATTGACATAGTTCCAGATTCAATTTTAGCGAGATCCAGAATGTCATTGATTAGCATTAACAAGTCAGTACCGGCTGAGTAAATTGTCTGGCTGTATTCAACTTGCTTTGTAGTGAGGTTGCGGTCTATATTATCTGCCAATAACTGCGCCAAAATTAACAAGCTGTTTAGGGGTGTCCGCAGTTCGTGAGACATGTTGGCGAGAAATTCTGATTTGTATTTTGAAGAAAGGGCGAGTTGTTCAGCCTTATCTTCCAAAGACATTCTTGCTTGTTCGATTTCGCGATTTTTGCGCTCGACTTCTTGTTTCTGCATTGCCAACAACTCTGCCTTTTCTTCTAACTCAGCGTTAGTTTGTTGCAGTTCTTCTTGCTGTCCTTTGAGTAAATCTTCTGAGGTTTTGAGTGACTGGGCTTGTTGTTCTAAGCGTTTGTTGGTTTCTCGCAGTTCATTTTGCTGGGTTTGGAGTTCTTCAGCCAAAGATTGCGATTGCTTGAGTAATTCTTCAGTTCGCATTGATGCTGCGATCGTGTTGAGGACGATCGCTATACTTTCGGTAAGCTGGTCGAAGAATGTCAGATGAATTTCGCTAAAGCGTCGGAAGGATGCTAATTCTATGACTGCTGTCACCTGTCCTTCAAAAAGTACAGGTAATACTACGGCATTCAGGGGAGTCGCTTCTCCTAAACCAGAGGAAATTCTGATATAATCACTTGGCACTTCCGTCAGCAGAATTCGCTCTTTTTCTAAAGCGCATTGTCCCACCAAACCTTCACCCAAGTGGAAGCGGTTAGCTAGATGTCTGCGTTCGCGGTAAGCATAGCTACTAATTAGTTTCAAATACGGTGTATGTTCCCCATACTCCATCAGGAAAAATACGCCGTGTTGCGCTCCTACCAAGGGTGCAAGTTCTGAGAGAATTAGTTTAGATACAGTTTCTAAGTCTCGCTGCCCTTGCAGCATTCGGGTAAACTTGGCTAAGTTAGTTTTCAACCAGTCTTGCTCAGTATTTTTCTGCGTTGTCTCCCGCAGGTTAGCAATCATCTGGTTAATGTTGTCTTTGAGTATTGCTACTTCGCCTAATGCTTCGACGGCAATTGAACGAGTTAAATCACCTTTGGTTACAGCTGTAGCAACTTCTGCGAGCGATCGCAACTGAGTTGTCAGTGTAGCAGCAAGTTCATTCACATTATCAGTCAAATCTTTCCAAGTTCCAGCTGCACCAGGGACTCTCGCTTGTCCGCCTAACTTCCCTTCAATTCCCACTTCCCGCGCCACTGTGGTTACTTGATTGGCAAATGTCGCTAGAGTATCAATCATTTCGTTGATTGTCTCTGCCAAGGTTTCAATTTCTCCCTTGGCATCTAACATTAGTTTCCGTTTCAAATCACCGTTAGCAACTGCCGTTACAACTCTGGCGATACCGCGCACTTGGGCCGTTAAGTTCCCCGCCATCGAGTTAACATTATCCGTTAAATCTTTCCAAGTCCCTGCAACACCTTGGACTTGCGCTTGTCCGCCTAACTTTCCTTCAGTTCCCACTTCTCGCGCCACCCGCGTTACTTCTGATGCAAAGGAACTAAGTTGATCCACCATTGTGTTGGTGGTGTTCTTCAAGTCTAAAATTTCGCCTCTGGCATCGACAGTAATTTTCTTAGATAAGTCGCCATTAGCTACCGCCTTTGTAACTTCGGCGATGTTGCGAACTTGTCCGGTGAGGTTCCCCGCCATTGAATTTACGTTGTCAGTTAAATCTTTCCAAGTTCCTGCAACTCCTTTGACATAAGCTTGTACGCCAAGTTTACCTTCTGTTCCCACCTCACGGGCAACCCTTGTAACTTCTGATGCAAAAGAATTTAGCTGATCCACCATTGTATTAATGGTGTTTTTGAGTTCCAATATTTCACCTTTAACATCGACGGTGATTTTCTTGGATAAGTCGCCGTTTGCTACGGCTGTGGTTACTTCGGCAATATTCCGCACTTGTGCCGTCAAACTTCCCGCCATGAAGTTTACGCTGTCAGTTAAATCTTTCCAAGTGCCGGCTACACCTTTAACTTCTGCTTGTACGCCCAGTTTACCTTCAGTTCCCACTTCACGGGCAACTCGCGTTACTTCACTTGCAAAGGAATTGAGTTGATCTACCATCGTATTGACGGTGTTTTTCAACTCTAAAATTTCACCTTTGACATCAACGGAGATTTTCTTAGATAAGTCGCCATTAGCTACAGCTGTGGTGACGGCGGCAATGTTTCGCACCTGTGCCGTCAAGCTTCCTGCCATGAAGTTGACGCTATCAGTTAAATCTTTCCAAGTCCCGGCTACACCGCGCACATCAGCTTGGACACCTAGTTTACCCTCGCTTCCCACCTCACGGGCAACTCTTGTGACTTCACTGGCAAAAGAATTGAGTTGATCCACCATGATATTGATGGTATTCTTCAGTTCCAGAATTTCGCCTTTAACGGCAACAGTAATTTTTTTGGATAAGTCACCATTAGCGATCGCAGTTGTCACTTCAGCAATGTTCCGCACCTGTGCCGTCAAGCTTCCTGCCATGAAGTTGACGCTATCAGTTAAATCTTTCCAAGTGCCAGCAACATCCTTAACTTCCGCTTGTACACCCAATTTACCTTCAGTTCCCACTTCTCGCGCAACTCGCGTCACCTCACTTGCAAAGGAACTGAGTTGATCCACCATCGTATTAATGGTATTTTTCAACTCCAGAATTTCACCTTTGACATCGACGGTGATTTTTTTGGATAAATCGCCTGTTGCAACGGCGGTAGTTACTTCGGCAATGTTTCGCACCTGTGCCGTTAAACTCCCCGCCATGAAATTCACGCTATCAGTTAAATCCTTCCAAGTGCCAGCCACACCGCGCACTTCTGCTTGCACACCCAATTTACCCTCGCTTCCCACCTCACGCGCTACCCGTGTTACTTCACTGGCAAAGGAACTGAGTTGATCCACCATTATATTGATGGTATTTTTGAGTTCGAGAATTTCACCTCTAACATCGACGGTGATTTTTTTAGATAAATCACCATTTGCGATCGCAGTAGCAACTTCAGCAATGTTACGAACTTGTCCAGTGAGATTACCCGCCATTAAGTTGACGTTCTCGGTTAAATCTTTCCAAGTTCCCGCCACACCTCGGACTTCGGCTTGTACGCCCAACTTCCCTTCAGTTCCCACTTCCCGCGCAACTCTGGTAACTTCCGATGCAAAAGAATTCAGTTGATCTACCATCGTGTTGACGGTATTTTTCAACTCCAGAATTTCGCCTTTGACATTAACAGTGATTTTTTTAGATAAGTCACCATTTGCGATCGCAGTGGCAACTTCGGCGATGTTGCGAACTTGTCCAGTGAGATTACCCGCCATCAAATTCACGTTATCAGTCAAATCTTTCCAAGTGCCAGCTACACCTTGCACTTCGGCTTGAACACCTAATTTACCCTCAGTTCCCACCTCACGGGCAACCCTTGTGACTTCTGATGCAAAAGAACCAAGCCGATCTACCATCGTGTTGACAATATTAGCAGTTTGGAGAAACTCACCTTTGAGTGGTCTGCCGTCAATTTCTGTGGCGATGGTTTGGGATAAATTTCCATTCGCAACCGCCCGAATTACCCGAGTAGTTTCAGCCGTTGGTTGGACTAAATCTGTAATTAGAGTATTGACAGAAGTAATACAATCTGACCAAGAACCACGAACATTTACTAAAGAGGCGCGATCGGCTATTTTGCCTTCTTTGCCGACAACGTTACCAATCCGTTGTAGTTCCGCCGCCATCCGCTCATTTTGATCAATAATATCATTGAGTGTGTCAGCGATTTTCCCCGCTACACCAGTATAATCTATGGGCATCCGAGCCGAGAAGTCACCCTGTTTAACAGCATTCAGCGTTCTTAGTAGCTGATTTAGATCGAGATTGTCGCTGTCTCTAGTTAACTGTTCGGTTGCCATAGCCTTATCCTTAATCTTGAATCTTGAGAAATTTTTTGTATTTTTTGCACCCCGGGAGCAATGCGATTTTGTGAGATGGGTAAGCAGGGGAGGCAGGGGAGGCAGGGGAGGCAGGGGAAGAGAAAGAAATAAGTGTAGAAGCAGTCTGTTTCGGTAGTAAAAAATACTAAAAATGCCTCTTTACTCCCCCTGCTCTCCCTGCCTCCCCTGCTCCCCCTGCTCCCCCTGCCTCCCCTGCCTATTTCACAATGATCTCACTTTTTCGCGTTGCTCCCTGCACCCCGTACTTATTTAGAGTACTTTTTGCTAATGCGTATCACAATAGAGAGCAGAAAATAAAAAGTGGATAAAACTATTTTTTATGGATGCGAGTGTAAGCAGTTGATAAAGACTGCTAACTAAGTGGTATTGCCATCAATGTATCTGGCAGTTCACTTAGCCAATGATAGCGAGTTGACATCTGTTATGCAGCATCAATTGTCGGCAATGCCTAACTTGGGCGAGGGTATGGTCAAAAGTAGTTAGCCCGCATTTCTCACAAGATTCAAGCATTTGGTGAAGCAGAGGAGGAGTAATGAGTAAGGAGTAATGAGTAAAGAGTTAGAAAGATCACTTCTTACTCATTACTTATTACTTATTACTCATTACTTCTTCCCGGAATAAGTACAGGCTTTGAGCATTGGTGAGAAATCCGGGTTAGGGACGTTCCAAATAAAAAGATATCCCATTGCTTTTAGGGCAGGAGGCAGGGAGCAAAGAGCAGGGGGAGAAAAAGTTGTTTTGATAGGCGTGAAATTGAATAATTTATTTCTTGGAAGTCCTTTAAATGGCATGAAGTGAGAATCGGTTTCCCTCGTGGTGTAGCAAAGTGCTGAGTGTTACTATGCCTTGACTTGCAACACAATTTTACCCCGCGTGCGACCGCTTTCGGAAAGTTGAAGTGCCTTTTTCACTTCCGCAAGCGGCAAGACGGTTGAAACTTGAGCTTTTAATCGTCCTTCGTCAACCAATTTGCTAATCGCAGTTAATTCTTCTGCATTCGGCTTGCAGAAAACCCGCGCGGCTTTGATGCCGAATTCTTGCACTTTTTCTTCAGACGGAAATTCCACCGATGTCACCAGAAAGCCACCTTTTTTCAAAGTTTGAAACGCTCTTTCAAAAGTGTCACCGCCGACCGTATCGAAGACGACATCAACATCTTTGACGACATCCTCGAAGTTTTGCTTCGTGTAATCAACGAACTCATCCACGCCCAAATTCCTGACGAAATCTTCATTGCGTCCCGAAGCCATACCGATCACGTATGTATCTTTTGCTTTGGCGAGTTGGACAGCTAGCGAGCCGACTCCACCCGATGCGCCGGTGATAAAAATTCTTTGTCCACTTGTGAGATTAGCTAAATCGAAAATTGCTTGCCAAGCGGTCAACGCACCGAGCGGAATCGCTGCTGCATTCTGAAAATCGAGGCTTTGCGGTTTGGGCACGATGTCGCCCTTTTTGGCGATCGCGTATTCGGCGAAACCTCCAGAAGAGATGATGCCGTAGACTGCATCACCTTCTTTGAAATCTCTGATATCACCGCCAATCTTTTCAACTGTTCCAGCAATCTCGCCGCCAAGCATAATGGGTAATTTCAGCCCCAGCCTTTCGCCCGCGCCATTGCGGATTTTCCAGTCAACCGGATTGACCCCCGCGACGTGAACTTTCACCAGAACTTCGTTTGCCGTCGGCTCTGGACGTTCAATATCGGTGTAATTTACAACGTCTTCATTGCCGTATTCATTAATTACTGTTGCTTTCATTTTTTCTCCTATTTTCAAATAATATTTTAACTAAGTGGTGTCTAAGCTCACGATGACAATTAAGATTACATTTTATGATTTTTGGAATTTGAGGAAAGCAGCAAATCAAGAATTTCTAACTCAGATGGTACGGGTGTTGGAGGTGGTGCAAGCAGGGTTAAAGTCACCCGAACATGATGCGTTTGTGCAACAGTTGCAAAAATATACAAGTCTGAAATAGTTTACTCACTCAGTTTTTGTGTCAGTTTTACCCCACCCTAACCCTCCCCTTGTAAAGGGGAGGGAACTAATTTCTTATTTCCCCCCTTTATAAGGGGGATTAAGGGGGGTAATTTGACTTGTGTATACACGGTAGCCTTAAAAAGGGGGTTGGGGGATCTTAAACCAGGGTAAATTGAGTGTTTGAGTTTAAGTTGATACTAAACCTATTGGATTTTACTCAACTGACGATCGCACCCGATACCCCATTCATAGATTCATTTGCAGCAGAAACCTGCACAGAATCGGCTGCTAAAGAATTGGTGACTTTGGAATTGCCTACTACACTTTGCTTCTTTTTGGTATTACCTCGTCTAGCACCACCCGCCATCTCATATTCTTGGCTGTTTTTACCGTAACGGCTGCCAACTCCTAGTAACATTTGTTCTGACATCGCTATTACAGCCTTTTCAGCGTTATTCAGGTCATCTGTAAGTTTGTCAATAGTAGATAATGCAGTGTTGTAAGCAGCAAGCTTAGACCGGAGATCGTTAATTGTCATGGTGTAAGCTTGTATAGTCAATCCTTGGCCAAAGTCAAGTTCTACACTGATAGATTGTAAACTTTCAATCCGGCGATCGGCTCGTTCTAAAACGCTGGAATTTCTTTTACGACGTGCCATAATGCATCTCTGCTACTAGGTTAATAGTACTGTTTTATACAAATATGTCGCTGATTGTCATGGGAAAATATAGCAAATCAGTGCGATCGCATCTCAAAAAATTTAGTTAATTTCACTTAAACTATATTTTATTCCAGGTATTAAATAGATTCATAAATTCGTTACAACAATTGCTGCAATGATTTAAGCCTTTCTTATACATGGAAGAACATTTGTTGTAAAGTATTAAACCTTTGCAGCAACGACTTATACATTTGCAAGAAAAACTTAAGCCTTTCTTATACATGAAAAAGCATTTGTTGCAAAGTATTAAGCGTTTGCAGTAACGGCTTATACATTTGCAAGAAAAACTTAAGCCTTTCTTATACATGAAGTAATCTTAGCTGCAAAGGTTTAAATTTTCACAGCCTCAAGCGTAAGAGCGTAGGCGTAGCCCGTCGTAGACATCGCTTTCAATACGGTTCGGTTAAGTAAAGACGCGATAAATTGCCGTCTCTACAATAATTTTTATTTGAACTTTTAACGCATCTACCTTCTAAACCGTCACACCCTCTAATTCCTCATCTGTCAACTCATACAATTGACGCAACTTATCCAACTTCTCACCATCAGCTTCCCAAAAACCCCGCCCATGCGCCTCCAACATTCTCCCTAAAATATTGCGAAAAGCTTCAGGATTTGCCTTGCGTAATTTATCTGCCATCTCTGCGTCTAATGCATAAGTATCAGCCGCTTGGTCATAAACCCAATCATCGGTAAAATCGGCAGTACCACCCCAACCAATCAACGCCGTCATCCGTTGGGAAATTTCAAAAGCACCACCAGAACCTTGATTCGCCATCGCTTGCGCCCATTTGGGATTTACCAACTTAGTGCGGTACTCCATTCGCAGCAAATCATCTAAATTGCGGGGTGTAGTATCCTTCGAGAAACTTTCCACAAAACTGGTTGTCACCTTCTTACCGCCTTGTTTTTCTGCTGCCCTTTTCAAACCGCCGGTATTGGCGTAATATTCTTGAATATCAGTTAAACCATATTCTACCGAATCGATTTCTTGAACAATGCGATCGCTAGTTTTTAACAACGTATTCAACACTTCCGGTCTAGCTTGACCTTTATCCTCTCTCCCATAGCTGAATACATTGCGACTTTGCCAAGTATTGCCTAACTCTTCACCAGATTCCCAGTTACCATCAACCACTCTATCATTCACCAAAGAACCAAAATCACCTGCCGGATTAGAAAACAATCTCGCCGATGCATTTTCTACACCTTGGGTTTTTAAAGCCAAAGCGTGTCTTCTAATAAAATTTTGATCTTCCGGTTCATCAGCATCAGCCGCCCGTTGAAATAAATCATCCAATAATTCGATAATATTGAGAAAACTATCGCGGAAAATCCCAGACAAATTACCCAACACATCAATGCGGGGATGCCCAACCTCCGCCAAAGGCTTCAATTCATAACGAACAATTCTACCAGTTCCTTCCTTAACAGGTTCAGCCCCTACCAATTCCAACAAAATCCCCAGAGATTCACCCTTAGTTTTAATTGCATCCAATCCCCATAACATTACCGCCACTGTTTCAGGATATTTCCCATACTCATCCAAATGCTGAACAATAATTTTTTGAGCAATTTCTCGCCCCCGTTCATAAGCAGCAGGCGAAGGCATCCGATAGGGGTCTAAAGCATGAATATTTCTCCCTGTCGGCAAAACACCAGCCCCATCCCGCAACAAATCCCCACCAGGCGCAGGCGGAATATACTCCCCATTCAATCCCCTCAACAAATTTGTCAACTCATCCGTAGATTGCATCAACAAATCCCTTATTTCCTTCTCCTCCTCTCTGCGTTCTCCGCGCCTCTGCGGTTCGTCTCCAAAATAAGCCTCCAAATACGCCCCCAACTCCTCCTCACTCGGCTTTTCCCCCAACGTATGCAACCCCGAAGAAAACAACCGATTCTCTAAAACCTGCAAATATTCATACAACTCCACCAAATAATCATCAAAAGCCCGAACGCTAAACATCCGCACATTCTCTGGAGTAAACGCAATCCCCAATTTCTTTGCATCCTCAAACGGACAATCAGCATCCAATCCAGAGTCCACAATTTTTTTACAAATCCCTTCCTTCAACACATAATTCTTTTGCGGATCTTCCCGATACTCCGAAATCAAATCGCGCAACGCCACCAGTTCCTTATACAAACCTGCCCGCCCATAAGGAGGTACATTATGAGAAATTAATACACCATAACCGCGACGTTTCGCCAACATAGATTCAGAAGGATTATTCGCCGCATATATATATAGATTAGGCAAATTTCCTAACAAAATATCCGACCAAGAATAACCCGTATTTCCCAACGGAGAACCAGGCAACCATTCCACCGTCCCATGCATTCCAAAGTGAACTAAAGCATCAGCTTGAAACTCATTTTGCAGCCATTTATAATAAGCAACATATTGGGGATGAGGCGTTAAATCTCGTTCAAACATTAAGCGCATCGGGTCGCCTTGTATTCCCAAAGGTGGTTGTACACCTATCCACACATTGCCTAATTGCACTCCACCAATTTGAAATTCATCGCCAGAAGTTTTAATACCAGTTCCCGTAAGAGATTTCCATTGTTTTTCAATCCGGGAAGTTTGTAAATATCCCAGCCATTTTTCTAGAGTGCGAACATTAACACTTCTTGTGGGGTGGGCATCTTGCCCGCCCTCGGACAATGGCGGGCAAGATGCCCACCCCACAAGAGGATTAGATTCATCCGCCTCTTTCACCCAGCGAATCAATTCTTCCCCATCATCAGGCAAATCCCCAACGGTGTAACCTTGTTCTTTAAGTGCATGGAGAAACTTCAACAAACTACGCGGCACATTTAATAATGCAGCTGTCCCCACAGCACCATAACCTGGCGGAAACCCATATAAAATAATGGCAATCTTGCGTTCTGATGCAGGTTTTTGCCGCAAAGCCACCCAGCTTTTCACCCTATCAATTAATCGCTGCACCCGTTCAGGAACCAGATAAATATTTTCGCCTACCAAACCACCGAGGGGAACTGTATCAATAGCCCCATCTAATTCGGGTAAAGCGTATAACACGACACTTTGCAATCCGCCGATACCTTGGCGCGTCCATGAGTGAATATCTTGAATTAATAATGGTGCGGCAACAATATAAGGTACATTTTTGGCAGTGAGGATGCGCTTTGCTACTTCCACTTGACGGCCTGCTTCCATTGAACCAGCCGGGCCACCCACTAGAGGAAAGCCAATTGTTGAAACGATCGCATTTACTTTAACTGCTTCACTAGAAAGTGAGGGAGTTTCTATATTACCTAATTGTCGTTGCTGAATTTCATAGTTGGTTGTCATCAAATCTCGTACCGCCACGTGTCCTTCTACGCCGTTGATGAAGATGGGTAAAGGAGTTAACCCGGCTTTTTCAAAACTGCGAATCAGTTGGGGAATGTATGGTTGTTTGGTGATGACGTGTTTGCGGTAGAGGAGAATTCCGATAACGGGATTTTTACGTTTAGATCCCCCCAACCCCCCTTGAGAAGGGGGGCTAAGGGGGATCTTTTCATACCACTCTAGATATGCTTTTGGCAATTCAAAAAAACCTTGATAGTCGGGATGGAGTAATCCAATATTGGGGGTTTCGATTAACGGGGGAATGTCGCCGACTTTTAAATCTAAGTATTTTTCTGCTAGTGTCCAAAATAATGAAGCGACGTTTTCTGTACCGCCAGCATTCCAGTAACCATAGATAATTAACCAGTTGCGTAAGTCTTGGACTTTTTGCACTGGGACGTATTTCAGTAGTTTGGGGCCAATTTTTAAGAAGCTGATGTAACCAGCGAGTTTGTCTTCCTCTCGGCCGTTGCTAAATTTGTCGAGGATGAATTTAACTGGTTTGGGCATTCCTTTCGGTTTGTCGCCAATAGCAAAGTCACCTATCTTGGTTAAACTCATCAATTCCAAGGCTGACTCAAAGACTAAGCGGATGGGAATTTGGGAAATGCGATCGCGCAACCACACAACCTGGTCATAATCAAATAGGAGGCTACCGAAAAATACATCAGCGTTATCAAGGGCTGCCTCTACCTCGGCCCGTTGGCTGGTAATATTGCGATCGCTAAATACCCGAATATCCAACTCAGGACAGCGAGAGTTAGCCAAAAAAGCGGCTTTTCTGTACAAGTCAGCGTTGAATGATTCAAACCCAGCAACCAAGACGATGCGTTTCATGCCTGTAAGCTACGAAATATTTCTTTACTTAAATCTTAAACGTGCTTTCAGGCTGATTGTTAAATATCTGTTCAAATACCAAGTTTTTTCCCCTCAAGCTTGTGAAAAATGCGGGCTAAAAGCCACAGATGACAGGAGGCAAGAGAAGCAATTCGGTGGTATCATTGCATCGAAATGATACCGTAATTTTGTCTAGATATAGAATTCTATCGCCCTACGATAGATTATTTCTAAAAGGAGTTTGCTGCAATGCCCACAACACCAAGTACCCGATTAATTTTAGAGACTTTACTCCCCCATCTCAAAGTAGCAGCAGCTTATGCTAATTTTCTGCAACCAAAAATTGCTGCACTTCCCGCCAAAGAACAAGCAAACAACTTTTTTAGTGCTGCACTTACTGATGCGGATGTGGCTATTCAAAATTTGGTAGAAGTAGTATTATTGGGAACTTTCCCAGAGATTCGCTTTTATGGTGAAGAATATGAAAGTTCTAATAATACCAAGTATTTTCGCGCTATCGAACTCGGTTCAGAAGGTGATTACTTAGTAACACTTGACCCAATCGATGGCACAAAATTTTACATGGATGGACATTCTAATTACCAAATTATTCTCAGTATTCTAAATTATGATGAATTTGAAGCAGTAATTGCCATTTCTCCTGCCCAAAACATTTATTTTTACGCGCTTCGAGGTGAAGGTGCTTTTAAAGGGACGCTGGAGATGAGTTTAGAAGCCTGTGCCCCATTACATATTACATCCGCTAAACCTGCTATTTTGTTGGGATGGGGAATGAATGCGATCGCACCTTCACTAAAAGATCGATATAAATTAATCGATATAGCGACTGATTACTCTAGTGATATTCAAATTCCCAATTTCAATGGTATTCTCAGTGGTGATTTGAGTGGAGCAGTCATAAAATCGGGTAAATTTCTTGATAGTGCTGCACTGGCTTTTATTGCGAAAGAGGCTGGCTGGATTGTGACTACTCTGGACGGTTCGACTCTACCGCCACTGCATACTTGTAAAAACTATAGTCTGCCTGGATTGATCGTAGCTGCCTCAAAATCTGTTCATCAAGACTTATTATCAGCGATGCAAAGTGTAGCTGTTTGAGGTATAGCAAGGGACTGGGGACTGGGGACTGGGGACTGGATGAAAAGTCTTTTTGTGTCTAAGTTTCATGATCTTTTGATGTCCTAACCACCTTGACTGTTGAGGTAAAAGCAACTAGATACCGTCTTCTACGACTCATATTCTTTTGACAAAATGAAAATCTGTATTGTTGGCGCGGGTGCGATTGGTGGATATTTAGGGGCAAAACTGGCACTTGCAGGTGAAGCAGTGACGTTGATTGCGCGTGGTTCTCATTTGGAAGCGATTCAAAAAAATGGGCTGAAGTTACTCATGGCAGACGGTTCTAGCCAAATTGCTACTCCGATGGCAACTAGTGATATTAAGGAAGCAGGGCCACAAGATGTAGTAATTTTAACTGTTAAGGCTCACAGTGTAGCTGCGATCGCACCTTCTCTTCCTGCACTCTACAATCCTGACACAATGGTGGTGACAGCCCAAAATGGCGTTCCTTGGTGGTACTTTCGCAAGTATGGCGGTGAGTATGAAGGTACGCGGATTCAATCTGTTGATCCAGATGGGATTATTGAAACTAGTATCGGGGCTGAACGTGCCATTGGTTGTGTTGTTTACCCGGCAACTGAGATAATCGAACCAGGTGTAATTAAACATATTGAAGGCGATCGCTTTACTCTTGGTGAAATCGATGGGAGTAAAAGCGATCGCATCCAATTATTAGCACAGGCTTTAAAACAAGCAGGATTCAAAGCACCAATTCGCAATCAAATTCGCACGGAAATTTGGATCAAGTTGTGGGGAAATGTGGCGTTTAATCCCATCAGTGCTTTGACTGGTGCTACTTTGGAGGATATTTGCCGTTATCCCCTCACCCGCGAACTAGCGCGGCTTATGATGAGTGAAACTCAAGCGATCGCAGAAAATCTAGGTATAAAGTTTGGCATCACTTTAGAACAGCGAATTAATGGGGCAGAAAATGTTGGTGCCCATAAAACCTCAATGTTACAAGATATTGAAGCCGGACGCGCTACGGAGATAGATGCTATTGTTGGCGCGGTAGCAGAATTGGGAAAATTTACTCAAATTCCCACACCTTATATTGATGCTATTTATGCCAGCGTTAAGCTGCTGGAAGCTACCAAAGTAGGAATTTTTCAACGTGGGTAAAAATTTTGGTTAAAAAATTTCTCTTTACTCTGCGTCTCTGTGGTTAAAAAAAGAATTTATTAACCGCAGAGGCACAGAGAACGCAGAGAGAAAAGATTACGAGTCACCTTGAAGGTGTTAGTCCTATACTTATCAAGTCCATGAAGAAAAAAAAAGGATGGCTATTAACAATACTGGTTGTAGCAGCAGTAGGAATCAGCATCATCACAGGACATAGCAATTCTCTAAAAGCTGCCTCACCTTTAGGTAAAGACACGCTGACGATGATTACTTCCCCAGATTATCCTCCTTATGAGTTTTATGATACGAAAGGAGGCGATCGCCAAATCGTTGGCTTTGATATAGATATTGCCAAAACCCTTGCTGAAAAACTTGGGTTTAAACTTCAAATAATGGAATCCGATTTTAATGGGTTAATTCCTGCACTCCAAGCAAATCGCGCTGATTTTGTAATGGCTGGGATGACTCCGACTCCAGAACGTCAGAAAAATATTGATTTTTCAATTATTTATTACGAAGCTAAAGATACAATTGTCGCTCCTAAAGGTAGCAATCTGAAACAGCCCCAAGATTTATCAGGCAAAAAGGTTGGGGTACAACTAGGAACAATACAAGAACAAAATGCCCAGAAAATTGCAAAAAAAGTTGCGGGTATTCAGCTAAAGCAACTCAACAGAGTGCCGGAAGTAGTTCAAGAAATCAAATCTGGGCGAATTGATGCAGCAATTGTTGAGGATACTGTCGCTAAGGGATTCGCCCAAGCTAACCCAGATTTAGAATTTAATGTTATTCCCTCAGAGGAAGCAAGTGGATCTGCGATCGCTTTTCCCAAAGGTTCTTCTTTTGTAGAACCGTTTAACAAAGTCCTTCAACAAATGAAGAACGATGGCACGTTGAATAAACTTGTAGCCAAATGGTTTTCAGAGAATACTACTGCCACTCCAGCATCCTCAACTCCTGCCAAAGGCGGATTGAATCTCGACTTCACCCGAATTCTTCCCGACATTCCCTTTATTCTTCGGGGAATCCCTTTAACTTTGTTGTTCACGCTATTATCTGTATCCTTGGGGTTAATCTGGGGAACAATCCTGTCTCTATTAAAAATTCTCGGCATCAAGCCGCTTACCTGGATTGCTAATGCCTACACCTCTGTTTTTCGAGGCACACCTTTGCTATTACAATTGGCGTTGGTTTACTATGCAACACCCCAACTTACAGGTTATGACATTTCCGCATTGCAAGCTGGGGTATTAACTTTTACTTTAAATTCTGGCGCTTATATGTCAGAAACCATTAGAGGTGGAATTCAGGCGGTGGATAAAGGACAAAGTGAAGCGGCGATGTCTATGGGTGTTCCCTATTGGTTGATGATGTGGGATGTGATTTTGCCCCAAGCATTAAAAAACATTCTCCCCGCATTGGTAAATGAAACTATCGGACTGCTTAAAGATTCCGCGCTGGTGTCAACTATTGGCGTAGTGGAAATATTACGCAGCGCCCAAATCGTTGGTGCAAATAAGTATATTTATTTTGAACCACTGTTATTTGCAGGGTTAATCTACTATGTTTTAGTAATGGGCATGACCTTGGGTGCATCGGCTTTAGAAAGGAGGTTACGACAAAGTGAGTAATGTAGTAATTCGCACGGAATTCTTATGTAAATCCTTTGGCAAACTCGACGTACTCAAAGATATTTCTACTGAGTTTTATCAAGGGGAAGTGGTTGCAATACTAGGCCCTTCTGGTTCAGGGAAGTCTACCTTTCTGCGATGCATAAACTTGTTAGAACAACCCACTAGAGGAAGAATCTACTTTAACGAGCAAGAAATTACCAATCCCAAGGCAAACATCGCTAAGGTGCGCCAGCATTTGGTGATGGTATTTCAACATTTTAATTTGTTTCCCCACATGAATTTGCTGCAAAATGTCACCTACGCACCGATAAAGGTGAAAGGATTAAACAAGCAAAAAGCAGAACAACATGGCTTAGAATTGCTTGCTAAGGTAGGTTTAGAAGAAAAAGTGTCTGTCTATCCATCCAAACTATCGGGGGGACAGAAACAGCGAGTAGCGATCGCGCGGGCATTAGCAATGGAACCTGAGATGATTTTGTTTGATGAACCCACCTCTGCATTAGATCCCGAAATGGTTAAGGATGTGTTGGAAGTAATGAAAGATTTAGCGCTATCTGGGATGACAATGGCGATCGTTACCCATGAAATGGGCTTTGCAAAAGAAGTCGCCAATCGGATTATGTTCCTCGACCAGGGAAGTTTAGCAGAAGATGCTACCCCTAACGAGTTTTTTCAAAATCCCAAGTGCGATCGCGCCAAGCAGTTCTTGGAAAAAATGCTTTAGAACAATTGAAATTCGCCGCTTTTTTTGTATTCTTGAAACTTTTCTAAAACGGGGCGATCGTTTGGCATTAATGCAGGTAAGTCAGTCAAATCAAAAAATTCCAGCGCCTTTGAAATCACTTCGTTTTTGCAACAAAACGCGCCCCAAGTTATTTTCAATAATCACAAGTACGCCAAATAATAGAAGTAAGCGATCGCCTACAACTTGTCGTAACTTGCCGAGATAGGAGTCTGACCAATTCGCCATAATCTTAGATAAATTATAAAGGTAGCAAATAGCATCTAAATTTACTTCAGTGTTTGTACATCTGGATAATAAGAAAAATAGTCGGTAATGTTTGCGATCGCTATCTTCAGTACCAACCAATCAAGCATAGTAGTTACTATATGAACTTCTGCCTATTTATCATTGATATTCAAAATGGATTTATCACTCAAAATACAAGCCATATTCCCCAAAGGGTTAAATCCTTATTAGAGCAGAACTTATTTGAACACGTCATCTTCACAAAATTTATAAATACGCCTAACAGTCCTTATGTCAAATATTTGAATTGGCACAATCTCATATCAACCGTTGAGCAAAAAATTGTGGACGAAATTGAACCATTTGCCCAAGTAACTTTTGATAAAACTATATACACTGCTTGTAACGAGGAGACACTTAATTTCCTAAATAACAATAATATCCAAAAAGTATTTATTTGTGGTTTGGATACCGATTCTTGTGTTTTAAAAACTGCTATTGATTTTTTTGAGAACAATATTATCCCTTATATTTTAGAATATTACTCAGCATCAACGGGAGGTGATAAACTTCACCAAGCTGGTCTTTTAGTATTAAGTCAGATGATTGGGGTAAATAATATTTTAACTAAGCCTCTAGATAGGCATAATCTAAATAAATACTTACAGATAATGTAATAATTCTATCTGATTTATGAATATAATTTTAGAAAAACTAGCTTTTAGCCTCAGTATATTTTCAAAAATCAAATTGGAATTTTATAGGTTCAACCCACATTCCGCAGGTACGAGCTTTATAAAGAAAATCTAAAGGTAGCAAATAGCGATCGCCTGAAAACAGGATAATGCAGCTAGCTGAACTGTCAAATCCTTCCCACTCAACCTAAAACTATGGCATCTACACCTAAAATCCTCGCCTTTGCTGGCAGTACCCGGATTGAGTCTTACAACAAAAAATTGGTAAAAATAGCGGCGGCTGGCGCTAGAGCAGCAGGCGCAGAAGTGACTTATCTAGACCTCCGCGATTTGCCTCTACCTCTGTTTGATGAAGATTTGGAAGCTCAAGAAGGACTACCAGCCAACGCCCGCACTTTAAAGGATTTGCTGATTTCTCATCAAGGATTGCTGATTGCTTCGCCGGAATACAACAGTTCACTCACAGCAGTTTTAAAGAATGCCATCGATTGGGCATCCCGTCCAGCCCCAAATGAAGCGCCATTGGCGGCTTTTGCAGGTAAAGTTGCTAGTATCATGAGCGCTTCTCCAGGCGCTCTTGGTGGTTTGCGGGGGTTGGTTCACCTGCGGTCTATTTTGGGAAACATCAAAGTTTTGGTACTACCCGATCAAATTGCAGTAACCAAAGCTTACGAAGCCTTTAACGCCGATGGCACTTTAAAAGATCCGAAACAACAAGAATCTATTGAAAAGTTAGGCGATGGCTTAACAAAAATATTACTGAAGCTCAATTAGGGACTTCCAAATAAAAAACTATTCCAAAACTGACAAAAAAATCCTCTTTATCTCTCCTCTCTCTGTGTTCTCTGCGTCTCTGTGGTTCGTTTTTTGGGATAATTTATTCCTTGGAAATCCCTTAAGTTGTTTAATTTGATAGTAGATAACGAATACCTATCATTAATACAAAGATACCATACAGCTTTTTCATCAACTCGCTGCTTATAAACGGCTGATTTGCAAACAATGCTCCGAAGAAGTTACCCACGATTAAACCAATTGCAATAATCAGAGCATATTTGATATTAAGATTACCGTTGCGATGGTAAACCAAGGCTGCTAAAATCCCAATTGGCAAAATTTGAGCAGCCACAGAAGTCCCTGTAGCTAATTTCTGATCTAAACCAATTACTAATACCATTGCCGGAATCATAATTGCGCCGCCACCGATACCAAACATCCCACCTGCAACACCGGAAACTAAACCGATTAACAATAGTTGAATCAAGATATTAGACATAAAAAATAGTCGCTAAATTATAAATTAATTTTCTTGTCAAAAATTGACTTAGGTAGCATCCCATGTATACCTTTGTGGGGACTATTCACAACTTGAGTGATGTGAAAATTTACAGCTAAACTACACAATACATAAGCATCTTCTGGCGACAAATTTGCAAAGCGTTCTAGAAAATCAATCATATTTTTCAAAGCTAATTCTAAGGCTTCATCTAAGGTTTGAGCAAACCCCATTGTAATAATATGAGTTGGAGTTTCGGCAATTGGTGTTGTCAGTTGTAAATCCTTGCGAAGTTTGAGGGTAATTCTACCATTCATGGAAGTTTCAATGGCGGTGACATTTACTTCACCATCTCCCTGTGCAGAATGCCCATCACCAATTGAAAATAATGCACCTGGTACGAAAATTGGCAAAAATAAACGAGAACCAGCAAGTAATTCTCGATTGTCGATATTACCGCCGTAAGAACCTGGCGGGACAGAAGTTCGAGAGCTTTCTGGAGTAGCGACACCAAGAATTCCAAAAAACGGTTTGAGTGGAATTTTTATGCCAGCCTCCGCCGGAAATTCAGCTATATTGTTGACTAAATCTAGAGGGATGAATCTCAAAGCAGGTTGAGAAAACTGATGTGGTAAAGCTCCCCAACCTGTACGAATGGCATTAAAGCCAACGGGTAAACTAGGTGCGATCGCATCTAATTGTACTTCTAAAACATCCCCTGGTTCGGCATCGCGCACATAAATTGGCCCCGTGAGTAAATGCGGCCCGCCAGCAATCTTGCGTTCTGGTAGAAGATTTTGGCAGATGTCGAGAAATTCTGGTGTGACAAACTCAGGTGGTGCTTTGTCATAAACATAGTAACCAGTATAAGTTTCTACATCAACCGTATCGCCAGAGTCAATAATCAATGCTGGTTCTAATAGATGGGAGAAACCACCCAGATGTACGGTTTCTTTTGATGCTTTTAAAATATGGTGAATCATCACTGTTTTGTTTTTAATCACCGAAAGGTTGAAAGAATTAGTCCGTCTCTCCTGCTTGTCGGAGTGCAACAGCGATGACTGTTCCACTCAGTCGAATTCCTCTGTTTATCATACGCTCAATAGCTTGCCGCATTAATACAGGATATCCTTCCTGTTTAGCACGTAATAAAATGCCAATAGAACCTGTAAGCGTAAGACCACTTAATCTAGCAATCCGTCTGCCAACAGTCTCATCAATACATACAGTTTGAATACTTTCATTTAAAGCTAATTGAATTACAGATGCTTCGCCTAAATCCAACGAGTTGAGCAAAAGAGGTGAAATATTAAGTGGAGTTGGCCATTTTTGTAGCCAGGTTGCTGCCTCAAATTCTGCAACTGCAAACCCGCTTGCACCTCCAGCAAGCAATTCCTGACAAACTTCAAAAGGAACTAGTACTTGTGTGTATAACTGCAATACGTCTAAATCACCAAGAGCCGCTACTAGACTAATTATTGGAGCAGTATTAATGACGATGCTCTCAGTTTTAGGCATTTTCTAAATCAGCAAGAAGTTCATCTTCTGTTAAATCAATCATAGCCACTCCATAATGATGCAAATTCAGCAAAAAAGAAACTCGATCTGTATCTACTAGTGCAGCTGCCATACCAGAAGATAGGCGTTTCATTTCAAACAGTTTTACTGCCATTGCCCATTTAGCTTCTTGTTCAAATTGTTCCCGTGTCTGTTGTAAGGCATCTGGAAGTGTCTCTGGGTAGTTAATTCTGATTTGCAATGACATAGGCGAAATTATTCTTTCGTAATGTAACTTTTCCCTTACTCTACATTGTTAAGTAGTGAATCATCATACTCTCGATCGTGAAAGTTTTTCAACTTCTGTCAAGCTTCAGATGAAAGGATGCCTACTAGTACTCATAGCAAATCTTCTAAACCTTCAGGAACCCGATAAAGTTTAATATCTTCTGTAATTAGCTTTTGTTGTCTATTGAGTGTACCAAATTTCCAGTCATCTCCATTAGTAACTGCGCCAAATAAAATTGATGATTGTTGATCTAGAGTCCGATCCAGAGCTATTAATTCTACTGCTAGCTGTGTAAACCCTCTTCTAATATCTGATTGCTTTGCTTCAATTACCAATAAAGAGTTAGATTTATGTAAATAATAATCTAAAGTACCTTTAAGCTTTTCATCCACATTAATTGGATATTCACTATATAGTTGAGCTTTTGTTTGATCGCAAATCTCAGCCAGGATAGGAGCAATCATAAATTCTCTGATTGATATCTCAGCCGTCGGGTTAAAAAGCTTTATATTGCGCTGTAAGTAATTTTGTAAAAATCCTAAATAACTAACCTCAGCAAAGTATCTTGGTAATTCTAGTTCTGTGCGAGCGTAACTGTACTCAAATTCTGCTACTACATCTATTGTTGGGTTAGGCAACAAAAAGTATTGACTAAAAGTGTAACTTTGATCGGGTTTTAAAATTCTATATTTACTCATGATTTCATCGTGAATGAACTATACCGGAGATATTACGAATTAAAATTAATAATTGATATGATTATCTCAAAATTTGCTAAACTTCAACTTCGGGGATAGCAAATACAAACAATTTGAGCAGGGAATTTGGAGGGGGTTGCAGAGTGGCTGATGATGAACGTATAGTCAATTCACAACGGATACATCCCAAAGACTTTTCATGGAGATTATGGCCTGTTCTGCCACTCTACCCTTATGGCAGGCGGCAAACAATCCGTAAAGAAGTGGTTAAGGACACAATCTGGAATTTTGACCAGATTCAGGGCATTTTCTACGTTGTTGTGCCGATTCGGATGACTGTTGTTAAGCTCGAAACTGGAGGTCTTCTTATCTATGCGCCTGTTGCACCAACTCCAGAGTGCATCCGGCTTGTGAATGAGTTGGTGGCGGAACATGGTAATGTTTTGTATATTATTCTGCCGACTATCTCCGGTATAGAACACAAGGTTTTTGTCGGCCCCTTTGCTAGATACTTTCCAACTGCACAGGTGTTTGTGGCTCCCCATCAGTGGAGTTTTCCGCTAAATCTGCCCCTTAGCTGGCTTGGTTTACCCTCAAAACGGACTCAGGTACTCCCTGAAGATAGTAGCAAAACACCCTTTGCTGACGAGTTTGATTATGCAATGCTGGGCCCCATCGAGCTTGGCCCTGGTCGGTTTGCAGAAGTTGCTTTTTTTCACAAGCGATCGCATACTCTTTTAGTAACAGATTCTGTACTTTCGCTCCCAGAAGATCCACCTGCGATCGTTTTATTAGATCCATATCCCCTACTATTCCATGCCAAGGATCGGGCTTCTGATATTGTTGCAGACATTGAGATAAATCGCCGTAAAGGTTGGCAGCGCATCTGTTTGTTTGCTTTGTACTTTCAACCAAGCGCACTAGATATACCTCAATGGAGTCAGGTGTTGCAAGATGCCTTGAAAGCCCCAGAACGCTCAAGGAAAGCTTACTTTGGATTGTACCCCTTTACATGGCATCCCCATTGGCTGCGATCGTTTGATACTCTGCGAGGTGATGGGCGGTTGTTTGTCGCCCCAATTTTACAAACGCTGATTCTCAACCGCGCACCCCAAGAAACCATTGACTGGGCTGAGAAAGTTGCAAGCTGGGACTTCCAGTGGATTATTCCCTGTCACTTTGATTCACCAATTAAAGCCGAACCGCATCAGTTTCGCCAAGCTTTCTCTTTTTTGGAAAAACAGTCTGCTGTTAATGGGGGTTTGTTGAGTAGATATCTCTTACCAGAAGAAGATTTTAAACTACTTAAAGAAATCGATACAGGTTTAAATAAGTTTGGTATTGTGCCAGCAGCAAAGGAGAAAGTGTAGGAGGTACAATATAACGTTCGGGAGCATCCCAAAATATTCCAAAACTGACGCAAAAATCCTCTTAATCTCTCCTCTCTCTGTGTTGCGCCAGGTGCTACAAACTCCTCCACCCCCGCAACGCACTGGCGACTCTATTGTCTGAAGTGGTTCGTTTTTTGGGATAATTTATTCCTTGGAAATCCCTTATTTGACCCGCTACAGAAAAATGATGTACTGATTGCTGCCATTACTAGTGTTGAAGTTGTCGCTGCAATTACACAGCGATCGCGTGGTGGAAGTATCATTGCTACAGATGCGATCGCAGTATGTAATCATTTCAAAAGCGATCTCCGGTCTGAATACCAAGTTATCGAAATCACACAGAGCATCATCAACTCTGCAATGGTATTAGCTGAAGCATACGGGTTACGAGGTTATGATGCAGTTCAGTTAGGGGCTGGTCGTGCGGTAAATGCCCTTTGCATAGCTAACAGTTTACCTCTGGTGATTTGTATCTGCTGATTCCGAATTGAATGCAGCCGCCGCAAGCGAAGGTCTACTTGTTGAAAACCCCAATAACTACCCTTAACGTTTGATTCCCTTAAATCGTTCTTGCGCCGCCTGAAATGCTTCTTGCATTACTAACTGAATTCTTTGGGGATCGGGTTTTTTCCCTCCCATTAAATCACCAAAGTAAACGCAGGCTGCTTCCCCTAACGCCCAGGTGTAGGCGGCGGCCCAAGAGGCTGCGATCGCACTCCCAAAACCTGGTATAAATTTAATTAACTCCCGTGCAATGGCTTGTGCTACAAAACCACCTGCGATCGCACTCACAACACCCCCCGCCTGTGATGGTGTAATTGTCTGTCCATATAATTTACCCAACAGACCCACCATTGATACTTGCAAAGCGGTGAGTACAGGCATTGTGGCAAAGGGCAAAGGTACAGCCGCAAGGGTGGCAGACATAATCGCAAATGGCAAAATATAACGGCGTGCAGCATCTCGATAAAGATTACCAAGTTGTTTCCCAGTTTCTTCTCGATCTAATAGCTGATAAATCGCCTGTGCTTCTGCTTGTGGGAGTACTTCTGCCAAGGAATCTCTAAGTGCTTCTAAGCCATAAAATACCGGATTATAGCCATCTTCTTCTAAGGTAAAGTCAATGAGTACCGAGCGCTCAGTTATCCCTACGAAGGCTTGCTGCATTGCGGCGAATGCGCGGTTGATTTCCTCATAATCTGGCGGATAGGCAGGATGATCGACGATATCGGCAGGATAAACCTCATGCAAGCAGGTAACTACTAGCAAGCAGGGAATATTTGGATACTTCTGGCGCAACTGTTGAGCAATTTGTCGGAGTGTGTCAGTTGCAAAATCATTGATTTTGACCGTCAACAGGAGGATTCTGGCGGAACGAGTTTCCTTTTGTAAATCGCTAACTAACTCCTGAATGATTAATCCAGTATCTTGGTTGACATCACCTAGTCCCACCGTATCAGTAAAAACTAGTAAAGGCAGGTCATTGGAAGGATAGGCATAGCGCTGGGTGTGTTGTGTGTGGGGACGAAATCCTTGACCAATAATCTCAGGAGAAACTCCTGTCAATCCCCGGACAATGGAACTTTTTCCAGCTTGAGGTTTACCAATCAGCAGTGCTTCTGTGGTTGGCAATTCGGCTCGGATTTTCTCTAAAATCTCTGCAACTTGAGTTTCGCTCACACTAAACCATTCAACAACTGTCTGTGCCACTTGTTCTACGGGTAGCAGTTGGGTTAGATGTGTTGTTGCTTTGTTCCAGACACCACCAAGACGGTTTGTCCAAGAATTATCAACCGACTTGGTAGTTGCTCCATCAGTCGGTTTACTCAATTTCTGAGAATCAGTTAACGGCAAGTCAGCATCACGTTGCTCAGTCATTTCCATCCAAACGTAGAAAACCCTCTCACTAATCTTATAGTGATTATCAAATGGATAACTAGTACCGTTAGTAGTGTTATGAGCCTGGGCGATCGCGTTTTTTGATTACCTTTACCGTCTTGGCTTCTTACTCTACCCATATTTTATATAATACACTGACTCAAAAGTATTTATCATCACAGATCGTCAACCATGAGTGAGAGAGATGTTATTCTAATGTTCGGCTTGCTTTCCTTAATCAACATAACCAGAGAATTGCAGACAATGTGGTGCTGTTGTTAAAACAAAGTTAATGCATTCATTTTTTTGAGGTACAAGTTATGAATATCACACTCAAGTCAGAAATAGAGCAATTTATTCAAGCGCAAATTGCAAGTGGTAGATTTGCTAGTGCAGAGGATGTGATAAATGAAGCTTTTAAGTTGCTTCAAGAAAGAGAACAGCGAATTGAAGAATTACGCCAAAAAATTGCAGTGGGAACTAAACAAATCGCTAATCGGCAATTAACTGATGGTGAAGTTGTTTTCGCTAGATTTCAAGAAAAAATCCGCAAAATTGCTGAGGAGTCTGAAGAATGAGTAGTTATTCATTTTCAGATGAGGCAATTCAAGATTTAGATGAAATTTGTGAATATATTGCTCGCAGTAACCCAAAAGCAGCCAGTAAGCTTTTTGATGATATTCGTAATAAGTGTAAATTAGTAGCAGGTTTTCCTAGTATGGGGAAAAGTTACGGAAAAATTGTAGCAAATTTGCGCGGTTTTGTTGTAGATGATTACATTATATTTTACTATCCCAGCGAGGATGGAATTCTTGTGAATCGTGTTTTCAATGGTTATAGAGATTTAGAATCTTTGTTTGAAGATGAGGAATAAATTTTTGACTTTGCTCCTTGGATGTTTACCTATATCATTTTGGTTCAATCAAATTGACGATCGCTTTCACCAATACATCTGGATCTACTGGTTTAGAAATATGCATTTGAAATCCGGCTGCTAGTGCTTGCTGCTGATTCATTTCACCAGCATAGGCTGTCAGAGCGATCGCTGGTACGCGTCCTCCTTGTTGGGGCGATCGCGATCGCACTTCCCGCATCAGCATATAACCATCTGTCTTGGGCATTCCAATATCACTAATTAAAATGTCTGGTATCGACTCAGACAGCGCTTGTAATGCCTCTTGTGCTGACGATACGGCGGTTACTTCTACACCGTAGTCTTGCAAAATGAAGCTCACTAAGTCGCGGATATCTGGTTCATCATCCACCACTAAAACTTGAGTGTTTGAAAGGAGTGAAGATTCCGGTTCACAATCTAAATACTCATTCTCTTGCCACCGAACCTGTTCGCTTCTCACCAAAAGCGGTAACTCAACACTGAAGGTTGCACCTAATCCTTCTCCAAGACTTTCGGCTTGAACTTTTCCTCCATGCATTTCTACCACCTTCCGCACGATCGCTAATCCTAAACCTAGTCCACCAAATGTCCGTGTAGTTGTGCCATCAGCTTGGCGAAAGTAATCAAAGACATAAGGCAAAAAGTCTGGGCTAATTCCCTTACCTGTATCCCTGACTTGAATTTGAATCTGATTACCAGCTTCCATGAGTCTAATTTCTACCCATCCTCCTGCTGGTGTAAATTTTACCGCATTGGAAAGCAGGTTCCACATAACTTGCTGGAGGCGATTGGGATCGCCCATAACTTGCCCTAAATTGGGATCAAAGATGGTCTGAATTTGAATTGAATTGGCTTCTGCTGCCAGTCGTACCGTTTCTAGTGCTGCTTCAACTACCATTACCAAGCTCACTGGACATATATTCAAGTTTAATTTCCCTTGGAGGATGCGAGACACATCCAACAAATCTTCAATTAGCTGGGTTTGTAACTTGGCGTTGCGTTCAATGGTTTCCAAGGCGCGACTAGTGGTGTGTTCATCAAACTTGCGAGTCCGCAACATTTTCGACCATCCCAGAACGGAGTTTAGCGGAGTTCGCAGTTCATGGGAGAGAACCGCTAAAAATTCATCTTTAATTGTGTTGGCGATCTCTGCTTGTTGGCGTGCTGTTCTTTCGCATTCGAGGAGGCGATCGCATTCTTTTTCAGCCAATTTGCGATCGGTAATATCTAGGACAAAAGCAACACCGTTGTGTTGGGAATCATGCAGAAAAGCTATCCCCAAAACAATTGGTACTCGCTTACCGTTGCGGTGGATGAACTCTTTCTCGTAAATTTTGGAAACTCCAGTAGTTTGCACCTCCAAGAGGGCGCGATCGTCTAAATGCTGATAATCAAGAGGAGTGAGTTCTTGCCAATTAATTCTACCTAAAGTAGCCAACTCGTCACGAGTGTAACCAGCTAATTGAAGAAAAGCATCATTAGCATCAATCACAAAACCATCCACATTCCAAAAAGCGACCCCCATTAGGTTAGACTCAAACAAACGCCGAAATCGCCCTTCACTTTCACGTAATAATTTTTCTGCCCGTTTGTGTTCAGTAATATCACGAGAAACAGTAATTACGCCTTCAATACTTTGGTCGAAATTCCGTAATGCGGTAAGAATGTATTCATAATAATGCACTCCATCAGGAGTTACATATTTACACTCATCTTTGATTGGCTGCCCAGTTTTCATCACAGCTTGTCGTTGATTATCTACATGTTGTGCAAGGTCTGTAGGTAAATCCAGTTCTTGCAAAGTTTTTCCAATAATATCCTGGGGTTGAAAACCTAATATAGTAGCAGCATCACGACTGACATACTGATAGCAACCTTTGCGATTAAAGATGTAAATATGATCGACAGAGGCGGTGAGGATGGCATTTAAAATATTTGCCTGTTCTTGAACTTGTGTCGTTAGTTCACGAGTACTTTCTTCTGCCTGTTTGCACACAGTCGTTTCCATACAAACACCGATCATCCGTACCGCTTGCCCGCCATCGTTATAGATAAATTTTCCCTTAGCAGAAATCCAATGTACACTTTGGTCTGACCGAACTATCCGAAATTCATCATTGTAGTCCGTTTTTTGTGCCAATGCGTGGCCGATCCCTTGCATTACAGATTGCTTATCTTCAGAATAAACGCACTTTTGAAACGTCTCATAAGGGCCATCCAAACTACTTGGAATTAAACCAAAAAGCATCTCATAATTTTCCGACCAGGTGACTTGATTGGTAATAATGTTCCAATCCCACAAGCCCATCTGAGAAACTTCTAAAGCTAACTTTAGCCGTTCTTCACTCTCTTTGAAAATTATTTCCAGTTGCTGCCGCTCTGCAATTTCTTGTTGGAGTTGCTGTAAAGTCTCCACCACGTTTTGTGGCACATTCAAGCCTGTGGATTTTTCCGGTTCAAGATGGAATTCAATGTCATCATCTACCACTGGATTCTGGGAATTTTGTGCAGCTATTGCTAGTTGAGTTCTTGTTTTTGTTAATTGCTCCTCAAGTGCTGCTTGCCTTTGCTGATAAAATATTTCTGATTGCTCTAACTCAGCTACACGCTGCCGCAAAACCGCTAATTCATCAGTAAATATAGAGTTAATTTTATCAACATTTGGCATTTGCATACACTGCCTATAACTAGATAATATAGACTTGAAGAGTAGGAATCCCCTAGTTATATTAGTATGGATTTTTCAGCTCCAAAATGCCATCCATCAAAAGGCACATAGGAGTCTTAGCCAAAAGATATCCTTTGGATTTAAGAGCGATCTTTAGCCCTGCCAAGGTGACTTTTTATCGGAGAATTATGGCAGGAGCGATCGCTATCTAAAAAGAAACAGTGGAGAATAAACCACTAAGCTTTCAGTCCAGACAAAAATTTACCTTCACACAGACACCCATCACTCCTAATGCAGCAAAAGCGTGCTGTTGTTATCAATTAGCGTCAGAGTTCCACCAGTGGTCATACCTGAATTGGGTTGTGCGGATGCATTATAAGTCTCAATGTAGCGACGCACTTCTAATGGAAACTGGGGATAGTCTAATACCGCATCGCCATCGGCAATTGTTGACCAGAAGTCTCGCAAACTCGGAGCTAATTTTCTAGCCTGTGATAGTGGTAAGTTTAATGGAGAGTGAGTTAGTAGCTTGATTAGGAAGGGGAAAGAGCGATCGCCCACCCATTGCCGTGATGACTCTTGCAAATCGGGAAACTCAGGCACTGACTCTACCCGATGAGATACAATTTGCAATGATTCTTTACCTTGGTTATCCCGATGAAACTCTAGCACTCGATAAGGGTGAGGATAGCTAACTAACGACCCAGTGGTAATATCATATACTCCATCTGAGTAAGCAATATCCTGAACGTGCAAATGCCCGGTAAATACTAGCTTGACTCCGTAGCGCCTTAGTAACTGCAACAATTCTGTGGAATTCGCCAACATATAGCGATTTGCCAGTGGGTGGTTTGATTGATCGGGCAAATGCTCCACCACATTATGATGCACCATCACCAAAACTAAGTCATCAACAGATGCCGCCAGCACTTCTTCTAACCACCGTAGCTGTTTGGTATCCAAACACCCCACCTGCTCACCCTGCTCATTAAAGGAGTTAGAATTCAGTCCAATCAGCTTAACTCCAGGTAGCAATTGACGAATGTAGTACATCTGCTGCGGATCTTCATAGCCAAAGTTGGTGTAATAGTAGGGAAAATCCGCAAAAGCGATTGATTGGCGATCGGCCAACAGCACAGGAACGTCATGATTCCCAGGAACAACGTAGACGGGAAAAGATAGCTGGGCTAAACATTGTTGTAACCAGGCGTGGTTTTCTGGTTCGCCGTGCTGAGTTAAATCTCCTGGCAACAATAAGAAATCTAAATCGAGTTGTGTTAAATGTTCGAGTACACTTTTAAACGCCGAGATACTAACTTCTACCAGATGAAACCGACTAGGATGATCCCAGATTGTGTGGGGAAGTGCCAGGTGTAAGTCACTGACTACCGCAAAACGAAAATTGAGAGTCATTGATTTATGAAAACGTTAAAAACAGGGATTAAAATAAGCCTTTTCCCAAAAGTATAACCATAACTTTCTTTCCTTGCTCAGGAGTGCATTTACTTAACATTTATATACATTTTGTTCAGGAGTAGCGCGATCGCAAATTAATAGAATCAATGGACTTTGCTCAATTCTAAGTGTTGAGTAAAGAATAGTTTGGCAAGACATCTAGAGCCAACATTTACTCAGAAATTTGCCCAAGCTAGAACCTGGCTTCTCTGCTACTCCCCTTTTCGGTAAAATGACTTAGCAGATTGCTAAGGAACAGGTTCAGAATTATGGCTCAAGCTAGTATTGGGATTATTGGTGGCAGTGGTCTGTATAAAATGGACGCACTCAAAGACGTAGAAGAGATACATATCCAAACCCCTTTTGGTTCACCATCAGACGCTTTGATTCTGGGGACATTGGATAGTACACGAGTAGCTTTTTTAGCGCGTCATGGCCGCAATCACACGCTGTTACCCTCTGAATTACCATTTCGCGCTAATATCTATGCGATGAAGCAATTGGGAGTGCAGTATTTAATTTCAGCTAGTGCTGTCGGTTCCTTGAAGGAAGAGGCGAAACCATTAGATATGGTAGTGCCAGATCAGTTTATTGACAGAACGAAAAATCGGATTTCGACGTTTTTTGGTGAGGGAATTGTGGCTCACATTGCCTTTGGCGATCCGATTTGTAAGAACTTGGCTGTTGTGTTGGCAGATGCGATCGCATCTCTCAATTTACCAGAAGTTACTCTCCATCGCGGTGGTACTTATGTGTGCATGGAAGGGCCAGCTTTTTCTACCAAGGCGGAATCGAATCTTTACCGCAGTTGGGGTGCAACAATCATTGGGATGACGAATTTACCAGAGGCAAAGCTGGCGAGGGAAGCGGAAATTGCTTATGCAACCTTAGCGCTGGTAACAGATTATGATTGTTGGCATCCAGATCATGACAGCGTGACGGTGGAATTGGTAATTGGTAATTTGCTGCGAAATGCTGCCAACGCTCAAAAAGTGATTCAAGAAACTGTGCGGCGATTGAGTGAAAATCCGCCGCCGAGTGAGGCGCATTCCGCATTGCAATATGCGATTTTAACTCAGTTGGATAAAGCACCAGTAGCAACAAAGGAAAAGTTAGGATTATTGTTGCAGAAGTATTTATAGTATTGGATAGGAGCGATCGCTCCTATCCAAGCAAGGCGATTTGAACGTTTCATTTTCGATCGCTACTTGGCGAAACAATCCGCTCAGAAAATGGTGTTGCAACAGCAGTGCAAATTATTGAAAAAACCATTCTCTGATGGTATTTTCAAGTCTTAAAAAACCCCACCTCTTAGATGGGCGGGATTAGTATACTTACTAAGGCTATTTAACTACACATAAATGATATCACTCAAATTGCACAAGCGATCGCCCTGATACAACAATAAAGCCGACAGAATCAAGCCTAATTTGGGGTTGGCGAATTCCTTCGAGAATGGCTGCATTTAAAGCAGTTTCTATCTTCAATTCTTCAGCTAACGCATTATCCCAGCTTTGCTGGTTCAGACGCAGACGTAATTGTTCAACTCGATTGGTTAATTTATTTTCGGCGACTCTAGCACAACTTTGACATAAGTCAATAAAATCTGGACGATTTGAGAGTAATTCTGAAGAAGTATTCCGCACTTGATAACAGAAATTTTGCCATTTACTAGGGTCAACAAAATCGTCAATAATTCCTAAGCGCTCTTTTGCCAGATTGTAATCTCGTCCTTGATTATTGTTTTTATCTTTATATGGACGTTGTAGAATACTTAAGAGGGCTTTATCCTCAACAACGCGGATTGGCTCCTTGCGACCATCAACATAGATAGTTTCTATAATTGGTGGAAATAGAGCATCAACACGTCGCTGCAAGTGTTTGAATTGAGAACTATCTAGTTTGTTATCTAGTAAAACTTGTTTGGCAATTCTTAAATTTGCCTCCACTACATAATTGCATTGGAAACCGAACCACTCTTTCCCTTCTTTGGCATCCCAAGATGAATCAGTGCGCCACAAAGCAAAGGCTTCACCTCGGTCATCCCAGTTTATATAGTTCCAAAGTGCTTCGACAAATCCTTCCCCAACTCGAAAGAGTTTAATCCCAGGATTCTGGTTTGCTACTCTGCGATTATAAGTACCAAATTGGTCGAGGCTACTATCAGCAAAGCGATTTTTTAACTCATTTATGGGAACTAATGTCCGCGTTGACGGTTGATAACGTCGCATCTCTGATGAGTCGGGGTTATTGAGTCCTCTGAATCCCAGCGCCTCGCAAATCCAGCCTTCAATTGCTCGTTTCATTTCTAGATGACAAGCATCGTAATTATCTAGCTCTTGAAAATACTCTGTGGCAATTTCATCGTTAGCATCAATTTCATCTAGAGCATTTTGTTCGCTAATTTTGGCAATTTCGTTTTCAATTTGCTCTTGAATTGGCGAAATCATCTCTAATAATCCAGCAGCACTTGATTGAAACAAAGCTGTTTCTAATTCTGCAAGTTTATCATCCACATAAAACTGCAAACTGGCAATTGATTGTTGGAAAATACCAAAGCCATCTTTTAATACTTGATACCAAGCATTGTGGGGGCTATCTTCCAAATAAGGGCCAATCAAAACACAAGATTGGACTCCAATTTTGCTGCCAATGCGGTCAAGTCTGCCAAGTCTTTGCTCTAATTGATTCGGCGACCAAGGAAGGTCAAAATGAATTAACCAATCGGCAAATTGGAGGTTAAGTCCTTCTTCTCCAGAGCGATCGCATACTAGAATAAAGCAGTTTGGGTTATTCCTAAATTTACTTAATCCTTCCTCAACTTTGTCTGGTGATTCTCCAAATTGATGTTTGGCTATTGTCTCTGCACCAAAGGTATCAGACAAATACTGGACTATTTCGCCACAAGTTTGCACAAAGCTGGTGAATACGATAAATTTGGGCAGAATATCGCCAGAAATTGGTCTCTTGATTCTCTGCTGTATTCTCGTGATGAATTCTTTTTGATTCTTCCGAACGTTTGCAGGAATTTTAAAGTATGTACCTAACTGATTCAGCACTACTGTTTTCAAATTTTCTGTCCGTCCTCCGTCCTCTTGGGGTTGACGAATAATTTTGAGGAAGGATTGCAGAATCTCTTCTTCCCCTGAGAATTTGGGGGTTGTAGTTAATAGGCGAATATCATCTTCTTTAAACTCCTGGATGAGTTTAGCATGAGGCTTACCAGTTAAACGGGCGGTAATTACCTGCTCTAAAATGCCTAACCAAGTACCAGCAGCTAGGAATAACAGCATAAAAATTCGCTGATATGGCTTTTCATTAGAAGCAACACTACGCCATTGATTGAGTAGTTCGTGGATATCAGGCGATCGCTCGTCTAAATCATACTCTTCTTTGGGCGTAAAATTGCGGTCAAAGATTACATCTTCTACTGCCGCGCGACGGTTGCGAAGCATTCGGCGGTGTAGTCGATAGATATCGCTAACGTGAGTCCGAATCGCTTGGACTATTTGATCTTGGTCGGTAGAATTTGCTTGTAAACAATTTTCTAAATCATCCGCCAGCTTCAGTAAATACTCATCCTCAGCTAAGAGGGTTCGTAGTTGCTGCAAGTTGCTTTTGAGTACAGCAGGTTCCGCACCTTCTTTAAAAGAAAGCAGAAGTCTACCAATTTGTTGACGGCTTTCAACTTTGGCGCGGAAACCTGCTAAATCACCAATTTTATAGGTTGTTGGGTCGAGCAAGTGCAACATGGCGAGAAAATCTTGCTCGTGATTCAGGACAGGAGTGGCAGATAATAAAAGTAAGCGATCGCTTTTATGAGCCAGTTCTTTGCAAGTCTGAAAACGCTGGCGGACTGTTGCATCCTTGGAGGTTGCCATTGCTGCGATGTGATGAGCTTCATCTAAAATTAAGCAGCCTATCCTCGCTTTCAGGTTGATTTTATGAATATCTTCAACCGCCAGCACCGCTACCCGTTTGCCAAAATGGGAGATGTAAAATTTGTTTTCTAACTCAGTCCGCCATTGTTTGAGCAAATATTGTGGAACTAATACCACCGCCCCTTTTTTCGGCTCATCCAAGAGGAATTGACGGAGAATCGCACCCGCTTCGATGGTTTTTCCGAGTCCCACCTCGTCTGCTAACAAGTAACGCTGAATTGGGTCTTCCAGTACCCGCCTAACTACTTCAACTTGGTGAGGATAAAGATTAATATTTGCCGAAATCAGTCCTGTCATCCCGCGACTGACAGCGCGTTGCTTAATCAAGGATTTGACGAAAGCCAATCTTTTGTCGTGGAAGTAGGGCGTTTCGTGACCCTTCATCGCTAGAGTTTCGATGGGGTCTGTGTTTGGGAGATTACAACGAACGTAAATGTCTTCTTCAGTAGCGATCGCAGTTTTCTTATCTGGTAAATCAATTTGATACATTTCTGTATCTTCATCCCAAATGAAAACTCTGCCAACTATCCATTTATCCTGAGTTTGAGACTTAATATAGCATCGAGCTTGGGGTTCAAGCCTGACCTCAGAGAGCGAACTTAAAGGTAAAGTTTTTTGAAGACGTTGCCCTATTGAGCAGAAATACTCAACATTTGCATTGGCATCAGAGATTTCCGTAATTTTTCCGATACCCAAAGAGTTATTCTGGGACTGTACCAATAAACCGAGCTTAATCATAGATCCAGTCCCCTGAACACACTAAAAGAACTTTCCAGACTAGTTTGTTCACCTAAATATCTGGAAATTTTGTCGATCAACATTATAGATAATAAACTGGCATTACAGTTTTTGTTATGGCGATGTCTAGGAGAGGCTAAAAGCGAACGAACACTCGCTAACGCCGATAGAATTAAGATCGTGTACCTTTATTGACTATGAAGAAAATCCGAGACAACACAATTAAGTTAAATCAATATTTAAAGTTGATGGGCATAGTGCCAACTGGAGGACAAGCCAAGCTGATGATTCAAGGTGGCGATGTCCAAGTAAACGGGATGCTGGAAACCCGACGAGGGCGGCGACTAGTACCGGGTGATAAAGTGACAGTAGAAGGAAAAACTTTAGAGGTGAATTTGGACAATAATGAAGACCAACATGTAGTGATAGATTTTTCCGAACAAACCGAGTAAAGGATTTTTATCCCAAATTGAAAAGTTTCTCTTTTGTCTTGTGATTAATGCTGCAAATTTCCAATAAAGTTATCATCCCGCAGAGTGATATTGAAATTAGTGCGATTCGCTCCCAAGGAGCAGGAGGCCAAAATGTCAATAAGGTTTCCACTGCGATTCACTTGCGCTTCGATATTGTCGCTTCATCATTACCGGATTATTATAAAGAGCAGCTTTTAAAACTGAACGATCGACGCATCACCCAGGATGGAGTTGTTGTAATTAAAGCGCAAGAACACCGAAGCCAAGAAAACAATCGAGAGTCAGCTTTGAGACGACTTCAAGAACTGATTCAAAGCGCAGTTGTAGTAACCATAAAGCGCAAACCTACGAAACCAACTCGCAGTTCTCAAAGAAAGCGCCTTGACTACAAAACTAAGCGCGGACACGTTAAGTCTAACAGAGGGGAAGTGACAGATTATTAAAGTAATTCGTAATTAAATAATGCAACTGGGATTTATATCATGTTCGCTTGATTACTTATTAAACCCGAAGAACCCCACCCCACCTACGGCAACAGTGTACACACAAGTCTGAAAAACTTCATTCACCAAAGATTTGCGGTGAAGCAGCACTGCGGGAGGGTTTCCCTCCGCAGGCGACTGCTGTTAGCGACGCAGGAGCGTCACCCGTATCCTTCGGGAAGCTACGCGTAGCGTCTCCGATAGTAGAAGGGTGCGAATCAACGGCGTGACCAAGCTAAATTGTTGCAATCATGGCGATACCTGCGGAGGGCTACGCCAACGCATTTGTTATTTCGGCGTACCCATTTGTTATTTCGGCGTACCCATTTGTTATTTCGGCGAACTCATTTGTTATTTCGGCGAACCCATTTGTTATTTCGGCGTACCCATTTGTTATTTCGGCGAACCCATTTGTTATTTCGGCGAACCCATTTGTTATTTCGGCATACTCATTTGTTATTTCGGCGTACCCATAACGCACCCTACGAAAACTACTAGAATTGAAACCTATACCCGGATTTCTCACCACATCTCTCAAAACCTTGTGCAGGGGAGCAGAGGAGAGTTATTGTACAAATTCTTTCCCCTCTGCCCCTCTGCCCCTCTGCCCCTCTGCCCCTCTGCTCCTCTGCTCCTCTGCTCCTCTGCTCCTCTGCCCCTCTGCCCCTCTGCCCCGCAAAATCTTACCAGGGAACCGCTATAATTCTTTCTATTGACTGTGGTCAAGTGCATGACTTAGTTGGTTATCTTGAGAATAATAACTATTAAAAGTGAAAAAAAATGAATAAGACATTACTAACAATTTTGATGTTTGCCTTGTTAATCTTATTCATCATCTCTCCCTTTGCTGCCCTTGCTAGTTTAATGTTGATAGTGTTAGCTTCGGCATTTTTATCTTTACTAGGAAACTTGTTCCAAGTAATAATTGGTGGTGGTGATACCAACCCAAAAGGGTCATAAAAGCACAATTCCAAATGAAGATTTCCAGATGTGCTGCTTCATAAAACATTGTCCACAGAAAAGGCTCATCTTTTTGTGTGAGTGGACGGATAGAATAATCCACACAGCAATTTTCTTTTGCATGAAGTATAAAGCTACGGCTTTTGAGACAATTCAGAGGGTAATTTACTTAATGGTGTCGCTAAACCGTCAATACTGACAAGATTTTTCTTTTGTTGATATTCTCTAACTCCCTCTTCGCCTTTTTTGCTAGCCCAGTTGACTAAAGTCTGCCGCTCACCTCGATATTCATAGAGTGGTACGCCAAAACCACAGGAAATCTGTATTTTTTCAATGTCGGCGACGATAATTTGACGAGTTCCAGGCATCGGTACAAACAAAGAATATAGAGAGTCCCAATCTGGAGAACTCGGTAAAATCGTGTTTCCTTGACCGTAAAGACGCAGGATACGCGCAGGTTCTTCAAAAGCGCAAAACATGAAGGTTATCCGCCCATTTTCTTGTAAATGGGCTGAGGTTTCGTTACCACTGCCTGTAAGGTCTAAATAACCTACTCGGCTAGGAGAGAGGACGCGAAAGCAGCCTAAACCTTTAGGAGAAAGGTTAACATGACCCGTAGGACTCAAGGGTGCAGAGCCAACAAAGAAAAGATGTTGGGCTGCAATAAACTCTTGCTGTTCGTCAGTAATACAGTCAAAAACTTTAGCCATAGACTGTCTGATTTATATTTGGAAATTCCCCATCTTCTCAGCCTATGTCTTAGCTAAATATCTAGCAAGGGCCAATTGCTCATATCTAAAGAAGTGGGGAGTTGGGAAAATATTACTGTCTCATATACCGACTTGCCATTTGGATGGCATCAGCGATATCAACATCACCATCACCGTCAGCATCCAAAAAGGAATTTAGTACAGGATTCCCGCCAGCTTGGGGATTTTGAGCATCTGCACCTGATTGTAAAAAATGTAGTACCAAAGGTATTGCTGAAGGGAGCAATTGTTGAACTATACCAGCATCCAACCCAGTGCGCTGGGCAGCAACCTCAGCTACTTGCTGTTGTATTTCAGGAGAAAACAGCGAATCGACGGCTTCGGGGTTAGGTGAAGTACCAGCATATTGATTCACTAGAGTTTGTGTGGCTTCATTTCCGTCTGTAGCTTGCTTGTCTTGTAAAGCAGAACGCACTTGCCCACCGACAATAGACAAGACTGATTGAATGGTAGAAGGGTCTGCGCCAGTGCGATCGCTCAACTGTTGTACAGTGTTAATAATTCCTCCCAGTTGCCCTAAGCTGCCCTGTTGATTGGGATTAGCGACGGCCCCAAGAATTTGATCGAAAAGTCCCATAAATTTCTCCCTTTGTTCTCAAAAAGCTTGCCAAAACTGGCTTGAAGTGTTCGTGTGTAGGCAAACTTTCGTCAGTCCACTAAAAAATTTAAACACGCAAGCTGATACTTGCTGTTGGTTATTGTGAAAAAATTAACTTTGGAAACCCACTAGCTTAAGGATGAGAAATCGGTAAAGTGATACCTGCGGTGGGTGAAGCGATACCTGCGGTCGGTAAAGCAATCGCAAATTCTGTACCTTGATTTAACTCAGACTGACAACTAATCTTGCCTTTGTGTTTTTCTACCACAATCTGATATGCGATCGCTAGCCCCAAACCAGTACCAATACCTCGCGGTTTGGTTGTAAAAAATGTTTCAAATATCTTTTTCTGATTTTCTGGTGGAATACCAGGGCCGTTGTCGGCAATTCGCACTATCACCAAATCATTCGGGCAACGTTCTGTAACAATAGTGATTTTAGGGATAAATTCCGAATTATCAGCCGATTTTTCCTCCACAGCATCAAGTGCATTGCTGAGAAGATTCATAAATACTTGATAAAGTAAACCTGTATAGCCTGGAATCGCTGGAATCTCTCCATAATTGCGAACAAGGTTAATCCCATTTTTCAGGCGATTATTTAGAATTAATAATGTACTATCCAGACAAGCGTGTAGCTCCACTAACTGCGCTTCGCCATCGTCTAAACGAGAGAAATCTTTTAAACTTCGGACAATCTCTCGCGTGCGTTCAGCGCCAACTTTCATTGAATTGAAGAGTTTTGGTAAATCTACTTCGAGAAACTCCAAATCAATTTCTTCTGCTAGAGTTTGCACGGCAGTGGAAGGGTGAGGAACTTCGGCTTTGTATGTTTGTAATAATGCTAATAAATCGTCAGTATAGGTTTTCGCGTGTACGAGATTGCCAGAAATGAAATTTACAGGATTATTAATTTCGTGAGCCACACCAGCTAACATCCGTCCTAAACTAGACATTTTTTCACTTTGAATTAGTCGGACTTGGGCCTCAGCTTGTTGTTCTTCTAAAAGGTGCTTTACCTGCTGGATTAGCTGGTTAAGAGAAGCAGTTAAAGCCCCAACTTCATCTTGGGTAATTATGGGTGCTTGCAAGTCAAAATTGGCTTCTTGGCTAACTCTTTGGGCGATATCTGTCACCGCTTTTATCGGATAGGCAATGATTGTACTGGTGTAGTAAGCCAAGATAGCAGCGATCGCTACTGACAGCACCATACCACTAATCATAATTTGAGCTTGGATAAGCCCCGCTTGTTTTTGAGCTATATCAGCTTCCTGTTGGCGTTCTTGAAGGGTTTGGGCAAAGCCGGTTAACTCATGGGAAAATTGATAAAACTTTAGAGCATCTTGACTTTGGCTGAATTTCAAGATTAATTGCTGTGCTTTTATCGCTCCCTCTGGCTGTGAACTTAATGGCAAAATTTGCCGAATCAGCGCCCTGAGTTGTTCAAAATATCCCGCTGTAGTACTGTTATGCTTTGCGAGTAGAGTTTGTAAATCCGCTTGGGAATTGGTTTGACTAAATTCTTGTGCTTGAGAAACCAATGTTTCAGTTTCCGCCAGATCGGTTTTAAAATCAGAAATTCTCCTTTGCAACGCTTGCGGCTGTTGTAAAAAAGGCACTATCTCTTGCTGATATATCTGTATTTTCAACAATTCGCCCTGCAAACTACTTAACAAAGTTCCTTCTTCATCTACCAAGCTCATCTGTTGTCTGGCTTGTTGGAAATAGCGATCGCCTATTACCAACCCTGCTGTTGTCCCTAAAACTGCAACTCCCAAAGCCAAACCGTATCCATAAAAAATTTTTTGCCGAATACTCAGGCGATGGAATCTTTGTTGAACCCAGTTAAAGTATTTTAATTGAGGTGTTGCAGTCATGTATCACTCGCTGTTGAATTTTTTACTAGGCGGTTTTTCATCAAAAACAAGAAATTCAGACGCAAATAAGAACACATTGAATCCAAAATGCGCTCTTAGTTTATCAAAAGGGGCTTTTTTCTACCCTGGTCAAAAATACTGAAACTATGAAGATAAAAGTATCTGTCTACTGAGATATAACAATCTGAATTTGATCTCAAAAAATCATGAAACTATTAAGATCAGAAGCATCTGCCTACTAAATACCCACTAATCTTTCCCAACCATGCCTCTGTCGCGCATAGTAACGCTAATTGTTGGTCTAATCGTCATTTTGGGGCTAGCCCTCTGGCTAATTGATTCCCTATCGCGCCTCTATTGGCAATTGTCCTATTCGCCGTTGCTCGGCAATTTGCTGCTGTTGCTGCTGATTGTCCTTATCGGAGCCTTGGTTGCTGCTTTTGTCTATTATGTATTGGTAATTCAATCTGGGGAAAAGCGATCGCGCCGCAACCCCAAGCGAGTCACTGCGGCCCAAATTCCTGCTGCTAAATCTGACGCGGCTTCTACAACTCTCCAAGCTGTGCGCCAACAGGTAGCACAAATTCAAGATGAAGTCACACGCCAAGCTTTATTAAGCCGATCGCGGGAAATTGAAGCGAACTTAGCCCGGGGTGAAATTCAAGTAGTGGTATTTGGTACGGGGAGTGCTGGCAAAACTTCCCTAGTGAATGCGATTATGGGACGCATGGTGGGCCAAGTAGATGCACCGATGGGTACAACCCAGGTTGGAGAAACCTATTGTCTGCGGTTGAAGGGATTAGAACGCAAGATTTTAATTACAGATACGCCAGGGATTTTAGAAGCGGGGGTGGCGGGAACGGAACGCGAACAAATGGCGCGAGAACTGGCGACGGAAGCAGATTTACTGTTGTTTGTGGTGGATAATGACTTACGACGTTCAGAATATGAGCCGTTGCGAGGGTTAGCCGAAATTGGCAAGCGATCGCTTTTGGTGCTTAACAAAACCGATTTATATACAGATGAAGATAAAGAAGCGATCCTTGCGAGATTGCGTCAACGGGTACGGGGATTTATTGCTACTAGTGATGTGGTGGCGATCGCAGCTAATCCCCAATCTGCACAACTAGAAACTGGTGAAACCTTCCAGCCGGAACCCGATATTGTCCCTTTACTGCGGCGCACGGCTGCTGTTTTACGCGCCGAAGGTGAAGATTTGGTAGCAGATAACATTCTTTTACAATCTCTGCGATTGGGAGACGAGGCGCGAAAACTCATCGATGGCCAGCGCCGCCGTCAAGCTGACAAAATTGTAGAACGGTTCCAATGGATTGGTGCTGGTGTAGTCTCAGTCACGCCCATACCAGTTGTGGATTTATTAGCGACAGCCGCAGTCAACGCTCAAATGGTTGTGGAAATTGGCAGAGTTTACGGCTGTGAATTGAATATGGAACGGGGAAGAGAGTTAGCCCTTTCTTTAGCGAAAACTATCGCCAGTTTGGGGATTGTCAAAGGAGCAATTCAATTATTATCTACAGCGTTGCAACTCAATATTGCTACCTTTCTGGTTGGTAGGGCAATTCAAGGCGTGACGGCAGCTTATTTAACGCGAATTGCCGGCAAAAGTTTTATTGAATATTTTCGTCATGACCAAGATTGGGGTGATGGGGGAATGACGGAAGTTGTGCAGAAACAGTTTCAAATTAATCGCAGAGATGAATTTATTAAAGCTTTTATTCAAGAAGCGATCGCGCGAGTTGTGAAGCCGTTACAAGATAAAGCTGAAGTTGTTGAACACGACGAAGAAATTAATAGTTAGAAATTCAAAATTTCATGCTTAATTCTTTATAAAATCTAATTTTAATACAACTTCAAGTTTTAGCTAATTCTTCCAGAAATTAAGTCTGATAATTACTAAACCTATAGGAATTCGGTTTGATTTGGAGAAAATATACGTAGGATGTGTTAGAGGATGTTTGAAAAGTCCTCTCGTTGGTAGCAAAACATTTCAGATCCCCCTAAATCCCCCTTAAAAAGGGGGACTTTGATTCCAGTTCCCCCCTTTTTAAGGGGGGCTAGGGGGGATCTCTAAGTGCCTAAAATCACAGCCAAATACTTTTCAAACAACCTCTTAGCGACAGCGTAACGCATCAAACCCTTGATAATAGTGCGTTACTCTAAAATACCTAATTTCGTTCAAAAATCAAATATGAGTCCTATATATTAATTATCAACACTTAAGTATATCTATGCCGATTATTTACTAAAAATATAAATATTAATAAAAAACTATATTTTTTTACGTAATAATACTTAAAAAAATAAACTTATATTTAAGGTATCAAAACTCCGTTTATTTATTTCTAAAGCATTCCGGAAACAGGAGGTAATGTCAGAAAAACTAAATAATAAGGACTTACTGAGTAACCAGGTCATGACCAACCACATAATCGGTAAATTACTACAAGGACGTTACCAAATTGTCCAAACCCTCGGTGCAGGGGTATTTGGACAAACATACATTGCTATAGACGTAGATTATCCAGAGAATCCCAAATGCGTTATTAAGCAAATTAAAGTTAGCAGTTGCGAACCTGGCTACTTAGAGATGCTGAGGTTAATGTTTCTAACTGAAACTGAAACCCTCAAACTTCTGGGAAGCCATCCACAAATTCCTGAATTTATCGCCTGTTTTGAAGAAAACAACCAGTTTTATTTAGTCCAAGAGCTAATTGAAGGATATGCACTGACTGCGGAATTGCCCATCGATCAACAGTGGGGGTGTCTGTGGAGTGAAAAAGAAGTTGTAGAATTCCTGATCGATGTCTTAGGTATTCTAGAATTTGTTCACTCTCAAGGCGTAATCCATTGTGACATCAAACCGGAAAACTTGATTAGACGTAATAGCGATGCCCTACGCAAGTTAGTTTTGATTGACTTTGGCTCAATCCAGTCTATCGATTTTGGCATCGGTGCCGAATTGCCGATTTATAGAATTCCCGTCACCTCATTGGGATACATACCACCAGAGCAATTTATTGGTCAAACCCAGCCCAACAGTGATATTTATGCTCTAGGTATGATTGCTATCCAGGCTTTAACTGGGTTAGAACCACTGCAATTAAAAGTCGATCCTTATACTAATGAAATTTTTTGGCGTTCTCAAAATACGCCAGTTAATGATTATCTAGCTGCTGTTCTCAGCCAAATGATCCGCTACGATTCTCAAAACCGCTTCCAGTCTGCGGCTGAGGTGTTGCAGGTACTCAAACAAATGACATGGGATCAACCATCAGAAATATTAGAAGCAGACAATCAATTTTTCCTAGAAGCGGCGATTGAAGATGATAACCCTACATCTGGCAAATTATCCCCGTTATTCACAGGAATGAAAATCGGACTGGCGGCTAATTCTTTGTTGATGGGATTTGGTGTATATTCTTTAATTAATACTTCTCCTGCATACTCAGAAACAGAAACTTTATCTAAAGCTACACAAGAATATCAAGCCGGGGATTTGCAAGAAGCGATCGCACTTGCTAAATCAATTCCCTCCCACAGCAATGTTTATCCAGAAGCGCAAGCCACAATTGAACAATGGCAAGAGCAATGGCAAGTTGCTGCCCAACAATATCAAATGGCTCAACTAGCTTTTCATGAGAGCCGATGGTCAGATGTTCTTGATGCTGTTTCTCAAATTCCAAATATTTCGTATTGGCAATCTAAAACAGATAAACTAGTTCAGCAAGCATACATCAATATTGAAGCACAGACACAAGATTTGTTAGCAAAAGCTTACGAAAGTGCCCAGATAAAAGATTTTTCTAGTGCATTACAATATCTGCGACAAATTCCTAAAGAAAGTCGTGCGGGTGCTTTAGTTCAAGAAAAATTGGCTGAGTACAACCGAAAGCGCCAGATTAGAGCAGCTTACTTTTTACAGAATGCTTACAAAAAAGCATCCATTGGTGATTTCGACCGGGCTGTAAAATTTCTCCGAAACATCCCACAAGACACTCTAGTTTATGCTCAAGCTCAAGTCAAATTAAATGAGTATACTCAAAAGCAACGTCTGTTAGCTGACAATCAAAAGGTAGCTTCGGCAAAAAGAACAAATTCATTTATCTCTAAAAAGTCAGCTAATAAAATTGAATATCTTCAGGTAGGAAATTACCTGCAAGAAGTTAATATTCGGTAGTAATAGTAATTATTAGATGTATAGACTTCTTATATACAGCTATTTTTTAGTTTGCAAATTATCGTTTATCGGATAGGTAGTTCAACGATAAACTCTATACCTTCACCAGGTTTGGAATGGTATGTAATTTTGCCATGATGATTATTAACCACAATTTGGTAAGCAATCGATAGACCAAGCCCTGTCCCTTTACCGACGGGTTTTGTTGTGTAAAAGGCATCAAATATTTTTATTTTATCTGCGTTTTCTATACCTGAACCATTGTCGGCAACTCTTAAAATAACTTGCTCTCCAATTGCCTCAGTTTTAATTTTAATTACACCAGGATTTTGATAAATAGTATCAATATTTTTAGTTTTATGTGACTCTTCAATTGCATCGATTGCATTACAAACTAAATTCATAAAAACCTGATTTATTTCACCAGGAAAACACTCAATAAGTGGCAAATCTCCATATTGTTTAATTAATTGGATGGCTGGGTGATGAGCATTTCGTTTAAAGCGATGTCCAAGAATGAGTAATGTACTTTCTAACCCTTCATGCAAGTTAGCTAGTTTCTTACCAGCTTCTCTGTGGCGCGAGAAGTTGTTCAAATATGACACAATTTCTGTGACGCGATCTGTACCAAGTTGCATCGATTTAATAATTTTTAATAAATCATCTAACAAAAAGTTAAGATCGGTTTTTTGAATTGCGGTTTGAATTTCATCTGGGGGTTCAGGCAGATATTTTTGATAGAGATACAGTAAACTAATTACCTCTTGTACATATTGTTCAACAAAATTCAAGTTGCCAGCTATAAAATTGATGGGATTATTAACCTCATGAGCAATTCCGGCTGTCAGTTGCCCTAAAGCTGCTACCTTTTCTGCTTGAATAAGTTGAGTTTGAGTCTGTTGTAACTCGGCGTTTTTGGCAATCAAGGTTTTCGTCAAATTTCTCAGCTTGAGGTGATTTTCAATCCGCACTAAGACTTCTTCATGCTGAAAAGGTTTGGTAATGTAGTCTACAGCCCCCAATTGCAAACCTTTGACTTTATCAGCCGTTTCTGAAAGGGCTGTCATAAAAATGACTGGAATATCTTGGACACGAGGATTGCTTTTTAGCTGTTTACAGGTTTCAAAACCATCTATACCCGGCATCATCACATCCAGCAAGATTAAATCAGGTAAATCATCATTCTCTAATCGCTGAAGGGCTTTTTCTCCACTGCGTGCTGCCCAAACTTCAAAGCTAGATTGATCCAAAAAGCTGGATAAAACTTGTAAATTTGCAGGGTTATCATCAACGACTAAAATAATTCCTCTAGAAGGAGCATAATTGATAGAATTATTTTGGTTTTCAATAATTGTTTTCATACTGTTTTTACCGCATATTTAGTCAAGAAAGTTAGAATTAAATCTTCATCAAATTGCCTTGCTAGTTGCCGTAGTTCGTTAGCAAATGGTGCGAAGGTTATGTCTGTTTCCTCAAGTTGATCGGCCCACTTGAGAATGGCATTGAAGTTACCTTTAGTGGCTAAGGTGACTATTTCTTGCAACACTTGGGGGGAAGGAGGGGTTAATTGAGCAGTTACTATTGTTGCTTCTTTAGCTTTTTCCCCATCCGGCTGAGACTGACTGTAAATCCATACCAAATTTAAGTATTGTTCTAGTTGATGCAATAATTCATCTACCTGTATAGGTTTGGTTAAGAAGGCATTACCTCCAGCTTGCAGGCTGCGGCTTTGGTCGGCTTCAAAGACACTAGCGGAAGAAACAATAATGAATACATCTTTAATTTCTGGAGTCTGACGGAGGCGTTTAATTAATTCAAACCCATCCATTTCTGGCATCAGCAAATCTGTAACGATCAAGTCTGGCTTGAGGGCGATCGCTTTTTCTAAACCTTCTTTACCGTTGCTGGCTTCAACTACATCAAAACCCAGTGGTTGCAGTAAGTTTGTAATCACTATGCGATTCTCCCAGCGATCGTCAACCATCAGGATGGTGTAGGCGCTACCCTCAAAGCCAATGATTTGTTTCTCTGATGCAGCGATCGCAGATTGTACCCAGTCAGTCGCTTCGGGAATCTCCAATTCAAACCAGAAGCTACTCCCCTGACCAATCTGACTCTGAACATGGATATCGCTACCCATCATCTCTACTAACTGCCGAGTAATCGCTAAACCCAGACCAGTACCTTCAGCTTGGCGCTTTTTCTCACCTACTTGTTCAAATGGCAAGAAAATTTTGCTCAATTCTGCGGGAGTTATACCAATTCCCGTATCTTCTACGATAAAGCGAAGGCGATGTTTCAGCGTCTGTCCATCACTGGGAGGTCGATGGATTACTTCAATATTGAAAGTAACCTCACCTTCATCTGTAAATTTGATGGCATTTCCCAGCAGATTTAATAGCACTTGACGTAATCTTTTGACATCAATATGAACCCCTGTAGGCAAGTCGATCGCGGGTTTATAGACAAACAAAATGCCCTTTTGTTTTGCCCGAATGTGGCATATTTCGACAATTCCTTGGAGAAATCCGGGTAAATGCACATCATAAGGATACAGTTCTAGCTTTTTCGCTTCAATTTTGGAGAGATCCAAAATATCATTAATTAAAGTCAACAGATGAGAACCGCATTGTTCAATAATATTGACGTGATATTGCTCTTGATTCGGTAAAGCTGGAGAACGCAGCAAAATTTGGGCACAACCGAGAATGCCATTCAAGGGTGTTCGCAGTTCATGGCTCATGTTGGCTAAAAATTCACTTTTAGCGTGGTTAGCTGTATCAGCCGCAGCTTTAGATTTTTTTAGTTCGCGTTGTTCAAATGCTTGCACTTGCCACAAGACGGTAATCATCGTGACTGTTAGTCCACCGACAATTAAGGCGATCGCATCGAGGAATTGCAATCGAGATTCGATATTTTGGCGGGGAATTACCAAAGCTACAGACCAATTAGCGGCTTGCAACGGCAGATAAGCCACATACTTTTTAGTGCCGTCAATTTCCATTAACTCAATTCCCTGTTGCTTGTTTACCATCCTCTGGGCGATCGCATTTAAATTACGATCGCTCATTTTCAGCAGGCTGGGTGCAGGTTTTTCTAGGGTTGACATCAACGCTGAGTTAGGATGAGCGATCGCTTGTCCTTGAGAATTAAGCGCAAAAGCATAGCTGTTCGTACCGTATTGCAGGGAGTTAACAACCTCTGTAATGCGATCAACTCTCACATTGCCTTGGAAGGCCCCGATCGGTGAACTACTGCTAGCATAGTTTGACCAAATTGGGGTAGAGATCGCAATTAAAGGAATTCCTGTAGAACGACTAATAAAGGGATCAGAAATGTTGCTCTTTCCCGCAATTGCCTTTTTAAAGTAGTCTCGATCCCGAATATTCTTATTTGATCGACCAACTTTTGTATTGGAATATGAGGCATCAGGGTTAGCTATTTGGAAAAGGAAAAATTCATTGATCCGCTTGACTTCTGCTTTTAAATATGGTTCTGCCACAGGCCAGTTTAAGGAGCGTACAGTTGAAGTATTAGCCAGGGTTTGTACCTCCACTTGGCGAACATGTAGCCACTCCTCAATTTCAGCAACCCCTCTCTTTACCTCTAAAAAAGCGCTCTGTCTCAAATCTTTGAGCATCATATTTCTAGTGGCTTGATAGCTGAAATAAGCCGAAATGCTAACTACAAGGGTAGTGCTGCCAAGAATAAATCGAATCAGTAAATTTCGCGAGGGACGATTTCCTCTATTAGCTACAGATACCCTGGAGTTTGCTGGTATCAAGGGTTAACTCCTTAATCGGATAGTTCGGTAAAAAAAGATTCTAGGTTATCTGGGAGCAATGCGATTTTGTGAGCAGGGGGAGCAGGGGAGGCAGGGGAAGAGAAAGAAATAAGTGTATTTATAGCTATAAAGGTCGTAAAAAATACTAAAGTTTTCTCTTCACTCCCCCTGCTCCCCCTGCCTCAAGAGCTCTTTTCACGAGGATCTCACTTTTTCGCGTTGCTCCCGGTTATCTTTAGATTGCCCAAGAAATTATCGATGCTCACAGCTTTTGGTAAAATAAACAATAAATTTATCGGAATGCCAGGAATTATAACTTTTTATCGAAACAGAATTCAGTTGTGTATTCTGTACGACTGGCGGATGAATAAATGGGTTTAAGACCCCCACCAAATTGGAAATTTAATGGTCATCAATCAGTCGCGGGTCTGAATCCCCGACTGATAGCGAGTCCGCGTACCCCTACGGGGAAGCAAGCTACGAGACGCGATGCGTAGAGAGCATAATTACGAATTATTTATGGTGTTGGGGGCGATGGATTAGTAGGATTAGGAACTGGGATAATTGGCACGATTATAGGCTTTGGTTTCTCGGCTTGTAGTTGAATCTGGGCTTGATTGCGCCCGTCTATTGCTTGTTGGTAATTGGGCTTGTATTTTATTGCTCGATCGTAAGATGCGATCGCATCTTGAAACCGTTTTAAATTTAAGAGGGCATTCCCTCTGCTATACCAGCTTTCAGAATGGTCTGGTTTATAACGAACGGCCTTATTATAAGACGCGATCGCATCTTCGTATTTTTGCAAACTGTATTGTGAGTTCCCCAGGTTATACCAGAGTTGATAGTTTCTTGGCTGAAGGATTGCGGCCTTATTATAAGCTTTTACTGCTTCTTCATAGCGTTGATTTTGATGCAGCGACCAGCCCAAATTATACCATGCTTGATAGTTGCTAGGATTGTATTTAATTACTTGATTAAAAGATTCAATTGCATCTGGATAACGTCGTAAATTTAGTAGGGTATTACCTCTCGAAAACCAGGCTTGATAATAATTTGATTTGTATTGTACTGCTTTATCATAAGCTGCAAATGCATCTTGGTAGCGTTGCAGATTAATTAGCACATTTCCTAAATTATACCAAGCTTGGTCGTAATCTGGTTTTAAATCAACGACTTTTTGGTAGGCTGCGATCGCTTCTTCATATCGGTTAGAATTCTGTAAAGCTAATCCTTTTTTATACCAAGCTTCATAATTATCTGATTTTAATTCAATCGCTTTTTCATAAGCTTTAATTGCTTGGTCATATTGGTTTAGGTTACTAAAAGCTTCACCCTTAGCATTCCAGACTTCTGAGTTTTCATTATTTAATTGTAAGGCTTTGTCAAAAGATGCGATCGCTTCTTGATATCGCTGTAGATTTGCCAATACAAAGCCCCGTCCACTCCAAGCTTCAAAATAATCTGGCTTAATTTGAATTGCTTTATCATAGGCAATTAGGGCTTCTTTAGATTTTTTTAATTTATACAGCGTTTTGCCTTGACCATTCCAGCCTTGAGCATAATCTGGTCTAATATTAACAGCTTTTTCATATACTTCTAATGCGTCTTGATAGCGTTGCAAATCAAAAAGTGTATTTCCTTGTTTAGATAATTCTATAGCGTTATTTGAATTAATGTAATTCAAAATAAATATTGATGCTATTCCACTTACTGCAACTAAAAATATTGTTAGTAAAACTTTCCCTAAAATCCCTTTTTTCAGTTGAGGCCTAGTTATATTTTTGGCTGGAGAAATAGGAGTTAACGCTATTGTTTCAGCCGGTGGTAGTGTTAACTCTTTCAGCCCTTCTAATGCTATCGTTGCTGAAGGATAGCGTTGTCGAAAGTCGTAGCACACCATTTTATCTAATAATTGAGCGAATTCTGGCGTTACCGTGGCTTTATCGCGCCAGATAATTTCATTAGTCTCAGCATCTTTTACTATTTCCTCTGGTGATAATCCAGTGAGAGCTTGAATAGCAATTATTCCCGTAGCATAGATATCACTGCTTAATTTTGGCGTACCATGAGCTTGTTCCCCAGGAATATATCCAGGCGTACCTATAGCAACAGTACCTTTAGCTGAACCTTCGGGAGTAATCACTTGGGTAGTAATTTGTTTAACCGCACCAAAATCAATTAAGATTAATTTGCCATCTGGGTGTCGTCTGAGGATATTTCGGGGATTAACATCACGGTGAATTACATTCTGTCGATGGACAAATTCTAGAATTGTCAAAAGTTCTTGTAAAAGTGAAATTACTTGTTCTTGACTGAGGGTTTTACCTAGTATTAATTCTTGACTCAGGTCATGACCTTCAATTAATTCCTGTACGAGATAAAATTCGGCATTTTCCTCAAAATAAGCTAAAAGTTGAGGAATGCGATCGTGAGTTCCTAATTTATATAGAACTTGTGCTTCTGTATCAAATAAACGCCTAGCCGTCTCCAAAGTTACAGGATCGTTTGCCTGCGGTTTGAGTTTCTTGACGACACATTGAGGTGAACCAGGTAATTGAGTATCATAAGCAACAAAGGTTTCACCAAAACCCCCTCCTCCCAAGTTACTAATAATTTGGTATCTTCCAACAAGTATGTTTCCCAGCATCTCGTTTGCCTAGTTAAGTGCGATGCGATCTGATTTCAATCTTGCCACAGGTTAAGGGGGATAGGGAGAATAACTAATGACCAATGACAAATTTATATGATTCCTATTAGTGATAATATTCGTTGTTGGAATAAGCCAATTATTACCTATTGGCTAATTGGCATTAATATTGCCATATTTTTATGGGAACTCCAACTAGAATTTAGTGAGACATTGGGGTATTTTGTCAATAGTTGGGGTGTGATTCCAGCCCAGATTAGTGCAGCAATTACAAATGCTCTCTTTTTCAACTCTGCTGCTTGGATAATTGTAATTTGGCGGGCATGTTCGCTAATTTTTGGAATATTTCTACACGGCAGTTTTAGTCAAATATTGGGAAATATGCTATTTTTGTGGGTTTTTGGCAAGACTGTAGAAAATATTCTGGGGCGTAGACGCTATCTCGGATTTTATCTGACAACTGGTATTATAACAGAAGTTTTACAAATTCTGGCTGAACCAAGTTTGACAGTACCATTAATTGGGGCAAATGGTGCGATCGCAGCTATTTTAGGGGCATACGTTATGAAGTTTCCTAAAGCTAAAATTGACAGTATTTTGCCGTTAATTATTGTGTATCTTCCAATCGAACTTCCAGCCTTTTTCTATATATTTTGGTGGTTTGTGCAACAATTATTTTATGGTGTCGGCAGTTTAAATATTCCCCCCTCTGGTGTAAATCAATCGGGTGTTATTTTTTGGGGACAGGTTTTAGGTTTAGGGATTGGTGCAGCCTTCATGCGATTTAAAAGATGATTTATTCAGGTATGGGTAGCGACTGAATCGACTTTTAAGCACATAAACAACAGTGTAATTGTCTGTTCTCTCGACACGCAGGTAGCAAAATAATCAAATTTAAATTGCTATAACCCTTGATTTTTATAGCCTTTTAGAGAATTAAACAGCCCTGCCCTTTTTAAGGGGGGAACCGAAATCAAAGTCCCTAAATTTATCGGGTAATTTCAAGGAATCTAGAACTTTTGATCCCCATAAGAGGACTTTTCAGACATCCTCTCAACTGCTTCTCTTATTACCGCATAATTGGACTGCCATGATGATGAACTAAATACCACTTTCCACCAAGAAAGTGAAATATATTTGTAGCTGTTGATTGTGCTTCAAGTCTTCTCCCTGCGACTACTTGGAACACATTTTCCCTCAGCACAACATAAGCAATATTATCACTTAATTCTGTAGCAATTATATCTGTGTTTATTTCGATATAAGCGGTGTTTTTAAATATTTGTTCCCAAGAGATGCGAATCTCTTTCCAACCTCGCAGTATATTACTTCCAGGATGAATACAAAAACTACCAGTTCCTTGTGACCATACTGCACTCATTATCTCAATGTCTTTTCTTTCAAAAGCTCGATAAAAAGCTGCATTAGCCGCTAAGACTTCATCCTTCGTCATAGGTAATCAAATATTAAAAGTTAGGAGTTAAGTAATTTGGCGTAGCTATATTAAGAAGTTTAAATGTAGGGTGCATTGTCGCGCAGCGCAACTCACTGTTAACAATTCCAGGTGCGTTAGCCTACGGCATAACACACCCGACTGATAATTTATCTTTCTTTATATACATTGAACTTTTATCGCCAATTTACTTATGAGTTGCTAAATTATAACTCTCAAATTTGACAAATTAGTAATTACCAATGCCTAATATCCAAAGCCCAAGGATAAATGTCATGAAAATTTGACATAATAGCCATTGATCAATGGCTGCCTAGCCAAAAATGTGATGAAACCATGATAATGCGATCCCGAAAAGGCTTATAAATTCGTCACACAGGCAGAAAACCTATTGAAACCCCTTGATCCCTAGATATGCTTAGTGGTTAATATTGACTTAACAAACAGAACTTCTCCGATCCCAAAGAAATGCTAATTTAGGCAAAACTAGGAATTGGTTGAAAGTTACCTGAATTTAAAAACAGATTAAAAAACTTAAAACTGGGCAAAACCAGGAGTCAGGAATAAGAAATTCATCTGGAGTGGATGAGATTTTACATAGCATTCTTTAACCAGGGGAAATCATTTACCGCTTACACTACTGGAGGCCAAATAAATGGCAAAAGAACGCCCGCCACTAGAGGAGATGACCTTACGCCAACTACGAAGAGTTGCTAGCGAATATAGCATCTCTCGCTATAGCCGAATGCGTAAATCACAATTGCTGACATCAATTTTAGAAGTTCAGCGCAGCAAAGCTTTGCTCAGTCCATCTCGTTCATTGGAGGCACAAGAAACCGTGGAAGCAGCTAAGTTTGAATTAGGTCAAGAAGATCGTACAGGTGGATCTTTAGCTGATGTTGATGAAGGACTTGCAGATTTGCCCTCTGGCTATGGTGAAAGCCGGATTGTCCTCTTACCGCGCGATCCTCAGTGGGCTTACACTTACTGGGATATTCCCAATGAACATAAACAGGAACTCCGCCGACAAGGGGGACAACAACTTGCACTGCGGATTTATGATGTCAGCGACATCAATATTGAATACCAAAGCCCCCACAGTATTCAAGAATATCCTGCCGATGAACTAGCTAGAGAATGGTATCTACCAGTTCCAGTTAGCGATCGCGATTATGCGATTGATATCGGCTATCGTGCTGCTGATGGTCGCTGGTTAGTACTGGCTCGTTCTGAGAGAGTACATATTCCTCCCGTCTATCCTTCTGATTGGATTGAAGATGTATTCATCGCTGTCAACTTTGAAGAAGATTTGCGTGCCAAGACTCAGTACGAACTAGTTCCCCCTGCCAAGAAGATTGCAGCTACAGCTACCGCCAATGGTAGTAATGGTAATGCTGTGAATGCCAATGGCAACCCCATCTACGACCAAATCTTTGGTTTAGCCGAATCTGTCGAAGCGCTACGGGTTGCTGGTTCTATCTTCGGTTCGCAACACCAAGTACCAAGTGCAGAACAAGCCCTTAGCTCTTACATTTTCCCATCTGGTGTGGGTATGTGGGCAGTTCCCACCGTGTCTGGCTTAACAGCCTCCGGTGCCGGAATGTCAGGTGTTGGCTTCTCGGCTTCCGCCGTTCCAGTGCGTCCGCGCCAGTTCTGGTTGATTGCCGATGCTGAATTGATAGTTTACGGTGCAACTGAACCCGACGCTACCGTAACCATTGGCGGTCGTCCAATTCAGCTAAATCCAGATGGGACATTCCGCTTCCAAATGTCCTTCCAAGATGGTTTAATTGACTATCCAATTTTGGCTGTAGCTGCTGATGGCGAGCAAACCCGGTCAATTCAGATGAAATTTAACCGTGAGACACCATCTCGAAATACTAACACCAAAGAACAAGCTGTTGTAGAATGGTTCTCTTAAGCTTTGGTTATCAGATTAACTCCAAACTGAAATTTTAAATTATTCCCCGCTATAGTAATTCTGTAGCGGTTTTTTTGTATTATATGTCAACCAAAAAATTATTTTTGTTATTGATCTTGATAATTGGTACAAGCTTGTTATCAGGTTGTCAAGAGATTGAAGCAAATTCAGTCCCCAAAGCATCTAAAACTTGCCCTGGCAAAGATGCTAAATTCAGTATTGATTTTTTCAAAACCAATAATCAAGGTAAAAAAAATCTCAGAGGTATTAACAATGTAATTATTTTTAATCCCAAATCAGCAGAACTAGATTTCAAAGTGAATGTTGGTCTATCTCATAAACTCTACGCCAAAGACGCTAAAGGTAAACTTCGTAAAGAATACATCCCAAAACAGTTTCATGAACTCATTAGTGATGAAAATGCCAAACTAAATGGACAACTACCAATTGCCGCAATTAATGCCGACTATATAGGTACTGATAATAAACCACAAGGCTTAAATATTTCTCGTGGCGTAGAATATTCAGGAATATTTAAAAATAAGCGTTCTTCCTTTGGAATATCAGGAGGTACACCCAACCAGCGACAAGCCACTATCCAAACTGGTAGAAGAAAAAGCGATATTCTCAATTACAATTTAGTGGGTGGTAACGGCAGATTCTATCGTCAGGGTAAGTTTAAAGATATTTGTCAAGATTTGGGAGAATTTGCTTGTAAAAATGCTACTAATCGCTCTCTGGCAGCGATTACCGATCGAGGCTATGTAATCTTAATAGTTAATGACTTGAAAGCTAATTCTGATATTGAATCATCTCAACTTAATCAAGAATTACTGCCAGATATGTTTGATAATGTCCTAGAAGGCATTGCGAGCAATAATTGTTTAGGTAAAATTCAAGAAGGAATTTTATTTGATGGAGGTATGTCTCCAGGATTGGATTATAATCAGAAAACTTATGTAGAAAATCTTGGGCCAATTGGTTCAGTTTTTTTGATTTACAAAAAATAAAATAGTTGATGACTATTTGAATTTTTGCAAATTCTCAAGTTTGTTTGGATTTACCCAACGATTGACAAATTCGTGGTTATGTTTGTAGACCTTAATTTGCACTTGCTTAGAACTTAACTGGACTACTTCGGCAGGAATTCTTTGGATATCTTTAGAATCTGCACGAGACTTGTAAAGCCAAATTACTTTTTGCCCTACTTTAAAGTAGTCAGAATTGCTAGTTAAAGAAGGTGCTTTTTCTGCCCAAGAGGGGAAAGCGACTGCTAAATTAATTAAAAGTATTAAGACCACTAGAGTAATTTGTAAAAGTTTTATGCTTGTTGCACTTGTCTTGAGTCTGCTGGGGCAGTCAATTTGCCGATCTAACATTTAACTATTCTCCTTCTTTGTTTTATCAAGGTTAAAAGGTAGGTACACTAAAACTACTTTAGCCCCCATTTCTCACAAGATTGAGGGGAAGGGGAGGCAGGGGAGGCAGGGGAAGCAAGGGAAGCAAGGGAAGAAAAAACTAATACTCGCATTTCTCACAAGCTTGAGGCGAAGGATGGGCAGAGGGGAAAGAACTTGGTATTTGAACTCTCCTCTGCTCCTCTGCTCCTCTGCTCCTCTGCTCCCCCTGCTCCCCCTGCTCCCCTGCTCCCCTGCTCCCCTGCTCAAGCGCAGGCTTAATCGACATGTGGTGAGAAATCCGGGTTTAGGCAACTTAGCATTAGTTTGGTCTTGGAATCCTGACAAAACACCTACTTTTATCTCACTAATAAATTTTAGTTTTGATAGCACTAGAGATTAGCGGAGTTAATTACTTAGGCAAAAGCTTGTATTAATCACAAGGCAAGTTTGTATTTGTTTAAAGTTCAAATCTCTACTAATTTCAGGATAAAGTAACTTATAGAATAAAATCAAATAGTCTTGTTTGTTAAAAGGATAAATTAAATTTATGCTTGACCGGATTCCAGTCAAAATTTCCGAGCAAAGCCTGCACCGAATGTCCAACTAAATTCTGACTCCTGACTCCTTAATTCTGTTTGATAAAATTGTTTGTGATGCTCTGATTTGCGATCGCAATCTCTATCTCAGGAGTAATAGACGCAAAAGAACACTTTATCGTAAGAATTGGTAATATATGGTGCTTTATGAATTTTAATCTCTATGGCTCACATTAGAAGCCTATTTGTGGCAAAGCAACCTAATATTGGCATACTAATTCGTGTCCTGCGGCAAGAGTTAAATCTGTCTCAAGAAAAATTTGCCGCCGAGTTTGGTGTTACTTTCCCAACAATTAACCGTTGGGAAAATGGGCATGTAACACCTTCTCCTTTAGCAATACAGCGAATCAGTAGTTTACTCAATGAGTTAGGCGAACGCGGGCAAATTATCAAGGCAACATACTTCCGAGAACAAGAGTAAGAGTAACCTTTGTGAGTTCGGAATGAGAATTTGCCTTGTCACCTGGGAATATGGATGATATATAGGTGACAATGAGAAAATAGTCAAAACTAGCAACTTGCCTTTAAAAGACGGTCTCTAACCTTTAAAAAGTCAGGGCAGAGTTGAGATTTCAACGCTGTATATGACCTTAAATATCTTCCAAAATGACTGTTTGGCAGCATAAACGTCTAAAGTAGAGGATATTTTGACTAAAAACGATCACAGATTTATCCTTTAACCGACGCATGACCAATCGAGAGGAATTAATGAAGAACGAGTCAACGTCAGCAAGCAACACCGACATAAATTTCCTTCTCGGCGGAGGTGAAATGGGTGCTAGGATGCGAGAACGGGACTGGTCAAAAACCTCTCTTGGTGCAACACAACAGTGGCCACAGAGTTTAAAGACTGCCGTGCGGATTATGCTAACTTGCCGCCAAGCGATGTTTGTCTGGTGGGGCGAAGAACTCATAAACCTTTATAATGACGCTTACAAAGCGATCATTGGCGGCAAACATCCAGAAGCACTAGGGCAGCCAGCTTCTGATGTGTGGCGGGAAATATGGGATCAGGTTAGGCCTCGCGCCGAATCAGCGATGGTGAAGAACGAGGGCACTTACGACGAAGCGCTACTGCTAATTATGGAGCGTAACGGCTACCCGGAGGAAACTTATTATACTTTTTCATATAGCCCGGTTCCTAATGACCAGGGAAACACGGGTGGGATTATCTGCGCCAATACAGACGACACCCAGCGCATCATTGGTGAACGTCAGTTGGCACTTTTGCGCGAATTAGCGGCTAGAACGGCAGATGCACGGACATTCGATGAAGCCTGTACACTGAGTGCGAATTGTCTAGAGAGCAACCCTTACGATTTGCCTTTCGCAATGATTTATTTAGTCGATCCAGATCGGCAGCAAGTTTTTCTGGCAGGAACGTGCCGTATCGGGCAGAATCATGTAGCGGTTCCTGAAACAGTCGATCTCGATTCTGATTCAGTTTGGCCCTTTGCGGAAGTTATCAGAACCCATCAGCCAAAACTGATTTCTGATTTGGAAGTATCTTTTAGTAGCTTACCTTGTGGTGTTTGGCAGCGATCGCCCCATCAAGCGATCGCAGTCCCAATTGCACCATCCGGTCAGACAGGAAAAGCTGGTATATTAATTGTCGGCTTAAATCCCTTCAGGCTATTCGACGATAATTATAAAAGATTCATTGATTTAGTTGCAGCTCAAATTGCAGCCAGCATCGCTAACGCCCAAGCCTACGAGGAAGAACGCAAACGCGCCCAAGCATTGGCAGAAATAGATCGCGCTAAAACAGTCTTTTTCAGCAACGTCAGCCACGAGTTCCGTACTCCCCTGACCCTAATGTTGGGGCCATTAGAGGAAACCTTAGCCAATTGTGCCACCCTGCTTCCAGCTAAAGAACAAGAGCAGTTAAAAATGGTGCAACGGAATGGACTCCGCCTGCTAAAACTAGTCAACAGCCTATTAGATTTCTCACGCATCGAAGCTGGACGAGTTCAAGCCTCTTATGAACCCACCGATCTGGCCACTTTCACCGCAGAACTCGCTAGTGTATTTCGTTCAGCAGTAGAACGCGCAGGGATGCAATTATCAGTCAATTGTCCTTCCCTTCCAGCACCAGTCTATGTAGATCGGGAGATGTGGGAAAAAATTGTTCTTAACCTGCTCTCTAACGCATTCAAGTTCACAATGGTTGGAAAAATCGCGGTCAGCTTGCAGTGGGCAAACGATCGCATTGAGTTAGCAATCCAAGATACAGGAATCGGCATCCCAGCAGAAGAAATTCCCCACCTTTTTGAACGATTTCACCGCGTTAAAGGGGCGCAAGGACGAACTTTTGAAGGGTCAGGAATTGGATTATCACTGGTACAAGAATTAGTGCAAATGCATGGCGGAACAGTCAAAGTCACCAGTGTTCTAGAAGCAGGTAGTTGCTTTACTATATCAATTCCAACGGGATATGCTCATTTGCCTCCAGACCGGATTAGTGCGCCTCGAACCTTAGCTTCAACTGCATTAGGTGCAACACTTTATTTAGAAGAAGTCCAGCGTTGGCTACCAGAAGAGAGCAGGGGAAGCAGGGGGAGAAGAGAAGCAGGGGGAGAAGAAATTGTTCAAGAAGACGACACATATATAGATTCTTCCCCTACCGCCCGAATTCTCCACTCCTCCCCCCGAATTCTCCTGGCTGATGATAACGCAGATATGCGTGATTACGTCAAGCGCCTGTTAGGTCAGCAATATGACGTGGAATCAGTTGCAGATGGTTTAGCTGCTTTGCATTCTGCTCGTGGGCGTGTCCCAGACTTGGTACTGACTGACGTAATGATGCCTGAATTAGATGGCTTTGGACTGCTGCAAGAATTACGGGCCGATCCGCAAACGAGAAAAGTTCCAATCATTCTGCTGTCAGCGCGGGCGGGCGAAGAAGCACGGGTGGAAGGGTTAGAAGCGGGAGCCGATGATTATTTAATTAAACCGTTCTCAGCTCGGGAATTGTTGGCGCGGGTGGAGGCAGCCCTAAAAATGGCTCGGCTCCGCGAGGAGGCAATGCAACGAGAGCAAGGGTTACGGATTGAAGCTGAGGTCGCAAAAGCCCACTTAGAGACTGTCCTAGCTGGCATTCAAGACCAGTTTTATGTGTTGGATCGGGAGTGGCGTTATACCTTTGTCAACGATCGCCTAGCAGATGTTGTGGGTATCCAAAAGAAAGATTTACTAGGTAGGAGCCTTTGGGAAGTGTTTCCCGATCTAGTTAAAACCGAGTTTTATACTCAGGTTCATCGGGCAATCGCCCAACAGATAGTTGTTCGGTTTGAATACTTTCATGCTCCTTGGCAACGCTGGTTTGAGAATCGCCTTTACCCCTTTGGTGAAGGAATAAGCATCTTTGTTACAGAGATTAGCGATCGCAAACAGGCAGAGAAAGCACTTCGTGAAAGCGAAGAACAGTTCCGCAACATGGCTGACAATGCCCCTTTCATGGTTTGGGTAACAGATATCGCTGGCTACTGCACCTATCTCAGTAAGAGCTGGTACGACTTTACCGGTCAAACTGAGGAAATGGGTCTGGGATTTGGCTGGTTGAACGCCGTCCACCCAGAAGATTACGAAGAGGCTAAGAATATTTTTCTGGAAGCTAACAGTTACTGTTCGGCCTTTCGTATGGAGTACCGCTTACGGCGCAAAGATGGTGTGTATCGCTGGACAATCGATGCTGCTAATCCTTGGTTTGGGGTGGACGGTCAATTGAAAGGTTACATTGGCTCAGTCATTGACATTACAGAACGCAAAGTAGCAGAAGCCGAACGCGATCGCCTCCTGCTACTTGAGCAAGCTGCTAGAACTGAAGCTGAAACAGCAAACCGGATTAAAGATGAGTTTTTGGCAGTACTTTCTCATGAATTGCGATCGCCTCTCAATCCCATTCTTGGTTGGGCTAGACTCTTGCAAACCCGAGAATTTCACCAAGCAGAGATCAAGAAAGCGATTGCAACCATCGAGCGGAATGCTAAATTACAAGCGCAACTAATTGAAGATTTGCTCGATGTCTCTCGGATCTTACAAGGCAAGCTCAACCTTAATATGTTTCCTGTCAACATAGTGCTGGTAATTGAGGCGGGATTGGAGACAGTGCGTTTGGCAGCAGAGGCTAAAAATATTCAAATTCAAACAATGCTGGATGCTTCTTTAACGCACGTTTTGGGTGATTCCGGTCGTTTACAACAAGTAATCTGGAATTTGTTATCGAATGCTGTCAAATTCACTCCTGAAGGTGGAAAAATTGCTATTCGACTGGAGCGCATTGATACTCAAGCTCAGATTACCGTCAGCGATACAGGTAAGGGGATCAACCCGGAATTTATCCCTTATGTATTTGAATATTTTCGTCAGGCTGATAGCACCACAACCCGAAGGTTTGGTGGGCTGGGGTTAGGGTTAGCAATTGTCCGTCATTTGATAGAATTACATGGTGGGACGATTTGGGCAGAAAGTTTAGGGGAAGGGCAAGGAGCTATTTTCACGGTCAGATTACCCCTGATAAAAAAAGAATTAGCTCCAAAAGAACAGATCGATATCGATCGTTTAAATGACTCTTCTACAACTGAAATCCTTACAGGTATCGAAATCTTAGTTGTGGACGATGACGATGATACCCGTGAATTCCACTCATTTGTGCTAGAACAAGAGGGAGCAAGGGTAATTGCTGTGGTATCAGCAAAAGAAGCACTGCAAGTATTGGCTGAGTCAGAACCAGATATTTTGCTCAGTGATATTGGTATGCCAGAGACAGATGGTTATATGCTGATCCGCCAAGTTAGAGCATTGCAGGCAAAGCAAGCTAAACAGATTCCCGCGATCGCTTTAACTGCTTATGCTGGAGAAATCAACCAACAACAAGCACTTGAATCAGGATTTCAAAAGCATTTGTCTAAACCCGTTGAACCAGAGGAGTTAGTCAACGCAATTGCAACTCTGATTGGCAGGAATGGGAATGCCTGAGTTCCAAAAACCATTCAAAAAACACCTTGACGATTGAGAGTGTTTTGGCATTATCAGGTATATTCATAAAAATTATTAAAAATTATAGTTTCCGATTTTTTATCTGGCGATAGAGATAATATCATCTCCGTTTAAGGACTTATCATGAAGACCGCAGTTCTTGCTGGGGGAAAGAGGGTTTTCCGATTTTTGCACAGATGTGGGAATCATAACTAATTAACCGGACATGATATAAATCCCTAGCTGATTTTCCCCTTTATTTCATAACTTAAATTCTTAATCTAACTATTGATTAATTTGCTTCATTTCACCAAAAACTAGGCAATTAGTTGAGGATTTAGGATAAAAATATAGATATACTGTTGAGTTAATTGATAGACTAAATTATTCAATTTCCAGAAATCATCAAATCTTCATGTATCTGAAGCATAGTTTATCTTTTGTAGTAAAAATAGTGGGAATAATAGAACAAATCAGATTAAAAAAGTAGTTAGCTATGAGCCAAATATGTTCTATCTCCAAAACCTGTGCTTGTCGCAATGTTGCACGCTGCCAGACTAAGGAAGCAGGCAGGCTCTTTCTCTGGTTTCCCGTTCCACATACCCTAAAAAAAGTCACCTCCTACCTAAATAAGTTTGCCCTAAAGTATGAATTAATGCACGAGCGTCCAGGTTTGAGTTTGGACTGTAGACCTGGACAGTCTCAAGAAATTGCCCGTAACCTGGCCCAACTACTAGCACCGAGAGAATTAAAAGAGACGCAAGTCCTTTTCATTCGAGGTGCTATCCAACCTCAAATCCACGATTTTAGTGATATAACCTCATTACAACGCTTCATTAAATTTAACCAATCCGACTGGCTGGTTGAAATGTTAGTAACTGAACGATTCACCAGTTACTTTCAAGCAATTGTCTCAATTCAAGATACATCGCAGATTTATGGATATGAATCGCTCTTGCGCGGGCTGGATGAACAAGGCAATTTAGTACTACCAGGGTCAATTATGGAGTTAGCAACCGAAGCCGGATTAATACCCCAACTCGACCAAATTGCTCGCCTCAGCACAATCGCTCAAATCAGCCGCCATCAAGTAAGTGGGCACATCTTCATCAATTTTGCACCAACCTCACTTTATGACCCAGTTTTTTGCCTACGTAGTACAGTAGAGGCAATTGACCAAGCAGGTATCTCCCACGATAGGATTGTTTTTGAAGTCGTAGAATCAGACAATCCTCAAGATTTAGCTCACCTGAAAGCTGTCCTCCAATATTACCGAGATGCTGGGTTTTTAATCGCCCTCGACGATCTTGGCTCTGGCTATTCCAGCCTAAACTTGCTGCATCAGTTACGTCCAGATTTTATCAAGCTGGACATGGAGTTAATTCGAGATGTGCATCAAAACCTGTACAAAGCCTCGATTACTGAGAAGCTTTTAGAGATTACGCAAAAGTTAAACATCCAGACTGTTGCTGAAGGAATTGAGTGCATCGAAGAACTGAACTGGCTGCGAGAAAGAGGTGCAACTCTTGCCCAAGGCTATTTGATTGCTAAACCTAGTGCAGTGCCTGTCACCACAACCCCTCACTTTGAGGCGATCGCATCAAATGTAGCATTGGCAGATTGTAAACTAGTTGAGCAGCACGTTCAACACCAAAATGAGTCCGAGCGAATTGTCGCAGCTGTGACGCAGCGAATTCGACAATCATTAGAGTTAGACGAGATTTTGAAAACCACAGTAGCCGAAGTGCGGCAACTGTTTGAGGTAGACCGAGTAATAATTTACCAATTTAAGCCAGACTGGAGTGGGTTAGTAGCTGTAGAATCTTTAGCAGAAGAGTGTATGTCCATTCTGGGATTTAACGTTATGGACACGTGCTTTCAATCTACCCGTGCAGCTTACTTTCAACAAGGTAACACTAGAGCGATCAAAGACGTTGAAAATGCAGGATTATCGCCGTGTCATCTTGACCTCCTGCGGAGTTTACAAATCCGGGCAAACCTTGTTGTGCCTATCTTGCAGAAAGAGCGGTTGTGGGGACTATTGATTGCTCACCAATGCCGTCATCCCAGACAATGGCAGCAATCGGAGATTAACTTATTTAACCAGTTAGCGGGACAAACTGCGATCGCTATTCAGCAATCAGAACTTTACCACCAATTACAACAAGCAAACCAAGAATTACAGCGCCTTGCCTGTTCGGATGGGCTGACTCAAGTGGGAAATCGACGCTGCTTTGATGACACATTCAACGCACAGTGGCAAAGGTTGGCACGAGAGCAAGGTTCGCTATCTTTAATTTTGTGTGATGTCGATTACTTTAAACTTTACAACGACACGCATGGACATCTGGCAGGAGATGATGCACTCAGACAGGTAGCCAAGGCAATCTCTCAGACAGTTAAATGCCCTGCTGATTTAGTTGCTCGTTACGGTGGAGAAGAGTTTGCAGTCATTTTGCCGAATACTGATATGGAAGGGGCGATTGCAGTTGCAAGAAATATTCAGACAAATGTTAGTGTATTAAAAATGCCTCATCCCCATTCTCATGTTAGTGAATTCATCACCCTCAGTCTTGGTGTGGCAACCATCACTCCTCATCGCCAATTATCTCCCGCAACCTTAGTTGCTGCTGCCGATCAGGGACTCTACCAGGCAAAAGCCCAAGGAAGAAATTGTGTGGTGCAGATGGACTGTGAGGATGTTGAACATTGAATCACCTTACCACGTTTTGTACCGCATCTTCCCCAATAAAAGTTCCTGTCTGAGAGGTTGAATGAACAAGTCTTTGGCTGTGATTTTAGGCACTTATTGATCCCCCCTAACCCACGCCAGTCGCTCATGGGGGAAACCCCCAAGACCGCGCTGGCTCCCCTTAAAAAGGCAGGGCTGTTTCATTCCATCTCAAACAGGATTTGTCAAGATGGTTAGCGAGAAAATTGTAAGTGAGGGTGACGAGAAGATGAACTTTTAAGCACTTGAACAACAGTAAAATTGTTCATTTTCTTGACACGCTGGTAACAAAATCATAAATTTTAAATCGCTATAATCCTTGATATTTAGCGCTTTTTAGGGAATGAATCAGCCCTGCCTTAAACGGAATCAAAGTCCCCCTTAAAAAGGGGAGCCACTGCGGTCTTGGGGTCTCCCCAAATGAAGCAAGTGGCGTGGATTTAGGGGGATCTAAAACTTTTGATACCGATAATAGGACTTTTCAAACATCCTTTGACTTCTATCTAATCGACCATCTTCCATATATACATTCAAGAGCTAAATAAATTATTTGCTGCTGTCAATTACGTATTTCAACAGTGTGAATTGCAGCTAAATAATCTTGTGACTACTTAACTAATCCCCGCAAGGAGACAAAAGCAGATAAACATTTCCCCCATAGGGGATGGAAATTGAGTAGAATATTTGACATCATTTGCATAGCAATCAGTGATGTCAAAACCAGCTACATCTACTAGGCAAAAAGCCAAGCCCAAGTCAGAGTCTCTTCCCACATGGGCAGATGACACTGAACTAGTGGGATTGGTGTTTGACCTTGAGCCAACCACTTCCACTTCTCTCTATTCCCAATACACAATTGGACTCCATGCCTGGTTTCTTGACCAAGTACGGCAACTCAATCCAGAACTTTCTGCATATCTGCACGATGGAGAATCGGAAAAGCCCTTCAATATTTCGGCGCTGTCAGGTCAACTTCTTGCCAGTGGTAGACAATTACAACTAGAAGCCAAGCAAATTTATCGCTGGCACGTTAATGCTTTGTCTCCAAGAGTCGTGCAGTTTCTCAAGCAATGGTTAACCGAACTGCCCCAAATCCTGGACTTAAGAGATGCTCTCCTGCAAATAAAACAGGTGAGTATTGTCCATCCATCGGCTACCTACGCGCAACTATTGCAGTTATCACCAGAGAAACCCTCTAACGTCAATTTCAGTTTTGTCTCCCCTACCAGCTTTCGCCGCAAGGGTCATCATTTCCCCCTCCCGGTGCCAGTTAATCTCTTTCATAGCTACCTGCGACGCTGGAATGACTTTTCGGGAATGCCTATTGAACCAGAACCTTTTCTCGACTGGATAGATGAAGGGGTAATTATCCATCAGCATCGTTTGGAATCGATGAAGGTAGCAGCTGGTAAACGAGGTTCGGTAACTGGATTCACAGGGGTAATGTCCTGTGGTTTGAGTAAGTCTGCTTTGGCTAACTCTGAGTTTACTCGGTTGTTTTATGCTTTGGCTCGACTGGCTCCCTACTGCGGTACGGGACACAAAACTACTTTTGGATTGGGACAAACTCGCTTAGATTGGGTGGAACCAGAGGTAAGCTCACCGACTCAGGTGCTAACAAATCTGCTGGGAGAACGCATTGATGAATTGACAGCCCTATTCACCGCACAGCGAAAACGTACAGGAGGCGATCGCACTGATAAAATTGCTTCTACTTGGGCAACAATCTTAGCACGCCGGGAAATGGGAGAATCATTACAGGTTATATCTCAAGATTTAGAAATGCCTTACGCTACTGTGAAAACTTACGTAAAATTGGCGCGTCGGATGCTCAGAACATTGACACTTTGATTTTAGCGGCGATCGCACTGAAATTCCTGAAATGTTGTTGCATTGAGCCAGAGGCGATCGAAAAATTGTGTCCACCTATACAACAAAGTAGTAACAATTACTATAGGCTTGGAAAGCCATTTACTTTTATACTTTTGGCGAAACTTCACCGCCAAAAAAGCACCAGAGCGATAGGAAATTATCTGTGACCAACTGCGATTGACAGTTATCAAACGCAAACATGGTTAAGTTGAACATATTTTGTCGGCAACAGATGTGACTTCCTACGCTCTGGTTATTTCTTTTAATTATAAAGGAGCAGAACCAAGAGATCCCATTTTTAAATGAGTTGGGGGATCTCTTGTAAGTAAATCCTATTTTTGTACAACCCTTTACCCACTATCGATTTCACCAAAATAAACCAGGTTTATGAACTCAAAGCTGAGTAGTCTATCAAGTTGAGTTTCATGAGTTCATAGTTGGCGCTGTCTTCGCTAAAGTACCAACTATGAACAATACCTACTCCTCAATCTAACCAATTAATTTCTGCCAACTACTAGGCCCGATAATCCCATCAGCATCTAAACCATTTTGCTTTTGAAAGTTCTTAACTACAACCTCTGTTTGCGGCCCGTAAACACCATCGTTATCAACACCTAAACGGTATTGCAAATATCTCACAACCGCACCACCAGCATGATTTGGTCTGATGATTCGTTTGGCCAAAATTAGATTTATGGCATTCCATGTAGTTTCGTCAGCAATTCCAGTCGTCTGAACTCCAATAATAGTCTGAAATTTTTCTACAGCAGATTTGGTGCTAGCCCCAGTAAAGCCATCTTCTACTAATGCCTTACCATTTTTATCGGTTATTTTGAGTCGATTTAAGGATTTTTGCAGTCTGAGAATAGTGGCATCTACATTTTCCTCTTCATCTGGTACGGGGTTAACAGGAGTAGTAGGCACTTTCCCTGTTAAGCCTTTAACGATCGCATTAGCCATTGCTTCGGGATTAAAAAGATTCATATCTTTTTGGGAATCGATGAAGCAACCTTCTACAAGAATTGCAGGCATATCTGTATTTTTTAGAACATATAAGTGGGAACCACTCTTAACACCGCGATTGAAAAATCCCAACTTGATGATTTCATCTAATACAGGTTTAGCGATTTTTCTCCCTGTATCGCTAGTTGCATATACTTCTGTGCCATTAGCTTGTCCATTAAAACAGTTAAAATGAATCGAGACGTAAATATCTACTTTACTGCCATTCGCTGTAGAACATCTTTTTGAGAGTGATTCAGTTACTGTCCTAGCACTACTCGGTCTACAGACTACGACTTCATTGCCTAAAGCTCTTAACTTGGCTATCACTCTATTGCCGACATCAAGAGTTAAATTATCCTCAAATTTAATCCCACTCGCTCCTGTATCTGGTGGACAATTGTGCCCACTATCAATTCCAAATTTCATGATTTCATCCTCAATTTACTTACTTTTTACACTACTTCAAAACTCTTCTAATTATATAGATAAAGTTTTGTTAACAAATCTGTTGAAGTACTTGTTCGCAATGTCGGCACTATTTTAAGCATTACTACGCTGGCAGACAAAATAAGTTTTTGTGCGAACCTGGACAGCAACTTGTATGTGATAAAATCCACTAATTCAAAGGTATATCGTCACAAAAAACACAACTATTATAATTTATCAAGATCGAGAATAACCTATTAATTTTTGCAATAAATTGAAATGCAGCAATTACATCCATTATTCAGATAATAACCCTTTGTAAAAGTAGAAAGCCATGACAAATGTATTTAACACACTGTGGCGCAAGTTTGCCACCTTTATCTTGTTAATCGCGATGGTAGCTGGATTTACGCCGTACTGTACTAAGCTGTTGTGTTTTTAATTTGCACATTGAGACAGCAGGGGAGCAGAGGAGCAGAGGAGCAGAGGAGAGGGTTTACAGGTTTTACCTAAAAGATTATGAGGCAACTTGTAGGCGCGATAGCTTAGTAGTCTGCCAAATTCTTTAAGAAGAATTCAGAAATCAGAATGGGCTAAACCTTACCTATCCGCTAACAGGAGCGGAGCCGGAGACGTTTCCTGTCAACTCCTGTCAGAATCAAGACGCTCTCTACGAGACGCTTGTAGCAACTGGCCTTGTGTTAAAACGAAGTTCATAACGCACCATTATCAAGGGTTTAGTGCGTTAGCGATAGCGTAACGCACCATAGGTATCTTTTCAAAAATCAAACAGTCATCCTATAGCTGTAAATTATACTAATTAAGTAGGTAGGCGTAATCAAATATAAGATCGAACCTCACCTTCAATCCCTCTCCTTACTAAGAAGAGGGAAGCCGGAGGTAGGGTGAGGTTTTATATTTAATTTAACCCACTTACTTAGCTGTGAGGTTGCACAGAACAAGACGGTTAAAGCCTTATTACAAGGACACAGGGATGAAAAAAATTTTTAATTTCTGTTTCGAGGTTGAATTTTATCTAAAAATCGCTATTAGTTGCACAATTGTTCAGCAAGTATTTTATTGGCTATTACACAATATAGAACTCAACTTTATCGCTCAGGTTTTGTTATACTGGCTTGTTGGTTCTGTCTCATTTTATAGCATTGGTCTTTTCATCGAAAAGGTAATTAAAAAAAATGATAATTTGAGAGAGAAACTAACTGCCAGAGTTAAGAAAGTTAAAAAACAACCATTTCCTTCCTTGACTGCCAAAGGCATTATTACTGGAGAAATCAAAAGTCTCATAGCAGCTTTAATTATTCTCTATTTAGCGCCAGAGGTAAATAGAGGAAATAGTTTACTCTTAAACTTTGGATGGTTCTTGATGAGAATAATTGCTGCTGATTTCTGTTTTTACGTTTCCCATTCGCTACTTCACAGAAAATTCTTGCAGAAAATCCATCTGAAACATCATGAGTTCGCCGACTCATCAAGTTTTGTTGCTGGACATAAGAGTTTCACGGAATATATTATTGTTACTATTACAGACCTTTTACCTATTTTTATATTTGGGTATGATATAACTCAGTTATGTGCTTGGACTATTATAGGCAATGCTTACAACCTAGAAGGTCATAGTTCTTTATCAATATTTTTTGTCCCATCAGATTTTCACGATCTTCACCACAGTTGTTTCAAAGGAAACTATGGAATTCAAGGATTTTGGGACAGGTTATTCAATACACTAAATCCTCCGACAAAGAAGCCAGGAATTATGTTTCCTGTGGCTTCTTTGGAGCAGATGGCGATGAAGTCGTCTAAGAATTTGGATTGAGTAGCTTATAGCGAATCCTATTGTCAAATTAATTCAGACTACTGAATTATGTTTGATAAATTACCACCCCATTGTTCCGGGACTACCTTTAAATGGCCCGACAATATCAGTAGTAATCCATCCCCCGTAAAAATCACCAGGTTGAGACATAACTAGCTCGTCATTTACATAGCAAGCATCCATTAAACTAGGATAAAAAGCATAGTATTCTTGAATCGTTACAAAATCAGGTGTGGGTTCAAGATATCGCCAAGCAGCGTTATTTATATACTTATCACCAACGCTGATATCATAATATTGACACTTACCTTTCCATTCACACCAAGTTTTTTTAGGTGTTTCTATCAGATATTCTAGTTTAATGTCTTCTGAAGGAAGGTAATAAGAAGGAGGATGGCTAGTTTCTATGACTCTTTTAGCTTTACTTGTTTCTGCTAAAACAATACTATTAACAATTATCCGAATTGATTTGTTGCTATCTTCTAAACGGGCCGGACGGGGATAATCCCAAACTGACTCTTGACCGGGTTCTGGTACGATTGGATTTGGTCTCATTCTCAGTAATCTCCTTTTAAATGTCTTGAGCAATTCTAAAACCGGCGTGTTGATAAAAGTAGGGACGAAACCAGTTACGATAGCTTGGTAATGCCATTGAACCATTAGTAGCCCAAGAACCACCGAGCATCATCTGATGTTTATCATCAAAAAAGGGTGCTGCTTGATCTTCATAAAGCGGATGAGGTTCAAATCCTGGTAAGGCGTTGAATGTGTCCCCCAACCATTCCCAGACGTTTCCTCTAAGATCGTAAAGTCCAGAAGCGCTATTAGCTGGTTTGAACATTCCCACTGGGCTGGGGGAAATGAATTGTAAGTTGAGATTATAGTTACTTGAGAAGTGGTTATCCTCAGAGGTAAGTAAGGCTTGATTCCATTCAGCTTCAGTCATCAAGCGGGTTTCTGAGCCTTGAAAACGACAAAATGCGATCGCTTCGTAGTAATTGACTTCCACAGGCCAGTCTAAGGGTAAGTCTATCTCGTCGAATGTGGCTCGATAACGGTAGCCATCGTGCGACGGTATCCAGAATTTGGGATGTTGGGCGTTGTAGAGTTGCTTCCAATCCCAAGATTCAGCATTCCAGTAGTCTGGATTGTTGTAACCACCAGCTTGAACGAATTGCAGATATTCTCCATTACTGATTAAATATTGACTAGCTAAAAATGGTTTGACTTCCACAATGCGATCGCCATATTCGCTATCCCAACCGAATGTAAGATCGTTCTTGGGTTTTCCTAGTTTCACCACACCACCGGGAACCCGGCGCATTTCATTCTTGGGAATATTCCCCTTGCTAGGTGCATAATCCCAACCTTGGGGACATTTAAGGCGATCGCTAGGCAATTGACGCACCAGCATCGAAGAGGTTTCAAAGTGAATGCGACTATGTTCTATTCCCATGAGCAAAGCCCAGAAGGGATGCTGTTGATGAATCGGGAGATCCAGGGAAGTATTTTGAATTAGATTTGCGATCGCTTCTCGTGCTTTGTCTCGATATTGCCAAACTTTTTTTACATCAGGCCAGCTAACCCCTTTCATCGCCGCGTCGAGTTCTGTGGGTGTTTGTGGATCGACTCCCATTTCAAATAGGGTTTCGTATTGGGAATTAATTCCAGCTTTGATTAAACCAACGCTAATTAACTTGTTGATGAAAAAAACGGCTGAGTGACCTAGATAAAAGATTAGAGGGTTTCTTAAAGGATCGGGGTTCAGATAAAAAGTTTCTTCTCCGACCAAACTTTTCATGAGTGTTTCTTCAAGTTCCCAAGAATTTTGGAAGTAGTTGAGCAGGCTTTGTGAACTGCAATCATTGAGTGTAGGGACTTGAGTTGATGTCAGTTTGTTTATCGTTGAAACTAAAGCCATGATATTTTTGACAGGAGATTAATTGCACAAATTACATAAATTATGACTGATTACAAGAAAAAGTGTTTTTGATCACATTTTTTGGATCGCTGCGATCGGGTAATTTGCTCAATTTATAAGTAGAAAAGTAATGTATTTTTAAATACTTAAACTACGTGTTGCCAGAATAATATAAATAATGTAGCGTTCAATTAGTTGTCTTTACTGAGTTTCAGATGATATCCCCGTTAGGGGAAGTGGTTATGGAAAGGGCATAGTTTCTGCACTTGCGATTGTTCTTCTTTGGGTTTCCATCCCCGTTAGGGGAATTGGTTATGGAAAGTTGTAGGTTTTGCTTCGGAAAATCTTAGTGAAACAAGTGTTTCCATCCCCGTTAGGGGAAGTGGTTATGGAAAGCATCGTTTTTTTCCGGATTCGGCATGGGGGGAATTATGTTTCCATCCCCGTTAGGGGAAGTGGTTATGGAAAGTGGATCGACTAACATCTGCTACTCTTATGCAGAGTTTCCATCCCCGTTAGGGGAAGTGGTTATGTAAAGCAAGGAGACAAAGTGTTGGAAAATCGTGATTATACATTGTTTCCATCCCCGTTAGGGGAAGTGGTTATGTAAAGCTTTTACTAAAGCAGGTTTTGGAATTCCAACTGACTTCGAGTTTCCATCCCCGTTAGGGGAAGTGGTTATGTAAAGAGGAAAACAAGAAGTTGCAGCTCATAATTACACTGGGAAGTTTCCATCCCCGTTAGGGGAAGTGGTTATGTAAAGTTACTTGTTGAAAAAACAGGCAGAATTAAATGAAGCTAAAGTTTCCATCCCCGTTAGGGGAAGTGGTTATGTAAAGAGTTCACTTCTGGAAGCCTTACTAGGAGAGTGTTCCAGACCCCCTATTCGACACCACTTTTAATAATGTCAATAAATACGATCAAATTGTCAATAAGAGATGGATTTTTTAGCCGGAAACCCTTACTGTACAAGTAATCGACACCAGTCAACGAAGTTATGCGGTTTTTAAGGTTCTGAGGAGTGGTGTCGATGAACTTCAACACACTGAATAAACAGTAAAATATACTACCTTAAACCTGTCAAGTATTTAATAGATAAATTAACAATTGTGAGCCGGGTAAATTTATCTAGAACAGTTTGAAAACTAATTAGAGAAGCAAACAGCGATGCCTTCACAATAGGCATCGCGGATTTTAGATCAAATCTAAAATCCCAAATCGAGTTATCGATTCACCGCCGCCGCTTCTCGTGCTGCTGCTGCTTGATCTGGGTGGATACCCAAGCGAGTGAGATTAATCCGACCTTTGTTATCAATTTCCCGCACTTTGATAATCACTTCATCGCCCACCGCTACTTCATCTTCAACTTTGCCAACGCGGTAGTCAGCTAGTTGTGAAATGTGGATCATCCCTTCTTTCCCAGGCAGAAATTCCACAAATGCACCTATCGGTATAATCCGAGTAATGCGTCCGGCGTAGACATCCCCTTCGTGTAACTTGCGGGTCATGCCTTGGATGATGTTTCTGGCTTTCTTCGCCTTGTTCTCATCTACAGCCGAAATTGTCACGGTGCCATCATCTTCGATGTCAATTTTCGCACCAGTTTCTTCTGTAATCCCCTTAATAGTCTTACCACCAGGCCCGATAACCAGACCAATCATGTCTGAATCAATCTTGATTGTTAACAGACGTGGGGCATAAGGTGAGGTTTCAGTCCGTGGGGTGTCGATGCAGGCGAGCATTTTCTCCAGAATGTGCAACCGGGCTGCTTTGGCTTGGTGGACGGCTTGGGAAATAATATCCAACGATAAACCGGAGATTTTCATATCCATTTGCAAGGCGGTAATTCCGGTATCCGTCCCCGCAACTTTAAAGTCCATGTCGCCCAAAAAGTCTTCAATGCCCTGAATGTCGGTGAGGATTCGCACTTCGTCCCCATCCTTAATCAGACCCATTGCTGCGCCACTGACGGGTTTGAGAATTGGTACACCAGCATCCATGAGGGCGAGGGTGGAACCGCAGACTGAACCCATTGAGGTGGAACCGTTGGAAGAAAGTACTTCCGATACGATGCGAATCACGTAGGGAAACTGTTCTTTTGAGGGTAACACAGGTAGGAGCGATCGCTCTGCTAATGCCCCATGACCGATTTCACGCCTTCCTGGAGAACGCATTGGCTTGGTTTCCCCGACTGAGAAGGGCGGGAAGTTGTAATGATGCAGATAACGCTTATGTTGGTCTAACTGCATATCATCGTTGAGGTTTTGGGCATCCCCTGGCGTACCCAAGGTACAAGCAGATAATACCTGAGTTAGTTCTCGGTTAAATAAACCGCTTCCGTGGACTCGCTTTGGTAAGACACCAACTGAACAAGAAACACGACGCACTTCATCGAGTTTACGACCATCAACACGAACGTCATCTTCGATGATTTGCCGCCGCATGAAGTACTTAGTAATATCTTTAAAAGTGTTACCAAGTGCCTTGCTATTTGCAGTTGCAGCAACTCGAATTGGATCTTCTTCTGGAAGTTCCTTAATCGTCGTGGCAATTTCATCCTTGACGACATCTAAAGCTGCATCGCGTTCGGGTTTGGTGAAGGTAAATTGAGAGAGGATTTTCTTAATCTGGCTGTTAGCGCGATCGCGGATATAATTTTCTAGCGTCTGGTCTACCTTTGGTGGCGTTCCTTGCACTATTACTAGACCCAGTTCTGCGACTAAATCTTGCTGCGCTTTGATTAAATCCCGTACTGCTTCATAACCAAAGTCAATCGCCTCGATGATATCTCGTTCTGGCAACTGATTGGCTCCCGCTTCCACCATGATTACCCCATCTGGTGAACCGGCTACTACCAAATCCAAATCTCCGGCTTCAATTTCTGCATAAGTGGGGTTAATAATGAAATCATCTCCCACTAAACCAACGCGAACTGCTGCCATTGGCCCATTAAAAGGAATCTGAGCCATCAGGGTAGCGATGGAAGCGCCTGTAACTGCTAGTACATCGGGTGGAACTAACTCGTCCATCGATAGCGTTAAGGCGATAATTTGCAGGTCATCCCGTAACCATGAGGGGAACAAAGGGCGCATGGGACGGTCTATTAGACGGCTGGTGAGAATTGTTTTTTCTGGTGGACGACCTTCGCGCCGCATGATCCCGCCGGGAATCCTACCAGCTGCATATAGCCTTTCTTCATAGTCTACTGTGAGGGGAAGAAAATCAATGCCTTCTCTGGCTTGCGATCGCGTAGCTGTCACTAAAACGGATGTGTCCCCTGATTCTATCAAAACCGACCCACCTGCCTGGGGAGCTAGTAAGCCTACTTTCAGTCGAATATCCCTTCCATCGAAGGATATAGACTTATCAACTTCTGCCATTCAGTTCTTTTTCCTTCTCTTTCGCTATTCTCTTTCTGTGGCAATCCTAACATTTATGCACTAGGGCTGACTTCTAGTACATACAAAGATAAGAGTTGTCTTCACCCCAAAGCACGATACATCATCAGCGCGTCTACCACCTGTTCGTTATCCAGCTTCGCCGCACGTGGAATTCGTCCAATAATCTCAAATCCTAACGATTGCCAAAGGGTAATTGAAGGTATATTAGTTTCAAAGACCAAATTGAACATTACTGCCTCGTAGCCAAGGTTTGCTGCTATCAAGAGCATCGCCTCCCCCATGAACCGCCCGATCCCCTGACCGCGTAACCCAGGTTGTACAATAAAACCAGCGTTGCAAATATGGCAACACCGACCGGGGAAGTTTGGTTTTAAATAAAACGCCCCTAGTATTTCTATTGGTTTGTGTGTACCATCCTTACCAGATGTCCTGACAACAAAGGCATCCTTGCTTAACCAGTAAGTTGAAAATTCTGCCTGAGATAGAGGTTGCTTTTGAGGATAAGTTTTGCCTTCAACAATTACACCATTAAGTAATGCTCTGACAACCTCTTGTTCTTGAGGATGCATATAATCTAGTTCTACTATTATGTTATTTTTTATAACTTTAACTAAGGGAAAATCCATTATTAATAATGTTTATGCAGAATGATTAGTTGAAAATATTATAAATGTTATTGAGAATGTAATAGCTAGAGTTTTTACGAGTTAAATTATTTAATTTTACGAAAATCTGAGTAGTTAGCAAATGGCGATTTTACACAGTAATTGGTTATTAAAAAGTCAAAAGAGTTGTTTATTTATTTGGGGAGAAACATGGCGATCGCCACGAGCGAATTTTGAGCCTAATGGATCTGAAGATATTCCGGTACATCCATTGGCAATGACATCGTTTGAGTTAAGCGAGTGGTTGGTTTCCCAGAAAATGGCGATTACCAACTTTATCCAAAAACCTCAAGTTGCGAATGCTACTACTGGACGAACACGTAAAGCCGCCAGTACGACTGAGATAAAATTACCAACGCATTCGCAAATCATTGCCCTACCAACTTATATCCCAGAAGAAAGTGCAGAAGGAACATCTGCGATTTTCCCCGTACATTCTGCCAGCTTGGGATTAGAAACAGACTCCCCGCAATATTTGCAACCGTGGCGAGTTGAGGGTTTTTGTCTCAACCCCAGCGAAGCAGTAAAATTTCTTGCTGCTATTCCCCTAAATGCTGCCAAAGGTGAAGATGCCTTTTTAGGAGGAGATTTACGTTTTTGGTCGCAAGTTTCCCGATGGAGTTTAGATTTAATCTCGCGGTGTAAGTTTTTACCAAGAATTGACCGACAATCAGATGGTGCGTTTGCTGCTAAATGGCAAGTACTTCTAGATAGTGCTATAGATGGAACTCGGCTAGAAAAATTTTCTGCGGATATGCCGTTGGTTTGTCGCACGTATCAAGAAAGTGCTGAGTTAGGAGTGCTGAGTGCTGAGTTGAAAGAAAAAGACTCAACACTCAGCACTCAGTACTTAGCAGTAGACTTCCCCATAGAACCTCAAGAATTACTTTTGGGATTTCTCAACAGTACGATAGATGCCCAAGTGCGAGAAATGGTGGGTTCTCAACCTCCAATTGAAGCTAAAGCGATCGCAATTGCGGTGCGTCAGTGGTTGCAAGGTTTAACCAGCGAATCTTATGCAGTGAATGCAGATACCATTGAAGTAGAACGATTAGAAGCGGCACTAAAGGCTTGGACTATGCCGCTACAATACCAATTAACTCTTAAAACTCTATTTCGTACCTGTTTTCAACTGCGTTCTCCAGAGTCAGGCGAAACAGATTGGACATTGGCGTATTTTCTGCAAGCGGCTGACGATCCTGAGTTTGTGGTGGATGCAGCAACTATTTGGAACAATCCAGTTGAACGATTGGTTTATGAAAATCGGACAATTGAGCAACCACAAGAAACATTTTTGCGAGGTTTGGGGGTAGCTTCTCGATTGTATCTTGCGATCGCACCCAGTTTTGAATCCGAATATCCCCAATCTTCTCATCTCACTCCTATCCAAGCTTATGAATTTATCAAGGCTGTAGCTTGGAGGTTGGAAGACAGTGGTTTAGGAGTAATTTTGCCTCCCAGTTTGGCAAACCGCGAAGGATGGGCGAACCGTTTGGGTTTGAAAATTACTGCCGAAACCCCAAAGAAAAAGCAGGGACGTTTAGGATTACAAAGTCTGCTAAATTTCCAATGGCAATTGGCAATTGGTGGACAAACTATTTCCAAAGCCGAGTTTGATAGACTTGTGGCTTTAAATAGTCCGTTAGTGGAAATTAACGGCGAGTGGGTAGAATTGCGGCCGCAAGATATCAAAACAGCCCAAACTTTTTTTACCACTCGCAAAGATCAGATGGCGCTTTCCTTGGAAGATGCCCTGCGTTTCAGTACAGGGGATACCCAGGTAATTGAAAAATTACCAGTGGTCAGCTTTGAGGCATCTGGGGCATTGCAAGAGTTGATTGGGGCGTTAAGCAATAATCAAGCGATCGCACCTTTACCCACACCAACGGGCTTTAAAGGGCAGTTGCGACCGTATCAAGAACGAGGTGCTGCTTGGCTGTCATTCTTAGAACGTTGGGGCTTAGGCGCGTGTCTCGCAGACGATATGGGACTCGGTAAAACTATTCAGTTTATTGCTTTTTTGCTACACCTTAAAGAACAGTATACACTAGAAAATCCAACACTGTTAGTTTGTCCAACTTCTGTTTTAGGCAATTGGGAAAGGGAAGTCAATAAATTTGCACCAAGCCTGAAAATTTTACAATATCACGGTGACAAACGCCCAAAAGGTAAAGCATTTTTAGAAGCAGTAAAAAAACACGATTTAATCGTTACCAGCTACTCACTGCTTCATCGAGATATCAAGTCATTAGAAAGTGTATTTTGGCAGATAATTGTTTTAGATGAAGCCCAGAATGTGAAAAATTCAGAAGCGAAGCAGTCAAAAGCAGTACGGCAATTACAAGCAACGTTTCGCATTGCATTGACGGGTACACCTGTAGAAAACAGACTGCAAGAACTCTGGTCTATTTTAGATTTTTTAAATCCCGGATATTTAGGAAATAAGCAATTTTTCCAGCGTCGGTTTGCCATGCCAATTGAAAAGTATGGAGACACGGCTTCATTGGGTCAATTACGTTCATTAGTTCAGCCATTTATACTGCGGCGATTGAAAAGCGATCGCGACATCATTCAAGATTTGCCAGATAAGCAAGAAATGACTGTATTTTGCGGTTTAACTGGCGACCAAGCCACACTTTATCAACAAATTGTAGAACAATCTTTAGCAGAGATAGAATCTGCTGAAGGATTGCAACGCCGGGGAATGATTTTGGCTTTACTAATCAAACTTAAACAAATCTGTAATCACCCAGCCCAATATTTGAAACAAGCGACATTAGAGCAACATAATTCAGCCAAACTTCTGCGGCTAGAAGAAATGTTAGAAGAAGTTTTAGCTGAAGGCGATAGAGCTTTAATTTTTACACAATTTGCTGAGTGGGGTAAATTACTTAAACCCTATTTAGAAAAACAGCTTGGGCGAGAAATATTCTTTTTATATGGTAGCACCAGTAAAAAACAACGGGAGGAAATGATCGACCGTTTCCAACACGATCCCCAAGGTCCCCCAATTATGATTCTTTCTCTGAAAGCGGGTGGAGTAGGACTGAATTTAACACGCGCCAATCATGTATTTCACTTTGATAGATGGTGGAATCCAGCCGTGGAAAATCAAGCTACAGATAGAGTATTTCGGATTGGTCAAACCCGGAATGTGCAAGTACATAAATTTGTTTGCACTGGCACTTTAGAAGAAAAAATTCATGACATGATTGAAAGTAAGAAACAACTAGCTGAACAAGTTGTAGGTGCTGGTGAAGAATGGTTGACAGAACTGGATACAGACCAACTTCGCAACTTACTAATACTTGATCGCAGTGCAGTAATTGACGATGATGCAGAATAAGTTTGTAGTAAGGACTAAAGTCCTTGATTTGAGCGCTAAAGCGCTCACTACAAACCCTCAAAACTAGTGCGGCACACTACTAAGTTTTTAAATTAATTATGACTAATTACACATTACAAGCAAGCCGAGAATGGTGGTCACAACAATGGCTAGATTTGCTAGATTCCTATCGCTTTAAAAAGCGTTTAGAACGTGCGAGAAACTATGCTCGTCAAGGAAACGTTTTGAGCATCGAATTTAAAGGTGCAAAAGTATTAGCTAGGGTGCAAGGTAGTGAAGTAGAACCTTATAAAGTTTCCCTTTCCCTTGAACCTTTTAGCGATGAACAGTGGGGTTATGTAATTGAAACCATGTCCCAAAGGGCAATTTTTGCCGCAAAATTACTAGCAGGAGAAATGCCACAAAACATAGAAGAAATGTTCACAGCGAATGGTCTTTCTATATTTCCTTTTACCCTTGGTGATGTCCAAAGTAAATGCTCTTGTCCTGATAAGGCAAATCCCTGTAAGCATATTGGTGCATTGTACTATCAGTTAGGCGATCGCTTCAGTGAAGACCCCTTTGTATTGTTTCAATTACGCGGACGCACTAAAAAGCAAATTATCAGCGATTTACGCCAATTACGTAGCGCCAAAATTCAACCCAATACCATAGAAACGCCCGATATTCAACAGTCAGTTCCTAATAATAAATACTCGGTAAAAATTGATTCTTTCTGGCAATATAATGAACCACTAGAGTCATCCTTGGTAGTGATTGCACCATCTACTAGCGAAATGGTTTTAGATGTATTAGGAGCAATCCCCCTAGCTAAGGAAGAAGAAAATGCAGTAAATTCAACTTCGAGTGATGTGGTAATGAAGTATTTGAATACAGTTTACAGAGATGTGAGCCAGAAGGCTTTTTTAGCAGCAATGAATGTAGGAGGAAGCTGATAATAATTCGTAATTCGTAATGGGCGATACCCCGCTTCTCTACGAGACGCTGCGCGAACGCTAACGTAATTCGTAATTAGGTTAACTGGGTAGTTCACCTTTTCCGCCTTTTCTTACCCATTCACGCACCGCCTGACGAATTGCCCGTCTGCCATCTGCCCGATTTTGTTCAATCAGTTTTGGCAGATATCGAATTTCTAAAGTAGGAAACACTAAAGTATTCTCTGATTCGACATATTCGCCCTTTTGCAGGTGGTAAATCTTGAGTTCGCCAGAGTCATAACACCAGAGTTCTGGTACTCCCAGACGGGCATAAATGGGAAAACGATTTAGAGATTTATTGGTAATATCAATTTCCAGTGCCAAATCAGGTGGTGGATCTTGTTTCAAATCCAAATCTAATCTACCCCGAACCGTAGCTTCATTCTGGAAATAGAAGCAGTTATCTGACTCTAACCCTGCCATTCGGCTTTCTCGTTTCCAGGTAGTCGAACCATAACTTTCATAGTCTATAGCCAACTCTTCAGCGATGTCTTGAACTGCAATACTAATTACCTCTTTGTAATACTCGTGTTCAGGTAAAGGTGTCATAATTTCTAAAGCGGTGCGATCGTAAGCTAACCGTGCTGCCCGATGTCCCAAGTCTTTTAGAAGATTTTCAAACTGTTGCCAGCTAATGTCATAAAGCATTACTCGGTCTGCTCGATTTTTGGCGACTGTCATTGTTACGACCTCCAGAATGTTTTATTGTCCAAACTCAAGCCTAGCCTGTTCTACCAAATCAGCTGTCACAATCTCTTGGCCAGCTTCACGAGCCAATTGTTCAATTCTAGCTCTAGCTTGAGTGCGGACAAAAAAGGGAATATTTTGTAACTTTTCTTTAGCTTCCGATGTCCATCGCAAAGTCTCAATAAAATTGGAATCGTTCATGGTATTAATGACCTTGGTAAGTTCCTCAATTTAATCAATCGATTACTAATTTTCCTATAAAAAAAGCCCTTGCTTTTACGCAAGAGCTTTTAAATTATTTAGTTGTCAGTGATGAAATAAACTTTACAACCTAATCTAGGTCGTCCATAAACATCACTGGCTCAGTATCACGGTTAATTCCTTTCTCAAAACCACCAGCCGCAGCCCGTGCGCGACCAGCGTGCCACAAGTGACCAACTAGGAAGAAGAATCCTAGTACGAAGTGAGAAGTTGACAACCAAGCACGAGGAGATACGTAGTTGAAGGAGTTGATTTCGGTAGCCACACCACCCACGGAGTTCAAAGAACCCAGAGGAGCGTGGGTCATGTATTCAGCAGCGCGACGAGCTTGCCAAGGCTGAATATCGTTCTTGATTTTTTCCAAATCAAGACCATTGGGGCCACGTAGAGGCTCCAACCAAGGGCCGCGGAAATCCCAGAAGCGCATGGTTTCACCACCGAAGATGATTTCACCAGTTGGAGAGCGCATCAAGTATTTACCTAGACCTGTAGGGCCTTGAGCAGAACCGACGTTAGCACCTAAGCGTTGGTCACGAATCAAGAAGGTCAAAGCCTGAGCTTGAGAAGCTTCTGGGCCAGTAGGGCCAAAGAATTCGCTAGGATAAACGGTGTTGTTGAACCAAACAAAGATCGAAGCAATAAAGCCCATTAAGGAAAGAGCGCCCAAGCTGTAGGAGAGGTAAGCCTCACCAGACCAGATGGATGCACGACGTGACCAAGCAAAAGGCTTGGTAAGAATGTGGAAAACGCCGCCAGCAATACAGATAAAGGCAATCCAGATGTGACCGCCGACCACATCTTCTAAGTTATCAACGCTAACAATCCAGCCTTCGCCACCGAAGGGAGACTTGATTACATAACCGAAGATAACTGCTGGGTTCAATGTCGGATTGGTAATAATCCGAACGTCACCACCGCCTGGTGCCCAGGTGTCATACAACCCACCAAAGAACATTGCTTTTGCTACCAACAGTAGCGCACCGAATCCCAAAATAATCAGGTGGAACCCGATGATGTTGGTCATCTTGTTCTTGTCTTTCCAGTCGTAACCAAAGAAAGAAGAGTATTCTTCTAAGGTTTCTGGCCCACGGACGGCATGATAGATACCGCCAAAGCCAAGGACGGCTGAGGAAATTAGGTGGAGTACGCCAACAACAAAGTAGGGGAAGGTGTCGATAACTTCACCACCAGCACCAACGCCCCAACCCTGCGCGGCGAGGTGAGGTAACAGGATCAAGCCCTGTTCATACATGGGTTTTTCAGGAACAAAGTGAGCGACTTCAAACAAAGTCATCGCTCCAGCCCAGAATACAATCAAGCCAGCGTGGGCAACGTGAGCGCCCAAGAGTTTGCCGGATAGATTGATTAAACGCGCGTTACCAGACCACCAGGCAAAGCCAGTAGATTCTTGGTCGCGTCCAGTGCCGCCTAATATATTTGGTCTATTAGAGAGCGTTACCACGTGGTAATACCTCCTCAGGGAATACAAATTGTTCGTGGGGTTGATCTTGAGGAGCCATCCAAGCGCGGATACCCTCGTTCAGCAAAATGTTTTTGGTATAGAAGGTTTCAAACTCAGGGTCTTCCGCCGCCCGTAATTCTTGGGAAACGAAATCATAAGCCCGCAGGTTGAG
>NZ_JBALDK010000018.1:0-7823 GCF_036917455.1 Nostoc sp. | reverse complement strand
GTATACCAATTTGGCTCAGGATATTCCTCTATCTACAGGGCAAATTTAAGTGATACTTTTTCGTTGTGAGAATATATAGATTAAGGAATTTGAGTCTAAAACGCTGAGAAAATTTATAGCGACAACATCTGGATAAAGTGTAAATTTTATACATAGTAATCTAATTTGACTTAGTTTGATGCGATCGCTTGTAGCTTAAGGTTTAGATAATCAAGCTTATCTGCAATCAGAATATATTTATCATCAGTGTGTATGTCAACAATAAGTTATATTTAAGACAATAAAGAACTAGTTAAGAATAAGAGTACTAAATTTTAAAATACTAGGGATATCTAAGTAAATTGACTTTGACTCTCAACTATTTGCTATGAAATTTAATGAAGATATAGGACGATCTACAGTGTACAACTTTGACAACTGTCCACAATAGTGTTGTATGTCCCAAGCTCATGGTACTATTATTTTACTGTCAGGAGATATTATTTTATACATTAAATTATTACCATGCTGAAACAGCTAGTTAGGTGTGCTACCTTCAAAAAACAAAAAATTATTCAACCCAGCAACAAATCAACAAAAGCACCAATGTACAAAGCATAGAGCTTTTGAAAGTCTGCTTATATCTAAGATACGAAAGAGCTAACAAAGCCTTTTTTAGAAATCATAGTAGCCAGCGAAGAAGGCATAAAAGCCTCTTAAGAATGGCAAAAATTTAGGTGACACTAAATATAAAAGTGTTGACAACACTGTCAATTGTTTTTTGTATACATGAAAGTATCAAAAAGCCTAACTTTGCTTGTCAATAAAACATCCAAATTCAATGTTTTATTTAGATATTTATTCTCTTTACACTTAGTTAGCTATACATAAAACCTATGTGATTGGTGAAAACTTAAGTGACCTCGACCAAATGAGGAAAACACTTAAATTTAACAAACGATTTAGGACTGCTAGATCAATCCTGATTTAGTAACAACTTGATTATTGACAACATAAGCAAAAGTAACAGGAAAACCATGAATATCATTGTTCGTTTGTTTGGTGCGATCGTTCTGCAAGTATCTGCATTGGCTGCGATGTCTAGCATGGCAATGTCTGATGACAAACCCTTGCGCGTCCCTACCCAAGAGACTCCTATTATTTCTCAACAGAAAACAAAAACAACCCACAGGATTTGCTCTTTAGATCCCATTGAGGAATTGTTACCTCCACCACAGAATAAGGCAAATAGTTCTTTGCTTTCTTACCTTGCGGAACAGGGTTTTACACAAAATAAAGACGGTTCTTGGATCTGTTATGCGAACGATCCTAAAAAAGAAGGGCGTTACTTCACTATGTTTAAGGTTAAACAAGTTGATGGCAGGCTAATCGCAAGTTCTTTTCTAGATGAGGGTAGTCTGATTCAAGGGCAGGAAAATCGGAGCTTAGACTTCTTTATGATGCTGATTGAGCATCATCTGAATGCTAGTCAAGAGAACCGTCAAGGCATACGTAGATATTTAGAAGCCTTCGTTTCCTTAGTAAAGGAAGGGAAGATCAAACCTACGCGTCGTGGGTTTCTTTTCGACCAGCCAAACCGGGCATTGGTCTTGTATCACACACTCTCATCAGGAAATCTCAAAGGTACCGGAATCACGATCAACATTTCTTTACCTAAGAGTTGAATTGGGATTGGGGATTGGGGGAGATGAACCAATGCCCCATGCCCGAATGGCACGCTTATAAAGGGAAAATCGTTGAGGCTCTTGGGTGCAGAGGAGCAGGGGAGCAGCGTAAGGATTGCAGAGGAGCAGAGGAGCAGGGGAGCAGGGGAGAAAGAAGAAGTTTTAGGTATTGCGTTCGGATATTTAGAAATTCCGCTCTGCACCCTTGCCCCCTGCCCCTCTGCAATCCTTACGCTGCATACTCTTCAGCTTAACTAAGTGCCATTCGCCCCATGCCCAATTAAATTGCTGTAGTTTTCTGGAGGTGCATTTTGCCTAAATCAATTTTTCAAAGAATTGCGGTGTCGAAAGCGGTTCGTTTTGCAAGCATCGCGTTTTCATCTGTTGCAGTAGTACTCACTACATGTCAGTCTGCTTTTGCACAGCTCAATATTGGCCGCTATGGTATCCAACAAGGACTGGAGTCTGAGTATCTTCAGTACCAAATCAATAACCAGAATTTGAGCCAGATGCGAGTCATTCCTGGATGTGATGTGGGATTTGGCCTGACTTGCAATAAAACTGGAGCGGTAATCCAACGATTAGTAGAGTTAAACGGCGGGAATAGCTATGAAAACCTCTTGATCCGAGCAGCCGGTGGGGAGAAAAACTTCCAGAATTTTGCGAGCTTTTACGGTAACAATCCCAATCTCTATTCGGTGCCTTTCGCCTCATTTTGGAGAAACGAATCCCCCGCCATCATGGATAGCTCTCAATACCTTCTGGGACAAGGTATTGGTCGCAATCCAGTAGAGGGACTTGGACTTGTAACCAACCAGTTCTACTGGGCACCATACTCAGGAGTCAATAATCCAGTCAGCCTTCGTAATGGATTACTAGACTTGAAATTCTCATACGGACGACTGTTGTTTGAAGAGGCCTCAAAAATTTCCAACATCAAAGAACAGATTGAATCTCTGGGTCTGTCACCAGAAATGACGAATTTTTATTTAAATAAACTCTCTACAGGCCTAGATGCGTTGAATTCTGGAGATCAAAACCAACTCCAAAAAAGGATTTTTGAACTACTATCCTATCCATACTCCGAAGAGGGTGGGGAACTCGGACGACCCAACAACGCAATCCCACAAGAATTTAATCAGCTCTTAGGAGAAGATATCCCAGGCGATATATTGCTGAGTGACACTCCACTACCGTTGGACGGAGAAGAAATAGCCCTTGATACTTTCCCTGGGACTGGGGGAGATGTCTTAGTACCAGACAGTTCTGATTCCTTCCCACTCTGGCCAATAATCGGAGCTGGGGGTCTTGCTTTAATCCTGCTTTTATTACTTAATGGCGATAGTTCTTCAGCTCAAGCAGCTGTTTCTCCAGTTCCACCATCTGTTACTCCAGTTCCACCCCCTATTTCTCCAGTTCCACCACCTTTGTCTCTCACCAACAAAGGTGAATGCGATTTGACTACCAATGGTAATGGTTCCAATCACACACAGATAATTGAGATTCCATGCAATGTTACTCCTAAACCTCCTATAGAAGTGAAGAAAGTAGTGGAACCATCAACGATCAAAGCGCTTGTATTGCTAATCGTTTTACTATCCATAGTCCGTTACAAACACAGAACTTTAAAAATCCGTAATCCGTAATTATTAGGACTTACGCAGAAAAGATCCCTCAACCCCAGAAGGAAGTAAAAATGTGCTGGGCTACCTGGAAGTGGAAGGCTAGCTAACACAATAAGAATGCAAACTTAATAACCTGCAATTCTGATGGAACGGAGAATGGTGCCGTCCTCTCCTTGCTAACACATCCTACTTTTACACTTTATTTAATCCACGTTCCTAAGTAGATTCCTTAACTATGTTCATCCCAAGCGACGGGAAAAGAATAATCTGAAAATGCCGAGAAATCATGATTTTCGCTGCGGGTTTCTTCATCAAGAACTTTGACAACTTTGTTATAAATATCTTGTGCTTGTTGTGGGGAATCACCAATACTGGTTAATCCCAACTTGCCAAACTGCGAAAGGCAACCCATAAGATGAAATACTGTGCCCGTTTCTGTACCACTGTCGAAGTGCAGTCGGTGGTGAGCGATGATATCCATCAAATCATTAGGCAATAATCCCTGATAGCGCTCTTTTTGGAGATTATCAGTGGCGATGTAGTATTTAGGACGACCTTGCTGACTATAAAATAAACCTGTGGAAAGGTCATAACGACCATTCGTTAATAATTTCAGAGTCATGAATGGATGAGTTGTACCGCCTTTACGCAGGTTAATTTCAATCGCCTGAATATCCCACTCTCCGTTACCCTTGTCAACGGCGATAAAATCTACGCCAAATCGCTCTAAAGTGCCTTTTTCTGCTAGCTTTTTGCCAACTTGTAGCCCCAATTGCTGTAATTCCAATCGATAGCTTTCATCGGCGGGAAAGCGACAACCAAGATAAATTTGACCGTCTGGGCCTCCAAGAATTTGGTCGTGGGTTGAAAGGATTTCCACTTCGCCGGTGGGTGTAATGCGTCCTTGGACGCTGGGCGATCGCTTAATTTCCCCTTCCACAAATGCTTCAGTGATTGCCCCTAATTCCGGAATTCTTCCCGAAAAATTATCCCAAGTCTCTTGTTTTGCTTGAAAGCGCATTGTTGAAAAGCGATCGCTAATTGCCTCTACCCTTTGGGCATGAGTCCCTTTACCTGGTGCTAAATTCTCAATTGGTCTAAGATCCAACAATGCATTCCCCTCTCCCGAAATGCCTTCGTTGAGTTTCACCACTAACCGTTTTAATGTCGGTTGTCGTTCCCACAAATCACTGGTAGCTTCTGCCAAATCTGTGTGGTTCCAAATTTTTTCGGTACCATCTGGATGCGGTACTCCGCTTTCAGCGAAGATTTGCCGACTGCCACTTTTTGTCCCCCAAATTTGTAAATCTGGTGCAGCAGCATACAGTGGTACACCCAATTTTACAGACAATTCGCCTTCCCAGTGCGAAGAGTTGTAGCAGATCATAAACGATTTGTCTAGCCTCAAAGATTGATGAATCCGCTCTAGCAAGCGAGGACGTTCTAAAATCTTTTGGCTCAGAGGCTTAAGGGAGGAATCATAAGTAGAAAGTAGCAGCAAGCGATTGCGAGCATGAGAAAAAGGAATTCCTGGCAACAGTTGCAGATAATAATCAATGATACTCGGATGCAAGGGTACTGATGTTACATAAACCAGCCGAGTCCGGGGATTCTGCAATCGAATTAAGGAGAATAGTAATCTTTCTTCATAATGCTCGCAGCCTTCGATCTTTTGGAGTTCGCGCCGATCGAGACTTAGGGAGGGAATAATTAAAATATCCGCTTCACTATTGTCAAATGACTCGATCGTTTTCCAGCGATCGCTTAAGGTTAATTGTAAGTGGTGAAACTTTTCAACCTGCTCTAATTCAGAAATATCTATTATTGCCATAACCCCTACCCTCTAATTATCTCAATGTAGCGCACCACGTAGGCTTTTGGGCTATTAATTTGGGGATTATAGTCAAGTACTTTTGCAGCTAATTTACTCTACAAGAATTCAGCTATATAGATATCAACCTAAATAAATATTAACATTAACTAAATTTTATGCCATAAGAGTAGGTATTTTGCGATCGGGAAGTGAGAAACTATAATCTTTATTTTCATTTAGCAAAAATAGCTCAATTGTTTATCTGATAGAAATGATTTATATATTAATTCAGGAAATCTCATGCATTTAAGTTATTCTACGTCTTAAGGTTGAGCAAAATTCAGCTTTTTTACCTCTATGGAGCGATAAATTACAGCTACACAATAGTTAACTTTAAAGCAGAAGAGAGCGATAAACGCTTCATCGCATAAGACTTGTATACTTTTTATTTCGTAGTCAAATGTGAGCATAAATAATGTCACCCGCATATAATAATTGCCACCAATAAGTACCTTTGGTAAGCATTCGGGGTATAAATGCCTAAAATTGCAAATGGCTAATAGATGGGAACCAAAGCAAAAAATAAACCTTGGGTTGAATTCTCGATCCAAGGTTTACTTTTGAAATAGGAAATGCGGACAGAAGAAAAGAATTGGGTACAGATTATTCCCTATCACCTGTCACTTCTCCCAAATGCCTAATACCTAATTACATTCAAAATTAAATTAGTGAGACAAAACCTATGCCTAAATTAAAAGAGAAAAAATCACAACCTGCACAACAAAAACCGCCAGGTGTTGAATCAGAAATGACACCAAAACCCAAAGCAGATGATGCCGAGTATCGGGGTAGTGCCAAGCTACAAGATAAAGTGGCATTAATTACGGGTGCTGATAGTGGTATTGGTCGTGCTGTAGCGATCGCATTTGCTAAAGAAGGTGCAGATGTGGCGATTCTTTACCTCAACGAACACGACGATGCCAAAGAAACAAAACATTTGGTAGAAAAACAAGGCCGCCGTGCAGTAACCATTGCAGGGGATATTGGGGATGAAACTTTTTGTCAGCAAGCTATCCAACAAACAGTTGGTGAGTTTGGCAAATTGGATATTCTCATCAACAACGCCGCCGAACAACATCCGAAAGAAAGTATCGAGGAAATCACCAAAGAACAACTAGAGCGCACTTTCCGCACTAATATATTCTCGATGTTTTTCATGACTAAAGCTGCACTCAAGCATTTACAAGCAGGCAGTTCTATCATCAATACTACATCGGTAACAGCTTATAAAGGTAGCTCACAACTATTAGATTATTCCTCCACAAAAGGTGCGATCGTTACCTTCACTCGCTCCTTATCACAAAATTTGATGTCCAAAGGAATTCGCGTTAATGCTGTCGCGCCAGGACCGATTTGGACACCTCTAATTCCTTCAACTTTTCCCGAAGAAAAAGTTGAAACTTTTGGAAAACAAGTACCAATGCAACGAGCCGGACAACCAGAAGAAGTTGCACCTAGCTACGTATATTTAGCCTCTGATGATGCTTCTTATGTCTCTGGGCAAGTGTTACATGTCAATGGTGGAGATGTTGTAAATGGATAAGTAAAAAAGTTAAGACTTAGGAATTAGAAATTAAAAGTTATAACTGATATATTATTAATTTATAACTTTTAACTTCTCAGTCCTAACTCTACCCTCATGGTCTTCCATTGGAGGGATGAGTCAATTTAAAAATATTGATAATGTATTTAGCAGCAAACATTTAAAAAATAATAACTACGTCTATGGCATCTCCTACACCACTGCAAGGCACAGAACTAGTAGATTGTGCTAGAGCAAATGCCAAGCAAGGAATTGAAACTGCTGCTTATCAATGTGGCTATGGTCAAGACCTCAACAAATTTGCGCGAGAACTCAGACAAGCTTGTGAAGAAATGAATTTACAAGTGAAGGAACTTAGTGGATTGATTACTGAGCAGGATTTAATCCTGGAATTAGGTACTGGCGAAATTATTGCTCCAAAGACGGAATCAGAATTGTAAAAGTTAGTCATTTGCAGGAAATAACCCTAGCCAGTAGCGATATTACCTAACATTCCTCCCAATAATGACCCTGCGTAGACGCAAAGCGGCTTGTCATCTGAACATTATCTTTCAACCCGTTACCGAGCAATTTCCAGTAAATTTATCGAAACAGAATTCAGGAATCAGAATTGATTCTGACCGAAAAAGCGGATAGCGGAGCGTAAAGCCTACGTCATAGCAACTCTTAGAGACGCTGTTCGCCAACGCTTAGAGCGAGTTCGCGAGCAGATGAATAAATGGGTTTAAGACCCCCACAAAACAAGGAAATTTGGTGGTCATCAATCAGTCGCGGGTTTGAATCCCCGACTGAGAAGCGTTAGCGAGTCCGCGTACCCCTGCGGGTAGCTACGCGCAGCGTTTCGTAGAGAGCGTCTTGATTCTGACAGTAGTTGACAGGAAACGTTTCCGGCTCCGCTCCTATTAGCGGATAGCTAAGGTTTAGCCCATTCTGACTTCTGAATTCTTCTTCAACTGAAACATAGTCTTTGTCCCTCGACTACACACTACCACCCAAGACATAAATATCTTCGGTAGTATATTTTTCTATAATATAAATTACATCATTAATAGTAATAATACTTACTATACCTATTTTATATCTACCACAGATACAGCCAGAAAATCATATCTTTGGCT
>NZ_JBALDK010000017.1:0-24336 GCF_036917455.1 Nostoc sp. | reverse complement strand
AGTTAATTGCTAAATATTCACAACTAAATATCTAACTTTTAACAGAGGACAATTAACTTTGCTATCCAGTATGTTTATTTAAGTAGTTTAAAATTTGTAATTGTATTTATATTTACTAAAATTTTTTAAGTAATTATACTGTGTATATTTTACCGGTTAATAGCTCAGGGTTTAGACTGAAGTTAATTCCAATTTGAACTTCATAAATTAAGATGAGATAAATAGCTGATACCTGGGAAGAAAATCAAATATTTTCTCCAGTAACTTTAGTAGAAACTTATTTGTGTAACCTTTACAACAAAAGTATTTTAAGCTTTACCCCCTAGTGTCAAAATCTGAATCAACTAATTCCTGCATCATCAATTAGAAAAAGAGTTGGATGATTTGGTTTCCCCCAGTTTTAGGAAAGTAAAGATAGAGGTAGCTAGAGATTCAGCTTCAGACATTCAAATAAAAGGTGAATTAAATCAATGGAGAACAAAATAGTGAATAAAGATGATTTTCTTTACCCTCGTGGTCGCTACTACGGTCAGGTAAAGCCAGAAAACTTGGTCTTTAATGCGAATCTACAGGAATTTGCTCAACGCGTCAGCTACATTTGTAACTTAGAAACAGGTGGAAAACTGCCTCCAGGTGAAGCTTACAAACAAATAAGGGATCTATGGAAACAGTTGAAACACTCAAAAAAAGAGCTACGAATTGGTGAAGATCCGTTTCAAGATGACGAGGGAGAGGTTAAAAGTTGAAGTTGAGAGGCGGGGATAAAAAGATAAGGGCAATAACCCATGTCCAATGACCAATGACCAATGACTAAATTACTTAGTAAGCATTGTCCAAATACCATCCCATGATTCTGAGGGCGGCTTTTGCAAATAATTTCGCGTGCGTTCTAGATGAATATCAACAGCTTGGTCTTGGGGTTGGATGCATTTGGCGGCTTCAAAACAAGCGATCGCTTGTGAGAAATTGCGCGATAAATAGGCAGCGCGTCCAGTATCATAGTGATACAAAAACTCTTGGGTGTTGGCATCTAGGGGAATATTGCGATCGCCAATTAATTCGTAGATATTAACTGCCTGGTGTTTTCCTTTGACTCGAATTTTGTCTAACTGGCGTACCCAAATGCGATCGCTGCAAAGCTGATAAGTAAATTCGCTTAGGATAATATCACAACCATATTCCTTAGTTACTGCCTCTAAGCGCGAACTTAAATTTACGCCGTCTCCAATCACGGTGTAATCCATCCGTTTGCGCGAACCAATATTACCCGAAACCACTTCCCCAGAACTAATACCAATGCCAATATGAATTTGTGGCTGCGCCTGGATAATTCGTCGCTGGTTAAATTCCTCTAAGCGTTGTCGCATATCTAATGCTGACTGTACGGCTCTCCAAGCATGATTTTCTGTCAGTGGTAGCGGCGCACCAAATACTGCCATTAAAGCATCACCAATAAATTTATCGAGAGTGCCTTCGTAGTTAAAAACAGCCTCCACCATTGTTTCAAAATACTGATTGAGCAGGGATACCACCTCAGCTGCACCGAGATTTTCCGTAAGTGTTGTGTAGCCCCGGATATCCGAAAACAAGACGGTTACTTCTTTGCGCTCACCCACCATTAAAGCATCTTCCCCTAGTGCCATAACTTGTTCAGCCACATGGGGCGTTAAATAGCGGGACATAGTAGTTTTCATCCGTTTTTCCCGACTGATGTCTTCTAATACCACCAAACCACCCCGGACACCGCCTTCTGGGTTAGTTAGAGGGTTGACAGTGAGATTCGTACTGCGTTCTAATGTTTGCACTTCATCAGGGGTGAGAAACTCAGATTGGGGAGTGAGGGATAGATTCCAGGGAATGAACACATCGGGGTTGGTGCGATCGCGTACTGCTAATATTGAGTCCTGGGTTATAAATTTTGAGTGTTGAGTTTCACTTTCAACTCCTAACTCCTCACTCTTAACTTGAGAAACTCCTACTATCAAACTTTGTTCAGGCACATAATGTTTAGCTCCAGTTTTTAAACTATCTTCTAGTCGCATTTGAAGGTTTTCAATCGGTACAACTTCCCAAACAAAGCGACCAATCAAATTTTGTTCCCACAAAAGCTTGTTTTTTTTGGTATTAGTGTTTTTTATCGGACAACCTAATAGCTCCAGTGCTGCATCATTAATCGTGACAATCTGACCTGCCATATCTGTAGAAATAACCGCATCTGACAGACTTTGCAAAATGTCTTTTTGATATTGTTTTTCTAACAACACATTTTCAAAGAGACGAGCATTTTCCAAGGCAATTCCTGCCTGGGTATTAAAAGCCCGCATAAACTCTTCATCAGAAGCAGTAAAACTGCTTTGTTTCTTATTAATTAATTGCGTTACACCGATTAATTCGTTTGCAGAGTTAAATACTGGTAAACATAAAATATTGCGAGTCACATAACCAGTTTTTCTATCTGTACTTGGGTCAAAGCGGGGGTCTTTGTAGACATCGGAAATATTTAGGGCTTCGCCAGTGGAAGCTACATAGCCAGCAATGCCACGGTTTGCGGGAATATGGATTTCTAACAAGTTTGTAGCATCTGCTGCTGCCGAAACTTTTGTCCAAAGTTCGCTCATATCTTTACGATATAAAAACAGTGTACTGCGGTCTGCTTGCATTAAAATTCGAGCTTGTTCCATGACTATCTGCAAAGTTGCTTCTAAATCTAAACTTTGCCCTAATGTCTGAGTCGCCCGCAACAAAGCCGTTGCACCTCGTTGATTACGAGCGGCTACATAAAAAGATTGACAGCTTTCCAGAATAATCCCAATAGAAGCGGCAAAGTCTCGGAAACGTTCTTCATCATCATGATTAAACGGAACATTTCCGGTTTTATTAGCCAGTTGTACTACTGCTACAGTATGGTTTTTGCTACTGATAACAGGCATACATAAAATATTATGAATTTTATAGCCCATTTGTTTTTCAAGTTCTGGGCTAAATAGGGGATGACTATGAGTTTCTGATATGTTTAAATATTGACCTGTACTAGCAACATGACCAGGGATACCTACCGTAATGGGGGTACGAATTTCTAAGAACTTTTGGCTATTATCTTGAGGAACTTTTGACCACAGTTGACCTTTGTCATAATCAACTAAAAAGATAGCTGTGTGTTCTGCTTGTAGGATTTGACCAATTTTGAGTGTAATAGCTTCTAGTACCTTCTCCAACATAGTCTCTAGAGCTTCATTATTGATTAGTTCAATAGCTCTAAGAAATTGCTGGAACTCAGCAGTTATGAAGTCAAGTAAGCAAACAAATTCATTAACAGATAAGTCTTTAACACGACGCAGTAAGGCGTGAGTGCGATTAACTTGAGTTAATTCAGTTAATGTAGCCAAGACGCTACCAGGGTTGGGGAGTGTCACGTTGCTTCGCTCCGAATTTAAAATTCAAAATTCAAAATTAATAACCCCCATAAATAAGTTAAGGGTTTGTATCATGAATCTGTTTAGGTCATGGGAATTTTAGATTTTAGGCATGGGACATGGTTATTTTCCTTGTCCCGATTGTCTCCCTCATCTCTTTTTGCGTCCCCAGCTTCACTCCCCTATTTTGTTAACTGTTGAGAAAATATAACCTTTTGGTAGTAATCTTGTAGCTGTCTGGTAGCCGCCGCCCAACCCCAACTTTCTGCTTCCTGACGAGCATTTTGACGGATGATGTCTCGTTGTTCTTTTTGTTCTAAGAGGCGAATAGTAGCAGCTAAGGCTCCTTGAACATTTGCTGTAGGCTCAAAAAGATATCCATTTACGCCATCTGTCACAATATCAGGAATTCCCCCTGAACGGGCTGCTACTACCGGACAGCCAGCAGCCATCGCTTCGAGTAGTACTAAGCCTAGTGTTTCTGTACGGGAAGGAAAGATAAAGGCATCAGCACTGGCAAAAGCAGAACCTAATTCTTGCCCCATGAGATATCCAACAAAATAAGTATTTGTACCAGCAAAGTGTTTTTCCAGTGCTTGACGGTGCGGGCCATCTCCAACCAATGCTAACCGCGCTTCGGGAATTGCTTCTAAAATTGGTTTGATGCGCTCAATTTCTTTTTCAGCAGAAAGCCGCCCAACGTAAAGTAGCAATGGGCTTTCTGGATGATTTTGTGATAAACGCGATCGCATCTCTACATTAGCCAAATCGGGATGAAATAATTCTGTATCCACCCCACGCTGCCATAAATCTATACGCTCAATCCCATGTGCTGTCAGTTCCTCTACCATTACTGTGGAGGTACACAGATTCAAAGCTGCTTGATTATGAGCGCCTTTGAGCAGTTCCCAAAGAAACCCTTCCAGCATCCCCAAGCCGTAATGTTGGAGATATTGCGGTAAATGGGTATGATAAGACGCAACTAAGGGGATTTTGAGGATTTTGCTGTAAAATATGCCAGCTAAACCTAAAACGGCTGGATTCACGACATGAATCACATCTGGCTTAAACTCTTCTAAAACATAACCAATGGCGGGGCGGGGAAGTGCCATTGTTAATTCTGGATATAATGGTAAAGGAAAGCCAGTAATGCCGTAAACTTTAGCGCCTTTGTGTTCTGTAATGCCTCCATCAGGGGCAATTACCAGTACTTGATTACCACTACGCTGTAGATGGTCAATAGTATGGCGCAGGCGCGTTACAATGCCGTCAACCTTGGGTAAAAAGGTTTCGGTAAATAGAGCAATTCTCATAAAAAACTATTCAGTCCAGGCAGATAATCCCAGCTTTGTTTGCGTTTGTTTATCAAACACAGAATAGACTTTCTCTTGTGGTGTAATCAACTCTGCACAGTCAAATTTAATGTTTTGGCGCTATTTTTGTACAAAGTCTGAAATGTCCTCAATGTTGACAATCCAATCTTTGGCGTAAGTAGCTAGCACTTGACCGCGTAACCCTAACTGAATAGCGCGTCGTTCTAATTTTGTCCCAGTTGGGTGATGGTCTGGATCCCATTGTAGGCGGACTTGCGATCGCTTCAATGCACTTTGCCATCCACTTTTATCAGGATAAAGTTCTGGAACGTAGCTGGAATGAATAGCAGCCGCTAAAATCTCTTCAAAAGCCGAACGCTTAAGCCAAATAGCTAACACCACCTCTTGACCACTTTGTGTACCCCATCCAGAACGATACATCATCCAGAGGAAGTTAGGTTTGATCCAACTCATGCGGTCAAAACTAAATTCACCACCAAAATAACCATAGGTGGCGGCGAAGTGACCAATAGCGGGACGATACGCCTGGTAAACAACAATTGAATGGTCGTCATATTGTGCTAAGATATGACGACCATTTTTTGGCCAATTACTGACTTGAGTTAAATAAGGTTCTGTTATCAGCCGCACGCAGAGTTTATCCTAATTTCTGTGCCAAGACACTTTAGGCAGAATTTGCTTGTGATCGACTCGTTTCTGATACTTAATGGCAAAGTTTAACAGAGAATCGAGTAGAGAATCAGAGAGCAAGTGAGGCTGTAAACCTAAATCTAGCAATTTAGTGTTTTTAGCGTTAAAGTAATGTTCTTCTTTCTCAACTCTGGGATTATCTAAGTGATTGATTTCTACCTTCAATCCCATAGCGTTACCAGCATTTTTCACCATTAATGCCAATTCACCGACGCTAAATTGTTCTGTAAATTGGTTAAATACGCGGAATTCCCCAGCTTGGGCAGGATTAGCGATCGCTAATTCCACACATCGTACTGTATCCCGAATATCCAAAAACCCGCGAGTCTGTCCACCTTTACCATAGACAGTTAAGGGGTGTGCGATCGCTGCTTGAATACAAAAGCGGTTCAGTGCAGTCCCAAACACACCATCGTAATCCAGCCGATTAATCAATAGTTCGTCCATCCCCGTTTCTTCGGTTAAGACACCATAAACTACACCCTGATTTAAATCAGTTGCCCGTAATCCCCAAATCCGGCAAGCAAAGTGAATGTTATGACTATCATGGACTTTGCTTAAATGGTACATCGAACCGGGCTGCTTGGGATAAGGTAATGTATCCTTGCGGCCATTGTGTTCAATGGTGATATACCCTTCTTCAATGTCAATGTTGGGTGTACCGTATTCGCCCATCGTCCCCAGCTTCACCAAATGACAGTCGGGAAAATCTTCCCGCATGGCGTACAACAAGTTCAACGTCCCAACTACATTATTAACCTGGGTAAGAACTGCGTGTTCTCGGTCAATCATGGAAAATGGGGCTGAACGCTGTTCGCCAAAATGCACTAGGGCATTTGGCTGAAATTGATGTAATGTTTTGCTGAGAAATTCGTAATTCGTAATATCGCCGATGAACAAATCGATAGATTTACCTGTCAAATCTTGCCAGCGCTGGAGACGTTGTTGAATTAGTGCGATCGGAGTGAGAGTTTCAACACCAAGTTCATTATCCCAATGCCGCCGCACCAAACTATCTAAAATTCCAACTTCATAACCTCGATTGGAAAGGTAAAGAGCAGTTGCCCAACCGCAATATCCATCACCGCCAATAACCAGGACTTTCATCTTCACCAGTTTTTACTCGCTGATAGCTAAATCTATCAGGTTTTTGTCCCCTCTCAATCATCATTCTGAGGGAAATGTGGATTTTTGGCGCAGGAGCAGCATTAACAATTCAAAATTCAAAATTCAAAATTCAAAATTCAAGACAATTTCAGGCGGGGATTTAAACCCCGACTGAAACTGGGGCTACCTGTAGAGGTAGGGGTCTTAAACCCTTATTATTTACGATAAATAAAGGAAAATTAGAGGAATTCTTGTACAGACGCGATTCATCGCGTCTCTCAGGACTTCGGAATTCGATACTGTTGGGCAATGTAATAAAACAAACGATAATAATCTTGAAATTTTTGGCTCTTGCTTCGTCCTCGCCAATAGTATTTTACTTGACTCTGAGTTAGTGTCAGTGTCATTGAACCTATATCTTTATCAACCTCTACAACCATTACCCCAGATACTCCTTGGGCGGTTTGAAAGTTAGATTTTATCTTTTTTAACGGCTTTTGCTCTGTAACAATCGAATTTGGTAAATCATGACTTGCCCATCCTCGAATTTCTACTGAGTTATCCTGTAATGAAATAAACGCAATTCCATCACTATTTGCTGGGGCTGCTGAAGAAGTCCAATTACTCGGATATGGAAATTCAAAGCCATAACGGGAGTTGCTATAAGTTTTCCATGCGATCGCTCCGGCGTTAAAATCATTTGCAGTACAACCCCACAAAACTACTAACAGGGCAATAACCCCGCTAATGCTGGCGGCGAACTGATAAATTCTTCGCCCCAAACTACAGATTTTATTAGCAGTAGCCATTTACCTTAAACAGCAAGAAGGCTCACATCTTACCGCGTTCGCGTAGCGTCTCGTAGAGAAGCAAAAGTGTGAGATGAATTGCGAGTGAGTTGACGACATTTCTCTGACCGAACCTTGCACTAAAAAAGCACTCATTAAAAGTTCAATATTCTTTCAGGATATTTACCATTCTCTTTTAAGCTCTCAGTAGAGAAGCTTATAAAGAGTGCTTTATCACACAATTTATGTACAGTGCATCTCAAACAGGCAAACCAGCTTTGGAGCTTTTTCACTTCCAAACCAACACATCTTTGCAATTTCCGCCAAATCTTTCTGTAATTTGTATTGGTAAGCCAAACGACCAAAAACCACCAGATATTGATATTTCCGGCTTACCAGATTCAGATGTGGCATCTCGCATCCACGCCCAAATTTGGGTGAATGGGGATGAATACCATATCACCGATTTAGGCAGTTCTAATGGGACGTATGTTAACGGTGCGAAACTTCAACCTCAAATTTTTTTTCCACTCCATCCAGAAGACAGAGTTTCCTTTGGGCAGGGAGACAAAATAACTTTCATGTTTCGGGTGCAGCAGCACTCTGCATCTGCCACAAAAAATCCTACCCCAAACTCTGCATCAACAAAAATTACAGCACCTACCACCAATAAAGAAGAGGAAGAGCAAGTAATCCTTGCCAGTAAGCTTATTGGTTTAGGACTAATCCTCGCAGGCATTACATTTTTAAGTACAAGCATTTGTGTAAGCGTTTATTTACGCAGCACACCTGGAATTTTGCTCTGTATGGGAGGTGTAGTAGCTCTAAATTGGGGTGGGCGCGATAATCGCAAACTCGGATGGGTGTTGATTGGCATCGGAATTGCTCTCTTTCTCGCCAGTGGGGTTGTCATCGGCTCAGTGTCCCTTTTTTCTATGCTGGTGTCATTCGCTGGCATTTCCTGTGGATATCAGTTGTTTACAACCGGCAAAGTGTTTAACTTTAATCCGCTTACACTCCAAATAGTTAAAAAGTAAGCCCAATCAGACAATCATTAATTAGCGATCGCTAATTTCCATTCAGGTTTCAAAATTTGAATCCTAAACCCTGATTAATTCTCAGAAGTTTGTCGTCAGGGATTTATCACTCAATAAACAGCATTTCAACCCTAGTTGTAAACAAATGTAACAAAAGTGGCGTTAAAACGTTTTGCTGTCTTGACAACCAATAGAAGAACCGATAAGTTGATATACATACCCGGGTAAGACCGTTAAAGAGTTATATGCAAACGCAAACTAAGCAAAAGGTCACTTTGTATTTATCGCCAGAGTTGCACAGAAAACTGAAGATTCGTTCAGCAGTAGATTCTGAACCAATGTCAGAACTTGCCGAACGCGCCCTTGGTTTTTACCTGTCTCATTCAGAATTGGTTGACGAGTTAGAAGATTCTTCTTTCGGGCGGACTCATAGAGTTTATTCATGCCCAACTTGTGATAGCTCGCTAGTCTTACGTGATGGGGAACTGGTTTCTTTGGGCAATCAACCAGGAGTAGTTGGTCAAGAGCATCTTTCTATTAATGAAATGGACGAAGATGAAACCAATCCCAAGGGCGAGGAAGAGTTAGTTCCTTGCTAAATAGATAGGAATTATGAACTATTCATTCATGATTCGGTTGTCTTTACCAGAAGCAATGTCTCTATAAGGTCTCAAGTAGGTCGAAGTATGAAAGAAGAGCTCAATATCCTAATTCAAGCTCAATACCCTTTAATCTACCTTGTGACCTCCGAGGAAGAGCGGGCCGAGCAAGCCGTTTCCACAATCGCCCAGTTGTTAAAGCCCCAGCGCCGAGTAGTTATTTGGACAGTAACACACGGGATTGTGGAGTATGGTCAACCCCGGAATGTTACCCAACATAACACCGTGTCTCCAGAGGCGGCGATTGAGTGGATTATCCGGCAGAAAGAACCAAGTATATTTATTCTTAAAGATTTACACCCCTTTATTGATGCGCCAGCAACAAACAGATCGTTACGAGATGCGATCGCTAGCTTTAAAGGTACGCAAAAGAACATCATTTTGATGTCCCCAATGCAACAAGTACCTATAGAGTTAGAAAAAGAAGTTGTTGTTATTGATTTTACACTGCCAGATATGGCAGAGTTGAATAAAGTACTGACTCAGCACGTAGACCAAAATCGTGGTCGGCGGTTGACAACAGAGGCTAGAGAAAAGCTTCTCAGAGCAGCTTTAGGTCTAACCAAAGATGAAGCTGAGAAAGTCTACCGAAAGGCGCAGGTAACTACAGGGCGTTTGACGGAAGATGAGGTAGATATCGTTTTATCTGAGAAAAAGCAACTAATTCGGCGCAATGGCATCTTAGAATACATTGAAGAAGATGAAACCATTGATGCAGTAGGTGGCTTAGAAGAGTTAAAAAGATGGCTCAAGCAACGCTCTAACGCTTTCACAGAAAGAGCGAGAGAGTATGGTTTGCCTCAACCGAAGGGGATGTTAATTCTCGGTGTTCCCGGTTGCGGTAAGTCACTAATTGCCAAAACAACTTCCCGGTTGTGGGGTTTACCACTGCTACGGTTGGATATGGGCCGAGTCTACGACGGCTCAATGGTGGGACGAAGTGAAGCAAATCTGCGAAACGCCCTGAAAACAGCAGAATCTATTTCCCCAGCGATTTTGTTTATCGATGAATTGGATAAATCCTTTGCTGGTAGTGGAGGTTCTTCTGATTCTGATGGAGGGACTTCAAGCAGAATCTTCGGCTCTTTCCTCACATGGATGCAAGATAAGAAATCACCAGTGTTCGTGATGGCAACCGCCAACCGAGTAGAACGCTTACCTGGCGAGTTCTTGAGGAAAGGACGCTTTGATGAAATTTTCTTTGTCGATCTGCCAACACCAGAAGAACGGCAACACATTTTTAATATTCATCTGACCAAGCGCCGTGAAGACATCTCTCGATTCGATCTTGAGCAACTAGCCAAGATGTCTGATGGCTTTTCTGGAGCAGAAGTTGAACAAGCGATCGTTGCGGCAATGTATGAAGCTTTTGCCCAAGATAGGGAGTTCACCCAACTAGATATTATTGCTGCACTGAAGGCAACATTGCCGCTGTCTCGAACGATGCAAGAACAAGTAACGGCTCTGAGAGATTGGGCCAGACAGCGCGCCCGCCCCGCAGCATCCTCCGTAGCTGAATATCAGCGAATGGAGTTTTAAAAGCTTTCCTCTGCCATCCCAGGGGGAAAGGCTAGCTGAAAATGCTAGCAGTTATAAGAAAAGCCGCATCCTGCTAACGCGGCTTCGCTCAAAACAAACCGTTGTCGTTTTTCTCAATCTTCTCATTGGAGGAAACCCAAATGTCTCACTTTAGCACCCTGCGTACCAAAATCACCGATGCCGAAATCCTCAAGGCTTCCTTACGCGACCTCGGTATCAGCGTAAAGACTGAAGCTGATGTCCGTGGTTATAACGGTCAGCGTGTCCGTTCTGACATCGTAGCTATGTTGGATGGCGAATATGACCTCGGCTGGTCTCGCAACAGCGATGGTTCTTTTGACCTAATCGCTGACCTGTGGGGCGTTGCTAAGAAGCACAACCAAACCGAGTTGATCAACTCAATCAACCAAAAGTATGCCGTTAACAAAACTTTGGCTGAAGTAAAACAGCGCGGTCTGCAAAACGCCAATGTGAAGTTGGTATTGCAATAACAATTTCTCTGCGCGTTCCCAAAGCTGCACGGGTTAACCATATAAATAGCGGTTAACCCGCTTTTTTATCGGGACTGAAATTTATTTCTCAGTCCCTATTTTAATGGTTTATAGAAAGTAAAGTATTGAATGCTAAACCTGAATTTAGCTTTTATCTTGTGTATTAATTTCAATGTTGTAAGCATTAGGATCAAGCTTATCTTGAATGTACTTGAGAAGTTCTATTTTATGCTTAAGTAACCATTCAGGATTGTTTTCAGGGTATAAATATATGTTGTACCCGTAAGGGCGTACTGCCCAATTAACTTTGTAAACTGCTTTGCAATGGTAAAATAAATTAACTATTCTTGTTAAAGTCCTTATAGCATTTTGACTTTCTGTTCTAAATGTTAAATATCCTACCGGGGAATCAAAGCGTGGTAATGTTTGACTTATAGCATTTTGACTTTCTGTTCTAAATGATAAATCCAGCTTTTTAGGAATACTCAATTTTGTTGTATTACACCGAAAATCAATTTCATTCTTGCCTTTAAATCTATTGCACATAACACACAAGGTTTGTGAGTTTTCTAGAGAAGTTTTGCCACCCATAGAAAACGGTTTAATATGATCTATTTGTAATTTACTTTTGGTATTGACTCCACAACATAGACAAGCATAACCATCTCTTTCTTTAACTTTAACTTTTTCTGCTTCGCTTAATTCTCTATCTTCTGTTTTTAATGGATTAATGAGAGGTAGAGTAGATTGAGGTGTAGGCTGATAAATAATGTTTATAATCGCTGCGTCAACTGCTGTTTAAAATCGAATCAAGCTTTTATAAAAAACTTTCCACAATGTCTCAGATTTGGAAAACTCTTTGTCTAAATATTCATGTTTTAAGCGAGGGTAAAAATCAATGACTTTATAAGCAATTTTATCTAAGTCATACAGTTCTCTTTCGTCAAATGGATGGTATATAGGTACAGATTGATTTTGAGCAATGTGGCGAACAATCTTAATTAAATCTGAATCAAGCTTTTCACCAATATTGTTAGTTTTGCGTTCAAACCAGTCACTTATCCATTGTTGGACTTGAGGCTGCATCCATTTCTCATCAAGATATTCTTTAGACCATTCATCTAATAAGTTTGTAGAACGAATAAAGAGAATAAATGAATCAAATTTTGATTTTGTATGTTCATATACCATGACAAATTCAGTAAATGATTCCATTGATTCATGTTTATCGTCAGCGTCAGCATACACAATTTCAGTTTTATACCAACCAATAGGGCATATTTTTGAGAATACTATTTGATAATCTCCACCACTCTCAATTGACTTTGATAATTCCTCAACTAGACGAATAGAAATATATTCAAATGGATGATATCCTTTTACAGAGAGTTTTGGTTTATCTATAGTATCGCCATCTTTTGGGTTAGCCCAATCAACTAAACGTTTCCAGTCATCGAAGAATAGAACAACATTCGCCTCAGCACTACCTCCTACTCTTTCGCCTCGTAATGCTCTACCAATCATTTGAGTCATCAAGATAGAGCTTGTTGTTTGACGAGTAATAAATACAGTCTGAATGCTAGGGACATCAGCCCCTTCTGTTAACATTCGTACATTGATTAAAACATCAAGCTTACCATTCTTAAATTCATTCAAAATCTTTTGATTATCACTCTGAGTACGTTTGTTTCGTGCTTCAGCAGAGCCGGGATCGGCATCTATCTGTGAATAAATTGCGTCTACTTTAATACCCTTTTCGAGAAGTTTTTCTTTTATATAAACGCATTGAAACCAACGATCGGCAAAAATAATGGTTTTCCCATAAGCATCTTTATTTGATACATAAGTGTGTACGATACAATTGTTTCTCTGTTGATCACTTGCAAGTTTTTCAATAATTGATTCTGGAAGGTCTTGATGTTGCTTAACTAGCCGATCGTATAATTTATCATCAACTTCTAATTCTTTCCCAGTTGCTACTTCAATATACTTAGGTCTAGCTAAAATTCCTTGTAATATTAAACTTTCTTTTTGAGCTTCATAAATAATTTCATTTTCAAAAATTTTCCAAAGCCAACCTCTCCTAGCCCGATCATTATATGTTGGTGTAGCTGTTAAACCAAGTAGATTTAATTTTGGAAATAATCCTCGAAGTCCTAAAGCAGAATCTCTTTCACCAATTAATAAGTTTCTGCAACCATAGGCTGGTGAGTGATGAGCTTCATCAACTACTACAAAAAGTCCTGTTTCTCTACAACTATCAATAAATTTTCTGAAAGCTGTCTCAAATTTATTACCCATCCTATCTACAGCATCAGTATGTAAATTATTGATAGCTGTTTGTATTGTCATAATGACAATATCATCAGTCATTTGTATAGATGAGGCTTTAGCATGAGAAGGATTACTAGAAACGCACCGAATATTTAACGTCTTCTTCGGCTCTGGAATATCCCTAGCACCTTTTTTAAAGGTATCGGATGCTTGATCCAACAGGTAAAATGAAGGAGCTAACCAAAGAATTTTAATATTTTTAGGGATTACATGGTCAGATAACCATCTGACAGCCGTAAATGTCTTACCAGCACCTGTAGGAAGTACTAAAATTCCACTACCAGGTATTTCACTACCAAATTTAAACGTTTTACTTAGGGCTTCAAATGCTTCAATTTGATGCTGGAAAGCTGTTTTAGAGTGGTAGTTAGCAGATTGATCTCTTAATTGATCAAGATTGATAGGTTCGTACATAATGGTGTTGTCCGATTCGGTTTTACCTAGTGATAATAATTTGACCACTAGGTTAGTTTGCCCATAATGTATACTTCAAATTATCATACCTTGAAATTTATTCTTTACCAAACCTGACTTAAATCCAAAACAAAACCAGGTAGCAACGGTTCACCGCAAAGGGTTTTAGGATTATCTAATACTTCAACCGTAATATTAGGACGATAAATAAAAACTTGGCGTTGTTTTCTATCAATTAACCAACCAAGTTGCGTACCATTATCTATATACTCTTGCATCTTGTCTTGCAAAACTTGCAAGCGATGCCTACGGCGGTAAACTACGCTCTCAGAACGCAATTAAATTACAAACTTAGGACAAATCGGTGCAAACTTTTTTCGCAGTTCTGCTGGTATGGCTTCCTAGCGATCGCGTTTTATCCACGCTGCATCTGGCGATCGCACCGCACCATTAGGCAAAGTAAACCCACCACTGGAACCAAACCCTACACCTGTACCATCTTGCTTTGTCCAAATACCCAACAATAATGTCGAAGTTATGTTGATCGGTTTCGGAACCAGTAAAGAGCATAATCACTAATTCTCCCACAGCATTACGTTCAATGCGAAAATCGCGGTTTAGCTGACAAAACTCATAAAACTGGTCTTCGGTTAGTGCGTAGGCGTAGCCCGTCGTAGACATCGCAGGTTGCAATTGCAAAACCATTGGTACAATTTCTGTGGCTACAGGTAAGTTGGTGGTCAAAATTGCTTTGTGGCTACTTCACCTGCTTTAACTATATGAGTACTTCTTAACCGCTAATTAAAACTACGTATCTGTAGTCTTGCATAGCTAAGGTAGGAAGTTATTTTACCAAAAGATAGAAAAATAGAATCATTCTTTTCTATCTTTTGGATATTATTTAAATTCTCTAAGATGAATTTAATCTTTAAATAACTATATATAACGGACAACAATATTTTTAATAAAAACATCGTCAGATAGAAGAATTAAAACTTGTCTAAAAGTAATTTATAAACATTGCAATGCTTCATTAGCAAGCAATAACTAATCAATCATTAACATATTTAGGAAAAAAGCAGATGAGTATTGAAGATAAAGCAAAAGCCTTTGCTAAAAACGTAGAAGGAAAAGTACAAGAAGCGATTGGCGAAGTAACTGGCAATCCTAACGATAAAGCTGAAGGTAAAGCTAAACAAGCTGAAGCTCAAGTCCGCCACACTGCTGAAAATATCAAAGATGAAGTAAAAAAGACTTTAGATTAGAATAGGCTGAACTTAATTTATAAAGAAGGTTTAGGTGAAATAATTATTTACTAAACCTTCTCGCTTTCTTAAATCTGTGTCTTATCTCTGAAGAGGCAACACCCGCCTTGTATTCTAACTGATGGAAAAGTATTGGCCAAATTATAGTAAAAAAAAGATAAGTCACTCATTATCAAGAATACCTATCTATTGAAATAGTGTTCACAGATTTTGTCTGTGAACACTATTTTTGGTTGTAAAATGTCCCCACTTTTAGTTTTCGCTTGCTACAGGTAGACGGATAGTGAATCTACTACCCTGTCCGGGTTCAGATGTCACATCAATTGTGCCTTGATGTGCTTCAATAATGCAACGAGATAGATATAATCCCAAACCACTACCAGAACGCTGGTGTTTTCCTTGGCGAAATCGCTCAAATAATATTGCTTGGTCTTGTTTGGAAATTCCTGGTCCTGTATCTTGGATATCAATAATCACATTTGCCGGAGTGAGATGACAGTGAATATCTACAGAACCTTTGTCTGTAAATTTGATAGCATTGCCGATAAGATTTGTTAAAACTCGCCGCAGTTCTACACGATCGGCCATGATAGTGATTGTAGTTTCACCTCTATCAATATTTGCAGTTAATCCTTTTTCCTCAGCTAAGGGAGTTAATTCTTGGAAAACTTCACTAACTAATTCCTGAATATTGCAGGGAGAAATTTTTAAAGTTTTACAGCCTGCTTCATGACGATAAACTTCTAGCAAAGTATTTACCATTTCTAGCAGGTCTTGATTACTGCCAATCATGGTATCAATTATTTCTTGCAATTGTGGCGAAACTTCGCAAAATCTGCCTTCTAGCAATAATTTTAAGACGCGGTTGGAGGCTACTAGCGGTATACGTAGATCGTGAGTAAAACGCGAGACAAAATCAGCCCGGAGGTTAGCCATCTGATCTCGTTCGTCGATACTATGCTTGAGGCGCAGGAGCGATCGCACTCGTGCATGTAATTCATCAGGATCGAATGGTTTACGAATAAAGTCATCTGCACCAGCATCAAGTCCTTCCACAACGCTAGACTCATAGTGAGCCGTCAGCAGCAGAATAGGGATAAATGGCAACGCCTGATTCTGTCGGATGCGTCGAGTAAATTCATAGCCATCGAGTTCCGGCATCATCACATCCAAGAGAATTATGTCTGGTGGTGACTCTTCAACCATAGCCAGAGCAATTTTACTATCTTCTACCAAGCTAATTTCATAGTCCTCATCTTCTAGGACAGCTTCTAAGACTAGTAGATTATCAAAAATATCATCGACAACGAGAATTTTATCTTTTTTGACAGTTTTACTTAAAGACATGGCTAAATAAAAAAAGAAGTGCTTGGCTATCCCTAGCAAATCTAGTCATAGCTTACATCACCAGCGCTAAGATGAATTAAGGATTCAAATTTTCCTTTCAAGTTTGCTGAATTATATTGTTATACCAACACTCTTGCCTTAGAAAGGCTTACAATATAAGGTTATTTATGTCTAATGGTAGATGAAATTCAGTAAATAATACCAAGAGCATTGCTTTTTGTATAAGATACCGAATAGAAGAATGAGATTATTTTAATCTGTACTTGAGATAGATAACAGTAAAATTAAGCAACTATGAGTGAAATCAAAATCCTCGTGATTGAAGATCACAATCTGACGAGAATCGGTTTACGGTCTGCCTTACAAACCCAGCCAGAGTTTAACATTGTTGGTGAAGCAGCCAATGCAGCCGACGGCATCAAGCTTCTGAAAAGTCTCAAGCCAGATGTTGCTACTATTGACATCGGTTTGCCTGACATGGATGGGATTGAGCTAACACGCACCTTTCGGCAGTATCAAGCAGAGAACGAAGACTACACAACAAAACTGCTAATCTTAACGATGCAGAATAGCGAACAGGCAGTTTTAGCAGCATTTGCAGCAGGTGCAGATTCTTATTGTATGAAGGATATCGAAACGGAGAAACTAGTGGAGGCTGTGCAAACAACTTATGCAGGTAGCTCATGGATCGATCCGGCGATCGCAGACCTTGTACTACAACAAATACGTCAAGATTTCCCCGATGGTAACAGGGGAGCATCTGGAAAAAGGGTCTTGATTGAAGGTATTGACCCAGATACTGAGAAAAGTATAGTCAGCTATCCTTTAACTCACCGGGAAATGGATGTTTTAGAGTTGATTGTCGCTGGATGTGACAATGCAGAAATCGCTAAAAGGCTCTATTTAACAGTCGGTACTGTCAAAACTCATGTTCGGGGTATTCTCAATAAACTCTGTGTGGCTGACCGGACACAGGCTGCTGTCCGTGCTTTGCGGGCTGGACTAGTACCGTAAATATACTTACTTGTAGTCGTTTATGGTCAAAAGCATCACATGTACAAAGATTTGTTAAGAACTTGTTACACAGTTTAGTAAAATGACATAATTGACGAACAAATAAGTATTTTTCCTTATATACATGATAGCGGATCAATTTCCCTGGCTTACCGCGATTGTCTTGCTACCACTCGTTGCCTCCCTGCTCATCCCTGTGCTACCTGATAAAGACGGCAAACGCGTGCGGTGGTATGCACTGGGTGTAGGTATTGCAGACTTTGCCCTGATGTGTTACGCCTTTTGGAAGCATTACGATGCCAGCAGTGCTAGTTTTCAAATGGTTGAAAATTATGCCTGGATGCCTCAGTTAGGTTTAAACTGGGCGGTATCAGTTGATGGACTTTCAGCGCCACTTGTGCTGCTAGCAGGATTTGTCACCACACTCTCGATTTTTTCAGCTTGGCAAGTCGATCGCCGCCCCCGCCTCTTCTATTTTTTAATGCTAGTGCTGTATTCAGCACAGGTAGGGGTATTTGTTGCCCAAGACTTGCTGCTATTTTTCATTATGTGGGAAGTAGAACTGATTCCCGTCTACTTACTAGTCTGCATTTGGGGTGGGCAAAGACGGCGTTATGCGGCTACAAAATTTTTGTTGTATACCGCAGCAGCTTCTATATTTATTTTGGTGGCAGCCCTAGCAATGGGGTTATATGGCGGTGGTGATATGACATTTGACATAACTGCCCTCGCCAAGAATGAATATCCCCTTGGTCTACAACTGCTACTTTATGCAGGATTGTTGATTGCATTTGGTGTCAAACTTGCTGTTTTCCCCATGCATACCTGGTTGCCTGATGCCCACGGCGAAGCTTCCTCTCCTGTATCGATGATTTTGGCTGGTGTGTTGCTGAAAATGGGTGGATATGGACTAATTAGGCTGAATCTTGAACTACTCCCCGATGCACATATTTACTTTGCACCTGTTCTAGCAATTCTGGGTGTTGTCAACATTATCTATGGTGCATTAAACTCTTTTGCTCAAACGAATATGAAGCGGCGTTTGGCTTATTCGTCGATTTCTCACATGGGGTTTGTACTGCTTGGCATTGCCTCATTTACTGATTTGGGAATCAACGGTGCGATGTTGCAGATGATTTCGCATGGTTTGATTGCATCGGTGCTGTTCTTCTTAGCAGGCGTTACTTACGATCGCACCCACACAATGGTCATGAAAGATATGGGCGGTGTTGGTCAAGCTATGCCCAAAGTCTTTGCCTTGTTTACAATTGGGGCGATGGCATCCCTAGCACTTCCTGGTATGAGTGGCTTTGCTGGTGAACTATCAGTATTTGTTGGGATGACAAGCAGTGACATTTACAGTTCGACTTTCTGCACTGTCACGGTTTTTCTCGCCGCCGTTGGAGTCATCCTCACACCTATCTATCTACTTTCCATGGTGCGAGAGGTATTTTATGGTAAAGGTGCAGCACTCCTATGCGACATTAATAATGCAGGTTCGGAAAATCAAGAAGATGAAGGAACAGTTTGTTTTGGTACAGACTGCCTCGTGCCAGAGGATGCAGTCTACGACGATGCTAGACCGCGTGAAGTGTTTATCGCTGCCTGTTTTCTGCTGATGATTATTGGTATTGGTTTCTATCCCAAAATGGCCATGCAGATGTACGACGTGAAGACCGTCGCAGTGAATGCTAATCTTCGCCAGTCTTATGCTATAGTTTCGCAAACAAATCCCCAGATTTTTGCTAATCGATTATTGGTTCCGCAAATTTCAGAGGTTGAGGTAGCGCCCGTTTTGGGAACTTTGAAATAAGCTTTTTGAAATCTATTGCTTCTGTGGAAAAGAGCGATCGCTAATTTCGATAACTTTTAGGTATTTTTCTGAGGAAAAATAGGGTGTTGATAGCTTATCACTATGGGTAGGCTATCAATGAAATACTGAAGTTATATTAATGTTAATAGTGGACTATACACCCGACTAGAGCGTTCAATTGCTTTATTAATGAACTAAACATCAGGCTATAAATACGACAAAATAAAAAGTCCAACCTCTATAGTACCAGAGTTTGGCGATGATACTATTAGGGAGAAGTTTGTATACAGCTATCGAATCATCTATCGAATTCAGGTTGACACTGTAACTATTGCAGCAGTGATTCATGGAAAAAACCATTGGATACACTGGATACAGATTAAGGATTAAGTCAGAAGCAACATTGGACTACGATAACTTATGAGTAAATCAACCACTTACATGAGATGCTGGTTGATGATTAGGAATGCAAACTTAATAACCTGTAATTCTGATGGAACGGAGAATAGTGCATTACGCAACGCTTTCACACCCTACTTTTACACTTTATTTAATCCACGTTCCTTAGTGAGTTTTAGCAATGTCTGTTATTTCTGGTGTAACTGTTACCGTTCCCGCCACAACTGCGAATTTGGGGCCTGGTTTTGATTGCATCGGTGCAGCATTAAAGCTGTACAACGAGTTTAAGTTCACTCGCCAAGAAGGTGGGCTAACTATTCATGTCACTGGTACAGAAGCTGAACGAGTCCAAACTGATGAGAATAATCTCCTTTACCAAACCTTTGTCAAGTTCTATCAACATATAGAGCAGACACCGCCGGCTGTGAAAATAGAGATTAAGTTAGGCGTTCCTTTGGCGAGGGGTTTGGGTAGTTCAGCGACAGCAATTGTTGGTGGGTTGCTTGCTGCTAATGAACTTGAGGGTGCTACTCTTTCTCAGTCGCAGGTAATGGAGTTAGCGATCGCAATGGAAGGACATCCTGATAATGTAGTTCCAGCTTTGCTGGGAGGATGTCGTCTCGCTGCTACCAGTGGCGCAGGTTGGGAAATTTGTGATGTTCCCTGGCATAAAGATGTTGTACCAGTTGTGGCTATTCCTGATTTTGAACTTTCCACTTCAAAAGCACGCGGCGTTCTTCCAACTGAAGTGAGTCGCGCCGATGCGATTTTCAATACAGCACATTTGGGGTTATTGTTGCGCGGCTTGGAAACTGGTAACGGACAATGGTTAAAGACAGCTTTGCAAGATAAGTTGCATCAGCCCTATCGTAAAGCTTTGATTCCTGGTTATGATGCTCTCAACATTGCAGCCGTTAGTGCTGGTGCTTATGGTATGGTAATTAGTGGTGCGGGGCCGACACTGTTAGCTTTGGCGGATAAATTACACTCGAAAGCTGTGGAAACGGCGATGTTAGCTGCCTGGCAAGAAGAAGGAATTACAGCCGAGGTGCGATCGCTTTCTCTAGATACCCAAGGCGCAAAAAGCTTTTAATAATTTTACTCAGCACTTAAAACTCGGTTTATGGAGCAAACTCAGGCTGAAATGGCGGCGCTTAACTCTCAAATTCAGATTCTCCTAGAAGAACGCGCTGCACTCACTATAAATAATGTCATCTCTAGCGAGGATGATTCACCCCAGGCAATGGTGGAAGCTTACCGCCGTCAAGCCAGAGAAAATGCCCAATTATCAATTGAACTCCAGGGCATCGATGCTGCAATCGCCGCCCTAGAAAACCAAATCAAACAAAAACAAGGTAAGTTAGTGCGATCGCAAGTTGTATCAAAAGAACTTATCTTACAGCAAGAGCTAGAAGAAGCCAAAGAAGTGGCACAGGTTCATGCTCAACGCATTAATCAACTAGCAAGTGAACTGGCAACAGAAGTCCGTCTCCTAAAACATTGTGCTAATGAACTGAGTCCAATGTATTGGCGGATTTATTACAAACCGTTTATTACTGGCTTCAAGACAATCTCCGTTCCTTATGTCCGCTACGATGGGGAAGTATGGACAATTGTCAACCGGATTGTTTAATGCCAGCATTTCTAAACTAGAAATACTTTATTAACATTGACTTTTTCAAGAATCATTTGATATGACAAGACAGTTGCTAAAATCGTCCATATCAAGAGACTTGAACCTATGACGCAAGATTTTGCACTTTTAAAGCGGGGTAGTTGCTAGAGAAGTAGGGGCACAAGGTTTCTCAGTTAGCTGTGCAAAATTGGTATCGGGCATTTTTCCCAGTGGGAGATGAGGCGAGAAAGTTCAATACCTAGCGATCGCATTTTCGGGGGTGGAAATTGAGGATGCTTTACAAAAGCTATTAATTATCAATGCCAACTTATCTGTGCCTCGCAATCTTGTGGTACTATTATAAAATTGAGGCTACTGGCTCCTCTTCAGCTCTCTAAGCTATTAAGCGGTAAGCAGAAAGGCTTGATAGTGTCAATGTGGCGGCATAGCCAAGTGGTAAGGCAGAGGTCTGCAAAACCTCCACCCCCGGTTCAAATCCGGGTGCCGCCTTTTTAACTAATTATTTTCACAAACCCTTGCAACACAAGGGTTTTGCTGTATATTATAGCAAATAAAAAGCAGCCAAAACCCTCAACTGGGATAAAACTAGATGGTTCATAATTGCCAAACACCATAGTGGGGTAATTACCTTAACGGAACACTCGCTATTTGATGTTTTCGCCAAAGAGGGATGTTCCTGTCCTAATACAGATAGACCTTGATATCGTTTTGCTTTCTATATTGCCATAGCTGAATTTCAGCCATTTTTGAGTACTTGGTGTATTTTACTTACCCTGCATAGGTTTGAGGATTGTTTCTAACTCAAAAATGTTCTATAAAATGTAACGAGTTTGTAATGGTGGCTTTAGCTAGCGTTTTTTATTGACGTTGCAAAAGTTTACATTTAAAATGGAAACAGTAAAAATCGATAAGTATTTATTCTTATTTACTCTGAAGATATAACCTTTTACAAGTATATGTTCCTATCAATATTCAAAATTTAATCTTTTAAAGATAAACAATGTTTACAAAAGTAAAAAGTACTTAATATAATGTAACGATAAGCGAAAAGGCAGATTAATTGTCAGAAGTGATGAACGCTATTGAATTTCCCTGGTTAACAGCCATAATCCTCTTACCCTTGGTGGCTGCCTTAGCCATCCCCCTGATCCCAGACAAAGAAGGTAGAACTGTTCGCTGGTATGGTCTAGGAGTTGCGATCGCTGACTTTGCACTGATGATTTATGCCTTTTGGTATAAATACGACTTTCAGAGTTCAAGACTCCAATTTGTAGAAAACTATCCTTGGATACCGCAACTAGGTTTGCATTGGGCTGTGGGGGTTGACGGTTTATCGATGCCCTTACTGCTTCTAACAGGCTTAATAAATACTCTCGCAATATTCGCGGCTTGGAAAGTTACCACCAAGCCGCGATTATTTTATGGTTTGATGCTAGCGATGTACAGCGCCCAGATTGGCGTATTTGTCGCCCAAGATTTGCTGCTGTTCTTTCTAATGTGGGAAATCGAGTTAGTGCCGGTTTACCTGCTGATTTCCATCTGGGGAGGACAAAACCGCCGTTATGCAGCTACCAAGTTCATTCTTTACACCGCCGCCGCATCAATATTTATCTTGATTGCCGGTTTTGCACTTGTCTTTTCTGGAGATACCGTCACCTTCGATATGGCGACTCTGGGAATGAAAGAATACCCAAAAACCTTGGAATTGTTGGTTTACGCAGGTTTCCTGATTGCCTTCGGTGTAAAACTGCCGATTTTCCCCTTACACACTTGGCTACCTGATGCCCACGGTGAAGCATCTGCGCCCGGTTCGATGATTTTGGCTGGTGTGTTGTTAAAAATGGGTGGTTATGCCCTCATTCGCTTCAATGTGGAAATGTTGCCCAATGCCCATGTGACTTTTGCCCCAGTGCTGGCAATTTTGGGTGTGGTTAACATTGTCTACGGTGCTTGCTGTGCCTTCGCTCAAACCAATCTCAAACGGCGCTTGGCTTACTCTTCAATTGCCCACATGGGGTTTGTGCTGATTGGGATTGCCTCTTACACAGAACTAGGTATCAGCGGTGCAGTGTTACAGATGGTTTCCCACGGGTTGATTGCTGCTAGCTTGTTCTTCCTGTCTGGCGTGACTTACGATCGCACCCACACCTTGATGATGGATAAAATGGGCGGAATGGCCAAGGTAATGCCTAAAACCTTTGCTCTGTTTACCATTGGTTCAATGGCTTCTCTCGCCTTACCCGGAATGAGTGGTTTTGTGGGTGAGTTGATGGTATTTCTCGGTATTGCCACCAGTGATGTTTACAGTTCCAGCTTCAAAATTGTAGTTGTGCTGCTGTCAGCAGTGGGCGTGATTTTGACACCGATTTATTTACTATCGATGCTGCGTCAAGTATTCTACGGTGAGCAAAATCAAGAGTTACACTTGGATGCTGTAATATCTGATGTTAAACCCCGCGAAATATTTATTACCGCTTGTTTGTTGCTGCCAATCATCGGAATTGGTTTCTATCCCAAATTAGCAACGCAGACTTATGATGTGAAGGCAGTGGAATTAGCCGCCCATGCTCGTCAAGTTCTACCAGTTGTTGCTCATCAGCAACCGTCAAGTTTGTACTTGCAGATTTTTACAACACCAACAGTGGCTAATTCTCAAGTTGAAAATTCGATTAACATTTCTCTCTAGATCATAATCTTGACTTTCATCTGTAAAATGGCTATCTCCATCAACTTCAATCACTGTTTTTAAAGTAGGGCAATATAAATCAACTATGAAATGATTAATCGGTCGTTGTCTTAAAACCCGAAATTGAAAATTTATAAAATATTTATACCACAGCTTTTTTTCTGCTGGGGTCATATTTTTACGAAGTTCTTTCGCCCTTTCTAAGCTGCTACGCAGCTAAATTTAATAAACAGCATTACCTTTATTTTTAATCTTGCGCTCCCATTTAATAATAAACTCTTTTTTCCAGAAAAATATTTTTCTTGCTCATCATTATCTCCAGGTCTCTCTCTGGCTTGTTCGTAGCTATCTACTATTAATTCATATTCTG
>NZ_JBALDK010000016.1:0-10596 GCF_036917455.1 Nostoc sp. | reverse complement strand
AAAAAATTGATAAATTCTGACTATTTTAATTGCAAAATCTGAAATTAAAACAATTCAATATTATACCACAAAATATTTATGCAAGAGTTCTAATGAAATGCTGTACTTAGCAACCTAAGGTTATGACTCCAACCTAAAACTTGAGTTTATTAAGCTTGGTGAAACCCTAGAACAAGCCTAAAAGCTGGTACGAAGAGTGTGACTGATACCAGAGATATCAAGCAGAAATTGGGACAGGAAACTACTACTTTGAATTGGGTATAAACCGTATGGGCTATGGTTTTAAGACCACTTTTATATATTTTATAATATAAGTAAGGCTTAAAAATTACGCTTTAATTATATGAAAATCCTCTCATCAGAACTAGTCCATTTGGGATTTGGTAAATATGTGCGTTCTGACCAAGTGACAGCTGTTATACCAATAGAAGAAGAACGAGGCCCAGGACGACGAACCTTTGTTCACGTTCAAGGGCAAAACGATCCAATTATCGCCTCTCGCGCTGAAGATACCATTGTGCGTGATTTAGTACAGGAACCACGCGAAGTTACCCAAGCTCGTCAGCAGCAGGAAATTCTTCAAGATTTATTGGTAAATCTAGGTAATGTTAATTCAACAGTGCGACGAATTAGCCGTGATGAAGGCACTTTGGATCTTGATTTGTTAGAGCGACGACTTAAGCAAGTCCTGGAAAATTAATTGCAGAAATCAGCAAACTAAATAACGGAGAAAGATATTGCTGAATACCATTACAGACCAAGTTTCAGTATCAGATACACAAACAAGATCGCCAAAGTTGTGGATACCTGAACGGGTACTGTTTACACCTGCTGCCCTCAATGAGGTTTGGGGGCAGCAGATTCTTGCACGTGTGCAGTCACTCAACTTACCAATAGAAGAATTATCACAGAACCGCCTGAAGGGACTGCGCGGTGAGTCTGAGCGGGATACTTACAACATTGCCAAGCGTACCTTAGCGGTGGTTACTGCACCACCCAGTTCTTTGAAACTGAGTCCCATTCCACCTTCTGCGGATTGGCAGTTTCATCTTGCCGAAGGGTGTCCGGCTCACTGTCAATACTGCTACCTAGCTGGTAGCTTGTCGGGGCCACCTGTCATTCGCGTTTTTGCTAACTTACCGCAGATATTAGAGAATTTAGCTAATTACGAGCAAGAGGGTAAAAACACGAGTTTTGAAGTTAGCTGTTACACAGACCCATTGGGTATTGAGCATTTAACTGGAAGTCTGGCTGAATGTATCCGTTACTTTGGCAGTCGTCCTAATGCACATCTACGTTGGGTATCGAAGTTTGATGCCGTGGATGGATTACTCGATTTACCACACAACGGGCATACTCGCTGTCGGATGAGCGTTAATGCAGCACCCATTTCTGGTAAGTTTGAAGGTGGCACTGCATTTGTAGCATCCAGACTGAATGCATTGCGACGGTTGGCGTTACCATTAGAGCGTGGCGGTGGCGGTTATCCAGTAGGCTTGGTAATCGCGCCAATTATGCCGATAGACGATTGGCAGATGCACTATAGTCGTTTGTTTGACCAGATAAACGAGGCACTGGATTTTGATTGTAACCTTACCTTTGAGTTAATCTCCCATCGGTTCACACCTGGGTCAAAAGAAGTTTTACAAACTTGGTATCCGCAATCAAAATTAGAGATGGATGAGGCAAAACGCAGCGTCAAGCGTAATAAGTTTGGTGGGACGAAATACGTTTATGAGAAAGACACAATGAAGGCGTTGCGTAGCTTTTTTGAGAGTGAGATTAGTAGGCGCTTTCCAAATGCTGAAATTCTTTATTGGACTTAGAAAACTATTTCGCTCATATAGAGTTTGAGCAAATTAATTATTGGGTTAGAGAGCGATCGCTATATTATTATGCGATCGCTCTCTTTTCAAGTTGCTCAGGTGCGTTAGGGTAAAGCTGTAACACACAGAATTGGTATAAGCACTGAAGTACTTAAAAATCCCGGACTAAAGTCCTTACTACGAACTTTTTTACCCCTCGTCTGGGTTTGGCTACGACCACTTAAAGGGAGATAATTTGGGCAGAGGGTAGGCGACGTTATAAATTAATAAGTGTATCTGCAATACCGGACTTGTTCTGGCTTAGTCTCAATAGCAAAGGTTTGGAGATGTTTACTTTATCAGAAACTTCTATCCTGGCGGCAATCCTACTGGTAGCTTTAGGCATTTTAGGCTGGGGCTTTTATCGCGCCAGACCTTTTGGTAAACTGGGAATCTTAGCCTGGTTACAGTCGGTGGTGTTGATGACTCCCTGGCTGCTGTTTTTTGGATTGTTTGCCGCAGGGATTTACATCAATATAGCGGGTATATTGTTCTTGGTGGTGACATCCGCCGGATTGTACGTTTATTTGGGCAGACAGTTACGCGCAGCTGGGCAAGATGCCATCCTCAAGCAACGCGCAACCAAAAGACTCGCCGCTGCTTCCTCACTTGCAGCAAATTCCCCACAATTAGCAGTCGCAGAACTGAAAGCGGAAATTCCACCAATACCAGAAGATGACTTGAATGCAATTAAAGGCATTTTTGGTATCGATACATTTTTTGCCACAGAAACCATCGCTTACCAAGATGGAGCCATTTTTAAAGGTAATTTGCGGGGAGAACCAGAAGAGACTCACAACCGCCTAACTGCAAGTTTACAACAACGCCTTGGCGATCGCTATCGTCTGTTTTTAGTGGAAAACACAGACGGTAGACCCGTGATGATTGTCCTTCCCAGCCGTAACGATCCCCGGTCGATGTTGTTATCGCAAAAAGCTTTTGCAGGTGTTCTGTTGATAGCAACTATTGCTACAAATCTAGAAGCTGCGGGCTTACTGCTGAATTTTGATTTTTTTGGTAATCCAGGGCGGTTTCAAGAAGCTTTGCCCATAGGCGCTGGGATATTTGCGATTTTAGTAGCTCACGAAATTGGTCATTGGTTACTTGCCCAGCGTCACCAAATTCGCCTTAGCTGGCCCTTCTTTCTACCCGCAGTCCAAATTGGCTCCTTTGGTGCAATTACCCGCTTTGAATCTCTGTTGCCCAATCGCAAGGTATTATTTGATATTGCCTTGGCAGGGCCAGCCGCAGGTGGTATTGTCTCTTTGTTAATGCTGGTGACGGGCTTGCTGCTTTCCCACCCAGGTAGTTTATTTCAATTGCCAAATCAGTTTTTCCAAGGGTCGATTTTGGTGGGAAGTTTGGCGCGAGTTGTCCTTGGTTCGGCGTTGCAGTCACCCCTAGTAAGCGTTCATCCTTTAGTGGTGATTGGTTGGCTGGGGTTAGTAATTACCGCTTTGAACTTAATGCCCGCAGGACAACTAGATGGTGGACGGATTGTTCAGGCGATTTATGGACGCAAAACCGCAGGACGAGCAACGATCGCAACTTTAATTTTACTGGCGTTAGTGTCTCTCGGTAATATGATTGCTATGTACTGGGCGATCGTGATTTTCTTTTTGCAACGGGATCAAGAACGCCCAAGCTTAAATGAAATTACTGAACCTGATGATGCTAGAGCCGCTTTGGGGCTTTTGGCTCTATTCTTGATGATTACCACGCTTCTACCCCTAACTCCTGGTTTGGCTGGACGTTTGGGAATAGGATAGTGCTGAATTAGGAGTACAGACGCGATTAATCGCGTCTGTAAAGGAGTTAGGAGTGAAGCACATACGATAATACCAATTCTGTATGAAGATGCAACAAACTATACAAGGAACGAACCGCAAAGGCGCAAAGAACGCAAAGAAAGAAGCCAAGAGAATTTGGCTAGTTGCTTTTTTAGTAAAAAAATTTAGTCCATTCCAAGACAAATTCTTAAGTGATTGTCGGTGAACCTTCACTTAAAATTAAACGGTATGTTCACCGAGAGCTTGTTAAGAAAGTCAACTGAACGGTTTCCAGCCTGTTAACAAATTCGGGTAAGCCGTTGGTGTAGGGAAAATTTTCTGTAAGCCAGTTTGACGCTCTTGTGGCTTTTCTTTGCCCATATTCCAGAGGGATTCATAGAAAAAGAAAGAGACTCCAGCAAAATTGCGATCGCGTACTTTTTGCACTTGTGTCTGAATCTGCTGCATCGATACGGTTTTGTTTTTCAACCCAGCCAAAATACCCACACTCACTGGAATATGACTCTTGGCTGCTTTCACTTCTGGATACTCTAATTCGCTGATAAAAACATTCAAGTCATCACGATATATCTGCAAAACTAAATCTTCAACAATTCCCAGCCGTTCCCACTTCTGCCAGTCTGCTAAAAAGAAATCATAAGAAAAACGTTGAGGATTAGGAGCAACAGAAACCAGGCAATTTTTTTTAGTAACTTTGATAGCTGTAAATACTCGTTTCATAAACTCGGTGATTTTATTAGCTCTCCAACTCACCCATTCTGGATCTTTGAAGTTTTTCGAGGGAGCTTTACCACGGTGTTCTTTTTTGTAAAGTGCCACTGTATAGGCATCGTAGCCTAATTCTGATGGTAAGCCAAAATGGTCATCTAATTGAATACCGTCAATATTGTAGTTTCTAACAATTTCAATAATTAAATCTTGAATGAACTGCTGCACTTCTGGGTGAAAGGGATTTAGCCAAACGCGATTATCATTCCCATCTTTGACAACCCGTGTACCATCGCTGCGGCTAGTGAGCCATTGGGGACGGTTTTTAGCTAATAGAGAATCGGCTGGTGCCATAAAGCCAAATTCAAACCAGGGAATCACTGTTAACCCTTTTTGATGTCCCACATCGACAATTTCTTTGAGGATATCTCGCCCTTTGAGTCCGGGTGTGGGATCGAGCGATCGCCCGATAACTTTGCCTGCAACTTTGCTGGGATATAATGTATAGCCCCAATTCCAAACCGCTGGATATATGGTGTTAAAATTGAGTTCGTCAAGGCGTTGCAAAGATCCCTTGAGGCGATCGCGCTCGAATAACACATCACTATCAATATTTGTTAACCACACTCCCCTTAACTCAGATGCAGTTCGCGGCAGACTAATTTGAGCATTCAAGGGGAAAGATAGCATCACTGTAGCTACCACACTCAAGATAACTATAACGGCAAACAACCCGGACTTTCTGGTTTGGCCAATATTCGACCAAGAAGAAAACTCAACACACCACTTTATAAACCTTTTCATCATTTGATTACAGACATCATTAAATCACGAACAATCAGCAAAAATAGCGATCGCTTCGATTGTAAGCGCTAAAACAATCGCCATCTAATCCCATCAACCTAATTCAGAGTTCTTTTTATTATTGGGCACTGGTTGCGAGATGATTCCACGCTTTGATTACTGTCTGTAAATTCTTTGGCAGGTTATCTTTAGAAATATCGTTGTACTGAACCGTACCCTCTGGGCTGGTAAGAGTGAAGGTGATATAGTCAGCAGCACCACTAGGGGCTGGGTAACTCAGATTTTGGAATTTACTAAATTTAGAACGTTCTAAAAATCTCCGAAATTGTTGTACTTGTTGTACAGAAACGCGGCGAACACTACGTTCAGAATCATTTGCATCACCAATCCGCACGCGAATCAATCGCCCATCTTTGAGTAAAACAGTCTCGTAAGTTCTACCAGCAAAGCCACCACTAGAAATTTGCCGAAATACTACATCTCTATCTAATGGGGGTGGTAACTCGCTGGCTGGAATTTGCACAGGGGACAGTGTACCTTCACTAGCCTTTTGATTCAGTCTGACTGTGGAACCTGTCTGATTGGTATGATAGATCCAGTTTTGTTCGCCATTAGATACCACAATCAGCCAACCAGGAATTAACGCTTGGGTACAGAATTCATCAACTTGAGGCAGTTCCAAACAACCATTGCGCCAAGTCTGTTGATTATAATCAATAATTTGCAGTTCTCTGGCCGAAATTCCCTGTCTGCGGGCTAAATCTTGTAGTACTGCGTTAGCTACTGGACGTGGCAAGCGGTTTGATTTAATATTGTCTTTGAGAACTTCATTACTTGTTTCTAGCGATAAGTTTACAGAAGCGCCTTGAGCATCTTTGATAAGTGTTAAACCGCTAGTAACTGACAAAATTCCAGTCAAAATCAAAGCAGTGAAAATTCGTGCTTGGTTAGTATTAAAGTAGTCTTTCAGCATGAGCTTCATAGTAATATAGCGGTGTTAATCAAGAGTTATAGAGATCAAAAATAATATCCAGACACTAATAGACAACAAAATACATAATTCCAGAACTTCAGCAGTTGGAATTAATTTAGTGTATGTCTTCTGAAACACATATAAAGACAGACGCTAATGTACTGATTGTTTGTTCCTTATACAAATTATCGATGAAAATGCACTCAATCAAAACTCCCTATAGTTGTATGGCAATAGAGTAATAACTTAGAAGCTCAGGCTTCATAAAATGAGAATTTTTTTAGAGAAGGGAATACATACCCTTGTTTTAAAAAATAGCTTGCGAGGACACCTGGCAAGGCTGTTTGCCTCACCTGGGTAAGCAGAGGTTCAATAAAAGTAATTTTAAAGCTAAGGTTTTGCTCGGATCAACCTAGCGGATACAAGATTTTGCAAGTAAGCTCAGGCAATATTAGGCCCTGATGGCTTGCTGTTCAGCTTCAACTAACTGATTGTGAGGTACATCAAATCTAATGGTACTAGCTGCCCAGTCTTTGAAATCTGGTGCCAGCCAGACAAGCTTGCGTAGAATTTCATCATTCACCCACAACACCAACGGGAACTGAAACTGTTTCCGAAACTCATCTCGCATAATATTGGTACTGATAATTAGTTGGTTAATTTCCACTACAGATTCTAAACCCCGTACCATGAAAGCTTCGGGTTGAGTAGCACCAATCGCAGTTGTAATTGCTGTATACAAAGTGTCAGAAGCAGGTGAGAGCAGGATTTCGTGGATATCTGCTGATGAAAATTCTGTTAACATATTCAGCACTTGCTGCTGCCTTTCAACACAGTTACAACAAGCTAATATCAGCGAGAATTCCCCACCAGAAACCATCATCGCCCTTGCCAGCCTTTTAGTGGCTGCTGTGCTGCTAACTGTGCCGTTTTCCGAATTACTTAAGCCGATCATTAAAAAATCCTGCTTTTAATTTTAAAAATATCTGAGCAATATTCAGTTATTCTACCCTATGATTTTTTACTCAAAAGTGTTAGACGGGTAATTTGGATAAAGTTGTTACTTTAATCCTAATAACAGTCTACGGATTATCTAAGGAAGAAGTATATTGTGTATTATCCCACACTTAATAATTAAGGAATAATGTAAAGGTAGCATCAAAATCATGTGAGCAAAAGATAATGCAGGCAAAAGGAAGCAAGTAAAAAATTAGCAATCTAATTACACTGTATTGTCATATATTTTCGCATCTATCTTTGATTAAGTAATTATTTTTTAATATAAAGTTAAAAAAGTACTCAGTATTAGTTTAACAACAAACATTGGGAAGTGCGATAAAACTTGACTGGCTAATGGTTTACCGTCGCCTCCGATAAGTCGCCTAGCAATTATTTTCCCTTACAAGCTACTTTGGGGCGGGTGTAGAGTTGTGAAATGGTAAGCTGTCGCGTCTACAAGTTGCCTCATAATCTTTTAGGTAAAACCTGTAAACCCTCTCCTCTGCTCCCCTGCTGTCTCAATGTGCAAATTAAAAACACAACAGCTTATCAGCCCAAGATGCAAAAATCCCTCTTCATTAAAATTAACTCATCCGTTTGATAGACATGTAAATCGAAGATGTCGCCTCGTTATATCATGTCCGTTTAAGGACTTATCATAAAGACCGCAGTTCTTGCTGGGGGTAGGAAGCAGGGGGGAGCAACGCGAAAAAGTGAGATCCTCGTGAAATAGGCAGGGGAGGCAGGGGAGGCAGGGGAGGCAGGGGGAGAGAAATAATTCAAGTATATTTTTTAGCTTTTTAGTAGTAAAACATACTAGAATTTTTTCTTTACTCCCCCTGCTCCCCCTGCTCATTAGACGATGATCTCACTTTTTCGCGTTGCTCCCGTTTATATTTTGGGCTGAGATAAATCCATCAAATTTGCTAGCTTGTAAACTACCCGCGCTCCAACATTACCATCCCATTCAGCATCACCGACTTCACAAATATCAAAGCCAATAATTTTTCTACCACTATTGACTAATTCCCGAAATAGACAAAATGTTTGTTCTAATTCCAGCCCACCTGGGACAGGAGTACCTGTACTAGGACAAAGTTTGGGATCTAAACCATCGACATCAAAGCTAATGTAAACATACTCAGGTAAATGACTGATAATTTCTCGGCATAAATCAAGCCAAGTTGTTCCAGAGTAGAGCTTTTGTTTAATGGCTGGGTCGTAATATGCAATAATGCGATTCTCAGATTGGTCTATCATTTGTACTTCATCATGACTTATATCACGCAAACCCACTTGCACTAGCTTGGAAATTTGCGGTATTTTCAGCGCATTAAACATAATCGACGCATGAGAAAACTCAAATCCCTCATAAGCATCGCGTAAATCTGCGTGGGCATCAATGTGCAAAATGCCATAGTTGGCGTAGTTAGCCGCTAATGCTTGGAAATAACCTAACGGCGAACTGTGATCTCCACCAATGACTGCGACTTGCTTACCCTTGTTAATTGCTTCTTGGCAATTTTCAAACAGCCATTGATTAACCTGTTGCCCAGCCTGATTAATTTCTGTGAGGACAGGTGTTAAATCTGGTACATCTGAGAGTTCTTTACCTTGGGCTAATCGCTCAATAATTTTTGCTGCCAAGGCGCGATAATATGTATTTTTCTCTAAAATATCTTGGGGAATTTCTACCATGAAAATTCCCTGCTTCCAACCATTAGGGTTATCGAAATCGAATAAATCTAGTTGAGTCGAAGCATCAAGGATTCGCTGTGGGCCGTTAGCAGTGCCCGCACCATAAGAAACAGTGACTTCCCACGGTACACCAAAGACAATCAGGTTTGCAGATTCATAATCGCAAGGCAAACCTAAGAGGTTGCCATTTATTTCACCTACGCCGCTAGGATTGTAGTCTTGTAGTTGATTACTCATCGATTATCTTCTGGATTTACGTGGATAGACAGCACGCCGCCTAGTGGACATCTGCATTGTAATCAAAATTTTCACAGACGGTTAACTAGAGTGCCTCTATTATTTGGTTGAAATTGCGGCGATACAACTGTTGATTGAACTCCTGCCACTTTTTGTCTGACGAGTGGGGCGATCGCTGTAATGTTGCCTCTTGGACGTATGCTATCAGTGGGCGACGAAGATGTTCGTATTTCTCGAAGGCTTTGGCTATAGCTCGCAGATTATCCCAGTTATTCTCTTCAGCAATTTTAGCGATGAGTGTTGTAACTACTAGTGCATCTTCCAATCCTTGATTAGCTCCTTGAGCCATGAAGGGAGGCATTCCATGTGCGGCATCGCCAACTAAGACGATTCGCCCTAGACTCCAGGCTGGTGGGATTGTGCCAGGATTAGCTTCTATATTGAGGTCAGTTGGGTCAGAAACTTGTAAAGAATCTAAAATGCTCGCGTGGTGAATATAGTATGGACGCTGCTGCATTTTTGCAGGAGGAGACAGACCCACTAATTGCTTGAGCGGATCAGGAAAACCTGCTTTTTCCAACTCTTGCAAAGCTAAGTCAATTAAAGAACTTTCTGACTTTCCTTGCAATGAGTCTAAAGGCAAAGCAAGATGTATTATGTACCCTAGCTCACCAGTTGGTCTGTAATATAAAATTATCCTGATGTTATTTATACAAACAGAATTGCCAGATATTTCATCATTAGTAATTGTTACAAGTGGTGATTCTTGAAAGAAATCTTCTTCTAGTTTTGTCCATAGTTCCTTTGGTACTTCAGCTATTTCCCTACAAAATATAGCTGCAAACCCAGAGTATTCGGGTCGGGCAAAATCATCATATTGAGTATCTGTGTAAAGCAGCCTACGAACTGTAGAATTAATTCCGTCTGCTGCAACAATTAGTTTAGCTCTAATGGATTTTGTTGCTAATTCTTGGGGAGGACTATCTGAGTTTTGGGGCTGTGGATCGTTATGCTTCTGCCCATCTGTCCAATAGGCATAAGGGTTAGTTTCTATTTGGGTATCACCTACACAATCTATGCGGACACAACCTTTTTCCGGCTCATTTACAACATTAATACAACGATGATTAGCTTTAACTCGGTCTTCTGGAAGTAGCTGTCTGAGGGTTGTCTGCAAATTGTACCAAGAAATTGATACTCGACCCTCGCCATAATCTTGAAACCAGTCATCGAAACTAAGCGAAATTGAGTTAATTATTTGTCCTTTTAAATTTTTATAAATCCATTTTGGTGAATTTTTTTGAGGTTGATTTCCTTCAGTAGGTTCGACAGTCTTTTGGTCATTAGACTGCTGGGAATTCAATATACCAAGTCCAGTTTTTTTGACTTCTTCGTAAGCGTTAATATCTAAACATTTGAGAGATTGTAATAGACATCTCCAAAATAGTAATATTCTGTGGTAAAAGAAGATTGCGATAAATTTTTGACACAAAAATATGAGTGACATACTGAAGCACATTGA
>NZ_JBALDK010000015.1:0-27853 GCF_036917455.1 Nostoc sp. | reverse complement strand
TTTTGATTCTGCCAGTAGAAACAGAGTATAAGTATTCAGATCACACTTGGCGGTCGATGGCTTGGTTGTCGCTCTGATTGCCCATATCCTCAATACTGTGCGTTCGCTCATTTTTGACCAGAAAATTTAATTAATCCTTACAGGGCTTACAATATAGGCTCCACAGGCAATTCAGACATTTTTAGCTAAAACAAGGTTTTATCCATTTTTATGGTTTATACCCCTCTGCGCCTTAAATAGATGCTTCTAGAAGCCGAATATAAAAGTAACAAATCTTACTTTGTATTGGCTGCTTACTTAAAAATAGCTCTTTCCCCTTTAAATTAAAGCTTTAATTCAATTTCGAGTTTAAAAATAAGCGAACGCACAGTCAATAGAGACAGTGTAAATTATCCGTCTTTCCAGTCCCCTGCTGACTAGCGATCGCCTATTCTTTTCCGATTTCCCCTACCGCATTTATTGTCTTTTTTGTCAATGCGTAAGTTCTACATTGCTAAAAATCTCAACTCACCTCTAATCATCCAAACTTATAGCCTAGAACCCTATCAAAATGGCTATGCACTAGTGATGGAAGACTTTGGAGGGATTTCTCTAAAAAAATATTTCACCCATGACCAGACGCGATATATCGCGTCTCTATATGATTTTTTAGTTTTAGCGATCGCACTATGCAATACCTTAGATATACTCTACCGCCATCGCATTATTCATAAAGATATTAAACCTGCGAATATTTTAATTAATCCCGAAACCAAAGAAGTTAAATTAATTGACTTTAGTATTGCATCTCTGCTACCACGAGAAACGCAGACACTGATAAATCCAAATGTGCTGGAAGGAACACTCGCTTATATTTCCCCAGAACAAACAGGAAGGATGAATCGCGGGATTGACTACCATACTGATTTATATTCTTTGGGCGTAACTTTTTACGAATTACTGACGGGAGTTTTACCATTTCAGTCAAAGGATGCGATGGAGTTGGTACACTATCATCTTGCGAAATCAGCAACCTTAGTACATGAAATTAATTCAGCAATTCCATCTGTACTCTCTGCTATTGTTAGTAAGTTAATGGCAAAAAATGCCGAAGACCGTTATCAGAGTGCATTAGGGCTGAAATATGACTTAGAAAACTGCTTGGTTCAATTAAAGGAAACGAGCAAAATAGAAGACTTCCCAATTGCTCAACGGGATATGTGCGATCGCTTCATCATCCCTGACAAACTTTATGGACGGAAAAATGAAGTTCAGTCTTTACTGAAAGCCTTCGATCGTGTTGCTAGTGGTAGTTCTGAACTGATACTGGTGGCTGGTTTTTCTGGTATTGGCAAAACAGTAGTGGTGAATGAAGTCCACAAACCCATCACCCGACAGCGCGGCTATTTCATCAAAGGCAAATATGACCAGTTCAATCGCAACATTCCGTTTTCCGCCTTTGTCCAAGCTGGACAAAGGCAGAAATTAAGGCCAATCCCAACTGCATTAAGATTCAAACATCGGTCGAAAATGAACGGGTAAAAATTGCGATCGCTGATAACGGCAAAGGGATGAGTGAATCAGTCAAACAAAAAATCTTTGACCATTTATTTACGACGAAACCTGTGGGGGAAGGGACGGAGTTGGGATTGGCGATCGCTCGTCAAATTGTTGAATCAACCCACGGTGGTAAATTAAGTTGTAATTCTGTTCTAGGTCTAAGTACTGAATTTATCATTGAAATTCCGGTGTAAATTATTGAACAACAAGCTGCCCGACTTCGTAAAATTTGTCAGGGATCTGAACCTTTCACAAATGATGAAGTAGGGCTATATCTGGGAACACTAAATCTGAAAGTCTTCAGAATTTAGCAGTATGGTAAGCAATCTAGCCAGTATTCCCGGATATCAAGTTAGCGAACAACTCTATAACGGTTCCAGGACTCTAGTTTATCGCGGTTATCAAGAGACTGACCACAAACCTGTAGTGATTAAGCTACTGAAAAATTCCTATCCCAGTTTCAGCGAATTGGTACAGTTTCGCAATCAATATACCATTGCTAAAAACCTTAACTCACCCCTAATCGTCCAAACCTATAGCCTAGAACCCTATCAAAATGGTTATACCTTAGTCATGGAAGACTTTGGGGGGATTTCTCTGAAAGAATGGGCAATCAAAGAAGGAAATAGACTTTCTTTGGGGGCTTTTTTAGAAATTGCGATCGCACTTTGCAACAGCTTAGATATACTCTACCGAGAGCGGATTATTCATAAAGATATTAAACCTGCCAATATTTTAATTAACCCCGAAACCAAAGAAATTAAATTAATTGACTTTAGTATTGCATCTTTATTACCACGAGAAACCCAAACATTAATCAATCCCAATGTGTTAGAAGGGACACTAGCTTATATTTCTCCAGAACAAACAGGAAGAATGAATCGGGGGATTGACTACCGAACTGATTTTTATTCTTTGGGTGTAACTTTTTACGAATTACTCAGTGGAGTTTTACCGTTTGAATCAAACGATCCGATGGAGTTGGTACATTCTCATATTGCTAAACTTCCACCACTTTTAGGTAATAGAGAAGAGATTCCCCAAGTTATTTGTGACATCGTGATGAAACTCATGGCAAAAAATGCCGAATCCAGATATCAAAGTGTATTGGGATTGAAATTTGATTTAGAAAATTGTTTAACTCAGTTACAAGTTTCTGGTAGGATTGAGGGTTTTGAGATTGCACAACGGGATATGTGCGATCGCTTCATCATCCCCGACAAACTCTACGGACGAGAAACCGAAGCAGAAACTTTACTACAAGCATTTGAGCGAGTCGCTAACCCCCCTGAATCCCCCCTTGCTAAGGGGGGACTAAGGGGGGTAGAAATGATGCTGGTAGCAGGTTTTTCGGGTATTGGGAAAACTGCCGTTGTCAACGAAGTTCATAAACCAATTGTTCGACAACGCGGTTATTTTATCAAAGGAAAATTTGACCAATTTCAACGCAATATTCCCTTCTCTGCTTTTGTACAAGCATTTCGGGATTTAATGGGGCAATTGTTAACCGAAAGTGATGTCCAACTAGAGCAATGGAAAAATCAAATATTAGAAACTGTGGGAGACAACGGTCAGGTAATTATTGAAGTCATTCCCGAATTAGAAAAAATCATTGGTGAACAACCACCAGCAGTAGAATTATCAGGAACGGCAGCCCAAAATCGCTTTAATTTATTGTTTCAGAAATTCACCCAAGTCTTTACAACTAAAGAACATCCATTAGTGATGTTTTTAGATGATTTACAATGGGCTGATTCAGCATCATTAAAGTTGATACAGCTATTAATGGCTGATACAGGTCATCTTTTCATCATTGGTGCTTATCGTGATAATGAAGTCAATCCAGCCCATCCATTAATGTTGACTTTGAGCGAAATTCAAAAAAACCAAGCAGCCATTAATACTATTACTTTAACACCCCTGAGTCGATCCCAAATCAATCAATTAGTCGCTGATACCCTAAAAAGTACAGAAAATTTGACATTACCCCTTTCACAATTAGTCTATCAAAAAACTAAAGGCAACCCATTTTTTGCCACCCAATTTCTCAAAGCCCTACATGAGGAAAATCTCATTCAATTTAACTTGCAGTTAGGCTGTTGGCAATGCGAACTTTCCAAAATTAATCAACAAGCCTTGACCGATGATGTCGTAGAATTTATGGCGTTGCAGTTAGACAAGTTACCCTTAGCAACCCAAAATATTCTGAAGTTAGCCGCTTGTATTGGCAATCAGTTTGAGCTAACAACATTAGCAATTGTTTCAGAACACTCAGAGGTAGAAACCGCAGCAAATTTATGGAAAGCATTGCAAGAAGGTTTGATTTTACCGATCGGTGATGTTTATAAATTTTATGTAGGGGCAGAAAGTCAAGCCGTTACTTCAGAAAAATCTCAAAATGTTACCTACAAATTTTTACACGATCGCGTTCAACAAGCAGCCTATTCCCTAATTCCCGATGATCAAAAACAGGCGACTCATTACAAAATCGGACAACTATTACTGCAACAGATTTCTACACAAGCTAGAGTTGACCGGATTTTTGAAATCGTCAATCAATTAAATCACGGAACTGCTTTAATTACCCAACCAACAGAACGAGAAGAATTAGCCAAACTCAATTTAATTGCCTGTCGCAAAGCTAAAACTTCAACCGCCTATCAAGCAGCGCGTGAATATGCCACAGTGGGATTGTCTTTGTTGGGAAAAAATGCTTGGCAGCAGCAGTATGAAATGACCCTCGCCTTATATGAATTAGCTGCGGAAGTAGCAATGCTAAATGGCAACTTTGAGGCGATGGAAAAATTCATTGATATTGTCATTCAACAGGCACACTTCTTACCTGAAAAAGTCAATGTTTACTGCATTAGAATTCAATCTCTTATTTCCCAAAGTAAACTGACATCAGCGATCGCGATCGCCCAACCAGTCTTACAACAGCTTGATATAACCTTTCCTGAAACACCGACACCATCACATCTTCAACAGGAAATCCAACAGATTGAGGAACTCATTGGAGATAGGGAAATCGCTGATTTGGTTCATTTGCCTGAAATGACAGATGCAGAAAAACTCGCTACTCTTAAAATTGTCAATATCATAATCCCAGCAGCTTACCTCTCTGGCTCTGCGCTGTACCCATTGCTGAATAGTTTGTCCGTTAAACTCTCAATTCAGTACGGTAACACATCGACTTCTGCTTTAGGCTATGCAACCTATGGCAGTATTCTCTGCAATTTCTTACAAGCCATAGATACAGGATCGCAATTTGGTTCCCTGGGACTCCAGATTATTTCAAAACTCGATGCCAAAGCAAGTAAAACAGATGTTTTGATGATCTTGGGAATATTTGTTGTACACCGCAAATTTCACATTAAAGAAACACTACCCCTCTTGCAAGAGGGTTATACCAGTGCCTTAGAATTTGGAAACCTGGTACTTGCTGGATATAATGGCCACACTTTTTGTCTCAATTCTTTTTGGTGCAATCAACCCCTGGCTACCTTAGAACAGGATATTTGCGCCTACTGCCATAGTTTGATGCAATTAAATCAATTGACAACCGCAAATTATTGCCGGATCTATTGGCAGCCAGTTTTAAATCTGTTAGGTGTTGCAGAACATCCCACCCTTTTGTCTGGGAAAGCCCTTGAAGAAACAGAATTTCTCCAGCAGCTACAGTCTGCCAATGATGGATATGGATTATATATTTTCCATTTGTATAAACTGATGCTTTGTTTCTTGTTTGGAGAAATTGAGCCAGCGAAAAATCATGCTATTGAAGTCAGGCGCTATTTTATGGCTGGTGCGGGATTAGTCAGCGAACCAGTATTTTATCTTTATGATTCTCTGCTAACTTTGGCACAATTAAATTCACAGTTAGATGAAGCATCAGAAGCATTGCAGGGTGTCATAGAAAACCAAACCAAGTTACAGCAATGGGCGGATCATGCACCCATGAATTATCAACATAAGTTTGATTTGGTAGAGGCGGAAAAAAGTAGAGTGTTTGGACAAAAAGCCAAAGCAATTGAGTTTTACGACCAGGCAATTTCTGGAGCCAAAGCCAACGAATATATCCAAGAAGAAGCACTTGCTAACGAACTGGCAGCAAAGTTCTACCTAGATTGGGGCAAACAGCGCATTGCTGGGGACTACATGATTGAAGCCTACTATGGCTATGCTCGTTGGGGTGCAAAAGCCAAAGTTGCTGAATTAGAAGCTCGCTATCCGCAACTACTTAGACCTATATTAGAGCAAACCCGTTCTCCTCTCTCCACTCACGAAACTCTCTTCACATTGGGTAGTGTTACCTCCACCAGTTCGGCCATATCTAGTAGTAATATTTCTGTGGCTTTAGATTTAGCTACTATTCTCAAAGCTTCTCATGCTATTTCCGGTGAAATCGAACTGGGAAATCTACTTTCATCGTTGATGACAATCGTTATTGAAAATGCGGGGGCTAATAAATGTGTGTTAATGCTTTTGCGAGACGATCGCCTGTTAATCAAAGGGTCAATTACCACAGGTTCAAAGCCAGTTGTCTTGCAGCGTATTCCCATTGAAGATAGCCAGGACATTCCCCACAGACTGATTTACAAAGTCAAGCATGACAAGCAAACTGCTGTGCTGGTGAATGCAAGCGCCGATCGCACCTTAGCCAATGACCCCTATATCATCCGTCAGCAGCCCAAGAGTATCTTGTGTAGCCCGATTTTGCATCAAGGGAAATTGGTGGGCATTTTATATCTAGAAAATAATTTAGCAACGGGGGTGTTTACGAGCGATCGCGTCCAACTACTCAACTTACTTTGCGCTCAAGCAGCAATTTCTTTGGAAAATGCTCGACTGTATGAGCGATCGCTAGAATATGCCCAACAGCTAGAAGCCGCTTTACAAGAAGTCCAGCGTGCTCAATTACAAATCGTGCAAAGTGAAAAGATGTCTGCATTGGGAAACTTAGTCGCAGGGGTGGCTCACGAAATGAATAATCCTTTGGGTTTTATTGCTGCTAGTCTCAAACAAGCTAAACCCACTATTACTGAGATTACCCAACACATAAAATTATATCAAGAAAGTTTCCCTAATAAGAATAATGAAATTCTTAACCACGCCGAAGAAATCGATTTGGATTATAGCTTAGAAGATTTGCCCAAAATTATTGATTCTATGTCTATGGCGTGCGATCGCCTCAAAAATATCAGCACCAGTTTACGTACTTTCTCTCGTGCCGATCAAGATTATAAAGTGCCTTTCAATATCCACCAAGGCATTGATAGCACCATTCTCATTCTCAAACATCGTCTGAAGGCAAATGAACAACGTCCTGCCATTGAAGTTATCACAAATTACGGTGATTTGCCCCAGGTAGAATGCTTTCCTGGTCAATTAAATCAGGTATTTATGAATCTTATTGCCAACGCGATTGATGCCTTGGATGAATCTAATCAGGGACGCAGTTTTGAGGAAATTAAAGTTAATCCTAACTGCATTAAAATTACAACCTCAGTCGAAAATGATTTAGTTAAAGTTGCCATTACTGATAATGGTAAAGGGATAAGTAAAGAAGTACAATCAAAAATATTTGACCATTTATTTACTACAAAAGATGTAGGTAAAGGTACGGGTTTAGGATTAGCGATCGCGCGTCAGATTGTCACAGAGAAACATGGAGGAGCGATCGAGGTAAATTCTAAACCAGGCGAAGGTACTGAATTTGCGATCCAGCTACCGATTTAGCATATCCACGCGAACTTTCTGGAGATATTCAGCCTAAAGACTAATCTCTGTGACTCCATGCTTACCCTATTTAGACAAACCCTTCACAAACATTGGTGTGTCCGTTTCGTTAAGAATCGCCCTACCTCACTTACAAGGCCCAGATTGGTATTTTGTCACAGTCTATCCCAAATCACTCCTATCGGGGGAAGCATGGGATATGGCTCAGTTTATTTTAATTGCTGGTGCAGTGGCGCTGCTGGTTGAAGTGTTGTTGCTCTTGTCGGTGTTGCACCAGCAAATCGCTAAACCCCTCCAGCAATTAACCGCAGCTAGTAACGAACTTGCTGACGGTGACTTTGCGATCGCTCTCGATACCACGCGACAGGATGAACTTGGAGGACTGGCCAGTTCTTTCAACAGCATGGCAAGTCAATTAAAGACTTCTTTCATCCAATTAGAACAGGTAAATAATGCGTTAGAGCTACGGGTTGAGGAACGGACAACAACGTTACAAAAGACACTTGAAGAATTACGTCGGACTCAAACCCAGATGATCCAAAGTGAAAAAATGTCAGCCTTGAGGCAACTGGTGGCAGATGTGGCACATGAGATTAATAATCCTGTTAACTTCATTCACGGCAACCTTATCCATATAGAAAATTACGCCCAAGATTTATTGAAATTTATCCAACTGTATCAGTCTCACTATCCCAATCCAGTGGCTGAAATTCAAACTGAAGCTAAAGAGTTGGATCTGGAATTTATTCGAGATGATTTACCCAAGATGCTGTCTTCGATGAACATTGGCACTAATCGCATTCGGCAAATTGTGCGATCGCACAACCTCAAGGTAGATAACGAAACCAAGTGAAAACCCGTATATTCGGCCATTTATATAATACTAAAGCAGTTGGCAGTACGGGTTTAGGACTAGCGATCGCTCGTCAAATTGTCGAAAAAACGCACGCAAATTAAGTTTTAACTCAGTTATAGGTAAAAGTACAGAATTTTTTATTTAAATAAATTTATAAAAAATTAAACGGGTAAATTAGCAGCACTTTGGATATTTTCTAATATTAAGTCAGGGCTACTGCGTTTAATCAAACCAGTTAAAACTTTACCAGGGCCAACTTCTATTACTCGCTGGATACCGTTGGCTGGTAATTGCAGAGAAATTTCTCGCCATCTTACAGAACCGGTCATTTGTTTATTCAGGCGTTCCTTTAAAATCTCGGCATCAATAGACGGAATTGGTTCGACATTAGATAACACTGGTACAGTAGCTGGCTGAAATTCCACAGATTTTAAAATGTCTTGGAATTGGGCAGCCGCAGGTGCGATTAAATGTGAGTGAAATGCTCCAGAAACTTTTAAAGGAATAGCACGCTTGGCTTTAACTTGAGTCATCACTGCTTGTACAGCCTCAGTCGTGCCTGAAATTACTACCTGAGCCGAACTATTGTCATTTGCCAGTACTACATCAGGGTTTTCGGCAATAACTTTTTCCAACTGTTCGCGGTCAAAGTTCATCAAAGCCGCCATCATTCCACCGACGGCATTATCCATAAGTTCTGCACGACGCTTTACTAGATATAAACCAGCCGCCCACTCAAAGACACCCGCTACATAAAGGGCAGAATATTCTCCCAAGCTGTGGCCAGCAACTAAATCTGGCTGTTGTCCTCGTTCTCGAAGAAGATCGGCAAGAATACTTTCTACCACATAAAGAGTTGGCTGAGTGTATAGCGTCTGTGATAACTTTGCTTCTTCGTTTTGACAGATTTCGGTTACAGACCAGCCCAAAATTTCCTCTGCTTGAGCAAATTTGTCTTTAGCGGATGGTATATCTAATAAATCTATTCCCATTCCCAATGTTTGAGAACCTTGTCCAGGAAACACCCATGCAGTTTTAGTCATTAGTCATTAGTCAGTGGTCATTGGTCATTAAAGACTGGGGACTGGGTACTGGCGACTGGGGATTAGGGAAGAATGGAAAAGTAGTTTTCCCAATACCCAATACCCAGTCCCCAGTCCCCAGTCCCTATCTTCCCCATTGAAAAATTGCCGCGCCCCAGGTAAGACCTGCACCAAAGCCGGATGTAGCAATTATGTCATTGGGTTTAATTTTACCTTGTCGTACTGCTTCATCCAAAGCTAAGGGAATGGAAGCAGCAGAGGTATTACCATAATGGGCGAGATTACTTATAACTTTATGTTCTGGGATATTCAGGCGTTGGGCAACGGCATCAATAATGCGCTGATTGGCCTGATGTAACAGCAGCCAATCTATTTGATCAACACTGAGGTTGGCTTGAAATAAAGCTTTATCTATGATTTCTGGGACTTTTTGCACAGCAAAGCGGTAGACTTCTTTGCCGTTCATAGTAATAGGTTGATAAGTACCTTTAGTAATATTTACATTGGGGAGCAATTCTTGGGAAGCGCCTGTATAAGCAAGATTGAGATGATGGTTTTGAGTGCCATCACTTTTAAGGGCAAATCCTAATAAGCGATCGCTTCTGTCTGCCTGCAATACCACTGCCCCTGCACCATCACCGAATAATACACAAGTGCGCCGATCTTCCCAATCCACCCAGCGAGAGAGGATATCTGCCCCGATCAAAAGTACATTTTTATATACACCCGTTCTGATGTATTGGGCTGCTGTAACCAGACCAAAAACAAAGCCAGAGCAGGCTGCTGTCAAGTCAAAGGCTACTGCATTGCTGGCTCCTAATTGAGCCTGTACTTTACAAGCACTACCAAACAAATCATCAGGGGTGGAAGTTGCAAGCAGAATCAGGTCTAAGTCTTCTGGTCTAACTCCTGAAGCTGCGATCGCCTGAATGCTGGCGGCAGTAGCGAGTCCACTTAGGGACTCAGATGGTGTGGCTAATCGTCGTTGACGAATTCCCGTTCTTGTTGCAATCCACTCGTCTGATGTTTCAACTAGTTCAGTCAATGTCTCATTGTGTAGGGAAGTTGCGGGTACTGCCGAGCCACTTCCGGTAATTGCTACGCCTAAGTTTTGCACTCCTAATCTCCCAAGCTATCAGCTTTTGTCCTTTGTCAGTTGTCCTTTGTCATTTGTCCTGTGTCAGTTGTCCTGTGTCAGTTGTCCTGTGTCCTTTCCAAATGACCAATGACCAATGACCAATGACTAATGACTAACCGCTCTCGCGCTCTAGGATATATTGGGACTGAATTCGTTGTAGCACTTGGTTATCAACAGCTTCTTTGGCCATGCGAATTGCATTAAAAATTGAAGGTGCTTGTGAGCTACCGTGACCGATAAAACAAACTCCTGCCACGCCTAACAGCAAAGCACCGCCGTGTTCTGCGTGATCCATCCGTTGCTTAACTCGCTTCAGATTTGGTTTTAAAATTGCTGAACCAATTTGACCATGCAATCCTTGGGGTAATTCTTCGCGCAGAATTTGCAGAATTACTTCTCCAACGGCTTCGGCAAATTTTAATAGGACATTGCCCACAAAGCCATCGCAGACAATCACATCAAAGTGACCGGAAAGCACATCACGCCCTTCGGCATTGCCAATAAAATTAATTTGAGAATTTTCGCGGAGCAGTTGGTGGGCGCGGACGGCTGCATCATTGCCCTTAGAGTCTTCTTCACCGATATTCAACAAACCCACTTTCGGTTCGGTTGTACCTAAGACATACTGACTGTAAGCCGAACCCATGACGGCAAACTGCTCTAAAAACTTCGGACGGCAATCTACATTTGCGCCGACATCAAGGACTAACACAGGTTTGCCAGCAACAATTGTTGGAAAAACAGTCCCGATTGCTGGACGGTCAATTCCCGGCAATCGTCCTAAGCGGAGCAAAGCTGATGCCATAGCTGCCCCAGAGTGACCGGCAGAAAATACCGCATCTGCTTTTTGCTGCTTGACTAAATCCATCGCCACATTGATAGAAGCCTTGCGTTTGCGTCTAACTGCATTTAAAGGCTCCTCATCCATTGCGATCGCTTCTTCAGCAGTCACGATCTCCATCTGCCCTAGATTCGTTTTTGGCGGGAAGGCAGCTTCTATTTTTTGGGGATCGCCAACTAGTAATATATCTACACCCAATTCTTCCTTTGCTCGCAGTGCGCCAGCAACGATTTCACCGGGTGCATGATCCCCTCCCATTGCGTCAATTGCGATCCGTACGCGAGTCGATCCCATTGCTCAGAGCTTTTAGAAACCTTATAAATTTTACCAGATGGCAATGCCCGAAAAAGCTTAACTTTCTGACTGCCAAATTATTTCTGTTACTATTGCAACAATTTTTACTGGCAAGCTCAAGATAGCACGAATTTGGGGATTGGGGATTGGGGACTGGGGATTGGGGATTGGGGATTGGGGATTGGGGATTGGGGCAGAAGTTCTTTAATTTTGAATTGATTTCTCTCCTGCCCCCAGGAGCAACGCGAAAAAGTGAGATCCTCGTGAAAAGAGCTCTTGAGGCAGGGGGAGTGAAGAGAAAACTTTAGTATTTTTTACAACCTTTATAGCTATAAATACACTTATTTCTTTCTCTTCCCCTGCCTCAAGAGCATCCCTGCTCCCCCTGCTCACAAAATCGCATTGCTCCCCCTGCCCCCTGCCCCCTGCCTCTTCTCCCTACTCCCCAATCTCCAAAACCCAGCTAACTAGTGTCCGAACGCCGTAGCCGGTTGCCCCTGCGCTGTTGTAGCCATTTTCCTTATCTGTCCACACGGGTCCAGCAATATCTATATGCGCCCAAGGTGTCTCTTTGACGAATTGTTTCAGGAAAAGTGCAGCAGTAATAGCACCACCTGGACGCGGCCCTGTATTTTTCATGTCCGCGATGCCAGACTTTAGCCCTTCAAAATATTTTTCTTCCATTGGCATCCGCCAAATCTTTTCTCCTGAAGTTTGGGCAGCTTTCTCGATTTGGGAAGCTACGCCATCATCGGGAGTGTACAAACCAGCAATATCGTCACCCAAGGCGATGACGTTAGCACCGGTTAGGGTGGCTAAATCCACGATCGCATTTAACCCTAATTTGTCGGCATAAACCAAGGCATCTGCTAAGGTTAAACGTCCTTCAGCGTCGGTGTTGTTCACTTCGATTGTTTTGCCGTTTGATGCTGTGAGAATATCTCCAGGGTGCATGGCGTGACCGCTAATCATGTTTTCAGCTACTGCCGAGATAAAGTGAACTTCAACATCTGGCTTAATTTGAGCAATTGCTTTTGCCGCGCCCAAAGTAGCAGCTGCGCCACCCATATCCATTTTCATGGTTTCGATGCCACTACCAGCACCTTTAATATTGAGTCCGCCAGAATCGAAGGTTACACCCTTACCAATAATTGCTAGTTTCTTTTTCGGTGTACCTTCTGGTTTGTAAGTCAGGTGAATGAATTTAGGTGGCAACTCGGAACCTTGCGATACTCCCAAAAAAGCACCCATACCCAACTTTTCACAGTCTTCTTTTTCTAGAATTTCTACTTGTAAACCGTACTCTTTTGCGATCGCTTGAGCAGTTTCTGCCAAAGTAATGGGTGTGACTGCGTTAGCTGGCGCTGCTACTAACTGCCGAGCTAAATTTACCCCAGAAACGATTTGATTGGCGCGGCTAATAGCGGCTTCTTGTCCACCGAAACCTAGTAAATCTACGCTTTCTATTTGCGATCCTTTCTCTTCTGGTTCTGATTTAAAGCGAATATCTTGGTAAAGTGCTAATTCCACACCTTCTGCGATCGCTTGGGCACTGGCTGCTGGATCGTTATTCCATAATGGAAAACTAAATCCCAGAATTTTGCTTTTTTGCTTTTTCCCTACCCTAGCTACAGCAGCAGCAGCGCGTCGCAGAGTATCTAGTTTTAGTGCATCTGGTTTACCTAAACCTACTACAATCAATTTCCGCACTGGGCTACCAGCATTTACACGGGTGAAGATTGTAGTGTTGGCTTTACCTTTAAATTCTTCTTCTGCAATCAGTTCTTTTAATACACCGGAAAACTTTTGATCTAAAGTTGCCAGTTCTCCAGTTAACTCGACTGCATCTTCAAATAATCCAATTGCCAAACTATCGCCTGCCCACTCTAGCAAAGGCTTGTCACTAGGTTGAATTGTCATTTTGGGATTTTGTGTAAATATTCCTTCCTGTACCAGTATTGCTCAAAATTATTGTTTCAGGATGAGGGGAATTGGGAATTGTCCATACTAATCATGGAGGAAGTCTGAGTTGAAAAGCTGGTAACTTTCATCTTCTTACTTCTCCCGCCTTTTTTTCTAATTCACATTAGGCGTGAGTCAGAAATTAATATCTTTACAACTCATAACTTATAACTTCTAGAGTTCCGCCCGAATAGTAAAAGCATAATCTCCTCCAGGCTCTAGCTGATAATCTTGTTGCTCCAAAAATCGACCAAGGGGTTCTTTGATTAAAGCGCGGCCTTGGGAAGGCTTGACGGCAAGTTCTCCTCGGCGAAAATGCCACTGAAAATGCCACTCAAATTCACCTGCACTCACTTCACCCTCAAGGAAGCCGTGTTGCCAGGATTGGCGGGTGATTCTGACATGGGCAATGGTTTCTGGCAGTCGTCTTTTAGCACTCACAATGCTTTATATCAAGTGTAGAATAGTAGCCGTTTGTGTAGGCTTCTTATTTTATTTACCAAACATAGCTTAAATAGACAAACTGACAAAATGAGTATTTGTAGTTGAGCTAGAAGAACTCAGGAGTCAGAAGCCAGAATGGCAAGTGTGCCAGTAGTAAGCTGATGTGCTAAGGATGTATTTTCTTAAAATGGATCTAAGCTGAGAACGATTATGGCGCAGTAATTACCGCTACTGGGCAATGGGCTTTACTTAGAATTACATCCACTCTGTGACCGAAGAAAACGCGACCCGTAACCATTCGGATATTACTCCCTAGAATAATTAGATCGACTTCCTCGGCTTGGGCAAACTTGAGAATTTCCTTTTCTGGGCTGTTTCCTTGAAGAATATAGGTTTTAACATCAGCATCCAGATTGCGGCCAATTGCTGCTTGCTGTTCGAGCAGATCGTGAGCGATTTCCTTTGCTGGAGCTAGCGATCGCTGCTCGTAAAGAATATACTCAACCTGTGGCAAATTAATCACGTTTACAATCATTACTAATGCTCCTGTCTGAGCAGCGATCGTACTTGCCATTTCTACAGCGTTTTTGCTATATTCTGTCCCTACTGTTGGCACTAGAATCTTTGTCAGCTTTTGTTGAGCAATTTTGCATATCTCGCCTTTGGGTTGGTGTAGATGCGACTTTACTACCATCGTTGCACATGGCGCTTCTTGTACTACCCGATCTACAAGCAAATTGAACAATTTTTTCTGAGGGCGCATCTGTTCAGAAGCTCCCAATACGATCAAGTCATAGTTTTTGTTTGCTTCATTCAGAATTACTTCTGCTTTACTACGCCCAGACTCCGTTTTTGTTTGCAGAGTTGTATCAGCAGGTAGCTGCATTTCCTCAGCAACAGAAGCCAGAGCTTCCTCAGCGGCGGTATCTTTAAGCTGGGTTGCGGTCCGCCGAGCTTTGCTTTGAGGTTGCTTATCACTTAGGGCATATAGAGATGTGACTTCTATGGAGTTTTGGTGAGCCATGTAGCCCACTAGTTGCGCTGCAAGTTGGATGTTGGGGCCACCACTAGTAGGTATTAAGACACGTTGGATCTGTTTGATAAAGCTGCGGCTATCCTGCTCTTCTTGTTCCAAACGTTGAGCTTCCTCTTCACTCATCACCACGTTTGACAAAGACCAGCGCAAAAGGGGTGGAGCCATTAGGGAAGTGACGATCGCCACCATCACAATAATCGAGTACATCTGGGGATTCAGCACTCCCAAGGATAAACCAATGGTAGCAACTACAATTTCCATCGCCCCGCGAGCATTCATCCCCGAACCCATCGCCAAACCTTCCCAATGACTCAAGCCGCCAACGCGAGAACCAATATAAGCACCTGTAAATTTACCAATACAGGCGACAGCGAGAACAATCAAGCCAAATAGGAGCGTTTGGGGGACTAACAGAGTTCCCAAGTCAACTTTCAAGCCAGCTGAAGCAAAGAAAATTGGTGCTAGAAAGGCTGCTGTGAAGACTTCTAGCATGTGTCCGGCTTCATTGCTAAAGCGGCGAGATTGACCTGCCAGAATTCCCAGTACGAAAGCACCTAATGCTGCTTCTAGACCTAATGCATGGGTAAGTGCTGCTGCCGAGAGCGAAAGAATTAGTACAGCCGATATACTAGCGGAGATACCGCCAACGTAGTCATCAACCCAGCGCAAAATCTGGTCTACAATGGTACGCCCAATTGTGAAAGCGATCGCTAAAAACAATATAGCTGCACTTACGGAATGAAAAATTGTCCCGAAGTCAAATTTGCCGCTACTAGCTAGACCTGAAACCACAGAAAGTAAAATCCAGCCGATGGTGTCGTCAGTCATCCCAGCCGCTAAGGTGACTTGACCAATGTCACGGCGAATCAGGTTTAAATCCATCAGCACCTTCGCAATCACTGGGACTGCTGAAATACTCATTGCTGTGGCGATAAATAGACTGAATACTAGCCGCTTTTCCGGGTTGGCTAAAAAACTATCTGGCAATAGCCAACCTAGTCCAAATCCGGTGATAAATGGGATAATAATTCCGCCCAGTGAAATCAAAAGAGCCGTTTTCCCCTTGCGAAGAATCAGCTTGAGATCCGTCTCTAACCCAGTTACAATCAGCAAAAACAACACACCTAACCAAGAAATCACCGAAAGTAAATTAGACTGTTCTTGATTTTTGGGAAAGATATGCGCCTGTAAGTCTGGAAGCAGCAAACCAAATAGAGAAGGGCCCAGCAACACACCCGCCAATAATTCCCCAACAACAGGCGGGAGGTTAATCCGCCGCATCAACTCACCTAATCCCCGCGCTACCAAAAGCAATAGTGACAGTTGCACCAGCACTAACAACAGCTCATGATGACCGAGAGGTTTAATTACACCGTCACCTGCTACTTTCTGTGCAGCGAGTATAGGGACTAACATCAAGGGCAGGTTTTGCATAGTGTCCAAAGATGGGATTACAAATTTTTAAACGGGCTGTTCAAGTAAATCCTGAAAATGTTTACTTCCACATCGGCCTATGAGATTAAACTGTCATTATCATTAGACATCTAGTAAAAATGACGTAGTGTCAGTTCAGAAACACCGCTTTGCTCATCAACTTATTTTTGAGCGCGAACAAAGAACTTTGTAGTATCTTCCCAAATACCTTGCTCGGTTGCTAATTTTTCAATTTCAGCTTGGTACTCAACTTGCAACTGATTTAATTGTTCTGGTGATAGTTTTGACAACAGAGGATTACCTTTAAAATTTATATTAATTACTGTCTCAGATAATCTGCTATCTCTAAGATGCCGATAACGTCTTGATGGCTCAATTTTAATTTCGACATCTCTAAAACCTGCCTGATTAAGCAAATTTCGACATTTGTCTGGAGTCCCCAGAGGTTCAAGGATATGTGGTAACGATCCGCCTAAAACTTTAGCGAAGATCCTCTGCTGAAGAGATGCCATAAAAGCAGTTTCAGGAGGACAGGTAAATGCTACAAACCCTCCTGTTTTCAAGAAGCTATACCACTTTTTCAAAATAGTAAGAATATCAGGAAAAAGGACAATTGCCTCACAGCAGAAGACAACATCAAAACTACTATCGCTAAAGTTGAAAAATTCTGCATCTGCCTCAATTAACTCGGTATTTTGTAATTTTGCGGCTGCGATCTTAAGTTTTGCTTGATGCAACATTCCAGGGGTCATATCAATCCCAATCACATAGCCATTTGAACCAACTTTTTCAGCGGCGGCTATTGCAAGTAAACCTGTCCCAGTCGCCACATCAAGGATTTTTTGTCCAGAATCTAGGGTAACGAATTCAAGTAGAATCTTCGCGTCTAGAGGATGACGAGTATCTTTTTCATGGTCATAAGTAGTTCTATTACCATAAAATTCTTTTAGTTGCTGCTTATAACTATTCAAATCAGTCATAACCAAATGTCAAATTTTCTCCACTTTATAGTAACTTTTATTGTGATGTTGACTTGTGTGCTATTGAACCCAACTCTGACAGCGCAAGCCGCATCTTCATCTACCACAGTTTACGAACAACGGATAATTCATAGTCCAGATGGTATCGGCAAATATTACATGGGGCGCGAAATTGCCCAAGTTATGGGATACACAGGTGCTGGCTGGCTAGAACGTCCCAACCGAGAGGGAGAGGAACAGCCAAGTAAGGTAGTCAGCCTCCTCAATCTGAAACCTAATGACGTGGTGGCGGATATTGGTGCTGGTACAGGTTACTTGAGCTTTCGCATTGCACCGTTATTAACAACAGGTAAAGTGTTAGCTGTAGATGTTCAGCCAGAAATGTTGGAAATAATTGAGTTGTTTAAAAAAGAGAAAAATATCACCAATGTTGAGCCTATTTTAGCAACCTTTAGCGACCCTAACTTAGCATTTGAAAGTATCGATTTGGCATTGATGGTAGATGCTTATCATGAACTTGAATATCCCCAAGAAGTGATGCAAGGAATTGTGAAAGCACTTAAACCAGGTGGTCAGGTGGTGCTGGTTGAGTACCGGGGTGAAAATCCTTTTATTATGATTAAAGGTTTACACAAAATGACTCAAAAGCAAGTCCGCAAAGAAATGCAAGCTGTTGGTTTGGTTTGGCGCGAAACTAAAAACTTATTACCTCGACAGCATTTAATGGTGTTTGAGAAGCCTGATTCTAGCGATGTTTTGACAAGATGACGCTTGGACGGTAAATCACAAGAAAAATATGTCCCAAGCCATAATAAAGTAAAACTCCTTGCCACAGCACAAAATCATGGTCAACCTATCATTCAAACAACAAATTCCTCTTTTAGAAAATGGCGATCGCCTCACTCGCTACGAATTTGAGCGCCGCTATCAAGCAATGTCCCGTCATCAAAAGGCAGAATTAATTGAAGGAGTTGTATACTTGGCATTAAATTCGTCAGAACATCAAATATTTGTGCAACAGTTGTCTGATGAAGATAGTTAGTCAGAATTCAAAATTCAGAATAGTTAAAAAATCAGGGAAACGTTTGATAAGCCGATCGTCTTGTAATTTGCACATTGTGATTTATTCAAATCATTGTAGTGCGGACATCCTGCCCGCGTCGAGCGTGCAAATTAAATGCAGAACAGCTTAACTATTTTGACATCAGTCTAGTTTTTGGGGAATGAGACTGGCGTTTTTGGTTCCACTATCCCAAACAATCCAGCTAAGAGAATTATCTAAATCATCGGGGCTATTTGAAACTTTAAAATATAGCTTTTCTTCGCGCTTTCTTTCAATAGCAAAGTCGGCATTTTGAGCGTAAACGACTATAAAACCTTTGTCTCGTAAACAATATATCGCCCAAGCTTTCAATGATTGCTTGTATGGTTCGTGTGGAATTGGCGGTTTGGCGATCGTGTCTTCAATTACTTTAAATATTTGTGTGAGTTTTGCGGTCATAGTACAGATTTTTGTTATTACTCCTAAGTTAAGCAGCTTCTGGATCGCAACGAATTTCAATCATAAAGCCATCTGGATCGTAAAAATACACACCTCTGCCAGTAGGACGAGTAACTGGGCCGTATGCGATCGCTATTTTATTTTCCCCGATCACTGTCACCGCGCGATCGAATAACTGCGGATCGATATCAAAAGCCAGATGGCTCTGGTGAATGTCTTCTCTGGATTGGGATCTGGTGGTGATAATTCTGGTTCCCCAAATAAATCCAGTATCGTCCCATCTGGGGTGATGAAGTTGGCTACTTTCCCAGATGCAACAAGTTCCACTAGGGTTGCGGGTACTTTGTCGCCTGTGAGTTCGTGCAAACCCAAAATTGTGCCATAAAAGTAGCGGGAAGCTTGCATATCCTGGACGTTGAGGGCAATGTGATGTACTTTACGCAGATTTCCTGGTGCAAGGACACTGTTCACAGATTGGGTTCTAGATAGCATAGTAGAACAAAATCTCAATACTTTAGATAGAAGCTTAACTTTCGATTAAAAGTTTATTATTAACAAAAATCTATCATGTTATTTAATTATTCTTTAGACTTTAAAAATATTGATTTTCGTCAACATCCTGAACTCTATCGTGTTGGTAAGGGTGAACAGGGTGTACTTTTAGTAGAACCATACAAATCAGAAATACTTCCCTACTGGCGGTTTAAAACTCCTGATATTGCTAGAGAGTCAAGTGAAAAAATCTACGATATGTTTCTTGATTATCTAGAACAAGATGATTTTATCGGCGCAGATATGGCACGAAAGTTTATCCAAATGGGTTATACTCGCTCCCGTCGTTATGCTAATCATAAAAGCGGCAGAAAGTATAAACAAAAATCGGAAACTTCAGGAGACAAAAAAGAGATTCTTCCCTATGAAGTAGACCAAGTTAAAGCTGAATCAGCAGTAATATTTAAAACCAAGTGGATACAAGCAAAGACAAATAAAAAATACCAAGAGCTTTTAGCCAAGCATAAACAGATGTTTGAGAGCAACTGAACTATGTAACCAAGTATACGTAGTTACTGGAAATCGCCGCTACATAAACGTATAATACCAAGAGTTTGGGCATTTTATCGGTCAGGCTCTTTTTTCATCAAGATCCTTATCCAGTATGAGGTTACTAACTCCTGTGCCTTTACCCTGCTAGCGATCGCTCCTAATTTAGCCACCTTTGCAAATGTTCACAAGGAAGGTTCTACTGACAGTGTTGTTTAGATAGTTTTTTCTTTGAAAATCCCTTGCTTACCCAACCAAAAAAAGCAATCCCTGAATGCAAGTTGGTATCATTGTGCAAGACTACCCTAATCTGGTAGCGATCGAGTTACGATCTTGTCACACCCCTTTTTTGATTTGAGAAGTCCTATTCCAGAATTTTCTGGTTAAAATAGTATATCTGTTCTACTCAAACTCCCAAAGCAACACTCCTTAAAACCATATATTTAGAGGCATTAGAGGCAGACATGGCTATCAACACCGATACTTCCGGCAAGCAAAAAGCGCTGACTATGGTGCTAAACCAGATTGAGCGCAGCTTTGGTAAAGGAGCAATCATGCGCCTGGGTGATGCTACCCGGATGCGGGTGGAAACAATTTCCAGTGGGGCGCTGACTCTAGATTTAGCATTGGGCGGTGGTTTACCCAAGGGGCGGGTAATTGAAATTTATGGGCCAGAAAGTTCTGGTAAGACTACAGTAGCTTTACATGCCCTCGCCGAAGTGCAAAGAAATGGCGGTATTGCTGCTTTTGTTGATGCTGAACACGCTCTCGATCCCACTTATGCTGCGGCATTGGGTGTAGATATTGACAATTTGCTGATTTCTCAACCTGACACTGGCGAATCAGCTTTGGAAATTGTCGATCAGCTTGTTCGCTCTGCTGCGGTTGATATTGTAGTCATTGACTCAGTAGCAGCACTAGTTCCCCGCGCTGAAATTGAAGGCGATATGGGTGATATTCACGTTGGTTTACAAGCGCGGTTAATGAGCCAAGCTCTACGTAAAATAACGGGTAACATTGGTAAATCTGGTTGTACAGTAATTTTCATTAACCAGTTGCGGCAAAAAATCGGTGTTACTTACGGTAGCCCAGAAACCACAACTGGCGGTAACGCATTGAAATTTTACGCTTCGGTGCGCTTGGATATTCGCCGAATTCAAACCTTGAAAAAAGGTACAGATGAATTTGGTAATCGCGTTAAAGTCAAAGTCGCCAAAAATAAAGTAGCGCCACCTTTTAGGATTGCGGAATTTGACATTATTTTTGGTAAAGGAATTTCTACCTTGGGTTGTATTGTAGACTTGGCAGAAGAAACTTCCATTATTGTCCGCAAAGGAGCTTGGTATAGTTACAACGGCGATAACATCTCCCAAGGACGAGACAATGCCATTAAGTATCTAGAAGAAAAACCTGAATTTGCTGAAGAAATTAAGAAACTAGTGCGTGAAAAGCTAGATAAAGGCGCTGTTGTTTCTGCTAACTCCGTAGCTAAACCCAGTGAAGAAGATGAAGAGGAAGAAGGCGACTTAGAGCCAGAAGAATAAGGAACGTGGATGTATTAATTAGATAGCCATTACTAATTTGTAATTAGGTTCTATATGGGGAGAAGAGCTAAAATGCAATCTTCTCCCTTTGGGAAAAGTTAGTGCTATTCATAGTTATGGCGCTCGGCAAAGGCGTTGATTTCATTCACTAACCATGCTTTCTCTTTGTTGATCAAAAATAGTCCAAACTTGATTTTTCTTAAGGCGATCGCTAAAGTACAAAACGAGTTGAGATGAGCAAGAATTTTCACTTCTCGTTCAAATAATTCCAGTATTTTCCAATCTTTGATGCGATGCAAGGAAAGCACTTTCAGCGCCATCGGTTGATTAGTTTGCAAATCCTCAGCCGCATAAGTAATACTTACCCATACCACCATGTCCTAAAACATGGCGAATCTGATACAGCACTTCCGGCAGCTATGAGGTACATCTATCCTCAAAGCTGAAAGCTATGCTAGGAGGGCAAGGAGAAAAACTGTATTGCATAATAGCGGGAAGCGCTGTAGCGTCCTGCGATCGCCTCCGGTAGGGCGCGGTCCATTACGAAAATCCACAGATAAACCATTATGGGGTAATTCTGCTGGCGATCGGTGAGTCAATAAGAATAATAATGTTGCTCCCAAGCCGTATAAATCTGTTGCTGGTATCGCTTGCCCATACCGCTATTTCTTTCACCCAAAATGTTAATAATGCGATAGCGATCGCTGTGAGGCTGCTTTGTAGAATCAACGATCGCATCACCTGGTTGATGCAATAACCTTGCCATGATGCTTCCTATTTACTTAATTCTGATTACAGTATTCCCAAAATAAAGCAGGTAAAGCACTCTTAATTTTTGCAATTATTCTTTAATTTCCAATTTTTTAGCTGGGATTGTAGGGTTTTTGTCTGCTAAAAAAACGGTCTAAAATTTCTGATTTCTGTTCTGAACTAAAGTTATTATAGTCATGTTTAAACTTCTCAAATAGTGGGGGATTTCTGAAAGCATCTAAATTTTCATCTGATTTTCCAGGTATAAATATTTGTCTGTTAGGAGATAAAGTAAGTATTTCTAATTGTTCCTTCTTTTTCTGCACAAGCTGCATCAATAACTCCATTGTTACAGTTGGCAAAATACGGCAAGCATAATTCACAAAAAAGTCAAAAGTCATGTTTCCTAGACGGATGCGATCGCCATCTTTGAGCTTGATTGGCCCAAAAGCGCGATCGCCATTCACAAACGAGCCATTGGTACTGTTGAAATCTATGAAGTAGAAGCCTTGATCGTCAATATATTGAATAGCCGCATGGCGACCAGACATATAATTATCAGGAATGCAAATACCACTGTTGTGATTACGGCCTATTGTCCATATCTGCTGTGGCTGTCGTAAACTTTGAGTCTGATTGTCGCATAAGTTAGTCATCAAATAAACAGCAGCATTATCCACTACACCATGTACGTAACATACCTTCATCTTCTTCAATGACGGTTGAGATAGGTTTTCTAGCTGAAGAATTTCATCTAGAAGGGTGCTGTGGTGTTCATACAACTTGAGGAATACCTGATATAAAGTTAATCGCCGTTCTATTTCCGTTTGTGCAAATTCAGCCATGATACCTAAACCTTGTATTACCTGATTTCGGTTGTAAATATTCTACTTGAGCCTACAATCAGAGATAATTAATTAATTTTTCACTTCCCGTGGAATCTGAAAACTTGAGTTGCTTTAGAGCTTTAGATTTTACAGTTTTTAAGTACGAGATACCCTATTGTTAATAGCAATCAAAAGCATGGAAATATCTATGAACAATTATTGTGATGCTTTATTGTAAATAACTATTTATTATTTGTAACAGATAATAATCATAAAGATTTTATTAAGAATTGCCAAACATCTGCGTATTTTTGCTAGATATAGGGTTACTATTTGATTTTTGAACGAAATTAGGTATTGTATTGTAGAGGAGCCAGTGCGTTGCGGAGGTTCCCTCCGTTGTAGCAACTGGCGTTGTGTTAAAACGGAGTTCGTAACGCACTATTATCATGAGTTTGATGCGTTACGCTGTCGCTAACACATCCTACGTAGTATTGGCAGAAATCAAACCTGATTTTTATAGTTGGATATTTATTAACATTTACAAGAGCGATCGCTATAGTTCAACTCAACCATAACAATCCTGAACCATTCTTGATAAACAATATCCCCGACAACTTTTACGAAATCGGGGTTCTGGGATTGTAAATTATCATAAATCCAATATGATTGCCATATCATATCTATTTGGTCAATTCCGAATAATTCTAAGTTTTATCGAGAAGAATAAGGGCTGATTTGTCAAGCTAATAAGAAAATCACAGCTTTATGAGTTTTATAAAACAATACAGTTCAATTTAAAACTTTATCCTCCCAAACCTCGTTAAAAAGTAGAGAATTAGTCTGAGAGCCAGTTGCTTGTTCTGGCTCAAACATCTCAATTTTCAACTTATAATAAACCTCGTTTACCATTGGGGCGAATAGTCATCCAGTTTGTTTTTGCTAGTGCTAGTTGCTCATCGGAAATTTTGGCACTGGTGAGATTAGCACCACACAGATTAGCTCCTCTGAGGTTGGCATTGCTGAGATAAGCATTACTGAGGTCTGCACCTCGCAGGTCTGCACCTTCTAAATCAGCATGATTAAAGTATGCTTTGCTCAAATTAGCATCCTTGAGATTTGCTTTAGTGAGACTGGCTCTGCCAAAATCACTATTGTGAAGATTAGCTCCCTGAAGATTGGTTTTTTGGAATTGAGTGGAATGGAAATTTGTTCCTGATAAGTCAGCACCTTGCAGGTTCAGCAAATTTAAATTGTGGAGAGCAAAATCTCGTCTTCCCTTCTGGTAGGCGGTTAACAAACTTTGGGTATCTAATTTACGCTCAACTTTAGAATTTTGACCTTGCGAACCATTACTGTTGCTGTTAGCAAAAGTTGTTGATTTGGCCATCCCTGAACCCTGGTGCGATCCAGCCGCTTCTGCTGCCTTAGCTCGTCTGGCACGAATTGCTGCCGCCACCTGTGCCACTCCTGCACTGGTAGCAGCGACAGAAGAGTTGTTACATAAAACAGCAGAATTTTCTAAATGGTTGTATGTTCGGTCTTTAGATCCAGTATCTGATTTAATTAATAAACCCTTTGCTAAACTTTCTAAGTATGGTTCTATTTGCAAGGCTCTGAGAACGTCTGACGCAGACTGATAGCGATTACGTACAGACACGTCTAACATTTTTCGCAATACATTGCTCAAGTGATCGCTCACTTGCACAAGTTGCTCCCACATCATCTCGCCAGTGTTGGGATTGTAATCTAAGTCTTTGGGAGTTTTGCTAGTGAGTAAATAAATGCATGTCACCCCCAGTGCATAAATATCACTGGCGTAGACTGGACGCATAGCCATTTGCTCTGGAGGTGCAAAACCAGGAGTACCAATAGCATAAGCGGTTAATGCTGTCTGTCCTGATGGACTTGTCGCGCCTTGGCTGATTTGGTTTTTGACAGCACCAAAGTCGATTAGTACCATTCTGGAATCTTGAGTACGGCGAATTAAGTTGGCTGGTTTGATATCACGGTGAATCACCTTTTGCTCGTGGATGTATTGGAGTAGTGGCAAAACTTCGCTCAAAAATTGCTTGACTCCAGTTTCACTCAAGATGCCGTTAAGTTTGACCTCCTCCTGCAAAGTATCACCACTGATGTATTCTTGAATTAAGTAGAATTGCTCATGATCTTCAAAATAGTCTAATAATCTTGGTACTTGAGGATGATTACCAATTTTACCTAGAGTTTTAGCTTCTCGTTCAAAGAGTTCTCTGGCCATCTGTAAAACGTGTGGGGCACTTCCTGATGGGCGTAATTGTTTGATTACGCAACTCGGTTCTCCTGGTAAGCCTTGATCGTTAGCTAAGAAGGTTGCTCCAAAGCCACCTTGGCCTAATGGTTTAATCACCTGATAGCGATCGCGCAACAGTAGTTGCGAGCCACAAGACTGACACCTTTGGCTATTTACCAAATTTTCTGGATTGGGACAGATAGGATTTAAGCAGTAGCTCATGCACTGTCAACTCGCTGCACGAATAATCACGGGGAGCATTATACTCTCTCTCAATTATTTAGATATTAATCAACAGTTGCCAGGTAATTTCTGCTGGAAATCCTTTGAAGAGTTCCTAAAGTCTAGCTGGGATTACGTAAATATTTTGCCAGAACACTATATTTTATTATACTTAATAATAACTAGTCTTCGATCTCAGTGTTTATTCCAAAATCCAAAACTAGTATTAGGGCAATCACCAATGCCAGTCACTATACTTGGCGATGACACCCTAATTCATTCATTTTGAGAGATTTTAGACATTCGCGGACTTGCGAACTAACGCTTTTAGCGTCTCCCTTTCTCTACGAGACGCTACGCGTTGGGAGAATACTATACTGGCTCCCTTACAAAAAATCGCTGTAGGATTTTGGATGCCTAAATTTGGAGGCAATTTAGAATTGTCTCCATGAGTCCTTAAAAGACTATTAGCTGGCTTTCATGTTCACACTAATCAGTTGTTCGATAAGTGCAAAAACATCACTACGGCTGAGTTTCTCTTTACCATTAGCAAGAGCGTCAAGAGTGCCATTAGCTAAGGTTAAGGGAATTTGGCAAAAATCTAAGGCTGGACCTGTAGGAAGGTCTTTGGTATAAGCTTCAGCTAAGGCTAGATTGCGCCGCGCATACTCTTGCATCTTTGCTGCACTCCAACCTTCTGGGAAGAAGTCTACCCCACGCCCCAAATCTTCAGTATGGTTACGCAGGATATTTACTGCTTGTAAACCTCGACCAAACCCAATAGCCTGAGTACGGTTCGTTTGCGTTCCATCGTACCAAGTCCATAAGTCCGAAAGTAATAATCCCACCGCACCTGCAACCCCAAAGGTATAACGATCCAAATCAGACTCTGTGTAAATTTTCCAGTTTATTTCTGCCCAAGAAGCCATACGGTCTGCCATTGCAGCAGTGGCATCCCAAATTCGAGGTGCAATGGTTTCTGGTGCTAGCAGTGACCATTCTCTAATTCTGAGAGTGACTTCTTCTAGGGTATTCTCATAGCCACTAAATCCTTCAAAGAAAGCATCCACTTCGAAGCCATCAACTCCTGCCTGTAATGTCAGACTAATCGTTCTCAACAGCTTTGCTTTAGTAGCATTATCTAGTCCTGGATGATCTTCAATTTCATCAATGGCCCGCATACACAAATATGCCGATGCTACTGCTTCTTGCAATCCTGGCGGTAAAAGATTAATTGGGATATAAAAAGTTCGGCTAGTTTCTTGGAGGATTTGCAATGCATCTCTACGTAAATTCATGTTTTCACTCCCCGCTTGATTTTTGCACCACATGAAGTTTGCAGTTTTTTGATAATACTGGATATAGTTTTGACTAAACCTTAAAAACTATAGACTATAAGATACGCTAGTATTTCATCTAAAAATTAATCGTTTTTGGTGTTGCAATTAACAAAACTCTCAAATTTATCAAAGTCTAATCTAGTATATAGGCTTTTGGCTGCAAAAATTTGTAAGGTGTCGTTTGATATAGCTTTCATGATTTTATAGCCCATATACAAACAATTATGCTAATATTTGGTCGATTACAGCGAATTTATTCCACAAGCAAACATCCATTTTAGGAATTTGAAAGTCTTCTAAGTCTGCGTTAATCTGACTAGCAAAGTATAGTTATTGTATATATAAAGACAATCCAGGAAAAGCTGGTAACGGATAAAGTAACTATCCGTACCTTTAGATGTAAACGGCGACTTGTGGAAGAGTTGGAGTCAGTTAAATTAGACATTGAGAGCTGCAATGCCTAAATCAGGCATTGCTTAAGCTTGAGTGGTTCTAGTCGGAGCCTCCTCGCTATTCAAGGTGACATAAAGTGACCATAACCCAAAACAAGAAGTTCCCGTATATTTACGAGATTAATAATACAAAAGTGGGCTGTTTGCCCACTCAACAAAATATTTGTGAATATTTGACCTCTCATTGGTCTCAAAATATGGAAGTTCAAGTAGTTGTTTTGAGTCAGGCTAAAGCTATGGTCTTTACTTTTTATCTCATAAATTGCTGGGTTGTTGATTACCTGTCTCTGCGTATCAAACTGCGAACCGGAACACGGACTATCCCAGGTTTTTTTGAGGAATTTTAGGCAATGGTACAGTAAAAGTGGCTACAGATGGCAGAATGTTTGTGTGGCGTACAGTTTTCATCTTAGTAAGCTACAAATTTTGTCTAACTACGTCGTTTTGCTGTACTTAAAAAGGGAGTAACTATTTCAGTATTATGCTTTAATGTGTCTTGAGAACTCTTGTTAAAAATAATTAAATATGTGTATTCTAGCTTGCTATTGAATACACATCAAATACTTTTTTTTAAATAAGAGAATATGCATAATCTTAT
>NZ_JBALDK010000014.1:0-10772 GCF_036917455.1 Nostoc sp. | reverse complement strand
ATTTTTTCGTACAGACTAGCTAATTTAGAATGATTGCGTTTAGGGGCTATAGTCTAGCCCCATAAAGGCTTTGAACGTTTTCGGAGATGTCTATTCTGTTTTTTTACCTAAGAGTGACGATGAGTTTTTATGTGTTGTCAACGCCAGAGAGTCAGTTAGCTAGTACTCTATGAGATTAATTTTGATAAGTTCATAGTGGGTAGAGCAGTAGGGATGTACAGATAGATGCGTGCCCCTGCTACGTAGTATCATCAATAGTTGAGAATAAGCGATCGCTTATTCTTTTTACTGTATGTGTAGTTGCCTACGCCGAATGTCTCCTAGTAAAGCAACTTGTTGTCACATATCGCTTAACTTTTGGAACGCCTTGCAAATAAGATATGTTAGATTTGTTTATTTCTACTTACTTAACTTTTGTAAAACAAGATACATTAAATGGTAGTTTAGTAGCAAAGGAACCAAAAAGTATGGCTATTAGTAGCCCTGAAGTCATCCGTCATATATTGATTGGGTTGGGATATTTAGCCCCTGAGATTGATCCGAAGCCGGATCTCACTAAATTCGCTCCCTGGAAGCGCAATAATAACTCATTGACAGACGATCCTACGGAAGAAGCAATTAAAAAGTTTCAGAAACAGTACTCACAAAAACTTGTGGTAAATGGTAACGCTGATGCCGAGACTCGAACTGTAATGGAAGATACAGTCAAAGGGCTTCAGAATAGATTGAAGTTTCACGGTTATGCAAGCAATGCCGAAATTCCTCAAGACAAGCCTTTTTATGGCCCAGCTACTTATACAGCAGTCAAGAAATTTCAGAAATCTCAGGGTTTAACTGAAAATGGTATTGCCACTATTGAACAGCGTCAAATTCTACAGCAACCTAGCCTAACAGATAAGCCCCAGCCGCAGCCACAATCACAACTCAAGCTGATAGATTTATGCTTCCAATTCAAAAAGAATCCTCAAAATCCTTCTTACATCGCAGCGTTAAATAACTTACAACAAAACCTACCCAAAGACGTTTTACACAAAGTTACTAACAAATGGAGAGGGACAAACGATCAAAATCCTGAGATTGTCAAGCTGACGAATTTGTTTACTTATTATGATGACAACAATCAAAACCATCGTGATGCACTAAATCACTTACAAAGTCAGATTACCCCAGCTATTTCTCAAGCATTTTTAAGTCTCTGGAATAAAAAGTGAAGAAATGGAAATAAGATGTATGGCAAAGTGCTGTTAGGGTTAGCGGGGCTTTAGCCCATGCTGATAACGATTACATCTGAGGTTGCTTCCGAACAAGGGGAAAAATCCCCTTGTCTCATCAAACTTAATTTTGGATCTATACGATCTACTTTAGATTTGAACCTGTAGCTAATTTTATTTTCGACTAATTGGTTATTAATATATTCTCTAACTATAGGTGACAGAGAGAAAAGGGCAGAATTTTTATGACCTAGCGATCGCGGCAGTTCAAGAGTAGAGGGCAGTTTTCCTCCTGCCTCCTGCCCTCTGCCTCCTGTCTTCCAAAATGACTTCTCCGATGTGGCGCTTTGTAGCGATCGCGGACTTAACTCATTCTACGGCTACGAAAACATCGCTTGGCTTCCGATATGATTTTCTTGCATTGCCGCCTACCGATTTTTTTTTGAGTTAGACACTGTTCATACCTGGGCACAACATTTATTTTCCTTAAACAGTCGATAATGTAAATAAATGTAAAAAATTCTCAGGCAGGATAGAAGCATCTATGCGTGTAATTTTGATGACTGGTAAAGGCGGCGTGGGCAAAACTTCTGTTGCTGCTGCAACTGGACTCCGTTGCGCGGAGCTAGGCTATCAGACATTGGTTTTAAGTACAGATCCCGCTCATTCCCTAGCAGACAGTTTTGACATGGAACTGGGACATGCACCCCAAAAAATTCGCCCAAATCTTTGGGGTGCAGAATTGGATGCGCTGCAAGAACTGGAGGGAAACTGGGGTGCTGTAAAACGTTACATTACCCAAGTTTTACAGGCAAGGGGTTTAGATGGGGTACAGGCAGAAGAATTGGCCATTTTACCAGGCATGGATGAGATTTTTGGCTTGGTAAGGATGAAACGCCATTACGATGAGGGTGAGTTTGATGTTTTAATTATCGACTCAGCCCCCACTGGGACTGCACTGCGCTTGCTGAGTTTACCTGAAGTCGGCGGCTGGTATATGCGCCGTTTTTACAAACCATTTCAAAACATCTCGGTAGCACTTCGCCCTCTGGTTGAACCTTTTTTTAGACCAATTGCTGGTTTTTCGCTACCAGATAAAGAGGTGATGGATGCACCTTATGAGTTTTATGAACAAATTGAAGCTCTGGAAAAAGTATTAACAGACAATACTCAAACTTCAGTGCGTCTGGTAACAAATCCCGAAAAGATGGTGATTAAGGAGTCTCTGCGTGCCCATGCTTATCTGAGTTTGTATAATGTTGCAACAGATTTAATTGTGGCTAATCGAATTATTCCTAGCGTTGTTCAAGACCCATTTTTCCAACGTTGGAAGGAAAGTCAGGAGCAATATCGCCAGGAAATTCATGATAATTTCCACCCTCTACCTGTGAAAGAAGTTCCACTTTTTTCTGAGGAAATGTGCGGATTAGCTGCATTAGAACGCCTGAAGGAAACTCTTTATAAAGATGAAGATCCGACTCAGGTTTATTATAAAGAAACGACCATGAGAGTCGTGCAAGAGGAAAAGCAATACAGCTTAGAAATTTATTTACCTGGTATTCCTAAAAACCAAGTTCAACTCAGTAAGAATGGAGATGAATTAAACATCACTATTGGCAACCACCGTCGCAACTTAGTTTTACCACAAGCCTTAGCAGCACTACAACCCGGAGGGGCAAAGATGGAAGATGACTATCTGAAAATTCGCTTTACTGACAATATAAGAGTTTAAGTTTGTTGCTTCGGCAATGTTTGGCAAAAACTCAAAATTCAAAAGCAATAATCTTTTATTGTAGCTAGTACAGACGCATTTTTTTAGCGTCTGTTTTTGTGATGTTTTGATAAATTTTTATAAAAGGTAAAAAAATAGTTTTCTTAATGGTTTGACCGTAGTTTTACTGAAGACAAATTACTTAAATAAATTTCAAAATGGACTGAGATTTAATTATGTCAATTTTACAAATTATTAATTGATTTTGTTATAAGCAATGACCTCAAACCGTGAACAAGATTTATCCTTGTATCGTCATGAAGAAAGTTTACTCCGCCGGATTACAAACCGGATTCGACGAAGCTTAGAGTTTGAAGAAATTATCACAGTGACAACGGCAGAGGTGCGATCGCTCCTAAAAACTGACCGAGTGATGATTTACAAATTTCATGCCGATGGCAATGGTCAGGTCATTGCTGAGTCTATCTATAATAATCGTTTGCCGTCATTACTGGGGCTGAATTTCCCGGCTGATGACATTCCACTCAACGCCCGTGAACTATTTGTTAAATCACGGGTGCGTTCTGTTGTAAATGTTGATACTCAAGAAATTGGTCAAATTCACTTGCGTGACTTGGATAATGGAGAAACTATATCAGAGGAGATTCGTTACCGTTCTGTAGACTCCTGCCATATTGAATATTTGAAAGCAATGGGGGTAAAGTCCTCTGTAGTAGCCCCTATTCTTTATCAAGATAAACTTTGGGGGCTGCTGGTGTCTCATAATTCCCAAGCGCGTTTGATTTCAGAATATGAACTAGAAGCAGTACAAATGGTAGTAGATCAGCTCTCAGTAGCGATCGCTCAAAGTTCCTTGCTCACTCAAGTCCGTAAAACAGCCGAACGAGAAAGGATCGTAAATCGTATTGCTACGCTGCTACATTCACTACCGACGATTGTATTACAACCAGCCCTAGAAGCGGCTGTTGCTGCCTTTAATGGCGTTGGTGGCAGGCTTTGCATTAGAAATGAAGCTTTTGATTTCTACAATGGCAACGTGACTAACTTAACAGAATGCTTAATACCAGGAAATACTTGTATCAAGCTTTATATCTGTGGACAGCAACCTGTGATGCCAGAACAAACTATATATCCACTCATAGAGCAGTATAGTGTCTGGCAAGAACACTACAAGTCTGGTAAATACGATGTTTGGCCGATTTTAGATATATATAACACTCCTAGTTTGCGAAGTTTGCAAGTTGCTTTTCAACCAACTAAAATTCGCAGCATGTTGATGATCCCACTCCAATATCGTCAGCAGCTGCTGGGCTACTTAAGTATTTTTCGCAACGAAATAGATACAGAAACTCTATGGGCGGGGCAGTATGACAGCGATCAAAGGCAACTGTACCCCCGACAATCCTTTGAGGCTTGGCGCGAATCTAAAGAAGCACAATCTCAAAAATGGACGGCTGAAGAAATTGAACTGGCTAGAAACTTGGGTAAACACTTTGCTTCAGCAGTTCAGCAGTATGAACTATACCAACAAGTACAAGTCTTCAATGAAAATTTAGAAAAACAAGTTAAAAGACGCACAGTTGAGTTACAACGGACATCTGAACAAGAACAGGCTGTGTTTAAAGTTATTGCCGAGATTCGAGAATCTCTGGACACAGATACTATTTTTCAAACCACTACTAAAGAAGTTTGTCAATTAATCAAAGCCGATCGCGTTTCGGTTTATCGTTTCGATTCTAGTTGGGGTGGTGAATTTGTCGGGGATTTCGAGGCTGCTAGTCCATATTGGTCGAATGAGTCCAAATTAGGTATTAATACAATTTGGAATGACACCTACTTACAAGATACAAAGGGAGGACGTTATCGCAACAATGAAACATTTGCAGTCGATGACATCTACAAAATGGGATTTGCTCAGTGTCATATCGACAATCTAGAGCAGTTTCAAATTTACGCTTTTGTGCTTGCTCCGATTTTTGTTGGGCAAAAACTTTGGGGTTTACTAGCAACTTATCAACACACTGGCCCCCGGCAATGGAAAACCTCTGAAGTTAACTTCCTCAGTCAGATTGCGGCTCAAATGGGGGTAGCACTCCAGCAAGCTGAATTACTTACTCAGACACGACAACAGACGTTAAATTTGCAACAGGCAGCAGAACAACAACGGGTATTGTTTGAAGTTGTGGCAAAAGTTAGGGAATCTCTCGATTTAGATGCGATTTTTCAGACAACCACCCAAGAAATCTGTAAATCATTACAAGCGGATCGAGTTGCAGTCTTTCAATTCCAGGCTGATTGGAGTGGTGAATATATCGCCGAGTTTGTGGGCGATAGCTGGGTAAAGCTAGTAGGTTCGAACACTAACACCGTTTGGCAAGATAGCTATTTGCAGGAAACCCAAGGTGGGCGATATCGTCACAATGAAACCTTTGCAGTGGATGATATCTATGAAGTTGGCCACTCTCAATGCCACGTATCAGTTCTAGAGCAAATTCAAGCAAGGGCTTATGCGATCGCACCTATATTTATCGGACAACAGCTATGGGGCTTGCTAGCAGCTTATCAGAACTCTGCCCCCCGTCATTGGGAAGCTTCGGAAATTAAATTTATCACTCAAATTGCCAATCAGCTTGGGGTTGCGCTCCAACAAGCTCAATTGCATAATCAGACCAAAGAGCAGACAGAAAAGCTGGCTTTAGCTCTGAATGATTTAAAGCAAACTCAAACCCAACTGATCCAAACTGAGAAAATGTCCTCATTAGGTCAATTGGTAGCTGGTGTTGCTCATGAAATTAATAACCCGGTGAACTTTATTTATGGCAACATCAATCATGTTAATGATTACGCCGAAGATTTACTCGGTATATTAGACCTCTATTTGCAAAATTGTCCTAACCCAAACCCTGAGATTCGCGATCGCGCATTTGAGATAGACTTAGAGTTTCTCATTGAGGATTTGCCCAAAACCTTATCCTCCATGAAAATTGGCATCGATCGCATCCGGCAGATAGTCTTGGGTTTACGGAATTTCTCCCGCCTCGATCACGCAGAAATGAAGCCAGTTGATATTCATGAGGGCATTGATAGCACCTTGCTAATTTTGCAGCATCGCTTGAAAGCAAAACCGGAAAGTCCAGCGATTAAATTAGTCAAAGAATACAGCAACCTTCCTTTAGTAGAGTGCTATGCCGGGCCACTGAATCAGGTCTTTATGAATGTTTTAAGCAATGCGATCGATGCTCTAGAAGATTGTAGAGTGTCTACATCAAAACCTCATAGCAGTCAAATTATCATCCAGACTGCGATCGCAGAGATGGAAGGTAATGTTAAAAGCGTAGTTATTCGCATTGCGGACAATGGCCCAGGAATACCCGAAACCCTAAAGGCAAGAATTTGCGATCCCTTTTTCACAACTAAGCCAGTGGGAAAAGGCACTGGCTTGGGGTTGTCAATTAGTTACCAGATTGTCGTAGATAAACATGGTGGCGTGTTTAGATGTGATTCTCAGTCGGGGTTAGGTACAGAATTTTGGATTGAAATTCCCATTAAACAAATCACCAAATCGTAGAAATAAAACCGCTCCGGGACTGGGGACTCTTTACTAGGGATTAAGTGCCAAATTGAAAAATTATGGTGGAGGCTTTTACCCACCACCAAATTTTAAAAAACTTTTCCCAGTCCCCATCGCCCCTAATCCCCAGAGGGGGCAGCGAGTTCACCAATCCCCAGTCCCCTTTACTTCACAATGGGTTGAATCCCTCAGCAATAAAACCTTGTTGAGAGTGTTGTCCAATCTGTTACAAAAAAGACAGAGGGCACAAGGCAGAAGATTGACATATTAACTACACAACATTGACGTAAATATAATTAAACCTTTTGTGAAACCAAGAAGTCTAAATAATGTAGACTTCCTTGATTTACCGATTCAAAAATATGATTAAGCATCAAATTCGTTCGATTAGTATCTTCACGGGGTTAGTAGCAGTAGTTCTAGGTAACAGTCTATTAATGACTTCAGGATCTGCGTATGCTGACTTGCCAGGAAAGCACCCTTATTATCTGCACGCGCTCACTGATTTACGCACTGCACGGTGGCTGCTAGAACATCGCCCAGGCGATGCTGCCGTTAGCGCCCAAGAAGATGTTGCTATTCAGCAGATAGATTACACTATTAACGACATTAAAAAGGCATCTTTTGATGATGGCAAAGACATCCACAATCATCCAAATATCGATGTCCCCAATAATCATCCTGGACGGTTACACAAGGCAGAGGAAATATTAAACAAAGTGCATTCCGATGTGAGGCGTGAGGAAGACGATCGCTCTGCACGTGGTTTGCAACATCGCTCTCTTCAGCATATCGATGTTGCACTTAAAGCAACTAAGCGTGCCATTTACGATATTGAACATCGTAGATAGAGACTCGATGGGCGAGCAAGACCTCGCCCTTTATAGCTAATTTCCTCTTTTTCAGGAGGTTTTTTTTAACTTCTAAGTTGCACAGGCATAGCTAAATAGGTCATTTTCAAACCACCTAATGGTGTAAAAATCACTGGAGTCAGGCTTTGATTCAAATGCATTTGAATTTCGGAAGATGGTAACTCTTTCAAGCCTTCCATCAAATATTTAATGTTAAAAGCAATTTCAATGTTTTCCCCAGAAACTTGTGCTGGCATTGACTCTCTACCACTACCCACATCTTGAGCTTCACAAGATAAGGTAATTTCTTGAGCTTCGCTATCAATACTGACCTTGACAATATTATTTTTCTGATCGGCTAGCACAGCAATTCGTTCCAAAGTGCTGACGAATTGTCGCCGTTCAATTGTCACTTCTCGCTCAAATTGACGCGGAATCAATTGTCGATAAGCAGGATATTGCCCTTCTAATGTGCGACTAGTCAAGCGCTGATTTTGCCACGCAAAGACAACTTGACCTTGATCGAAATATAAAGCTACAGGTTCATCTGATGAGGCGCTATGAGCTAGCATTCGTTGGAGTTCGCGTAATGCTCTCGCTGGTACTGTCACTTCTAGTTGACTAGTTCCACCTAGAGGACGTTCGTTGTTAGTTTCTACAACTGCTAGGCGATGTCCGTCGGTAGCTGCAAATTCCAGGGTATCTTGTTTAACTGTTAAATGTACTCCTGTGAGTACTTGCTTAGTTTCATCACCACTCGTTGCAAACAATGAACCCCGTAATCCCTCAATTAATGCGGCGGTGGTGAGATGGATTACTTCGGTATTTTCAATTATAGGTAGTTCGGGAAATTCTTCAGGCCCCATTGCTCGGACTTGGTAATGTCCACTCTTGGGTGTGAGTGTGACTATTAAACCTTCTCCACTGGATGTTGCACCTGTAAGGGCTGATTCATCGTCTAAAGTGATTTCGCCTTCTGGAAGACGAGAGGTGATATCTACAAGTAACTTAGCAGGAAGTGCGATCGCACCTCCTTGCCATACGTCTGCGTTAAAGCTGGTGCGGATTCCTAAGCTGAGATCGAAGGCTGTTAAGCTTACTTGGTTAGTTTCAGCATCCGCTTGTAACAGCACATTAGCAAGTACTGGATGAGTTGGTCGTGAAGGTACTGCACGACTGACGAGTGAGAGGTTTGTACTGAGATCGCTTTGGGAGCAAACTAATTTCATAAGTCAGATTCAGCTGGTGAAGGATATCGTAACATCCTTCGCGTCCAGGAAAACTACGTAAGCTAACAGGAAATATAGTTTGCACCCCGCCAGTAGGCATGAATGTTATGGAGTTCATCTGTTGTCAGGGTTTTTGGTGCGATCGCTATATAAAATGTGGTTTAAATAAACAAAACTATCTAAAAAAATGAATTAGGCTAAAACCCTATTCCTTCTTGTATCCTAATTCCTGCTCCCTTTTTATCCTAACAACAAATATTTCCACCGACCTACTTAGTTATCTTAACTGTCTTAGAGGTTGAATGAACAAGTTTTTCACTGTGACTTTAGACACTTTTTGATTTTACGATTCCTCTACATGTTGAAAATAGCGAATCTTAGAATTAAGGTAAGTTTTTGTAAACTTGTAATAATGATAGGATGTCGAATATGAGTTGCTTGTAGCTTTAGAGTTGGTGTTTCAAAGACAACAACTCTACACATCAACCCTCTTTATTCATAGTCTTTTTTTAGCGAAGGTATTGTAAAAATGGCGAAAGAAATAGAGCGGAAATATTTAGTTAGAGGAGATAGTTGGAGAGGATTAGCCGAGGGTAGTGTATATCGTCAAGGATACATTGCCACACAAGACAAAACAACTGTACGTATACGTATAGTAGGTGAAAAAAGTTATTTGACCATTAAGGGCCCCAGTATCAAATATTCGAGATTAGAGTTTGAGTATCCTATTCCTGTGAAGGATGCTCAAGAAATACTTGAGACATTATGTGAACGTCCCTTTGTAGAAAAAGTCAGATTTAAAATCGAGTTTGGTGGTTTGATTTGGGAAATAGATGAGTTTGACGGTGTTAACAAGGGATTAATATTAGCAGAAGTTGAACTCAATGATGAAAATCAACAAATTGAACTACCAAACTGGATTGGACAAGAAGTTTCTGATGACTCCAGATATTTTAACAGCAATTTAGTAAAACACCCTTTTTCACAATGGTAATGGCGAAAAAATTGGGATATTCCCAATTCTGTAAAAAGACCTAACGAATATAATTCTGTCAGCACTGAACCATGTTCGCTATCTAATTAGAGGGGTCTAAAACTTTTGATACCGACAAGAGAACTTTGCAAATATCCTCTAATCTCGACTTTATCCATTTTTTGTTAACGCCCCTGATATTACATAGACTTCATCCGGATGGTTTAATTCGCTGGCGATTGATCCTAATTTCATTTCTAGCTGCCAAACTAATAAGTAAATATAGAAATAGGAAACTTATTAGGTGAGACTGATGCAACTGCTATCTTTGAGGAATAGCTTTTTAGCGTTAACCTTTAGTGCGATCGCTTCAGTAGGTGGGTTAATCACAGGCTGTACTAGCACTGCTTCCCAGAACCAAAGCCAAGCGCCAGAAACAACCGCCACCACTGCTAATGACCAGCAGATGATGCACAGTATGGGAATGGATTTAGGCCCAGCCGATACTAATTTTGATTTACGATTTATCGATGCTATGATACCGCACCATCAAGGGGCTGTGGAAATGGCTAAAGAAGCACAGGTGAAATCAAAACGTCCTGAAATCAAAAAACTAGCAGACAATATTATCAAATCGCAAAACCAAGAAATCACTCAGATGAAGCAGTGGCGACAAGCTTGGTATCCCAAGGCGGGAGATAAACCAATGGCTTACAACAGCCAAATGGGTCACATGATGGAGATGTCGTCCGATCAAATGAAAGGCATGATGATGAGTCAGGATTTAGGTGCAGCGGATGCTGAGTTTGATTTGCGCTTTATCAATGCGATGATTCCTCACCATGAAGGGGCTGTAAAAATGGGACAAGATGCTTTAAGTAAGTCTAAGCGTCCTGAAATCAAGAAATTAGCCCAAGAAATTGTTAAAGCGCAAGAGGTAGAGATTAAAGGAATGCAACAATGGCGAAAAGCCTGGTACAATAAGTAATTCGTAATTCGTAATTCGTAATTTCAGCAGATTGATAGATGCATAACGGAAAATCAAGAATTTTAAAAATAATTTTCCGTTATGCCTCTATCCATTTGATTGCCAACTAAACTTGTGTATACACCAGTAAACCAAAAAGTTTTTCTCCAAAGAGCGATCGCTGAAATACTTATATGTTTTAATACTTTATAACACCTAATTCTCTAATCAGTAGACA
>NZ_JBALDK010000013.1:0-8201 GCF_036917455.1 Nostoc sp. | reverse complement strand
TAATTTATCTTAATGACATACCTCATGAGGTGATTGCATAATAACATTAGTTAAAAGTTTGTATCTCATCTAATGGTATTGTTATATTTCTTCGTTCTTGAGAATTGAAAGTTTTTATTATAACTATTGGTAGATGCTGCATATTTATAGAAAAAATATGCAGCATCTATCAATAGGTATGGAGAAGACTTACCCATTGCAATTTGATATGTACAAGAGCTTCTAAAAATATTGAGATTAAATTAAATTATTCATTATGATATCATGATTAATCTTTTTGTAACCATGAAGATGATTTAAAATGTCAAACTCAAATTTGTGTAATCAAGTTTTATTGACTTTTGTAGATAATTTTAAAGAACATAGAGAAGACTTATCAGCAGTGCTGCTAACACATCAGAAGTATTTATGGTTAGGGTCAGATGAAACCTCAACTATTGAGCGTCTATCTTTAGCTGATACTGACAAATTTACAGAGCATCAACAATTTAGAGTAGCAGAATTTATCGACTTACCTGCACCAGAAGATCAAGAAATTGATATAGAAGGACTTGCTTACACTGATGATTATCTATGGTTTGTTGGTTCTCATAGCTACAAACGTAAAAAAGCCAAGACCGATGATAAAACTGATGTCCAAAACTTTAAAAGGCTGGCAAAAATTGAGTCAGAATTTAATCGTTACGTCTTAGGACGGATTCCTTTAATAGACGGGAAGTTATTTTTATCTTATCCACATCCCCAAAATCTAGATGTGCAGTTGAGTGCTGCTAAACTAGAGATAACGGAACAGGGTAATGTGCTGATGACAGCTTTGGCAGACGATCCCCATTTAGGCTTGTTTATCAAAGCATTAATTCCAGGAAAAGATAACGGTTTTGATATTGAAGGAATAGGTGTTTATCAAAACCGGATTTTTTTGGGTTTGCGTGGGCCTGTATTGCGGGGTTGGGCTGTGATACTGGAAATTGAGTTAGAAGATTCTAGCGCTGGAATTCTAAAACTGCGGCCAATTGGAGAAGCGAAGGAGTTATATAAAAAGCATTTTATCTGGTTGAATGGCTTGGGAATTCGGGATTTGTGTGTAGATGGAAAAGATTTGTTGATTTTAGCCGGCCCAACGATGGATTTAGATGGGCCCATGCAAGTGTATCGTTGGACAAATGGCGTTAACTTGCGAGAAAATATCTTCAGCAATCCAGATTTTGTACAAGATATTCCCTATGGAAATCGGGAAGATCGTGCTGAAGGAATGACACTGTTTCAGGATGTAGCTGGTATACCTTCGCTATTGGTAGTTTATGACTCTCCAGCCAAAACTAGGTTTGTGGGTGATGGTGGTGTAGTAGCAGATGTGTTTAAGCTGGAATAGGATCAATTTTGGATTGTTAAAGGTTAGTAGAGATTGCTTGTACGGGACAAGTGGGGATACACTGTTCGCAGACGATACAACGCGATCGCGTGAATGTTAGTTTATACGTCTCAGGGTGGAGAGTCAGGGCTTCAGTAGGACAAACCCCAGTACACAAGCCACAATGGACACACACATCCTCATTGATCGCAATTTCACCTAAAGTATAAGAAACGTTAACATGCCGCGATCGCATCCATTCGATAGCGGCATCTAATTGATCGATATCTCCAGCTAGTTCTACTACCAGTTTGCCAATTTGATTTGGGGCAACTTGGGCGCGGATAATATTGGCAGCGACGTTGAACTCTTTGGCCAGTACATAAGTAACTGGCATTTGCACAGCGCGTTTCGGGAAGGTAAGTGTTACTCTTTTTTTCACAGGTTTAGCAGCGGGTTTTTTCTGTTGTAACGTATTGAAAGTTTTGTAACTCGTTGAAGAAGAAAACAGATACGCCAGAATGGGCTAAACCTTAGCTATCCGCTAACAAGAGGCGGAGACGTTTCCTGTCAACTCCTGTCAGAATCAAGACGCTCTTGCTAGCTTGCTTAAGAGCAGGGGTACGCAGACTCGCTTGCGGCCGGCGCTATCCGCTTTTTCGGTCAGAATACCCAACTCAATTCTGACTCCTGACTCCTGAATTCTGTTTTGATAATTGTAGCGTCAGATAAAGTGCGTTAAGCTACTGCTAACGCACTTGTTTAGCCGAAAAACTACTTAGGCAAAACCTGCCGCAGTGCTGCTAAAAGTTGGTCAACACTTTCCTTTCGACTATTAAAGCCCATCAATCCCACGCGCCAGACTTTACCCGCGAGTTCGCCAAGACCACCACCAATCTCAATATTATGTTCGCTGAGTAACTGTTGTGCGATCGCTTTCCCATCTACTCCTGTTGGAATGCAAACAGTAGTAAGAGTTGGTAGTCTATACTCTTGTTTAACGTGCATACTCAGTCCTAAATTCTCCAACCCTTCCCAGAGATACTCTACGTTTTTTTGATGCCTTTGCCAGGAGTTTGCTAATCCTTCTTCTGCAAGCAAACGTAGTGCTTCCCGCAATGCGTAGTATAAATTAATCGGTGCTGTGTGGTGATAGGTGCGTTCAGCGCCCCAATACTTACCCAGTAACGACATATCCAAATACCAGTTTGCAACCTTTGTTGGGCGCTGTTGCAATTTCTCAACTGCACGCGCACTCATAGTAAAAGGCGAAGCACCAGGCGGACAACCCAACCCTTTTTGGCTACAACTATAGGCTAAGTCAACTCCCCAAGCATCCAAAAACAATGGAACCCCACCCAAACTTGTCACAGTATCCACCAGCAGCAAAGTGCCAAATTCACGACACAAATCAGCGACTCCTTCTAAGGGTTGCCGTGCGCCGGTGGAAGTTTCGGCATGAACTAGAGCTAAAATAGCCGGACGATGAGTTTCTAAGGCAGTCTTGAGTTCATCTAGGTTGAAGACTTGTCCCCAAGGTTTGGTAATGGTTCGCACATCAGCACCATAACGTCCAGCCATATCTACGAGGCGATTACCAAAATAACCAGCTACACCAATCAAAACTACATTACCAGGTTCAACAGCATTAGCGATCGTTGCTTCCATTGCAGCTGTTCCCGTACCACTGACTGCAATGGTGAGTGGGTTTTCTGTCTGCCATACGTAGCGTAGCAATGACTGAATTTCATCCATGAGTGCAAGAAAAGCTGGGTCAAGATGACCAACTGGTGAGGTATTCATCGCCTGGAGAACTGTGGGATGGGCATTCGATGGCCCAGGCCCCAATAGTAGACGAGATGGGATTTCTAGTGGTGTGAGTTGCAAGCGCCCAGAGTCATTGATTGAAATTGTTTGCGTCATAATCTATCTTCGCCTAGACGATACTTACCGCATCATATAGGACTCCTATTTCATTTTTGAAAAAACTCAGTGCAACTTGAAAAGTCTGTTTCTCTATTGCTTGTTGTATGCAGTTCCTGAACGAACTTTGTCGGAAATTAGTTTTAAACATAAATAGGACAAGATTTTTGTATCAATTTATAAATGTTTTTTGATTTAACTGACTTTGAAAGCTTTTTACCTAATCAACATATTTCCTTTTTTCATCAAGCATTGAAAGTACTTTTTATGCCCACAAATTCCTGAAATCTCATTAACTAAATTAGTGTATTTACTGAGGAAAAGAGTTTATTTTATTCCTAAATTGAATGCATCTACCATAAATTACCTGCAAAGATTTTCATTTTTGCTCAATATCAGGTACTTAGTTATGACAAAGCACACTGTTATAAATAAAAGATTATTTATCAATATTGGTACTAACCCAACTTTAGATTTTTATTCTACCCGCATAGTTTTTATTGACCCACAGGTTGAGGATTACCAAAGTCTGGTAATGGGTGTTTTAGCAGATACTTCTGTTGTAGTTTTAGATGCCAACCAAGATGGCATTAAGCAAATTAGTCAAGTGCTGGAGTCTCATCAGGGAATCACTAGTCTGCACATTGTTTCCCACGGCGCACCTGGGTGCATTTATTTGGGCAACAGTCAACTTAGCTACGAAACCCTCAACCACTACGCAGCAGACCTGATGGGTTGGGCTAATGCTTTGAGTGAAGATGCACAACTACTGCTGTATGGTTGCAACGTAGCTCAAACAGAGCCAGGTGTTTTGTTTATACGCTGTCTGAGCGAATTGACAGGTGCAGTAGTAGCTGCCTCTAATGACTTGACAGGGAACGCTGCATTAGGTGGTGATTGGGAACTGGAGGTTTCTACAGGGGCTATTGTTCCTCCTTTGGCATTTGGGCAAGAAGTAATAGCAGCCTACACTTCAGTTTTCTCTGTAGTACTTCTTGATACTAGCTTTGATGGTGATGGTAAGGTCATTACTGATATCGGCTCAGGTACTAGCGATACTGCTAGAAGTGTTGTCGTCCAACCCGATGGCAAGATTTTGGTAGCAGGAGTGAGTAGTAATAACTTTGCTCTGGTGCGTTACAACAGCAATGGTAGTCTCGATACCAGTTTTGATAGTGATGGTAAGGTTACTACTGATATTGCCTCAGGCACTACCGATACTGGCAGAAGCATTGCCTTACAAGCTGATGGCAAGATTTTGGTAGCAGGAGTGAGTAGTAATAACTTTGCTCTGGTGCGTTACAACAGCAATGGTAGTCTCGACACTAATTTTAATACTACTGGCAAAGTTACTACTGATATCGGTTCAGGCACTAACGATAGTGCTTACAGCGTTGCCATACAGGGTGATGGCAAGATTTTGGTAGCGGGAGGGAGTTTTAATAACTTTGCCCTGGTACGTTATGACAGCAATGGCGATCTTGACACCAGCTTTGGTACTAATGGCATAGTCACTACTGATATTGGTTTAAAAACGAGCGATACCGCCTATAGCGTTAGCGTGCAAGCTGATGGCAAGATTCTGGTAGCGGGTTCCAGTACCAGTAACTTTGCTCTGGTGCGTTACAACAGCAATGGCAGTCTCGACACTAGTTTTAATACTACTGGCAAAGTTACTACTGACTTTGGGAGTACTGACATAGCCTATAGCATTGCTGTGCAAGCTGATGGCAAGATTATCCTGGCGGGAAAAGGCGGTAATGACTTTGCTTTGGCACGTTACAACAGTAATGGTAGTCTTGACACCAGCTTTGGCAGTAGTGGTAAAGTTATTACTGATATTGGTTCAAAGACGACCGACACCGCCTACAGCGTTAGCGTACAAGCTGATGGCAAAATTCTAGTGGCGGGTTCCAGTGCTAATAACTTTGCTTTAGTACGTTACAACAGCAATGGCAGTCTTGACACTGATTTCAATACTACTGGCAAAGTTACTACTGATATCGGCACAAAGAGTACTGATAATGCCTACGCTCTTACCCAACAAGCTGACGGTAGGATAATACTCGCAGGAGTAACCGGCGCTAACTTTGCTCTAGCACGCTACAGGATTAACCAAAATCCAGTGCTAGTGAACGAAATTGCAGACCAAGAAGCAACAGAAGACACGGTTTTCAATTTTACTTTTCCAGCAAACACCTTTACCGATCTCGATCCTGGAGACACCCTCACCTATACTGCCACTCTTGACAACGGCAATCCCCTACCCAGTTGGTTAAGTTTTAATGCTGCGACCAAAACCTTCAGTGGTACTCCCTTAAATGCAAACGTTGGTAGCTTGAACGTTAAAGTTACCGCCACAGATCCTTTTCTTGCGAAAGCAAGCGATGTCTTTGCACTCACCGTTAAGAACGTCAACGATCCGCCAGAGTTAGTTATGGCGATCGCAGACCAAGAAGCAACAGAAGACACGGTTTTCAATTTCACTTTCCCAGCAAACACCTTTACTGATATCGATCCTGGAGACACCCTCACCTATAATGCAACTCTCGACAACGACAACCCACTACCCAGTTGGTTAAGTTTTAATGCTGCGACCAAAACCTTCAGTGGTACTCCCCTAAATGTAAACGTCGGTAGCTTGAACGTTAAAGTTACCGCCACAGATTCTTTTCTTGCGAAAGCAAGCGATGTCTTTACACTTACTGTTAAGAACGTCAACGATGCACCAGAGTTAGTTATGGCGATCGCAGACCAAGAAGCAACAGAAGACACGGTTTTCAATTTCACTTTCCCAGCAAACACCTTTACTGATATCGATCCTGGAGATATCCTCACCTATACTGCAACTCTCGACAACGACAATCCCCTACCCAGTTGGTTAAGTTTTAATGCTGCGACCAAAACCTTCAGTGGTACTCCCTTAAATGCAAACGTTGGTAGCTTGAACATTAAAGTTACCGCCACAGATACCTCTGTTGCAAAAGTGAGTGATGTGTTTACACTCACCGTTAAGAACGTCAACGATCCGCCAGAGTTAGTTACAGCGATCGCTGACCAAGAAGCAACAGAAGACAAGGTTTTCAATTTTACTTTCCTAGCAAACACCTTTACTGATGTTGATGCTGGAGATAGCCTCACCTATACTGCGACTCTCGACAACGACAATCCCCTACCCAGTTGGTTGAGTTTTAATGCTGCGACCAAAACCTTCAGTGGTACTCCCTTAAATGCAAATGTCGGTAGCTTGAACATTAAAGTTACTGCTACAGATACTTCTCTTGCGAAAGCAAGCGATGTCTTTGCACTCACCGTTAAGAACGTCAACGATCCGCCAGAGTTAGTTACAGCGATCGCAGACCAAGAAGCAACAGAAGACACGGTTTTCAATTTCACTTTCCCAGCAAACAGCTTCATTGATGTTGATGCTGGAGATACCCTCACCTATACTGCAACTCTTGACAACGACAATCCCCTACCCAGTTGGTTAAGTTTTAATGCTGCGACCAAAACCTTCAGTGGTACTCCCTTAAATGCAAACGTCGGTAGCTTGAACGTTAAAGTTACCGCCACAGATACCTCTCTTGCGAAAGTGAGTGATGTGTTTACACTCACCGTTAAGAACGTCAACGATGTACCAGAGTTAGTTACAGCGATCGCAGACCAAGAAGCAACAGAAGACACGGTTTTCAATTTTACTTTCCCAGCAAACACCTTTACTGATATCGATCCTGGAGATAGCCTCACCTATACTGCGACTCTCGACAACGACAATCCCCTACCCAGTTGGTTAAGTTTTAATGCTGCAACTAAAACCTTCAGTGGTACTCCCTTAAATGCAAACGTCGGTAGCTTGAACATTAAAGTTACCGCCACAGATACCTCTCTTGCGAAAGTGAGTGATGTCTTTACACTTACTGTTAAGAACGTCAACGATCCGCCAGAAGTGGTGAATGAAATTGCAGACCCAGAAGTAACAGAAGACACGGTTTTCAATTTCACTTTCCCAGAAAACAGCTTCATTGATGTTGATGCTGGCGACACTCTCACCTATACTGCAACTCTTGAAAACGACAACCCCCTACCCAGTTGGTTAAGTTTTAATACTGCTACCCGGAATTTTAGTGGTACTCCCTTAAATGCCAACGTTGGTAACTTTAAGGTTAAAGTTACTGCTACAGATACTTCTCTTGCGAAAGTGAGTGATGTCTTTACACTCACCGTTAAGAACGTCAATGATGCACCAGAGTTAGTTACGGCGATCGCTGACCAAGAAGCAACAGAAGACACGGTTTTCAATTTTACTTTCCCAGCAAACACCTTTACTGATGTTGATGCTGGAGATACCCTTACCTATACTGCAACTCTTGAAAATGGCGACCCTCTACCCAGTTGGTTGAGTTTTAATGCTGCGACCAAAACCTTCAGTGGTACTCCCTTAAATGCAAACGTTGCTAACCTCAACATCAAAGTTACCGCTAGGGATATTTTGGGGGTTCCAGTCAGTGATGACTTTGCACTCACTGTTAAGAATGTCAACGATGCACCAGAGTTAGTTACGGCGATCGCTAATCCAAAGGTAGTGATAAATACGCAGTTCAATTTCACTATCCCAGAGAACACCTTCATTGATGTTGATGCTGGAGACATTCTCAGCTACACTGCTACTCTTGAAAACGGCGACCCCCTACCCAGTTGGTTGAGTTTTAATACTGCTACCCGGAATTTTAGTGGTATTCCTACGGTGGATAATTTAGGTAATCAGAATATCAAAGTTACCGCTAAGGATATTTCTGGCGATGAAGTCAGTGATGTATTCACACTTACAGTTGCTATAGGACTCCTATTTGATTTTTGAACAAGCTCCGTACATCTGAAGAGTGGCAAAGTCAAAAGTAGTGTGTCGAATAAACCACTCAAACATCCA
>NZ_JBALDK010000012.1:0-25211 GCF_036917455.1 Nostoc sp. | reverse complement strand
TTGGTATCCAGGTACTGTGGCGAGGTTGGTTAAAATTGCATGACCTCTGTGAAGGTTGGCAGCTTGCAAAAGAGACTTAACGGGAAAAGTCAGATCCAGAGTTGAAAGCCGATCGCAGCATGACTCAGGTTATGGAAGAATTATCTTCTACTGAAAACCGGATTGCTTTTGCACGTCAGGCTTTTAATGACGCTGTAACACTTTACAACACCAAAAGCGAATCTTTCCCCAGCAATCTCGTAGCAAATACTTTTAACTTTACTGTTGCAGAATTGCTCGCCGAAGCTACTCCAGAAATGAGAAATGCTCCTCGCGTGTCTTTTTAAATATCTATGAATTTCTTTGAACATCAGGATCGGGCACGCCAAAACACGCAACAATTAATTGGATTATTTTCCCTGTCGATCGCAGTTATGATTATGGCAATTTACGTTGCCGCTTTATTTCTGTTCCGCGTGGCTCCTCGTGCTTGGTGGCATCCAGGGTTATTTATCTACGTGGCTGGGATTACAATAATTGCGATCGCAGTCGGAAGTTTATATAAAATTGCCTGTCTCCGTCAAGGCGGAAGCGTAATCGCCCAAGAATTGGGGGGAAGGCTTTTACTCCCAGATATGGCAGATGAACAAGGGCGACAACTATTAAATATTGTCGAGGAAATGGCGATCGCTTCTGGTATTTCTGTCCCACAAGTTTATCTCCTTGAAAGAGAAACCAGCATTAATGCCTTTGCTGCCGGATTTACCCCTAATGATGCCGTAATTGGAGTTACCCGTGGAACTTTGCAACACCTGAGCCGGGATGAGCTACAAGGAGTCATTGGCCACGAATTCAGTCATATTCTCAACGGAGATATGCGGCTAAATTTGCGTTTGGTGGGACTACTGCATGGGATTTTGTTCATTTACTTAACTGGGGAATTGTTGTGGCGCATTCGCGGTGATTTCCGCTTAGGAAAAGAAGACAAGGGTTTACCTATCTGGGCTTTTGGTTTAGCGCTGATGGCAATTGGCGGTATTGGATTACTCTGCGGACGATTGATTAAAGCTGCCGTCTCCCGCCAACGCGAATTTCTCGCTGATGCTTCTGCTGTACAGTTCACTCGTAACCCCAACGGACTTACTGGAGTCTTTCAAAAGCTCCAACAGATGGATTCACGCTTGATTTCGCCCGGAGCAGAAGCCTCTAGCCACATGTTTTTTGGCAATGCCCTCAACCCCTCTTTCTGGGAAGATATGTTTTCTACCCACCCACCCATAGCAGAACGTATCCGTCGGGTTGGGGGTTTGAACCTCAGCAATTTGGCAGCAATGCCATCTCGTAATCAAATGCGTTCTCCTTCCCAGGAATCTCTAACAATGGGCTTCGCTGGTGGTTCCAGCGGCACGCCAGAACAGGTAGTCAACCAAGTTGGAAGCGTTACACCAGAGCATTTTGCCCATGCTCAAGGGCTGTTATCGCAGTTACCAGAATCTCTGCGCTTGGGCGTGCGAGAACAGCAAAGTGCAATGGCGATCGCTTTTGCCCTAGCATTAGATACTGAAAATATCGAAATCCAAGAACGTCAAATTGCTTGGTTACGAGAGGTGCAGTCTCCTGAGTTGGTAGACAAAACTCTGGAATTGAGTAGCGAAATTAACCAGTTAGATCCCAAAATTCGTTTACCACTTGTAGATTTGGCAGTACCCGTATTACGCCAAAATTCTGCCAAAGAATGCCAAAGGTTGTGCAAATGCCTTCATGGTTTAGTTGTAGCTACTGGAAGTTTATCACTATGGCATTTTGTGTTGCAGTTAATACTATGGCATCGTCTCCAACCTAGTATAAATTCCACATCTACTACAACAGTAGAATTCACCTCCATAGAACAGATTTGGCCAGATTGTCTATTAGTACTATCTGTAATTGCCCGCGTTGGACACTCTCAGCCCGATGCTTGCACCGAGGATATTGCCTATGCTTTTCGTTCTGGAGTTTTTCGACTTCCTAAAGCCGGAGAGCAAGAAAAACCAGAAATACCGCTAACCTGTAATTTCACTGAACTTAAGAAGAGTATTGAACGCCTTCGCCTTGCTAGTTCTAAACTTAAGCAAGCTATTGTAGATGCCTGCGCTCACACGGTACTATTAGACAACAAAGTTACACAGTCAGAAGCAGATTTGCTCAGAGCGATCGCTATGACGCTAGACTGTCCTATTCCACCGTTTTTAAACCCTCAGCGTAGTGTTTCAAAACACAAACAATCTTCTCCAAAGAGAAGTTAATGTAACGAGTGAGACATGATTATTTATAACTAAACAAATAAAGTCTGCAAAAACGGACTTTTCCATTGTTTTTTATTATAGTTGGAAATAGCTGTTTATCAGGACAATAACCTGTTGCATTTTAATTGCCTTTACAGGCAATTGATTTATTTTTGTTCTAGTTAGTCTTATTGTATAAAGAGTTGTCTTGGTAAAAGAGTATAATATTGTACAAAAAATCTTTAGTTCGCTAGAAGTATTAACTTGCTTAAAAAAGTTTAGACAAAATGCCAGCATTTCAGAAATTTGATTGCTATATTAGATTAAATAACTATTCTGGCAAGGATTAAAAAGCTGTGCGGGATGATTTACAGGGCTTGGAAATTAGTCAGGATGAGCTGCAAAAGCTAACTAATTTACCTGTCAACTATCAACTTTTAATTATTACAAATACTTTCCAAAGTTTATTAAAAAAATATATTCAAAAAATTAAAAGTTCAGAAGGGGCAACTGTAGTTTTTATTGGATTTGCTACATTTGTTTTTGGCTATCTTTTATTTGATATATTTCTAAAAATATTTATATCATGGATAACAATTCCATCTTGGATATTATTAATTATATTAAGCCTATGGGTTGGCGGTCTGACGCAAACAATATTATATTTAGTCTGGAGAAGTAGAAGTAAACTTGTCAAAATTAACATGACAAATTCTCTGCGGATCTTGTTAAGCGATGTTGAAAGATATAATACTGTTATTAGAGCAATAGATATCAACGATCAAATAGAAGAAGCTGGAAATCCAGAGGTACTTATAAAGGAAAGAGAGAGCGTTATTGCAGCGCTTAAACTAACAAAAGCCGATTTAGTTCGGGCTTTGAAGACAGAAAGAATTTTAAGAGAAAATAAGAATTTTATCCTTAGTAATACAGAACTATTCGTCAATAATTTAGCAACTTTAACGGCTATGCAAGTAAATGAACAGGCTACTGAGCATGGAAGGTTACTTAATGAAGCGTTACAGATTGCACTAGATGTACAAGACGAGATGAAAAGATTACAGACTCAGAGTTAAAATAATTCGTAATTCGTAATTCGTAATGACGCTCGAACGCGAATAGCGTATCGTAGACAAGACTTGCTAATGTAATTCGTTACAGAAAAATAGGTCAGACTAAGATACTTCTTCAAATCGCCCCGTTATAGATGGTGATTTAGACCACAACCATAACGTAATATACGAATTGTTGATGGCTTTTTGCATAATCCTTCCCACGATTGCGATCCCCGGTCTAACATAAAGAATATCAAGAAAGCGATCGCTTATCGATATGGACTGGAAAGAAGTTAGAGGTAACTGGGTAATCATTCCCCGAAATCCCATAGGTATCATCCATTTTTTAGGAGGTGCATTTGTCGCCACTGCACCGCACATCACTTATCGCTGGTTACTCGAACAACTGGCGAGTAAAGGCTATGTTGTAATTGCTACGCCTTTCGTCAACACATTAGATCATACTGCGATCGCCAAATCTGTGCTGTTAAACTTTGACCGCACCCTCGAACGCCTACATGATTCTGGAGCATTACGAAAGCTTTATTTCCCCATCTACGGGCTTGGACACAGTATGGGCTGTAAACTTCACTTGCTGATTGGTAGCCTTTTTAAAGTAGAACGTGCAGGCAATATTTTAATATCCTTCAACAACTACGCCGCTAAAGAAGCTATCCCCCTAGTAGAACAGTTCAATTCTACTTTTGCAATCGAGTTTACCCCCTCACCCTTGGAAACCAACAAGCTTGTCCAAGAGCGTTACAATATCCGACGTAATTTATTAATAAAATTTAGTAATGACAGCATCGATCAGTCAGCAGCTTTAACCAAAATCTTACAAGAACGTTTTGATGAAATGGTGACAGCACAAACCTTACCAGGAAATCACACAACACCTCTAGGTCAAGACATTAAATGGCAAACTGGAACATCTTTCACCCCCTTTGACGCATTAGGGCAATGGTTCAAGCAAGAAGCATACCGCGACTTGAATCAGCTAAAAAGTTCCATTCTCTTGTGGGTAAATCCTCTTGCACCGCCATAATATTTTATGACATTAATAAGTCATGAATTCAACGGTGAAATATAAGTGAGTTAGTAAGATATTTTTATTGAGATTACTAACTCATTCGCCAACATAGTATTTTTATTTTCTATTTAGAAAACTATTAATGAGTGTTTAATACAATTTTATATGTTTCAAATATTAGTAATCGATGATGATTATTCTATAAAAATCCTTCTAAAAAGGATGTTAGAAAAACAGGGTTATGAAGTAGTTACTGCTAGTAGTGGCGAGGAAGGAATAGAAAAGGCGCTAGCTTGCCGTCCAGCACTAATTATTTGTGATTGGATCATGCCGGGATTGACAGGTTTGGAAGTCTGTCACCGGATTAAAGAAGATCCCAAATTTTTCACCACATTCTTTATTTTATTAACATCTTTAGATTCTGTTGCCGATTGCGTCAAAGGTCTAGATGCTGGTGCTGATGATTTTATTTCCAAACCTATCGAGCATAATGAATTACAAGCACGAGTAAGAGCAGGATTACGCCTTCATCAATTGAGTAGAGATTTGCAAGCTCAAAAGTTACTTTTAGAATCAGAAATGTCAGAAGCAGCAGAATATGTGCGATCGCTGCTACCTCTTTCTATGACTGAACCCTTCAATATAAATTTCCGATTCATTCCTTCGCGACAACTTGGCGGCGACTGTTTCGATTACTATTGGCTTGATGATGATTATCTGGCAATTTACTTACTCGATACTGCCGGACATGGACTTAAAGCGACTCTTCCCTCAGTTTCAGTACTGAATCTACTGCGTTCTCGTGCGCTCAAAAGTCTGAATTACTATCAACCTAGTGATGTATTAAAGGCTTTGAATGATACTTTCCAGATGAATTATCAAAATGACAAATACTTTACGATTTGGTACGGAGTTTACAACCGAATTAACCGTCATTTAGTTTATGCTAGTGCCGGCCATCCACCAGCAGTTTTAGTAACTGGTGCATCGCCCAGAAAATCTGAAGTTAAACTTTTGAAAACCCCCGGTATGCCAGTTGGTATGTTTCCAGAAGCAAAATATGTTGATGAATTTTGCAATATTGAAGAATTCAGTAGTCTTTACATTTTTAGTGATGGCGCTTATGAAATCACTAAATCAGATGGCACTCTTTGGAGTTTGGACGCTTTTATTCAGTTGCTTGTCAGCTTACAACATCCCGTTGATTGCCAACTCGATCCCGTACTGAGTTATTTAATCGCTCTGAACTCCAAAGATGCTTTTGATGATGATTTATCTATTTTGCAACTTAAGTTTGATTAATTACATATTGGATACTAAAACCTGATTAAATGCGTCTTGGTTAGGAAAGATTTCAAATACTTTATCCATATTAGTCAGTTCAAATAATATTCTAACTTGCTCGTTAATTGAGCAAAGAACAAGCTTAGTATCTGCCGCTCGCAAGGTTTTAAAAGCTAATACTAAAGCTCCCAAACCTGAACTATCCATAAATGTTACATCTTTAAAATCAACTAACACAATCCTTGCACCACCTTCTAACATATCAGTGATGTTTTGTCGAAACTCTTGTGAAGTTGTGGCGTTTAAATTACCGTTGAGCTTAATAACTTTTACTTGTTCTCTCATAATTATGTCACGCTGATTATTGTAAATGATGGTCTGATTTTGCTATTATATACCCATCATAGAACATTTAAAAATGCTTGCAAAATAAAAAAATAGATTCAATATAGAGTAAGTATTGACAATTAATTTGCTTGATAAATAATAATTTTATATATTTTTATATAACGACAAAAAAATATTCAGCTTGATTAAATATAGTTTCTTTAGTAGTAAAAATCCCATTATAAATAAAAAATTAAGTAAGTTAGTACGAAAAAAATATGTATATTTAGATTTGTAAAAAGGTTAGGATAACCGATTATTAAGCAGTTCGATGATTTTAGTCTCTTTACATAGGTTTATTTTTTGAAGCCGACTTACCTATATCTCATTGATTTAGGGATATACCTATCTACAAGCTGAAGTTACTGCTTTTCAGATTATTTCGCAAATATTTTTTTATTTATGTCCAATTACTTACATAATTGAAAGAATTTACCTCTGGACTACCATCTCAATACACTAAGGCTCTACCAGAAAGTTCTCTGAGGCGATCGCCTCTGCTACTTTAGTATTCCCAATATTTATAATTTCTTAACATCCACCACAAAAAGTAAAGAGTTATAAATTTATAACTCCTGACTCCTGACTCTTTCAAACAGGACTAACTTTGGCCCTGTAAAGCAGCTTCTCACCTTGAAGGTAGCCAGTGTAGCGCACCTTGACTGTTTCTCCAGGTTGTGAAGTTCCTTCCATTAACTGATGCAGTTGGGGATCGTAAGGTAATTCTGCTCCCACAGGTGCGATCGCTTCTACTCCCCACGCCTGTAAAAGTTTTTCTAGGGGTTTCTGCACTAACGGGACTATTTTGACTGCTGCTAGCTGTGGATTCTCCTGCGCTTTCTGTGCTGCTGTTGGCCATTGCAATAACAAAGACTCTAGCAATTGTAAAGTTGACTGCTGGAATTCTTGTACTAATATCTCTCGCTGCTGCTCTAGTTGAAGTTGCGATCGCTGGTACTCTTTTTTTAAATCTGCAATTTCTTGCAATAATTCCTGACTTGAGGCTGTTTTATCCTGTAACAACTCTCCAGTTGAAAAAGTTACGACTAATTCACTCAATGGCATCTGTAATATTAAGGAAAGCTTAAGTAGTACTTCTACCCGCATCTGCTCTAGTTTTCCTTGTCGTAACCGCAAAAGTTGATACTCTGAGACACCAGCAGCACGACTGAGCGCTTTAAAACTAGAAATATCTACCCGTTGCATTAAACCTTGCAACTTTTGGGTGAAATCAATATTGGGCATTTGGTACTAGGGTGTATTTTCAAACTCGTTATATCTTAAAAAATAGGCGATCGCAGCCACAGGATGCATCCCAGTTTTTATTTTGCGGCTAAAGCTTGCTGCAAACTATACAGCTATGATTACAGTCGCCTTCATTATTTTGTGGTTAGAGTTTGAAAACATGCCCCAATCTTAACCTCTGTATTTTTAGTGCGTGACATTCTCCCCATAATGAACAGAGTATGCTTACAACCTCAACACCTCGACTACCAGGAGTTTAAGCAGATATACCAGATTAATTTAGACTCACTTTTCTAGTACTTCATCTTCCTATAGACTGTAGCCAAATATCCTGAAGACTGATATAAAATTACCCGATCAGTCATAATAAAAGGCTTGGTTAATCCAAGCCTCTGTATATACCAAGCATTTACTACACCAAGATTAATTTAGACCGATCTCTTACTCTAGTTCATCTTTCTATAGGCTGTGTACAAATCTTCTGAAATCTGGTAACACATCTACTGTTTACTTATTAAAAAAGATTTAGCTGCAAGCTAAACCTCTATATATGCCAAGTTTTAACAATCTCTAGTTAATTTAAAATTATGTTGACTTCAGTTCATCTTTCGAGAAAATGTATACAAATTATTTATAAAAGGTTATAGGCTAGTGACTTCTCTTGAAACATGACTCCAAGAGGGTGGCTATCTAAGTTTTTATAAAAAAAGACCCTGGGTATTATTCCAGGGAACATACACGTTTTTCAGGCATTAACAGGCTGAATAATAACTTTGTAAAATTGTTATTTCTACTATCTATAGAATGATACAAATATTGAACTATATATGGTATGGTAATTTTTTTGCTTAGTCTATCACAGGCTGATGACCATTTGGTGCTTGTTGACGAAAGCTAGTAGTTCATAACGAATAGGACAACCCTCAGCAATAAATGCAACTGCGGTATTAGTATCTAAATTAATCACGTTTTATGCCCAAGAATTTGATGAAATCATCTATGTTTGATAACAATGGAAACCATCAATAAAACCACTTCTTCAATATTAAGATTATTATCATTATTTATACTAAGTTACAATCACGTTGCAACGCTTGCTTAAGCAAACCTTGATATTCTTCATCCTCAACTCGATAAGCCCCAAACCTCTCCAAATGGGGATTCATCATTTGGGCATCAAAAAATACAAATTTCTTCTGACGCAACCTTTCTACCAACTTGACCATCGCTACCTTCGAGCCTTCGGGAATGCGGTAAAACATCGACTCGCCAATGAAAGCACCGCCAAGAACAATCCCTAAAATTCCCCCAGCTAATTCGTCACCCTGCCAAGTTTCAAAACTAAAAGCATAACCACTCTGGTAAAGTAGCCAGTAAATCTTTTGTAATTCCGGTGAAATCCAAGTTGTTTCGCGGTTAGCACACCCAACTACCACAGCTTGGAAATCCCGATTAATCGCTACACTAAAACGCTCTTGATTCAAGACACGCTGCAAAGACTTGGGGTAGCGAAACCGTTCATCCAAAGGAATAAAAGTCCGATCGCGACTTCCGTACCAACTCAGGCGATCGCGTTCATCAGCCATGAGAAAATAGCCTTGTGCATAACCATCAACAATAGCGGCGATATCATATTGCATAAATAAATATAAAAGAAACACTCTTAGAAACGCAATTTGATGCTATCACTCAACCTCAGCGTTCCTCTGCGTTTCCCTCCGCGTCCCTTTGCTTTTAAAAAAAATGACTCAACCAATTCCACCCATCACCCTACCACCACCTGAAAACCCTCTCCTCGAAGGTGAATGGTTACGAGAGCGCTTACAACGGTGGCTAGATACAGAATTTATCCCGGAAGCAGTAAACCAAAAAATTGCCCAACGAGCAGCACAGATTTTTGTGCGTCAACGGATGGAAGGAGAAAACGACCTTGGTTCTCTGGTAATTGCTATTGTCACAGAGATGCAGTCCTATGATTTTTCCAATAGCTTCTATGGAGAGTTTGCGATCGCCAACGCCGTCAGCGATCTACTCTTAGAAAGTCTGGGAATTGATAAGTGTTGCGGTCAATAATATTTTGTCATTTGTCATTTGTTCTTTGCAAATGACCCATGACTAATGACCAATGACTACCAGCTAGACTTAACAACTCCAGGCAATAGACCTTCATGCGCCCATTCTCTCAGCACGTTCCGAGACAACCCAAAATCGCGGTAAACACCTCTAGAACGACCAGTCAACCAGCAACGATTGCGGTGGCGGGTGGGCGCACTATTCCGGGGTAGCTGTTGAATCTTCCGGTGAATTTCCAACTTATCCAAAGGAGATGCTGCACTTCTGAACTCATCCAAAAGGGCTTCCCGCTTGTCAGCATACTTTTCTATCAACCTGGTGCGCTTTTTCTCGCGCTCAATCAAGCTCTTTTTTGCCATAAATTCTCTAACTTATTTAAAGACACCGTTTTCTATTCTACAGTCTCTCCATCAATTCTGGCGTTACTTGTGTCGCTTAACCTACAACTACTGGCTTATTGGCTACAGGGCATAAATCAGCAAGCTCACAAGCAACACAGACGGGAGAGCGGGCTTTACAAATAGCACGACCATGATAAATCAGCCGAATTGACCAATTTTCCCAATCTGGTTGCGGTAATAAACCCATTAAATCTTTCTCAATCCGAACGGGGTCTGTATGTTCAGTTAAACCCAAACGTTCGGACAGGCGCTTGACGTGAGTATCTACTGTCACGCCAGCATTAATGCCATAAGCATGAGCCAAAACTACATTTGCTGTCTTCCGCGCCACACCAGGAAGCTTTAATAATTGTTCCATTTGGTTTGGCACAACAGAGTCAAACTCGTTAACAATCATCCGACAGGCGGCTTGAATGTTTTTAGCTTTATTGTGATAAAACCCTGTAGAACGTACCAAGCTTTCTAACTCTACCAAGTCAGCGATCGCTAAACTCGCAGCATCAGGAAACCTACCAAATAAAGCTGGTGTTACTTTATTCACCCGCTCATCAGTACACTGAGCCGACAGAATCGTTGCCACCAACAATTGTACTGGCGTTGAGTAGTTCAAAGAGCAAGTAGCATCTGGATAAAGACGCTTCAGACGAGTTAAAATTTCTATCGCCCGTTGCTTTTTAGATAAAGATTTGCGGGTAACGCTCACTGGAATAATTTTTGTACCCACTCCAATTGGCTAGTTAATTGAGTAGTTTCTTTGACGATCAGAAAAATTCCTAAGCCTAGGAGTAACACCAAACCTGTTTGCATTACCCCTTCTTGAATCCGAGCCGGAACAGGCTTACCGCGCAAACCTTCAATCAGCAGAAAAGCCAATTGTCCGCCATCCAAGGCGGGTAAAGGCAAAATGTTGATAATAGCCAAGTTAATGCTGATAATTGCTGCAAAAGACAACAGATTTACGCTATTGTCTTCAGCTAACTTTGCACCAATTTTGACAATATTAACTGGCCCCGAAACTTGTCCAGCAGTTTGTTGAAAGTTGGTAATCAACTGGCCAAAACCGCTTAGTGTCCCAACAAATAATTGTTGAAATCTGTTAGCAGCAAGACCAAAAATTTCAAAAGGACTATTAGGACGGCGATAAATTGCTGTAGCATTTGGACTAAGCGCCACCCCAACTACACCTTTGCCATCGGCTCCTAGTTTTGGTGTTAATTTTATGGATTGTTGTTGATTTTCACGCTGGATTTTCAGTTCGATTTGCTGATTGGGATGAGTTTGAATTTCTTTTGTCAGCAAAGGAGTTGATTTATCAGAAGCCGGGAGTTCTTGACCGTTAACAGCCAGAATAATATCTCCTTCCCGAATACCTGCTTGATAGGCAACAGATTCTTGATTAACAGGCTGGACAATGACACCAGCTTGATAGTTTAATTCCTTGGGAATGCCGACGATACCCAATTGTAAAGCTAACACCAAGTAGGCAAATATTAAATTTGCAATCACGCCGGCACTGATGACAATCGCCCGGTCTAAAACTGGACGATTCCGCAGCAGATTTGGGTCATTGGGTGGAATATCGCTATCGGGGTCATCATCGGGAAAGCCCACAAAGCCACCCAAGGGAAAAGCGCGGACAGCATACTCGGTTTGTGAACCTTGGTACTTCAAAAGAACTGGGCCAAAACCCAAAGAAAAACGGTTAACGAGAATGCCTTGAGAACGGGCTGCAACAAAATGTCCCAACTCGTGTACCAAGATTAAAACAGCCAAGACTGCGATCGCTGCTAAAACTGACATAGAGTAAATTAGTGCAAATATTAAGCTATAGTTATCCCCATTCTAATTGGGCATTGGGCATTGGGTATGGGCATAGGTCATTGGTAAAAGACAAATGACGAATGACAAATGACTAATCACAATACTTCACGTCCCAAATAAGGTTGCAGGACTTCTGGTATCTTCACTGTGCCATCTGGTTGTTGATAATTTTCTAAAATTGCTGCCATAGTTCGTCCCACAGCCAAACCCGAACCATTCAGGGTATGTACGAACTGAGTTCCTTTCTTCCCCGCCTCCTTGAAGCGAATATCAGCCCGTCGTGCCTGGAAATCTATAGTATTGGAACAGCTAGAAATTTCGCGGTATTTGCCAGAAGAGGGCAACCAAACCTCTAAATCATAAGTTTTGGTAGAGGCAAATCCCAAATCTCCAGTACTTAAATTTACTACTCGGTAAGGCAACCGCAACGCCTGTAAAATTGCTTCTGCATTCCCCACCAATTTTTCCAATTCATCAAAAGACGTACTTGGTTCGACAAATTTCACCATTTCCACCTTGTTGAACTGATGCAGGCGAATTAACCCTCGCATATCGCGCCCATAGCTACCAGCTTCGCGGCGAAAACATGGAGTAAAAGCGCAGTGATAGATAGGTAAATCTTCAGCAGTAAGAATTTCACCCCGGTAGAGATTTGTAACCGGAACTTCCGCAGTCGGAATCAACCACAAATCATCATCAGCGCATTTAAAGCTTTCTTCAGCAAACTTGGGTAACTGACCGGTTGCTGTCAAAGACTCGGTATTAACTAACAACGGCGGACTGACTTCCACATATCCAGCTTGAGTATGGAGAGTCAGCATAAATTGAATTAATGCCCTCTCCAATGCCGCACCAGTACCCACCAAAGCCACAAACCGACTTTGAGCTACTTTTACAGCCCGTTCAACATTGAGAATACCTAGCTTTTCGCCTATTTCCCAGTGAGGGAGAATATTCGGATTTTGGGGAATGTACTCATCACCCCAACGGCGTACTTCTACGTTATCTTCTTCATTCTTACCAAGGGGTGTAGAGTCGCTTGGTAAATTGGGAAGCGCCAACACAAGTTGAGTAATTTGAGCTTTGAGGTCTTTTTCCTGGGGTTCCAGTTCGCTCAACTTCGCTTTGACAGAGTTACCTTCATCGCGCAAAGCTTGAATTTCTGGGTCTTGAGGATTGCTCCCAGATTTAATCTTTTGCCCGACAATTTTACCGATTTCGTTGCTCCGAGCTTGGAGTTGACTGCGCGTCCCCTCTAGTTCCCGTTGTTGCCGATCTAACTGTAGAATCGGTTCAATGTCGTATTTACCACTACGACTATTCAATCTTTCTTGAACTAATTGCGGATTTTCCCGTATTTGCTTGATATCCAGCACAGATTTTTCTCAGTTTTTAGCCTAAAATCTTCCTATCAATACAGTTAACACATTAAGCATTTAGCATATAGTAATTTTGGTTTGCTGTGACTGGAAAAACAAAGTTTATTGCCAAAATCCAGTCTCAATCTCTGAATGAAGATTTTACCCTAGTATCACTGCCACTACGAAGAAACCATATAGTGCATTTAACCCAATATGCTTGGGTTAAGTATTAAATTATGATTAATTTCTTTTGACTCCTGAAGACTCAGCACTCAAAACTCATAACTAAGGTCGGTTAATGCGATTGAGTAGCCAAAGTGACGCTATAACCCCTGCAAAATGGGCTGATACAGTGTTAGTATTTGCCTGTACCACAAGCATATCTAGACCGCTAATAATGCGGGTGGGGTCAAAAAATTGCGTAGTTATCGCTTGGGGAGATATGGATCTTGCTACCAGTGTTCCAACGATCGCCTGCGCCCCCAAAAGAGTCACCAGCGTTCCCCCTAAATTCACCCACAGCCCTAAGCGTAATACTTGCACTGTCTCGCTTTTGCGAGGGCGGTTACTGGGATTGGAAGATTCCAATTGCTTGCCAATTCTAGTGTAACGGTAAGCTAAATAAATTCCACCAGCCAAAACAACTAGTCCAAAAATTGCTAAAAATACGCCAAAACCAGTCCCAGGATTATTACTAGAACTACCAGTTCTTTGATTAAAGATGGCGAATAGCAACACAATTATACTAGAAACAACGCCTAGTACTAGCTGAATCCAGAAGCTAATCCAACCTGTAAGGCGAAAGGTTTGGGCAATTGCCCGCAAAGAAGATGAAGATGATGGAGCATCGGGAGTCTGTGACATAATGATCGCCAATGTGCTGGGGACGCTTTTAAAGGATACAAAGATATAGGGATATGGAGAACTTTGTTCAGAGGTATCGCACTTCGCGTCTCTAGCCTCCTAGTCTTTGCATCCTATTTGATAAATTTACTATCACATTTATCTAATAAGACAAGAGATTCTCTTGTCTAGCAAATCAGTAATACTTACTAAGCTGTCGCGCCTACAAGTTGCCTCATAATCTTTATAGGTAAAACCTGTAAACCCTCTCCTCTGCCCCTCTGCTCCCCTGCTGTCTCAATGTGCAATTTAAAAACACAACAGCTTACTTAAGTATGTTCACGACCATAGCAGCTTTAAACCCGACATATCTCTTAGCTTAAGTTTTTCGGATTTGCATGGGGAAAATCACTGTAAAACAAAGTGTTTATTAAGTTTTACAGACAAAATTGCATTTTACCTGTAAAATTTCTTCGATGGCATTTTATTGCTTAAGCAGTTCTAACTAGCTCGGCATCACTTAACACCAAGACAGTCAGAAAACCCACGCCTTTAGGTGGGGGCTTGGCACTTGCCGTAATCTGACCAAACTAAGTAACTTTGCCATTCTCTGTTCACTCCTCACCACACTGTATCGAGCTTGGGTAAAGGGACATTTCCTGTATCCCTAAAACTCACAAACTCGTCCCACAACTTCACAGACGTGGGTAATCATTTTGTGTTTACGCTTTGGAAATATAGTCTAAGTAGCATTATATAGGTTACTCACTTAGCAGTAGCACTGTATACTGACTACAAGGATTGTAGACCTCACCCTAAGGCATTTTTTTAGCCATTCACTAACCATGAAACTAGAGGATATATATCAATTTTTTGAGAGTCCTCCGCCAACTTACCTTTGTCAGGAAGTAGCAGTTTGTTACATACTGTCTGTTTTGTTACAAGGTGAATCCTACGGAACCGAGTTGATTGAACAATTAGAAACTGAATATCCAACCTATCGGCTTTCGGATACCGTACTTTATAGTGCAATCAAATTTCTGGAAGACGAAAAGGCAATCACTGGATATTGGAAAAAACTGGAAGGACGAGGACGACCCAGACGGATGTACCAAGTTTCTCCAGAATGGCAAGTCCAAGCGCAGGATTTAGCTTTTCAATGGCTTGACTACATCAACAGGAGGACAAAGTAACGAATAATTGATAATGGATAAGTCTTCTCCAGTCGAACACTAACAATAAGTTATGGATACTGCTATTCTGCCATCTACGTTCCTGCTAACCTTGTTGTTATCGGTTGGGCTGTTTTTCTTTATTCGTGCCTCGACTAAAGACCGCATACAAACAGTACAACTGGTATCTGAGCAAGATGAAGCTGCTTTAATGTCTCAATTAAAAGAGTATTTTCGCTCCCGGTCTTACCGAGTGGCAGCGCTAGACCGAGAACAAAATAAAGTGACTTTTGAAGGGAATGTTCGCCCCAGTTGGTTCTTGGCCATATTTTTAACTATGCTGGCAGCGACTGGGATTGTTTGTCTATCGCTAGTCGTATACCTGCTTTTTCCTAACCTCAGTACCCCTGTTCTGGCTCTGGTACTGCTGTCGCCTTTAAGTGGTCTATTTTATTGGAAAAAATCTGGAAGACTTGAGAAGGTGTTGCTAAAAGTAGAAACAACTCAGAGCAAACAAACCTCCTCAAGTAAGATCACTGTAGTTGGCCATCGAGATGAACTCAGCGAGTTACAGAGGACGCTACAGCTTAAGGCTGGTGAATAATTGTTGGTTTTCTTAACTGTGATATGCAGACTTCTGACCCGATCTAATCTTTAGACAATGAAAAGTAGGAAGGAGGAAATCAAGACTTCCACTTTGTCAATTTTCCCCACAACTTATGTCGTGGGGAAAAATTTAAATTCATTAACTTAAATTCGTTGACAGAGCTTGGTTAACAATTTACGGCATTAGAGCGCAACTTCACTAGCGCTTTTAGAGGCGCTTGGCTCTATACCCACTCCCTTCTTTATCATGACATTAGTATCAATCCATGCAATCTTGCTTGGTTTGAGACTAGTTGATTTTCCAACTACCTAGATTAGCCTTAAAAAGCAAATCAGCTCCAAACTAAAAAAAAATTAAATTTTGCATAAACTTAGCAATTTTGCTAGTTAATGATAGTCAGGAGCCACATCCAATCCGTCAGATGGCCGTCTATGCTTTACCGACTAGCTAAGGCAAGAGTTTCTTGACTTGGCGAAGGTTCTAATACCCTCAAGCTAGGAAACAAGAAATGGTTTTCCTCTACGTATTGAGCACCAAACAGTCCCTTTTCTGCCCAGAAATAACGATCTGTGGTGTGTTCATTTCGCTTTACGAGTAGCAAAGCTGGTGGCAAAATCCCTTCAGCTTGAATGAATCTTCTCGCTGCTGTCACAGGTTTTTCTTCGCCGCTCTCGATGCTATATTGAGGCACATGCTCCAGAATCCGCCGTCCTTCTTGACGACGGCGACTTTTCCTTTTGCGTCTCCTTGCCAATCGATTGTCCTCCTCTTTCAAGCTATAGATTGTAGTGTTAGCTACAAAATCCGTCGTCATTATATAAGTTCTAGTTCAAAATATCAATAGTTTTTAACCTTTTAATGCAAGAAAGTTAACATCTTTGAAAATAGAGAAAACAAAATTACCTAAGGATATAATCCCTTGGTACAAACAAACCATCACTGAGAAGATTTTAGTTAAGCTTTATGAAATGAGTGAGGTAAAAATTAAGTATCCTCTCTTATCATCATGCCTCAAAATCTGTAATCTTGAGCAAGAGCTAAAAAATGTTAATGTCTGCCAGTTCCGATTTTATTGCTCTGTGTCGAGAGCAAATAGCACTGCTAACCCAAGGGCTGGGAGCAACTTTAAGTATTGTGTACCTGACACAAGAATTGGTAGAGACTCCTTCTGGTGAGGCCAAACTGATTCCAGTGGTAATTTACCCGGAAACAGCATTATTACCGCCAGGAGAAGAGAGTGCTGAGACAAAAGTACACAAGCAACTTCAAGTTGGAAATGTGTTGATATTACCCAACGATCGCAGAAGGTTATTGACAGCAGGATCGGAATCTCCAACCTCATCACAGGAGTCTGAGGCATCTCAACCCCATCTAAAAGAGGAATACCTCTTCAGTGGCAACCAAATTGTTTTACCTCTGGTCTATGAGGGTGTAATGATGGGTTTACTGGTAACGGGTAGGCAAGATCGGGCATGGAATGAACATGAAGAAAGTCAGATTCAACGAATAGCCCAAACATTAGCGATCGCTTGTATCTTAGATCAACGGCGGGCATGGTTTGAGGATCAGTTGCGCGAGCAACAAATTCTCCAAGAAAAACAGAGAGATTTGCTGGATAATCTATTGCATCAGTTTCGTAACCCATTAACAGCGTTGCGGACTTTTGGTAAACTGCTGTTGAAGAGACTCCGACCGGGAGACACCAACCGGGATGTGGCAAATAGTATCGTGCGGGAAAGCGATCGCCTCCAAGAATTACTGCAACAATTCGATCAAGTAATTGACTTGACAGAGGAAGATTTAGCACCGCTACATCTGCCCGAACATGAAGTATTTGTGGAAGCAACTATCCAAAAATCCGCTAAACCGCCGCTATTATTGCCGGGAACGGGAGATAAAGCAGTTGACTGCTCGTTAGCAGATATATTAGAACCATTATTAATATCAGCTAAAGCGATCGCCCAAGAGCGAAAGCTAAAAATAATAACTGAAATTCAACATAATTCACCCTTAGTACGCGCCAACATCAAAGCATTACGAGAGGTTTTAACTAACATCATCGATAATGCTTTGAAATACACTCCCACTGGTGGCAAAATTTTGATTCAGGCGGGGCAAGAAAAAGGTAATTTTCAAGGAATTATCATCAGTGACAACGGGCCTGGTATTCCACCCGAAGATTTAGAACATCTTGGAGAACGGCATTATCGGGGTGCACAAGCGCAAACAGAAATCCCTGGCACAGGTTTAGGGTTAGCGATCGCCAAACAATTAATAGAGCAAATGCAGGGCGAAATCGAGGTTTTCAGCCCTGCAATCAACTCTAAGCTAACTTCACCCCATGCACCAGGGACTACTTTTATTATTTGGTTGCCAGAAGTTCAAAATTAGTCATTTGTCATTAGTTAGGATTCATAAGAGAAGAAGTTTCTGTTTGCTCCAATTCCTAATGCCCAATTCCTATCTTAGTGACACCAACAAGTTTTGATTGATTGTCATTTGTAAATCGGTATTTGGGTCAATTGCCACTAAATCAACACTATTCTTACCGAAGAACAGACCAACCAACGCACCGATACCAGCGCCACCCAAGACTTCTTCTGTGGCAATGGCGCGATCGCCAGTTACAGCAGATACCGCAGTTGCTGCACCTGCGCCTAATACAGTATCCTTGATAATTGAACCAATGCTAGTACCCTTCTTCACGGTTTCAGTTTTGGTAATCACTTCAGAAGTAGCGTTAAGTTGATACTCTTGACCACTGGTCAAAACCAATTTTTCAGCAACGAATTGAGAACCGCCTGTAGCAGGCTTTAGTTGACCAATAACTTGACTACCAGCCGGAATCACTACAGATCCGTCTTGTGTCACCACATTTTGAGATACTGTCAATGTCAAAGGTGCTGTTTCATCCTTTGTAACCAGAATTTTTTCTGCCTTGTCATACTTCACAGGAATAGCAGTCCCTTGAGGAATTGTCACAGCTACAGGTGTTGGGGTAGTAGATCCGACAGCCACGACATAAGGCGAGTTAATTGCTGAGGCTTGGTTAGAACTAACCAATGCTTGGTAGATAAAAGCTGCTACCTGGGCGCGAGTGGCGGTTGCAGTTGGATTTAGGAACTTCACATTAGGATAATTTACAACGATTTGCTTTTCAGTTGCTGCTGCGATCGGGCTACGGGCATAGCTAGCGATGTTAGAGGCATCGTTGAAGTATTGCAGGGTGCTTTCGGTATTGCCACTGGGACTATATTCCAGACCGTTAGCGAGGGAAACTAAAACCTGCTGGCGGGGAATAGCTTGGTTAGGCTCAAAGCGATTACCAGGATATCCAGATAAGAAACCAATGGTATAGGCTTGCTGAATTGCACTTGATGCCCAATAGTTGCTGGGCACGTCAGCAAAATTGATTGGCGATCGCTGCTGTGATTTTTGGAAAGCTTTGTTGACCATAGCGGCAAATTGAGCGCGTGTCACCGCTTCTTCGGGGCGGAAGCTACCATCAGGAAATCCGGCAATTACACCTCGCTGTGATAATTGTTGAATAAATTGTGATGCCCAATAGTTAGATGAAACATCAGAAAAAGTGGTTTGAGCTAAAGATGGTGAAGCGGTAATAAGAGGCGCTACAGTGCCGACTGTGATGCTCAAAGTCATGAGTGCAGCTGTTCCAGATTGCAAACGATTTAAAGTAAACATTAGTTTTTAACTCCAGGTGCAATTATTTTTTTTACTGTTAATTAATTAGACAATTGCTAATATCTTTGGTTCCCAATTGTTTCTGTATTTTGTAAAAACCATTACTTTAGTAATACAGGCAACTTTTCAAGATTTATGTCAAATGAAGCAGACAATAGGAGTAGTGTGATTACCCTATTAGCTGCCAGCCTAATTAAAGAAGTATTCCAAGAAAGATTGATACTGATTAAGACGATATAAAGGTATAATAGTTGCTGGTAAATTAATTTTTAGGGTTAAAAATAAATGCGATCGCCCACTATATTTAATGTGGCGATCGCATATCAGGGATGATTGATGATTAAAGCTACAACGTGAATGCAGTTAAACCTAGTAGCAGCCACGACACAAGGCAGTTAATTGCTAAGGTTTAGACACTACATAGGGCGAGTTAATTGCTGGGGCTTGGCTAGAACTAACCAACGCTTGGTAGATAAAAGCTGCTACCTGGGCGCGAGTAGCCGTTGCACTTGGATTCAATGACTTTACATTAGGATAATTTACAACGATTTGCTTTTCAGTTGCAGCTGCGATCGGGCTACGGGCGTAGCTAGCGATGTTAGAAGCATCATTGAAATATTTCAGAGTGCTTTCGGTATTGCTACCAGAAGTAAATTTCAGACCGTTAGCGAGGGAAACTAAAACCTGCTGGCGGGGAATAGCTTGGTTAGGCTGAAAGCGATTACCGGGATATCCAGATAAGAAACCAATGGTATAAGCTTGCTGAATGGCACTGGATGCCCAGTAGTTGCTGGGAACGTCAGCAAAATTGATCGCCTGTCGCTGCTGTGATTTTGGGAAAGCTTTATCGATCATAGCGGCAAATTGAGCGCGTGTGACCGATTCTTCAGGGCGGAAGCTACCATCAGGAAATCCGGCAATTATACCTCGTTGTGACAATTGTTGAATAAATTGTGCCGCCCAATAGTTAGATGAAACATCAGAAAAAGCAGTTTGAGCTAAAGATAGCGGAGAGCATCCCACTTGGATGGGTTTCCCTTGCAGGCTATAAGTCAACGATCCACAAACAAAACCTGCCGACTTAGATTCTATATAAGTCCGCTTTGGCGGATTTTGTTTATCTAGCTGCGATTTCCAATTATCAGATATTTTTTCAAGAGTGGGATGCTTACTCAAAAACTCTGAGTCTGCAACAATATCGTGAGGCCCTTTAACACTTATCTTAGAAGTATTCAGATAGATATTATAATCGTAAATAACGTTTTGATTTTTCGTGTTGCTATTAACATCTTTACCGGGAAAAGCATAAAAAATGTTATTAAGAATCTTGACATCAGATGATGAATAAGCAAATATTTGCCCACCTTTATTTTCTGGAGTCTGATTATTTAAAACAGCCGTGTTATTTACAATATCAACACGATCGCTTGAAAATGCATGAATACCTGAGCCACCATTATTAAATGTAAGATTGTTTTTAACTAAAGTCCGTCCTGTATATGCAGCCAATTTTGAGTTCTTCTGATCGTTTCTAAAAGTGTCGAGAATAATGCCATTACCATCTGTGATCTTTCCAACTTCAATCCAAGGGATATACATACGATTGTTGTAAGTCTTGTTGTTGGTAATAAACATCTTGTATCCCTGGTTTTTGTCAAAATTCCAACTATTCAACATTGAAATACCACTAGAACCATAAACACCATACCAGGCATTATTGAACACCACATTATTATCTACTGTCACATAGTCTGATTGAATCGCTGAAATACCTGCTCCTCCACAGTCATGCACTTTATTATTCAAAATACGGATGTGATGAACATGACCACTGGTTCGTCCGTCAATATTGATGCAGTTTCCATTCGTCAGTGGGTTTAGTTTGTTAGTCTTCTGACTCATCGCATAATCAAGGGTTATGTTGGCATTGTTCCCCACAACCTCCAGCCCATTGATCTCGATATATGAAGCTTCATTTGAAATTACAATCCCGTTCCATGTATTGTGCTGAATTTTTGGGAAATGTCCAGGATATGCTTTATACCTAATCCATGCATTTGTAGTTCCAGAACGTTTAATACTTACTACACTTCCAGTATTGGGTCTATTTGTGTATACCCCGTTCATAATCAATACTGTATCACCAGGGTTGGTAAGGTCTGCTGCCTTTTGAATTGTCTTAAATGCGGATGAAGTAGAAAGTCCGCTATTGTTGTCGTTTCCAGTACCACTAACGTAGTATGTTTTCGGTGTTGAATTCGCGCTAATTAGCTCGCGGCTGGATAGGCTCATTTCCTTGTTAGTGGATATCTGACGGACGTTTTCAACTAAAGATGCTTTTATCTTTTCTCCCTGAGCCAAAAGACTTAACACCACGGGAATTGCAAGATATATGCTTAAATTAAAACTTTGAATTGCCACAAGAAAAGGCTCCTTTCTCACTACTACTTAACAAAAAGTATCAGGATATTACGTAATTTTGAATACTCTTTTAGATAGAGAATAAAATAAAGCCGATTTTATTAGCTCTTTTGATAACGTAATTCAATAAGTATCGATACTGATTAAGACGATATAGAAGTATAATAGTTGCTGTTAAATAAGTTTTTTTATGTCTAAAAATGAATGCGATCGCCCACTATATTTAAAGTGGCGATCGCATATCAGGGATGATTAAACTCACGGCTTGAATAGAGTTAAATCTAGTAGCGGGATTGTGGTACTAAATTCAAATTAGAATTCAGTGTGAGCCTTAAATCTTGTGCGGGTCTGAGGACAAACGCATTTACTTCTTTTTTCCGCAACAAGACACTCGCACCCGCACCCGCAGCTGCACCAAGAACAGGTTTTAAGTCGTCAATTCTGTTATTACCAGTAATTAGTGAACCTAAAAGACCAGCACCTCCACCAATAGCTGCGTCAGTTAAAACTTGACTGGTGCTAGGGCCCTGTGAAACTCTTTGAGTTGTGGTATATGTCCGAGAACTTGCATTAATCGACTGACGCTGACCATTAGAAAATTCTAATTCCTGAGCGACAAACCGCACGCCTTTTCCTTGGTTATCATCTGTATTTCTTGAATAATTATCTAAGTCAACAGATTCTAGCCGTCCATTTACTTTAGTACCAGCAGGAATTAAGACATTTCTATTTTTGTCGATAATGTCATTGGCTATTCTCAAGGTTATAGATTTACTTTCCCCAGGAGCAATAGTAATTGTCTCTTTATCGTAGGTGACAGGAAAATTTACCCCAGAAGGGATGGTAACGTTTCCATATTGACTAGTTCTGTTGTATTGTGCATTCGCAGGAGCAAAGCTGAATAGAGGGCTAATGACGCTTGTGGTAACGGCGATTGCCATAAGTGCAGCAGTTCCAGATTTCCATTGATGTAGGCGAGTCATAAGAGGGTTTTCCTTTGTGTGTGATATGTGTAATGACGATGATTTACTGAGTTTGTTTCTGACTGTTTTTGAACCTGTCTATAAGCGTATTCCGAAGATAAAAGTACTTATTATGATGGGAGTCTGTGCGATCGCGATCGCACCTGATAACTTGTATCCTGCTAATGTGCGTCACTAAAATCAGAGGCAAGACATTTATGCGACGTAAATGGGGATCGTTTTGTTCCTAAATGCTGTTTTATTACTTATGTCCACATATATAAGCCATTGAATAGAGGCGAATGGGTTAACTGCGAACTCTTACTTTTATTCTAGATTGATTTGCTAGAACTTGGAAAATATTTTCGCTTTCTTAACGAATGATTTAGTTGTGGGACTGGAAAATAACTATGTGTTATGTGTGTATTTAAGATTGCTGCTGACGCTGTTTAATCTCTGCGATCGCTAATAGTAATGTATCTTCTATTTGCTGTTGCACTTCCCGGCTGACATAACAATCGCTATTCAAGCAATCTACCAATAATTTATTGGCATCATAATACTGCTGAAGCAATTCTTTTTGTTCGTTGTTGAACTGCCAATCATGACCAATATTGCGATGTTTAATCATTACTTCTCTTAATTCTTCGCACCAAGCCTTTCCATTAGCTAACCACCATTTCTGATATTCTTGCAAGTCTTGTCTACTTGGTAGTTGCTCTCGAAGTTTTTGCAGCAAATGCTTGAGTTCTGGGTCGAGGGATCGATCGAGCGATCGGGAGAGGGACAGGGACAGATCGAGGGATCGGTCGAGGGAGAAGGAGAGGGACAGGGACAGGTCAAGTGAGAGGTCGAGAGACAGGTCGAGGGAGAGGGAAAGGTATCGGGAGAGGGAGAGGGACAAGTCGAGGGAGCGGGTGAGGGAGAGGGATAGGTATCGAGAGAGGGAACGGGAGAGGGAGCGGTCAACGGAGAGATATCGGGAAAGGGAGAGGGACAGGTATCGAGAGAGAGAGCGGGAGAGGTATTGAGAGAGGGCTAGGTAAAAGGCTCTAAGTGCTGCTGGTTTGTAAGAAAAATTAACGGAAAGAGATTTTTTCCTTACCCACAGAAGAAACTCCTGCAACCTCTGCTCGTCAGCTACCATAAAATCAATTTTCTCTTTCATCAACAGCAATAACCGATCTGCACTTGGAGACATCCCAACTGCTAGCAAAAAGACTTCCCGCCAGCGTTTCTCAGTAATATGGCTAACAATATTTTTCAGCGCTTCCTCTGATGACTGTCTCACAACCACAATTTCTCTAGCTGTGAAATACTCATGAAATGTGAGGTGAGAAAATGAGTAAATCCCTTTTGCCCTTTCTACAACTAGTCCATGATGATGTTCAATTGAACGCAAAACTTGCTCACTATCAAGTTGCAATGCTTCTTCGTCAAGATTAGCACCGGGTAAATTGCGGATGTATTCTGTAATATATTGCTCTGCTACTTTCTGCCTGAAGCAATAGTCACCGCCCTCAAAGGTGGTCAGAGCCATTTTACTGAGTAAATCTTCTTTGCGTTGGACTAATAGCTTTTTGTAAATCTGGTCGCGTTGAATTCCACGCTTGGCATCCCATTTTTTTAATAACGCATCCAGTCCTTCTTTATATAACTGAGAAAGATTTGCAGGGAAATCTCCTGACTCTTCAAATGCTAAACAAAGTAACGTCAGCAGCAGCGGACTTGCTGCAAGTTCTTTGATGCGGTTATTCTCTTCGAGACGTTTGATAAAAGTCTCTGGTTTTACAGCTTTATCCTTAAACCAGTTATTGGTAAAGTTTAAAATTTGGTCATTGTCAAAATCAGCAACTTCTACCTCTGTAAACTTCTCAAAGCTATACTCCTTTGCTGCAATCCGGCAGGTCATGACAAACTGATTTTTTGGGAAACGATCGGAAAACTCACGAATTTCTTTTAATACACGGTTACTATCCTCTTCTCTAACTTCATCCAACCCATCAAGTAAAACTAATGCCTTGCCATTTGTTAGTACATCTCGGATAGAAGAGATAGGATTTATCGTCTCTTCAGTGATGTATTGTAATAATCCAGGTTTGTTTGCAGCTTCCGCAAAGTTTTTGAGGGTGACAAAAATGGGTACACGTTCAGCCTGAAACTCACCTGCAATACACTGAATTGCCAAATACTTCAGAAATGTGGTTTTACCTGCTCCTGGCTTACCCAAAATCATCAGCTTGGAATATTTCTCAACTGCTTCCAGTCCTGGCACTCGTTTTGCAGTAATTCTGTTAAGTCCAAAGAGGTCAAAATCCTGGCTGCTACAGTGTTGTAAGAAGTCATCAATTCCTAAGCGTTGCTGTCCAGTGATTTTCTCTAATATATTGACGCTGGTGTAAATGTCATTCAACCCGATGGGTTGAGTCATATCTAGCACCCGCATTGTGCCGCATCGTTCTTGGATACGAGGTTTTATCTTTTCACGCACCTCTTGCACGATCGCATCAATAAGCTGCTACGCAGCTAAATTTAATAAACAGCATTACCTTTATTTTTAATCTTGCGCTCCCATTTAATAATAAGGCCTCCTTCATTTAACAA
>NZ_JBALDK010000011.1:0-9702 GCF_036917455.1 Nostoc sp. | reverse complement strand
AGAGCTCTTGAGGCAGGGGGAGCAGGGGGAGTGAAGAGAAAACTTTAGTATTTTTTACGACCTTTATAGCTATAAATACACTTGTTTCTTTCTCTTCCCCTGCCTCAAGAGCATCCCCTGCTCCCCCTGCTCACAAAATCGCATTGCTCCCGTTATGTATCGAACAGCTTGAATTTTTAGTTGACTAAATCAAACAATTTTAGATTTTGCTTTCATACAGAGAATAAAGCATAGTAGGGCTAGCATTATAATGCCCACCCTACAAGCAACTAAGACTGTTGGCGTATCCTTTGCCAGATAGTAAAGCCCAAAAGCAGGATAATACTACTGGCGGTAGTCACCATCACAGCTAAACTCATGCCTTGTATTCTCATCGCCAGTAAGTTGAAAACTAAGGTAATCGACCAAAGCGTAAATGCAGCATGGCGCTGCGAGAGTCCCCAAGCAAGTAAGCGGTGGTGCAGATGGTCTTTGCCAGGAGTACTGAGAGGGTTATTTCCTGCTAGCAGCCGCCGCACAAATACTTGAGTGGTGTCTAGCACTGGCAATAATAGAAATAAAACTGTGGGAATTAGTGCATAAACGGTGTTTTGTTGGAGTTTACCTAAAATACTAGTTGCTGCCAGTACATAGCCAAAAAAGTATGCTCCGGCATCACCCATAATAATTCGTGACGGATGGAAATTATGGCGCAAAAATCCTAGTGCAGCACCTCCCAAGGCTGCGAGTACTAAGATTGCCGCCGCACGATTGTTAAATTGGGCTGCAACAGCCAACAAACTCATGGCAGTAATAAAGCTGATTCCTCCTGCCAGACCATCCATTCCATCCATCAAGTTGATGGCGTTGGTAATCCCTACTACCCACAGTACCGTCAGCAACATAGACAGGAACGAGTCGATGGGAGTACCAAACAAGACTTTGACACTAATACCATTAGCCACCAGCAATAGTGCTGTGACAATTTGCGCCCACAATCGAACAGAGGGCGGTAAGCCAAACTGATCATCGATAAAGCCCACAAGGACTAATATAGAACCCCCCAACAGAATAGTGAGTACCTGAGCCAATACGTTTTGGAGTTCGATAGGTCGTAAAAGGCTAGCTAATACCATCGCGGCAATCACACCCGCGTAGATAGCCAGCCCCCCTGCATTAGGTAAAGGTTCTCGGTTGAGTCGCCGTGCGTTGGGTTGGTCAGCCCAACCTACCCGCAAGGCGAATTTACGTACTGTCGGAATTAAACGCCAAGTTACAATCCAAGCCAAGAGGAACGTAAATACTACTGCCAACCAGCCGGTGCCGCTAGGGTCGGCAATACCAAGGGACTTAAGGGAGTTGTCTAGATTCATCTCCCAATTCAAGCATTACTGCCAGTATCTAATATGAGCATCACCTGTATATTAATCAATTTTTTTATTTCCATTTGTAACTTGAGCCAGTTGGGAGATTAGCACTCTTGCTCTGTGAGTGCTAAATTGTCTAATGGAAGCGCTAGAGAAATAAAACATGGCGAAAATTATTGCATTTGACGAGGAATCGCGGCGAGCTCTAGAAAGGGGTGTTAACGCCCTTGCCGATGCCGTAAAAATCACCTTGGGGCCCAAAGGTCGCAATGTCCTTTTAGAGAAGAAATTTGGCGCACCTCAAATTGTCAACGATGGTATCACTGTTGCCAAGGAAATTGAATTAGAAGATCCTTTGGAAAATACTGGTGCAAGACTCATCCAGGAAGTAGCCTCAAAAACTAAAGATGTTGCTGGGGATGGCACTACCACTGCTACAGTTTTGGCACAAGCCTTGATTCGGGAAGGTTTGAAGAACGTCGCGGCGGGTACTAACCCAGTTAGTTTGAAGCGCGGGATCGACAAAACCATTGAGGCACTGGTAAAAGAAATTGCCAGGATAGCCAAGCCAGTAGAAGGAAGTGCGATCGCTCAAGTTGCCACTGTCTCTGCTGGTAACGATGAAGAAGTTGGTCAAATGTTAGCCCAAGCAATGGAAAAAGTCACCAAAGATGGTGTCATTACCGTTGAAGAATCTAAATCCTTAACCACTGAACTAGAAGTAGTTGAGGGGATGCAGATTGACAGGGGTTACATTTCTCCCTACTTCGTCACCAACAATGAGCGGCAAATTGTGGAATTTGAAAACGCCCGGATCTTGGTGACAGATAAAAAAATCAGCAGCATCCAAGATTTAGTGCCAATTTTGGAAAAAGTTGCCCGTTCCGGTCAGCCGTTGCTGATTATCGCTGAAGATGTCGAAGGTGATGCTTTGGCAACTTTGGTAGTGAACAAAGCGCGGGGTGTACTAGCCGTTGCTGCTATTAAAGCACCTGGATTTGGCGATCGCCGCAAAGCTTTGTTAGAAGATATTGCTATTCTCACCGATGGACAGTTGATTTCTGAAGAAATCGGCTTAAGTTTGGACACCGCTTCTCTAGAAGCACTGGGAACTGCACGCAAAATCACCATTGACAAAGAAAGCACCACCATTGTAGCTGGCAGTGTCACCAAGCCAGAAGTACAAAAGCGGATTGGTCAAATTCGCAGACAGTTGGAAGAAACCGATTCTGAATACGATCAAGAAAAACTGCAAGAACGCATCGCCAAACTCGCTGGCGGTGTAGCAGTGATTAAAGTGGGTGCGGCAACCGAAACCGAACTCAAAGACCGTAAACTGCGAATTGAAGACGCGCTGAACGCTACTAAAGCCGCCGTGGAAGAAGGTATTGTTCCTGGTGGTGGAACGACCCTAATTCACTTAGCTAAGACAGTACAAGCGATTAAAAACAGCTTAGAAAGCGAAGAAGAAAAAATTGGGGCTGATATAGTCGAACGAGCGCTAGAAGCTCCCTTGCGTCAAATAGCAGATAACGCAGGTGCTGAAGGTTCTGTGATCGTCTCTAAAGTCCGAGATAGTGAGTTCAACATTGGCTACAACGCTGCTACCGGGGAATTTGAAGACTTGATCGCTGCGGGTATTATCGACCCTGCCAAAGTTGTGCGTTCAGCTTTGCAAAACGCTGGTTCCATTGCTGGTTTGGTCTTAACTACCGAAGCGATCGTTGTTGAAAAGCCAGAGAAGAAATCTGCTGCTCCTGCCCCTGATATGGGTGGTATGGGCGGCATGGGCGGCATGGGCGGCATGGGCGGCATGGGCGGCATGGGCATGTTCTAACTTCTGCTCATCCAGATAAATATTTTTTCAGCAGTTTGTCTTGCCAAGGCAAACTGTTTTTTTATAGCATTGCTGATTCAGAGCCGATATGTTATCTCTATTGCTGGGAAGTAGCTGGGCATAAATAAAAATAATCATCATATAGCAATCCGATTTGATTTCTGAATCACTCGTAGAGGTAAGGGACTGGGAAGAAGGAATAAAGGTGTACTGAGTTTTGTTCAAAAATCAAATATGAGTCCTATAGCTATCAGTAGTTTGTCGTGAATACAACTGACCACTAAAAAAATGCTGATTCCTAAATTACCCAACCTAAATAATTCCCTAATCTAAAAATTACAGTTTCTGTATTAATTTTTGTAATATTAATAGCAAAAACTGAAATAAATCAAAATAATTATCGGATTGCTGGTTAGTTATTTTTAACAATGCCGAATTTCCAATTCCCAATGTAGGTAATATTGCATGGTACGAAAACTGCGTCGTCTTCCAAAAATAGTAACTAGGTTATATGAAGATGAGTTTCATCACCAACCAGGGACTATCCCTGGAACAATTTTTATTGATGAAGATGCTCCACCACCGATAATTTTTTTGATTGACTATAACCAAACCAATTTCATCCGCGAACAAATAGCAACCCCGGAAGAGTGTGTCTCATATCTTGATAGCGAATCCATTTCTTGGGTAGATGTACAAGGTTTAGGCAGTCAAGATATATTACAACGATTGGGTAAAGTTTTTAAGTTACATCCTCTAGTTTTAGAAGATATAGTTAATGTGCCAGAGCGCCCCAAAACAGAGGATTATGAAGACCAATTGCTATTCATTGCTCGGATGGTAGTACCAAAGGAAAGAGAATGTGGTTTTTACAGCGAGCAAGTGAGTTTGATATTAAGTAAAAATTATTTGCTAACAGTCCAAGAAGAACCAGAACATGATTGTTTTGAAGGAGTGCGATCGCGGATTGAAAAAAGCAAAGGGATCATTCGCAAACAAGGAGCCGATTATTTAGCTTATGCCGTGTTAGATGCAATTATTGATGGCTTTTTCCCGGTACTAGAGCTTTATGGGGAGCGAATCGAAGAACTGGAAGAGGAGGTAATAGGCAGACCTACACCGCAAACACTACAAAACATTTATCAAATTAGGCGAGAACTACTGCAACTACGTCGTGCTATCTGGCCTCAGCGAGATGCAATTAATTCTTTGATTCGAGATGGTAGCGAACTGATTGGCGAAGAAGTACGAATCTACTTGCGAGATTGTTATGACCATACGGTGCAAGTGATGGATATGGTGGAAACTTACCGAGAACTAGCATCTGGATTAATGGATGTGTACCTTTCGGCAGTTAGTAATAAAATGAATGAAATCATGAAGGTACTAACGATAGTTTCAACAATTTTTATTCCACTGACTTTTATTGCCGGAATATATGGTATGAATTTCAATACTGAAAAATCGCCCTATAATATGCCTGAGTTGAATTCGTATTGGGGCTATCCACTTTGCTGGGCAGTGATGTTAGCGATCGCACTTGGTTTGCTATTCTTCTTTTGGCGACGAGGCTGGCTGCAAAACTCTGTAACAATTAAGCGTAATTAATAATTGCAGATGGGCGAAGAATCTAATATACATTCATTAGTACCGGGAGTTAATATTCTAATTTATGAGGAGTAGCGACCAGAATTTAATAGTTTTGACTGTTTATATTATCGGTGTTGCCTATGTTTTTAACCGCATGGTTGAATCCATCGACGATCAAATTAAGTTTGAGTTTAAAAAAGGAATCGTTGACGCGCAACTCAAAGAACACAATCTCGACGATAAAATTGGAATTTCCTTTAAACTCAAATCTTCATATCCGATAGACGATTTGAAAGATTTAGGAATTAGCATTGAAAATAAATCTGATAATATTGCCCTATACGTTGACTGGGACAACAGTTCTTTAGTAGTTGAACATAGCAAGCAATCGCGCCGTGTGATTCGGAAATCACCAGACTTAACTCGCGATTTAGCAGTACCCCAAAGTCCTAGTCTGATTGCTCCCAAGAAAACGCTTTCTGAAACGGTGACGGCAGAAGATGTATTCGAGCGCGAGCAAGTAACTGGAACCTATTTAGCGAAAAAACCACTAATTGATATCAATGGGCTACAAAAAGGGCAAAAAAAGTTGTACAACGACTTTATTAACCGAAGAAAGGAGTTGGAGTTTTCCCTACAGTTGGTGCTAAGAGTATCTGAAGTGCGTTTAGGTCTATCCCCAGGCCGTGATTTCCCTCCGATTAGTATTATCAATTGTCCTTTCACAGTTAAGAAACTACCTTGGACTTACGCTTTACCTTGGAATAAAAAAAAGCAATAGCAACCAGACAGACTATGCCATCCAAGATTACACTGGATCTAAGGAGAGAGTAGACGCAGGCGGTTGCAGATCAGTCCTAGTTACTGGTTTGAGGAAAGTCCGGACTCCCGAAAAACCAAACTTGCTGGATAACGTCCAGTGCGAGCGATCGTGAGGATAGTGCCACAGAAAGATACCGCCAAGACTAGGGACTGGGGATTATGGACTGGAGACTGGGAAAAATTTTCCTAATCCCCAATCCCTAATCCCCAATAGCCCAACTTGGTAAGGGTGCAAAGGTGCGGTAAGAGCGCACCAGCAGTATCGAGAGGTGCTGGCTCGGTAAACCCCGGTTGGGAGCAAGGCGATAGGAACTATGGTTGGTTTTTTACCAGTTCCGCTCAATGAGAGCCGCTAGAGGCGTTTGGTAACAAGCGTCCCAGATAGATAACTGCCCTCGCAAGAGAACAGAACCCGGCTTATGTACTGCTCTTTCCCCTGCAATGGAGTATGAACCTTTCACGGTTTGTACTCTATTATTTTTTGTACGGATTTTGTCTAGTGGTTCATTATATAAATTGGGAATCGGTGGTGAACTAGTTTGCAAGACACGATCGCCACCGATATAAGCTCTATTCCGTTGTTAACATTGACTTCAAGCTATATTTACGTTTATATATAAATGGCTAAAGTTAAGGGTAAACCTGAAAATTTTGGAAACCAACCAAGCAAAGAATTAACCGAACAATTGAATTTTCGTGTCACCAAGGAAATGAAGGAAGAGGTAAAAGCTAAAGACGATCCTCCTGAGTTTTGCCGTCAAGCTATTCAAGAGAAGCTAGATAGAGAGAAGTAGCGAAAAGTTGTTAAAGTGATAGTTCAAGAACTTTAGAGATATAAGATAGATAGCTAGTTACCTTCCCCTGCTCCCTGCCCCCTATCACGTAATGCCCCTCGCCTATCCACGCCGTCAACGGCAACTCGAAAGTTTAGTCCAAAAATTAGGTTTGTCGCTAGAAGCACCTATCAAGTGGGAACTGCTAGATTTAGCACTCACTCATCCCACTGTCTCTGATTCGGCAAATTATGAACAACTAGAGTTTGTTGGCGATGCAGTGGTGCGGCTGGTGTCGGCTGTTGTGTTATGGGAAAATTATCCCGATTGTCCTGTAGGGGATTTTGCGGCAATTCGTTCGGTGTTAGTGAGCGATCGCATCCTTGCCCAATTAGCCAGAGTTTATGGTTTAGAGTTATACTTACTAGTCGCCGGTAGCGCTACGGCTGATAAAGTTGGTCAAGAGTCACGACTAGCAGATGCTTTTGAAGCAGTTTTGGGTGCGCTTTACTTAAGTACTCAAAATCTAGTATTGATCCGCTCTTGGCTAGATCCCCACTTCCAAGAACTAACAACAGAAATTCGCCTCGATCCTGCCAGACTTAATTACAAAGCTGCTCTCCAAGAATGGACTCAGGCGCAATTTAAAGTTTTACCAGAATATCGGGTTGTGGAAGTCACTCAACCGCACCGTAATCAAGAACGTTTTATGGCTGAAGTGTGGCTGCACGGAAATAAACTTGGAGTTGGTAAAGGACGATCAATCAAAACTGCTGAACAAGCCGCAGCTAAGGTGGCTTTTTTAGCAATACCTAACCCGCAAATACCCTGAGCTTAAAATAAGAGCAGTTAGCCGATAATCAGTTGATTGTCAGTGGTCATTTGTCCCTCGTCCTTTGTATACAAATGACAAATAACAAATAACAAATGACAAATAACAAATAACAAATGACAAACCAAATTAAAATTGCTGTTATCGGAGTTGGGCGTTGGGGAGTGCATCTGCTGCGGAATTTCTTAGCACATCCCCAAGTAGATGTAGTTGCTGTAATAGATCCTCATCCAGAACGATTAGCGGCGGTAAAACAGCAGTTTAATTTAGATGAAAATGTAATATTGACAACTGAGTGGGAAGATTTAAAAAAAGTACCAGGATTGACCGGAGTTGCGATCGCAACTCCGGCTACCACCCACTACGCTTTAATTAAAGACTCTCTCCAAAACGGATACCATGTTTTGGCAGAAAAACCGCTAACTCTCGACCCCGCAGAATGTCGGAAACTTTGCCAGTTAGCGGAGCAGAATCATTTAATACTCATGGTTGACCACACTTACTTATTTCACCCAGCAGTTGAGCAAGGACAAGCTGTAGTACAGGCGGGTAAATTAGGTGATTTACGCTATGGCTATGCGACACGCACCCATTTAGGCCCTGTCCGCCAAGATGTTGATGCGCTGTGGGACTTAGCTATTCACGATATTGCTATCTTTAACGCTTGGCTCGGTCAAATCCCTGTGAAAGTACAAGCAACGGGTACGGTGTGGCTACAGGGAGCAGGGGAGCAGGGGAGCAGGGGAGCAGAGGAGAAGAAAGATATAAATTCTCCTCTGCCTCAAGGTTTGGCTGATCTGGTATGGTTGACACTGACATACCCAGATGGCTTTCAAGCTTATATTCATTTGTGCTGGTTAAATCCTGATAAGCAGCGACGGCTGGGGATTGTAGGTAGCCTTGGTAGTTTGATTTTTGATGAAATGTTGCAGTCATCACCTCTAACGCTGCTACATGGGGAGTTTGAACAGCAGGGTAATCATTTTATTCCGGTACATCAAAAGCAGGTGGTGCTGGAATTAGAGCTAGGTGAACCATTGGGGCGAGTTTGCTCCACCTTTGTTGTCTCTATTCTAAAGAATACTCCCTCAGAGATTTCGTCTGGCTGGGTAGGCACACAGTTAGTAGGAATTCTTGCTGCACTAACAGTATCTCTTGAGCAAGGCGGCAAACCTGTTTTTCTAAACAACTGCTCTAGTAAACAAGCGTGACATTGATAAATTTAATCTAGCCTTATCGACAAATATCAGGTTTATAACATCAATTTTTTCTATTGTTAGGCGATAGTTATGTCTTAACTCTTGTACTTTTGGGGTATCTTGCTCGCTGGCGTAAAGACTTTTTTTTTACACCGTAAGCCTAATTTTCTACTGCACGATGCATTGTAGTAATACTTACACTAAGCCCTTTGCGATCGCATAATTCTCTGAGTAGTAAATCATTTTTTCCCTCAACTAAAGACTGGATAAAGTTCAGATGCTCGTTTTGAATCGTTGGCTTTTGATATCTATCCTCCACATCGTTTTCCCTCGATTTGTCCATTTACCCGATTCAGAATGGTGCAATATTTCAGTAAAACTTTCAATAAAAACCCCTGGTAGTTAGCCAGGGGTAATGCAAGTCAGTACTTTTTCGCATGGAATGTATCCTACTCAAATACCATAGCAACCGTCTAATTTATAGATATGCCATTTTGCCAAACAAAAGAAGCCCCCAGTGATAAGCCGAGGGTTAATTTTTTTGGAATAGCGGTAATCTACAAAGCTATTATTCCCAGATTGGTAGGCAACAGAATCATAATTTCCATAACATATAGGACTCATATCTGATTTTTGAACAAGATTTCAGCTAAAACCCTTATAAAATAGGCTTTCCAGTTTCAGTATGTTTTCATAAATCAAATCGAAATCCTACATATCCCTCTTCTGTCACTTTTTGGGGAGGGCGATCGCTAGAAGCCTCATGAGGCAATCAATACAAGCTATACTATTAGAAAAAATTGGTCTTGTATTTGTTATTAGAAAATAATCGCGCAATCTCTTGCTATACAAAGGCTCTAAAATTCAGAAATGGCAAATGTTTTCGGAGAGTGACAGAAGAGGGATATAGCATAAGCCTTGGTGGTTAGGACATCAACAGATGATGAAACTTAGACACAAGAAGACTTTTCACCCAGTCCCCAGTCCCCAGTCCCCAGTCCCTTGCTATATATAGTGATGTCAGACAAAAGACAGCTTCGGCGTATCCTGACTTGGTTACTTGCATTTTGATAAGTAAAACTAATACATTCTATCAGCTTTACTGAAGTAATAAAACTTGATTAGAAATTGTAAAGAAGTGTATAGTGTATTCACAGGCAAAGACAAACGAGCCTGATTCATCCACAAATAACCGCATTTATAAAACAATGACAACAACCTTACAACGCCGCGAAAGCGCCAACGTATGGGATAGATTCTGTGAGTGGATCACCAGCACCAACAACCGGATTTACATCGGTTG
>NZ_JBALDK010000010.1:0-36705 GCF_036917455.1 Nostoc sp. | reverse complement strand
TTAGGATGATACTTTGACATAAAAGAAAATTAAATAAATCAGGTTATATTTCTTTTGGTTTTTATTAAATCACAAAACCTTATATTGGTTTATTAATTTTCAACTAATAAACCAATATAAGGTTTTGTGATTTAATAAAAACCAAAAGAAATATAACCTGATTTATTTAATTTTCTTTTATGTCAAAGTATCATCCTAATATAGGATTACTATTTGATTTTTGAACGAAATTTCCTATTATAGCACTATTATTAAGGGTTTGATGCGTTACGCTGTCGGTAACACATCCTACGGATATTTTCAGGAATCAGGTTTGATTCCTATATTCTTTCCAGGAATGGCTTAATTTCCACTATTTATAGTTTTGACTTTCTATATAGATATATTTTGAATGAGTATTCTGATTTAGAGATTAAACTAACCTTGAAATTAAATTTTTGAGAAGAATAAAATGGTTAAAATTTAATTTTTGTAAACACTTTGATACTTAAAGATTTTTACTACCTGTAGATAAAAACACCTATGCCTAATGATAGAGGTAAAAATTCTTCCAAGCGGTTGATGAAAATTAAAAGTAAACATGTATTAATAAGGGTTATTAGGAGCTATAAATTAGTGAATAATTAATTTTTGCTGAGGAGATAAAGATAATGGTTGTAGGTCTACATAAACGTGGTGTAGGTGTATTTTCTCATCGCCGAGATGTTGAACATGCGCTACATGAATTAAAAAAAGTTGGTTTTGACATGAATAGAGTCTCTGTCATTACGCAAGATGGAGACAAAGATGATATTGCTGGGGCCGAAGTGCGCGATCGCGTCGGCGATAAATCTGACGAAGGTGCTAAAGTCGGAGCAGCCACAGGCGGCGCTTTGGGTGGATTGACTGGTTTATTAGTCGGTCTTGGAACTTTGGCAATTCCTGGAATCGGGCCAATTATGCTGGCTGGAGCCGCAGCAACAACTTTAGCTACAACCCTCGCAGGTGCTGGTATTGGTGCAGTAGCTGGTAGTTTGCTCGGTGCATTAATTGGTTTAGGAATTCCTGAAGAACGAGCCAAAGTCTACGACGAACGTGTGAAACGAGGACACTATTTAGTTATCCTTGATGGCACAGATACAGAAATTGCTAGAGCAGAAGCAATTCTCCATCAGGGGGGTGTCGAAGAGTTTGGTATTTATGACAACCCAGATGCTAGAAATCCTGATTATGTCGCTCCAACCCCTAATGTTAATGTAGCTCATACTAGTGTTGCTAAACGCGCGATTGGAGTATTTTCTCATCGCCGAGATGCGGAAACAGCACTTACAGAATTACGAGATGCAGGTTTTCCCTTAAGTAGAGTCTCCATCATCGCCAAAGATTCAAACGGTCAGGGAATCGCTGGTGTAGATGTAGATAGAAACGTTGGTACAGGTAATAAAGCAGACGATGGTGCAAAAGCTGGAGCAGCGACAGGCGGAGTCGTAGGCGGCTTGACTGGCTTATTAGTTGGACTTGGAACTCTAGCAATTCCTGGAGTTGGGCCTGTAATTGCTGGTGGCGCAGTCGCAACAGCTTTGGCGACAACCTTAGCTGGTGGTGCGATCGGTGCAGCAGCTGGAAGTATTGTTGGCGCACTGGTTGGCTTAGGAATTCCTGAAGATAGAGCGCGGGTATATGGCGATCGCTTCCAAAGAGGCGACTACTTGGTAATTATCGATGGTACCGAAGCTGAAATCCACCAAGCTGAAAAGATTCTCAAACACCGGGGAATTGAGGAGTTTGCGATCTATGATGCCACTGAAGTTAGCGAACATCGCCCAGGTTTAGACAGGGTAACGCACGACACAGCAGCCGTTAATACTGGCACCAGTTACTCAACACAAACTGATAGAGACGATCCTTCTGTAGTCATTGTTGACCGTCGTGACGAAGTACTTTAATTCAAAGTAGCTGTCACTCGTTCCCCAAAATTGCAGGAGCAAGAAGTTTAAAACTTTGCTCCTGACTTAAAAAACTTGCTCCTCCCTTCAGCCGTAAATATCAACAAATTTCACTTTCGATTGCAAATTGAACCTATGCAAAAGTTTACCCCCTTCTTAATTAGCGGTCTTTTAGTTTTTGGTGTTGCTGCTTGTGATAACGCTTCTAAAACAAGTGAATCTGCACCCAATAATCCTAATGAAGCTCCCCAAACACCAACTGCAAAAATAACACAAGCTTCTCAACAAGACGCGCAAAGTGAAGTTCGCAGAAAACAACTTGATGCTGATATTCGTGCCCGCGAACAGCGCAATAATACAACTGGTGGCGATACACAACGAGCCAAAGGAGATTTATCAAGTGAAGTTCGCTCCAAATTAGAAGCTAACATCCCCAAGAGTCAACTAACAGTTAATGCTTCCGGCGATGGAATTGTTACTGTCGGGGGAACTGTGAGCAATCAGAAAGAGTTGGCTAAAATTGAACCTTTATCTAAGCAAATCAAAGGTGTCAAAACTGTAGTTGTTAAAGCAACTGTTGCCCCGCCAACAAACTAAGGCAACTAGCGACTAAATCCAAGTGAGTAGGTAGACGAAAATAAATCTAAATGCTCCTGCTCAGTCTTATAGGACTCCTATTTGATTTTTGAACAAAATTAGGTAGGTATGTAGGGGAGCCAGTGCGTTGCGGTGAATCCAGCGCTGTAGGCGGGTTTTCCAACCTAGGCGACTGGTTTTCCCGAAGGGATGTTCCCTCCGTAGCAACTGGCGTTGTGTTAGAACGAAGTTCGTAACGCACCCTTATCAAAGGTTTATGTGCCGCACTCTCCGCGATAACACCCTACGTATCTTTTCAGAAATTAAACCGGATTCCTATAGTAGCCAGTTAATTATACTTATCACTTGCTGATTACTAAGAATTAAAAACTGACGATCTTAATAATTATATTTATTGATGCTCAGTTCCATTACACAAACTATTGTAGTTACCGCGAATAAAACTATGGAAACCGGACAACAGCAACGCGAATCCATCAACACCTCCTTCTCACAAGGTCCGCTAGCAATTGAAGGTGTTGATACTGAAAAATTACCAAAATTACCACCAGCTTCTGAACCTGAATCTCAATGGCAGCAAATTAGTAGGCAGGTTTCTCACTTTTTAGAGCAATTACCCGAATATTTAGGTAGCTTTTTTAAGGAATATAAACAGCCTATAATAACTTTTGCTTTAATTTGGGCAGCAATTGTTACAGCCAAAATAGTATTAACCCTATTGGATGCAATCAATGATATTCCACTACTGTCACCGCTATTTGAATTAGTTGGAATTGGTTACACTAGTTGGTTTATTTCCCGTTATCTATTGAAGGTTTCAACTCGACAAGAATTAGCCGATGAAATTCAATCTCTAAAAAACCAATTTCTGGGCGAATAAAATTTCAACCATTAAGCTTGGATAGGATGGTAGAACTTTAGAGCTTAACCTTAATCAGGGGCTTAAAATAATAGCATTAAGCCCCTTTACTAATATAGGTAACTATCAGTATTTATATCCAAAGAGAGAGAATATAGCGTTATACTTAACCTTTAAATCACTTCTAAAGATAGTAGATTTGAGATTAAAAACAGCCTAATCTAGGTTCTGAAGTTATTCAATAGATTTTTAACGAGGACATAAATTATGGCTAATGAAGCAGTTAATAGAGATATAGATTCATCCGATAGAGCTGAATCAAATACATACGATCGCGGCATTATTCCAGCCGAAACAGCTGCTCGAATGGAAAGAGAAGGAGATAAGTACAAAACACTCCCCACAGAAGAAGGGGAAGCAGATGCACTTACTGACGATCAAACCGATTCAGAAAGTATACGCACCACTGACGGTTATACCGTGGACCAAGAAGGTTTGTCTAACAATTATGCAATTGAACCGGAAATGTACTACGAAGAACCGGGTGATGCACGCAAACAAGCAGCAGAGGAAAAAGCAGCACGGATTGAAGAACTCGGAGAAGTTAATCAAGACGAAGAAGGTAAGTTAACCGAGAAGGGTGACAAACGCGGTAGAGGCCCAGGAGTAATTTAATTAACACCAATCCTTTTTACTGGGTGCAAGCAACTACACGTAATTAGGCGAAATAAATAAGCATTTATGTAGAGACGCTATCATTGCGTCTCTACTTTTATGGGCTAAAATTTCCAGAGATTTAACATTAAATAATCAATGGTTCGAGTTCACTATTATGCCATTGTCGCTGATGCCATTCGGCAACCAAAGGACGGACAATAAACTTAGGCTGTCCATCGCCTTTAACATCAATACGTAAACCTGAATAAGGTCGTCGCTTCAGAGAACCTTGACCGTTGCGACCAATGAAGAGATGCGATCGCGCCACTAATCTATTTTCATTCCCAAAAGTCTCCATCAAATCTGCCCCCTCAATCCGTTGGCGGCGCAAACTAAACCCGCTTCCACCACAAACAAGCCAGTGGATATGAGCATCAGCGTGTCCTGTATCCATCGTCTCAAGGTGTTCCAAGCAGTGGGCGTGACCGTTTAATACCAAATCAACCAAAGGACGGCCCTGATTTAAGGAACCTATTTCTTTAGCTACTGCATCCAGCACACCACGGAAGCGATCGCGAACGATCAAAGTTTGTGCTTGCTCCCATTTTGTCGCCTCAGTTACGTAAGGAGGATGATGAAAATAAATCACCCTTCCCCGAACTTCTGAATTATTCCAAGATTCAATTAATCTTTGCTTGAGCCAGTCTAATTGTTCGATATCAGTCTGCATTGTTTTGTCACTGGCTAATTGCTTCTTGATATCAACAATAATTTCTTCGATTTGCGATAGCTTGGCGTGAAAGTCGTCTAATTGGTCGGCTTCAATCGGGTTTTCAGGACGAAGCTTGGCTGAGGTTTCAATGATTTGCTGCTTTTCTTGCTCTAAATCTTCACGACGCTTTTCTAAGATTTTGCGATCGGCATCACCTTGTTTTGTTTTAGGCAGGGGTGGCGGATCGTTAAATGTATTAGAATCTAAGGCAAAGAAATCAATCCCGCCATAGCGAAAAGTGTAGTAGCGATTGGGAAGGCGGGTAAAATGCCCAGGTTCATACTTCAAACAACGACCTGTATCTGTTTTAGCTGTGTAGTACTTATCTAAATGGCTAGTTAGCTCTCCTGGAAGCTGCAATGCCTTAAGATAGTCTAGAAAAGCCCGTGCGTAAGCCTCACCAGTTCCTGAGCCATGTAAGGCTACATCTAAGTCTAACCGCGATCGCAATAGGCGACGAATCGGTATTGTTGTTAGAGAGGCCAAACTCAATAAAATGGGCAAGTTATAGTAATCGTGATTTCCCGGTACTGGTAAAATTGGCAGCTTAAAAATCATCTGGTCATAATGAATCCGTTTCGGATGCTCTCCGCCCAAGAGAAACTCTCGGTAAGGTTCGATGAAATTTTGCTGATAGTATTCACTCGACCCCACCAAATAGATTACATCTCCGGTATGCAGCATAAACCGGGATTCGTCGTGATGGGGCAACATGAGTTCAGCTATCTGTCGCTGGGGATTGTGTCCCCGATGCCTACCAGAACCACTATCACCTACAACTAAAAATGAGAACTCAGGATTATCTGTTTGTCCATCCTCCAACACTAGGCGAGTTTGGTCGATGTTCCGTTCCAGAATCAACGGATCTTGCCACTTTACTCGCTGATTCATCTTACGAATTTTGTTAGCGATCGCTGGATCTGATACAAGTTTCAATGCAACATACTCCTGAATCTTGAATAGCAGGGGAGGCAGGGGAGGCAGGGGAAGCAGGGGAGGCAGGGGAAGAAGAACTATTGATTATTACTGCTCAATTCCCAATTCTCAATTCCCAATTCTCAATTCCCAATTCTCAATTCCCAATTCTCAATTCCCAATTTTCAATTCCCAATTCTCAATTCCCAATCCCCAATCCCCAATCCCCTTATTCCTCTGCTGTGTCTTTCATCTCAATAGTCAAATTAGGGAGTCCGTCTAATTTTTCGGTTGGCTCAACTTCTTCTACTAATGGCACAAAAATCTTCAATCCTGCTGGTACACACTTAATTTCTACTGGTGTTGTGCCGACTATTTCACCATCTAGAACAACTTTTTGTGGTGGCTCAGTTGTAATTTTAAATTGTTTGGCTCGCAGAAAACCAATATCATCCCGCTCTACGGCGTTACCTGTAGAAGCCGTTTGGAATAGATGGAATGTAGCAGCGATCGCTCCTGCCTTATTAACTGGAGCGACAATCGTTAAATCTAGTAATCCATCATCATAAATCAGACCTGCTGGCCCCTGAGCTAAGACTGAAGTGGGAGGCGCGGCATTTGCGACTGTTACTGCACTGGCGCTAGTTTTAATTATCCTGTCTTCTGTTTCAATTTCAACATCAAAGTTTTTTAAGTTTCTCAGTTGCTGAATTCCAGCGAAAACGTAGGCCATCATTCCGAAGCGATTCTTGGCATCCCGGTCTGCCAATTCTACAGTTTCAGCTTCAAAGCCAATACCTGCTAAGAGGACCATCGGGCGATCGTTGCAATAAGCTACATCTACATTGCGGGTTCCTCCCTGTAAAATTGTGTTACACGCACCTGCGATCGTGTCAGGAATCCCTAAAGCTGTGGCAAAAGCGTTTGCTGTTCCTCTGGAAATAATGCCAAATGCAATATCAGTACCAACTACAGCCGCCGCCGCCGCCGAGAGAGTCCCATCTCCACCCGAAGCAATGATTGCATCTACTCCTCGCCCTACGGCTGCATAAGCTAATTGGTCAGCATCGATTTCTTCAGTTGTTAAATAAATATCTAGCTCAATATCTGGCTCTAATATTGCCCGAATTTCTGCTAATTCTTGGTCTGAGTCTCCCTGACCCGCAACTGGATTGAAAATAAGACAGGCGGAACGATTCATAAAATATAAAAGCTTAACTTAGATCACTAAAATACCAAATTATTTTTAGCATGTTCGCAAAATTTCGACTTCCTTCTAGCGGCTAGATTACATTTTGTAACAAATTAGCAATCTCCTGCATCTTAATATACACAATCATTTATCAGCACTGGTATATTTTATCAATGAAGGCAGGAGGTGGGAGAAATCCGGGCTTAAGACCCCTCCTGCCTTATGCTTCCCTCAAATACTTAAACAATAAAATTTTTGCCATGCGTCAATTATTACTAGTTTTGGCAAGTATGCTAACTCTCAGTAGTTTAGATACCCCTGTGATGACAATGGCAGGTACAACGCCTGCTTTAGACCAGATGCGGTTAGTTCAAAAATTCAACTGTAATAATCCTCAAACTCAAGTAGCAATTAATGAATGCGCTAGATTATCTTATCAGAATGCAGATAAGAAACTAAATCAAGCTTATAAACAATTGCTACCTACCTTAGAAAACTCTAGGAAACAGAAATTGATTGCTGCACAGGTAGTATGGGTAAAGTTTCGAGATGCCAATTGTGAGTTTGAAAGAAGCAAATATGAGGGAGGAAGTATTGCTCCTACCATTTATTTTGGTTGCCTGGAAAATACCACAAAATTGCGTACAAAACAATTACAGGAATATCTCAAATCCGATTGATTATTAAACGAGACACAACACGATTTGGGGATATAGGACTCATATTTTATTTTTGAACAAAACTCAGTACACCTTTATTCCTTCTTCCCAGTCCCCAGTCCCCAGTCCCTTACGGGAGCAACGCGAAAAAGTGAGATCCTCGTGAAATAGGCAGGGGGAGCAGGGGGAGCAGGGGAAGTAAAGAGGCATTTTTAGTATTTTTTACTACCAAAACAGACTGCTTCTACACTTATTTCTTTCTCTTCCCCTGCCTCCCCTGCTTACCCATCTCACTGTTAGAGCATTGCTCCCGTCCCTTACCTCTACGAGTGATTCAGAAATCAAATCGGATTGCTATATCAGTGCAATTTGTTAGCTAGAAATCAAACCCAATATTATGAAGAATTAGCCGCAAGATTCTAAAGCTATTTAGCTCCACCAAACAACGAATGGGCAAATAAAGCGGCTTGAGTGCGATCGCGCAAACTCAACCTACTTAAAATACTGGTAACATAATTCTTCACAGTATTTTCTGAAAGAAACAGTGATTCAGCAATTTCACGGTTATTAGCTCCACAAGCAATTAACCGTAATACATCTAATTCTCTGGGTGTGAGTTGTGCCAATTCTGGAGGGGGTTGCACAGAGGGGACAGGCGCGGCAATGGGCGTGAGTGCTTTCTCAAGCAATCCCGGGCCGAGTAGGGTTTGTCCCTTATAGACGGATCGAATTGCCAACATGAGTTCCTCTGGTTCGGTGTCCTTGAGTAAATAACCCTTTGCACCCAGCCGCATCGCCTGGAAAACATACTCATCATCATCGAAGGTGGTGAGGACGAGAACTTTGATGTTGGGATATTGTTGAGCGATCGCTTTTGTTGTCGCAACTCCATCCATTACAGGCATCCGAACATCCATAAGCACAATATCAGGTTGCAGTGCAGGAATTACCTCGAGTGCCCGTTGCCCATTCTCCGCCTCACCAATTACCTGCATCTCTGCATTGGACTCAAGCATACTCTTAAGTCCCTGGCGAATAAGATGCTGATCGTCAACTAATAAAATCTGAATCATAGCTAAAACAACAGCTTTGATAATGGCAAAGAAACAGAAATACAGCAACCTGTTCCTAGTTTACTGTTAAGATTCAACTGAGCGCCCAGTGCAACCGCTCGTTCTCGCATTCCTTGTAACCCAAACCCGGTTGTATTTTGAGTGGGATTAAATCCTTGTCCATTATCTTCGATTGACAGATGAATCATCCCAGCGTGAGCGAGTAAGTCAATGGTGACACTCGTTGCTTGAGCGTGTTTGCAAATATTTGTCAGCGATTCTTGCACAATCCGGTATAGGGCCGTGTTTACTTCAGCTGGTAAAGTGTGCGGTACGTCAATTTTATAAGACGGTTCAATACCTGTGGTTTGCTGAAAATCTGTTAGCAGCTTTTCAATGGCCAATGTGAGAGATTGTCCTTGCAAAGGATTTGAACGTAACACAGAAAGCGATCGCCGAATTTCCAGCAGCGCCTCAGCCCCTAATTCCTTTGCCTGTTTGAGAAATGCCAATGCTTTGTCATTATTTGATTCCCAAAACAATAGAGTGTTATTAATTTGAATAGTTTGGGCGACTAGAGTGTGTCCTAATCCATCATGGATTTCGCGGGCAATTCGGTTGCGTTCCTGTAAGGTTGCCTGGTCTTCAATCCGTAGCGCATACTGACACAGCTGTTGATTGGTAATCTCTAATTGCAAATGGGCAATTTCTAACTGCTCTCGACTTTGGCGCTCTGCAAGCAAAGCATTAATTAACAACAAAGCGAATACTAACGTTAAGCTAAACAATAATATATTACTTAATCGCCAATCCCAAGACATGGCAATTATATCTCGCCTAAAATTCTCAGGTACAATCGGTCTTGATAAAAGCAGTGTTGCATAAGTAAGCAGAGATAAAACCAAGACAGCCAGCTGTCCCGATTGCTTAAATATTAGACAACTCCGCATCACTAGTACCAGACACAGCAGGAAAACGGAGCGACTAGACAAGCTATGTTGAGTTGTTGGCAGCAAAATTAAACCGAATTCCAGGACTGTATAAAATAATTTCGTTTCCAGCTTCACCATTGGTAGTCTCAAGCCCATCAAGCTGAAAGTTGCGATCGCATCAACTCGCAGCAGCAACGACCAGGAAAACTCAAACGGCAGCAGAACTTCCATGAACATTGCCGTAGCTAATAACAGCCACTCTAAGTAAAGTAACAGACGAAATGATGGGTAGGTCAAGCGAATCATAGAACTGTTCCAACTCAATGGCCTTTGTGACAAAACCATAGGTATTTTCACAATTTTAGGATGAAACTCTTCTTCCTATATAACGAATCTGGATCTAGAATCGATAGAGCCGTTCTGACTGATTAATTATTCCTAAATTAGGAAAAAAGTCACAATAACTTCAGTACTTTTTTCCTGGTCAGGTTAGGAATTCTAGTTCATGCACAAATCTATCCCAACTTTTAAGATTAGCTGGTATAAGTCAAGCAGCAACTTTTCAACCATCTTCTAGACAGTCATAAACCTAAATTGAGTCGGAACAATCATATTACATACAACAAAAACTAGAGAAGTAAATGATTAAAAAACAGATAATTTTACCAACCCTTCTATTTGCAACTCTCCTAATTGGAGGAATGACGGGTTGCACAAGTTCTAAGTCTCCAGATGTGTCTCAAGGTGACAATGGTGGAACAAAGGTATCTGATACGAACACTTCTGCGCCAAGCTCTCCTGGAGCGAATACGGCAGAACGCGCCCAGAAGCGCGAGGCAATTCGCCAACAAGTTGAGGCAGTTTTGACCCCAGATCAAGTAAAGGAATTGTCAGCGAAATTGCAACAAGGTGAAAAAATGCGTAAAGCAGTGTTCAGCCTGAATCTCACAGATGAACAAAAAACTAAAATTCAAGATATTTTCAAGACTGCCTATCCCTACAGAAAAGGGCAATCTCAAGATAAGTCCTAGTGGTTTTATCAAACAGAATTCAGGATTCTGAATTCTGAATTCTGAATTTTTATTTAATAGTTAAATTATGTTCAAGCAAAAATTAATCGTCAGGATAGAACTAGTTGTCATTGCCGCAATCTTGACAGGAAGTAGTTTTTACGCTTCTAAAGCTCTAGGAAAAACCCAACCTAGCCCTCAAAAATTGGTGGATGAGGTATGGCAAATCCTAGATAAAAATTATGTTGATGTCAGCTTTAACCATCAAGATTGGAAAGCAATTCGACAGCAGTATCTTAGCCGCTCCTATAGTTCCAATAAACAGGCTTATGGGGCAATTCAAGAAATGGTGGCTAAATTAGGCGATCGCTACACTGAGTTTTACAACCCCCAAGAATTTAAAGCCCTAAATAGCGATCTTTCTGGCAACCTCACTGGTGTAGGGCTGGAACTGGGAGAGAATGAAAAAACTAAAGCCTTAACTGTTATCGCCCCGATTCAAGGAACACCTGCTTTTAAAGCGGGCATTTTACCGGGTGATTTAATTGTCCAGATTAACGGTGAAATAACTCAGGGAATGAAAATAGAGGATGCTGTTAAGCGGATTGTGGGTCCGGTGGGAACCAAGGTAGTACTAACGATTCAACGGGCTAGCCAATCGCAAACTTTCACCCTGACTCGTGCGAATATTGCCATCTATCCTGTAACTTACAACACGCAAACAACGCCATCGGGTAAGATTGGTTACATTCGTTTACCACAGTTTACGGAAACTTCTCCCGCAGAGATGCATCGCGCAATAGAAGCATTAGAAAAACAGCAGGTGCAGGGCTACGTTTTGGATCTGCGTTCCGATCCGGGTGGACTGCTGGATGCGAGTTTGCAAATTGCCAGCATGTGGTTAAAGCAAGGAGCGATCGTCTCTTTGGTAAATCGAGATCGAGTTAAAGATAACTACAATGCATCGGGACATCCTCTCACCAACAAACCCTTAGTGATACTGGTGGATAAGGGATCTGCCAGCGCCAGCGAAATTCTGTCAGGAGCGCTGCAAGATGATAATCGCGCTACGTTAGTAGGGACTCGCACCTTCGGTAAAGGTTTAGTTCAATCCGTAGAGCCTCTGGAGGATGGTTCGGGGTTGAAACTAACCATCGCTAAATACTACACACCCAAAGGTAGAGATATTAATCATGTCGGTATTGCCCCAGATGTTACGGTGGCTTTAACCGAAGCACAACAGAAAGCATTAGTAGAAAACCAAACCTTGGGAACATTAGCCGATCCTCAGTATGCTAAGGCTGTTGATAATCTGAGCCAATTGATTCAGTCGGGGGCTAATCATGCGAGTTTACAGGGTGGGAATTAACAATTAACAATTCAAAATTCAAAATTCAAGACAATTTTAGGTGGGGATTTAAACCCCGACTGAAACTGGGGCTACCTGTAGAGGTCTTAAACCCTTTTATTTACGATAAAACTTGTTGAGAATATTTACTCTCGTCAACAAGTTAGCAACTGGATCTTCTTAAAGGGCAATCATGTCAACCCGCAAAGCCCAACGACTTCAAACGTGTGAACCAGTCCCAGGTCTGCAAATCCTGGTTAAACTCAGTAACACTCCTTTTGTGCGGACAGTCATAACTACTGTTACCCACCATCAGCTAGCGATCGTCGGGCTTGTATTTGTTACCACCTTGGTTTTTGCTATGCGGGAAAACGCACCCTGGCTGACAGTGCCTAAACAGGTGGCGATTGAATTCTTTTCTGCTGTATCCCAATCTTTAGCTGCTTTATTGGGGGTATTGATTGTTTTCCTGACTTTTACTAGTCAGTTAATCGCTCAAAGGCGGTATGAGGACTACTATACACTTCAGATTCAGATTGACCAACTCATTCGTCTAACTCAGTCTCTTCCCACCGAACTCAGTAATTTTGAGCAAACTCTGATAGCGCTGATTAACTATTTAGTTCCCTTGCATTTAAAAGATTTCCCAATCTGGGCAACTAGTTCCCACATGACACCTTTGGACAAGCTTTTAGATAATTTCAAGAATGAATATGAATGGACGCAAGTGCAGCAAAATTCCTCCTTAGCCACCCATTTACAGCAACAACAAATTTTGCTTGTCATCAATAATATGGAAGAAATCCTGGAGAGATTTTCCAGACTTTACAATCGCATCTTAGAGATCAGCCGTTTTATTCTCGCGATCGTTAAGTTGTCATTTCTTCTGGGAGTTTCCCTCCTGTTTTTGCTGTTGTTTGGCATTATCGATTTGCAAAGGAAGTTTCCCGATCTCAGTCTACCTGTAATTGTTTCTCTAGCAATTTGGGTGTTGATTGCTCTTTTGGAGTTAGTGCTTGATACCTGGTTTTTTTATAAAAGTCTTTATGGCTCATCGAGTCACTATCTGCGGTTTTTCCATAATTCAAAACACCCTAATTAATAGACGGAGGCTAAGTCAGTATGAGTAACTTAACATTTATAGAGAATAAAGCTAGTAAAGCTACAACTGATACAGTCCGGGTCTATCTTCAAGAAATTGGCCGCATACCTCTGTTAACCCAGGAAGAAGAAATTATTTTTGCCCAACAAGTTCAGCAGATGATGATCGTACTTGCTGAATCAGAAAAACTGGCTGTTGAATTAAACCGTACACCCACACTGTCAGAATGGGCTAATCAGATGCAGTTAAGCGAACAGGAACTAATTCAGCAATTAAATCAAGGGAAAAAAGCCAAGCAGAAAATGATCGCGTCTAATCTTCGGCTTGTGGTATCAATTGCCAAGCAATATCAAAGACGTAATTTAGAGCTATTGGACTTAATTCAAGAAGGTACTTTGGGTTTGGAAAGAGGGGTTGAAAAATTCAATCCGGCTTTAGGATATAGATTTTCAACTTACGTTTACTGGTGGATTCGTCAAGGAATTACCAGAGCGATCGCCCAGCAAGGACGCACTATTCGATTACCGATTCACATCAATGAAAAGTTAAATAAAATTAAGCGTGTTCAGCGAGAGTTATCTCAAAAACTGGGTCGCATTCCTACCAGTACAGAAATTGCTAATGCACTTTCTTTAAAACCGAGTCAGATTCGAGAATTTCTCCTTTTGGCTCGTCAAACTATATCTCTAGATATTCGAGTTAACTCAGAAAAAGATATAAGATTACAAGATTTAATAGAAGATTCTAAATATTCGGCTAATAGCTATACCACAGAGGAATTTCTCAATCAGGAGGTTGAAAGTTTATTGTCAAATCTATCTCACCAACAACAAGAAATATTAAATTTACACTTTGGTTTAAGAGATGGACATGAATTTTCTCTAGAACAAATTGGTCAGCGGATGGGTATGAGTCGAGAACGAGTCAGACAGATAGAAAAACAAGCTCTAAATCTTTTACAGCAGCAGTTAAGTAAATATTGAAAAGGAATGCAAAAACCAGAATTCAGAATTAATTAATCCGAAATAACGAACCGCAGAGGCCCAGAGGACACGGAAAAATGAGGTTTGAGAGATATTTGCGTAAGTCCTGTGATACTGAATTCTGTTTTTAATAAACTAAAATCCTCTGGAGTTTCTGATGAACAATGAAATTGTGAATGAGCGTTTGACTGAGAATAGTGTGAAACCAAAGTTACCGCGATCGCCAAGAAAGATTATTTTGGTGGTTTTGGGGGTGCTGTTGCTGGCTGGACTGGGTTTTTTTATCCATGCAGGTGCAGCCAAGTCAGACAAAACTGAAAAATCTGGACGTAATAAGCAGCAAGTAACACCTGTAACGGTGGCGATGGTGACACAAAAAACAGTTCCGTTACAATTGCAAGCGATCGGCAATGTGCAATCGGGATCTACGGTATCGATTACGCCCGAAGCTAGCGGACGGATTATTGGAGTTTATTTTAAGAAAGGTCAAGATGTGAAAAAGGGACAACTTTTGTTTACTCTAGATGACCGATCGCAAAATGCTGCAATTCAGCAAGCTCAAGGAACTGTCGCCAAAGACCAAGCTTCGGTACAACAGGCTAGAGATGGATTAACTAGAGATTTGGGTCAAATAGAGCAAGCGAGAGCCACTTTAATTAAAGACCAAGCCTTGGTGCGACAAGCCGAAGCGACTTTGGCGAAAGACCAAGCCCAAGCAGAATTTGCCAAAGGACAGAGCGATCGCTATGGTGAGTTATATAAGAAGGGCGCAATTAGTTTAGATCAAGCACAGCAATACGTTTCTAACAGCAAATCGGCGTTCGCAACCCTACAAGCAGATCGAGAAGCGATCGCTAATGCTCAAGCTGTTTTGCAAAGCGATCGAGTGGCGCTGACTAATGCTCAAGCTGTTGTCAAAGGGGATCAGGCTGCGATCGCTAATGCTCAAGCTGTTGTCCGTTCCGACCAGGGAGCATTAGACAATACCAAAGTGCAATTATCTTACGCCAAAATTTATGCACCAATTGATGGTCGCGCTGGCAATATTCTGGTGACTCTGGGCAATGTGGTGCAAGCTAACAGCACAACTCCCCTTGTGACTCTGACCCAAATTCGCCCGATTCAAGTTGCTTTTTCCGTTCCTGAAACAAATCTACCCCAGGTACAAAAGTATATGCAGAATGGCAAGCTGAAGGTAGATGTAACCTTTCCCAACGATCAAACTCATTCTGTTCCAGGTAGTTTGTCATTTGTCAATAATACGGTCGATAACACTACAGGAACAATTCAACTAATTGGCGACTTTGATAACACCCAGGGACATTTGTTTCCCGGTCAATTTGTGAATGCAACGCTAACATTGACCGAACAACCCAATGCAACGGTTGTACCCTCCCAAGCCGTGCAGAATGGCCCGGATGGTCAGTTTGTTTTTGTAGTTAAGCCAGATATGACGGTGGAAAATGTGCCAGTTACAGTTAGCAGCACCATTAATGGACTAGATGTGATTGAGAAAGGGCCGCAACCAGGCGATAAAATTGTCACCGATGGTCAAGCAAATCTGGTTTCGGGGAGCAAAATCCGCGTCAAAACAGTCGGTAATTCCCAAGGCGGTAATGACTCAAATCAGCCAAGAAGAAATCATTCCCGTAAGTCAGGCGGAGGTGATTCATGAACCTTTCAGAACCATTTATCCGTCGCCCCATCATGACAACTCTGGTGATGACGGCGATTTTGATTTTCGGTTTCATGAGTTATCGCTTACTGCCAATCAGCGATTTACCCAGCGTAGATTATCCCACAATTCAGGTCAGCGCATCCCGACCAGGAGCTAGCCCCGAAACGATGGCAGCATCGGTTGCCCGTCCTTTAGAGAAGCAATTTTCTAGCATTGCTGGACTCGATTCGCTCAACTCAACTAGCACCTTGGGACAGACTCAAATTACCCTGCAATTCAACTTGAGTCGCAACATTGATGATGCGGCGCAGGATGTGGAAGCAGCGATATCGGGAGCATCGGGGCAAATTGCGACGGATTTACCTAATCCTCCCACCTACAGCAAGGTTAACCCTGCCGATCAACCAATTCTTTACCTTTATTTAGATTCTCCCACTCTGCCCCTTTCTCAGGTAGACAATTATGCCGAGACTTATTTGGCGCAAAAGCTATCTACAATCAATGGGGTAGCACAGGTAGCCGTCTACGGTTCCCAAAAGTATGCGGCTCGAATTCAACTCGATCCGCAGCAATTGGCAGCGCGGCAGATTGGATTAGATCAGGTAGCGACGGCAATTCAACAAGGTAACGTCAATTTACCTACCGGCAGTCTTTCGGGAAATCATAAGAATTTTACAGTCCAGACTAACGGGCAACTTGAAGATGCGGCTGCTTATCGCCAGTTGATTGTGTCTTATAAAGATGGAATGCCCCTCTATCTCAATCAACTGGGTAGGATTATTGACAGTGTAGAAAATGACAAATTAGCAAGCTGGTACAACAATACCCGCGCCATTATTCTTACCATTCAAAGACAGCCCGGAACCAATACGGTACAAGTTGTAGATACAATTAAGAATTTACTGCCGAAGTTACGAGAGCAAATTCCGGCATCCGTGGAAATAGGGGTTCTTTATGATGCATCTCAGTCGATTCGAGATTCAGTAGATGATGTCAGATTTACGTTGATTTTGACGATCGCTCTCGTTATCTTAGTAATTTTCATATTTTTACGGAACCTCTCGGCGACGGTAATTCCCAGTTTGGCATTACCCGTTTCATTGATTGGCACTTTTGCAGTGATGTATTTGCTGCACTACTCACTAGATAACCTATCACTGATGGCGTTGACCCTTTCGGTGGGTTTCGTTGTGGATGATGCGATCGTTATGCTAGAAAATATCGTCCGGCACATGGAAATGGGGGAAAGTCCCCTAGAAGCAGCGTTGAATGGGTCGAGAGAAATTGGTTTTACAATTCTATCGATGACCCTTTCTTTGGTTGCAGTCTTCATTCCGATGTTGTTCATGAGTGAAGTATTGGGAAGATTATTTCATGAATTTGCTGTGACGATCGCAGTTGCAATTCTGGTATCTGGTTTTGTGTCTTTGAGTCTGACTCCCATGTTGTGCAGCCGTTTTCTGCGTCCTGTGGATCATGCTAATCAAAGTCGCTTATATCAAGCTTCTGAATATGTCTTCGATCGCTTCTTGGGTTTGTACGATTGGAGTCTGAAAAAAGTCTTAAAATATCACCTCACCACGATGATTTTATCTGCCTTTCTATTGGCGGTGACAGTTGGACTATTGGTGGTGGTTCCCAAAGGCTTTATTCCTAGCGAAGATACCGGACAAATTACAGGTATTACCCAAGCAGCCGAAGATGCATCCTTTGATAATCTTGTCCAGCATCAGCAGACAGTTGCTAACCTGATTCGCCAAAACCCAAATGTCGATGCAGTTAACTCCAATATTGGGGCGGGAGCCAGTGCTAGTGGCGGTGGGGCAGCAGTTGCAGCCAATTCCGGCAGTTTGTTCATTCGGTTAAAAGAGCGATCGCAGCGCCAGCTTAGTGCCGATGAAATCATTCAAGAGTTGCGAACCCAACTCGCCACTGTTCCCGGCATCCAAGTATTCTTACAAAATCCCCCAGCGATACCGATTGGCGCTCAACAAAGCACGGGACTTTATCAAATTGCACTTCAGAGTTCGGATGTCAAGCCCTTACAAGAATATGTTCCTCAACTTGTTCTCAAGATGAAGGGGATGACAGAACTCCAGGATGTCAACAGCGACTTACAATTTGCTTCCAAAATTCAAATTGACATTGACCGCGATAAAGCCTCAACTTACGGGATTACCGCCCAGACAATTGAAAATACCCTGAGAAGTGCTTATGGCTCTTACCAAGTGTCAACCATCTATGCAGCCACCAATGAGTATCAGGTAATTTTGGAATTAGCACCTGAGTATCAGCAGAATATCAACGCTCTGTTGACATTGTACGTTAACTCCAGTACTGGAGTAGCAGTACCTCTGAAGACATTCGCCAAACTGTCTCAGGGAGTCAGCCCGTTAATGGTCAATCATAACGGTCGGATGAACGCCGCCACCATTTCCTTTAACCTCGCGCCCGGTGTATCCTTGGGAAATGCCAACGAAGAGATCCAAAAACTGATCGATGAAGTGATTCCTGCCAGCATTAGCACCAGCTTTCAGGGAGCAAGCCAAGTATTTCAAAGTTCGCTGCCGAGTTTGGGTTTATTATTAGCGATCGCTATTCTCGTAATTTATCTCATCCTGGGTGTTCTCTACGAAGATTTCATTCACCCAATTACAATTCTTTCTGGTTTGCCATCAGCAGGTTTTGGGGCATTGTTAACGCTGATGATATTCCACGTTGAACTCAACGTTTACTCCTTCATCGGCATCATTCTCTTAGTGGGTATCGTCAAGAAAAACGGCATCATGATGGTGGACTTTGCAATTGTTGCCCAGCGAGAAGAATTGAAAAAGCCCTCCGAGGCGATTTATCAAGCCTGTTTAGTGCGCTTCCGTCCAATTATGATGACGACGATGGCAGCATTAATGGGAACCTTACCCATAGCGATCGGATTTGGGGCTGGTTCCGAATCTCGCCGTCCTTTAGGGATTGCAGTTGTGGGGGGACTGGTATTTTCTCAGATATTAACCCTGTATTTAACCCCTGTGTTCTATATATATATGGAATCATGGCGGAACAAACTCAGTCGAGTTAAGTTCCGGCGGGTATTTTCATTTACAGGCGGGCGATCGTGATATAGCAATCCGAAATGAGTTACGAACCGCAGAGACGCAGAGGGCACAGAGAGGAGAATCAAGAGAGTTTGTTAGAAATCATTTAGGACTTCATGTGTTGAAACCAGATATTAAACCCGTTTTCTAAACAGTTAAGCATTTCTTTCTTCTCTCTGCCTCGCGCCAGTTGCTTCAAGTCGGGGAACCGCAAGGGCGCACTGGCTTCTCTGCGCCTCTGCGGTTCGTCCCATCCCTACCACATTTCTAGACCCATGAACCTTTCAGAACCATTCATCCGTCGTCCAGTCATGACCACCTTGGTGATGATCGGTATCCTCATCTTTGGTTTGATGAGTTATTTTCTATTACCCATCAGTGCCCTACCCAACGTTGAATATCCTTTTATTTCTGTCTCCGCTAGTCTCCCAGGTGCCACCCCAGAAACAATGGCATCTTCGGTCGCCGCACCTTTAGAAAGACAGTTTACCGAAATTGCCGGACTCAATTCATTTAATTCCACCAGTTCAACTGGTAGCACCAACATTTCCCTCCAATTTGACTTTAGCCGTAGAGTGGAGGATGCCGCCAAAGATGTACAAGCTGCCATCTCCGCCGCCGCCGGACAACTACCCGCCGGAATGCCTCACCCCCCTACCTACCGGAAAGTTAACCCCTCTGTCTCACCAGTTCTCTTCCTCTATATGTATTCTGAGACACAGCCAATCTCAACAGTAGATGAATACGCGGAGGTAACAGTTGGTCAGCCCATCTCAATGATTGATGGTGTTGCTCAGGTACAGGTTTTTGGTCAACAGCAATATGCAGTCCGCGTCCAGGTTGACCCGCGAGAGTTGGCATCAAGAGGAATTGGTCTAAGTCAGGTGAAAACTGCCATTCAACAAGGAAATGTCAACTTACCAACTGGCAGTCTTTCTGGCACTTACAAAAGTTATACCATTCAGGCAAACGGTCAACTCACTGATGCCGCTAGCTATCGCCAGTTGATTGTAACTTACAAGAATGGCGCACCCGTGCGGCTCCAAGATTTGGGGGAGGTGATTGACAGCGCACAAAACGTCAAAGTCTCAAATTTGTATAGCGATCAGAAGGTGACAAATCGCCATTCGGTTGTTCTCGCCGTACAGCCGCAGCCGGGAGCTAATACTGTAAATATTGTTGATTCTATCCAGAAACTTTTACCGACACTCCGCGAACAAGTTCCCAAATCCATTGAAATGGGGATTATGTACGATCGCTCCCAAACTATCCGCGCCTCTGTAAACGATGTAAAGTTTACATTAGTTTTGTCAGTTTGTCTAGTTGTTTTAGTAATTTTCTTATTCTTGCGTGACACAACTGCGACGCTGATTCCCAGTTTGGCGCTACCTGTAGCCATCATTGGCACTTTCGCTGTAATGTATCTGTCAGGCTTTTCCCTAGACAACCTCTCCCTCATGGCGTTGACCCTTTCTGTGGGTTTTGTGGTGGATGATGCGATCGTGGTGTTAGAAAATATCGTCCGTTATCGAGAAATGGGCGAATCTCCCCTGGATGCAGCATTGAAGGGATCGAGGGAAATCAGCTTTACTATTTTGTCAATGACACTTTCCCTGGTGGCGGTGTTCATCCCGATCATGTTTATGAGTGGAATAATCGGTAAATTATTTCATGAATTTGCCGTGACGATCGCAGTGGCAATTTTGGTTTCGGGTTTTGTTTCCCTCAGTCTCACCCCAATGTTGTGCAGTCGTTTCTTAAATTCATCCCATCAGCAAAGGCCAAATCTGGTGTATCGCGTTTCAGAACGAGCATTTGATTTACTACTGCAAGGATATGATTGGACGCTCAAGCCGATTTTAAAATACCGCCTGATGACACTTATCGGTTCTGGTATTTTGCTGGTAATGACTGTCTATTTGTTCGTCATCGTTCCCAAAGGCTTTATTCCTACAGAAGACACCGGACAACTGATGGGAAACACAAAAGCAGCGCAAGATATTTCTTTTGATGATATGCGTCGTCACCAGCAAAAGGTTGTTGAGATAATTCGTAAAGACCCCAACATAGAAGCAGTTGATTCCATTGTGGGTGCAAGTGGTCCTAACGCCTCGGTTAATTCCGGGCGAATTACAATTCGGCTCAAGCCACGTTCTGAACGGAAACTCAGCGCCGACGAAATCATTCAAGAGCTAACCCCCAAGTTAAGACGGACAACTGGGATTAAGACATTCCTCCGCTCTCCGCCAGCTATTCCCATCGGTGGACAACAAACTAATTCTACTTATCAGTTCACGTTGCAGAGTTTAAATCTGCAAGACTTGCGCCAATACGTTCCGAAACTTGTAGATAAAGTCAGAACTCTACCAGGACTCCGGGACGTTGACAGCGATTTGCAACTCAGCACTCCCCAAATCCAAGTCCAAATTGACCACAATAAAGCTGCAACTCTTGGGATTACCGCCGAACTTGTTCAACAAACCCTCAGCGCTGCTTATGGTTCTAGCCAGGTTTCCACTATCTATACTCCAAATGACCAATTCTATGTAATCTTAGAAGTGAAACCGGAGTTTCAACGAGATCCTACCGCCCTATCGATGCTCTATGTGCAATCGAGTACAGGGAAACTTGTTCCCCTGAGTGCGATCGCAAATATCACCCAAAATGTCGGTCCCCTCACTGTCGCTCACGTTGCTCAACTCCCCTCTTCAACGATCTCTTTTGATACGCTCCCAGGAACGTCTCTGAGTCAGGCTACAGATGCCATCAAGCAAGTAGCCAGTGAGATACTACCTTCAACAATTACCACCAGTTTTCAGGGTTCAGCCCAAACCTTTCAACAGTCTTTCAACGATTTAGGTGTGCTGTTGTTGGTGTCTATTTTAGTCATCTACCTAATTCTCGGTATCCTCTATGAGGATTTTATTCACCCAATTACCATTCTTTCCGGTTTACCTTCGGCGGGTTTTGGCGCATTACTAACGCTGCTGATTTTCCAGGTTGATTTAAACCTTTACTCTTTCATCGGCATCATCCTGCTAGTGGGTATCGTCAAGAAAAACGGGATTATGCTAGTGGACTTTGCCATTGAAGCACAACGAAAGGAAGGTAAAAACTCCTTTGATGCCATCTATGCCGCTTGCTTGATTCGCTTCCGCCCGATTATGATGACGACGATGGCAGCTTTAATTGGCACACTTCCCATTGCTCTAGGGACGGGAGTCGGTTCAGAAGCGCGTCGTCCTTTGGGAATTGCGATCGTTGGTGGATTGCTGTTCTCTCAGATATTAACTCTCTATCTGACTCCGGTATTTTATATTTACATGGAAGCATTGCGGAAAAAGCTTGGACAACCGAAGTCTTACCGCTTTTTCTTCAAAACGTAGCAAGGGAAATGAGCAGGGGAGCAGGGGAGCAGGGGAGCAGGGGAGCAGGGGAGAGTTCAAATACCAAGTTCTTTCCCCTCTGCCCCTCTGCCCCTCTGCCCCTCTGCCCCTCTGCCCCTCAAGCTTGTGAGAAATGCGGGTAGTTAATGTGTTGTGATGTCTACGCAAAGCCAAATTTATTATAATCAAAAATAAAAAAGTCAAGCAGGTATGTAATCTGAATGCTAGCCCTGAATTTATGAGTGCTAACGAAATATCTCTTAGACCTGCTCAAAAAACAGATGCCTGGGTGCTGAGTGCAATTCATATTGCTGCTATTAAAGCTCTACCTGCAACTTTCTACACCGAAAAAGAACTTTTAGTTTGGCGTAATTACCGCGAAAAACCTGATGGTTCAAATATTTTAAAAAGTATCAAAGTGGAGACTTGTTGGGTTGCGATTGAGGGAGATGCTGTCATAGGTTTTGCTAGTTTTATAGTTGATGAACTTATCGGGCTTTATGTCCATCCGAAATATCAAGGTAAAGGGGTTGGGCGTGCTTTAGTTCAACATTTTTGGGATGAAGCAATTGAGCAAGGTATAGATAAGGTAATTACAACAGCTAGTCTTTATGCTGAAGGATTTTATTTACGGCTGGGATTTACTGCCATCCAAAAGGCACCTCATTATTTAGGAAGTGGGGTATTTGTCCCAGTTACTAAAATGAGTAAAACATTAGCTAAAGTACCAAAGGAAATTTAAGCCGATACAAGATTTTCACTAACTTTAAAAATGCTGGTATCAAGATTAATTTTTACCCAAGTTGCGATCGCTTTCTTTACATATAGCACAAGCCTTGGTGGTTAGGACATCAACAGATGATGAAACTTAGACACAAAAAGACTTTTCACCCAGTCCCCACCCGGATTTCTCACTACATCTTGATTAAGCCTTCGCTTGAGCAGGGGAGCAGAGGAGAGTTTAAATACCAAGTTCTTTCCCCTCTGCCCCCCTTCGCCTCAAGCTTGTGAGAAATGCGAGTATTAGTTTTTTCTTCCCTTGCCTCCCCTGCCTCCCCTGCCTCCCCTGCCCCTCTGCCCCTCCGCCCATCCTTCCCGTCAAGCTTGTGAGAAATGCGGGCCCAGTCCCCAGTCCCTCGCTATAACTTATGATGTAAGTAAGTACTTGCCAGCACAAATGAATAAAACTATCCGTTCATCAACTCTTACTCGTACACGTTTGATAGAAGCCGCTTCGCAGGTATTTGCTAGCTTAGGTGTTCAAGGAGCAACTACCCGTGAAATAGCTCGTGTTGCTGATGTGAATGAGGTCACTTTGTTTCGCCATTTTGCTAGTAAAGAACAACTTTTGGGAGCAGTCATCAAAAATGCGTTTGCACTCCAGACGGAAGCCCTTGCACACCCTGAAGCGTGGACGCAGGATTTAAAAATTGATTTAAGACAGTATGCCAATCTTTACAATACTATGTTAGAGGCACAAGAAGACTTAATTCGTACCTTTATTGGAGAAGCGAAACGTCATCCAGAGGCGGCCAAACAAGTTATTCAAGAAGCTGCCAAGCCTTTAAGAGAAAAGCTAGTAGCTTACCTGCAATCGGGTCAGAAACGAGGCATTGTCAGAGCAGACCTCGATCCATTTCCAGCAGTCGATATGTTTACAGGAATGCTGTTAGCTGGAATGCTATGCCGTAGTGCAAAATTCAATCAAGACAGCTATAGCTGTGAAGACTATATAGAAACCTGTGTAGAAATTTTTGTGCGCGGTATCAGTGCAATTCCCCTCTGAGTTAGTTGTCAATGCGGCTGTAATCATCCCGACTATCTATAACTATTTTCCTCGGTGCGATCGCTGTCTAATTCTGTGCAAAGTATTATAAGTATTGATGTACACCAGTTTGCAAATAAGTCAAGTACAAAATACCGGACTCAAAATCAAATATAAAGATGTTTCTAAGCTGTCGCGCCTACAAGTTGCCTCATAATCTTTTACGTAAAACCTGTAAACCCTCTCCTCTAACCCTCTTCTCCTCTGCTCCTCTGCCCCTCTACCCCTCTGCGCCTCTGCCCCTCTGCCCCTCTGCTCCCCTGCTGTCTCAATGTGCAAATTAAAAACACAACATACCTCTTACCTCAAAACCTGTATTTTTTGGGGTAAGCGTCTCGCCCGCCCTGATTAATCAGCGTGCAAGATGCCTACCCCACAAAATTGAGTAATTTATTTGTTGGAATTCACAGTGCTTTGCGCTCAATTAAGGTGCAAGAGCATTACCCCGAATTAGACTACCAATGGTTTTGGCAGTAATTTTCAATTGGGTAATGGGATTAGCTGGGACAACCGTTTTATACAGATAGCTATCGAATGTTAGCCGTTGTACATCAAGGTCATCGCACATTTCCACGAACGCTTCGCGGGTAGCGTCGGAACGATAGAACACGCTTTGCAGAATGTCCAGCACTTTGTAAGTGAGTCCGTATCTTTTATCCCAACGCTTTAGGTAAATCTTGAGGTCGCCTTCTGTAGGAATACGGCTACCACTATTAGATGTTTCTACAATGGTTTCAGCACACATCCGCCCAGATTTAGCGGCAAAATAAATACCTTCACCAGAGGACTTGGTAACATAACCAGCAGCATCTCCCACCAAAGCGATGCGACCAACGACACGACGGGGACGGGGATGTTCAGGAATGGGGTGGGCTTCGACTTTGATGATTTTACCGCCTGCTAGCTTTTCAGAAGCACGGGCGCGGATACCAGCTTGTAACTGTTTGATGCTGGCTTTATTAACGTGCATCGTGCCAGTACCGACAGCTACGTGGTCATATTTGGGGAAAACCCAAGCGTAGAAATCGGTCGAAACGTCATCACCGACATACATTTCGGCGAGGTCGTTGTAGTAGGCCATCTTGTCTTCGGGTAAGCGAATTCGCTCTTGAAAAGCGATCGCATAATTGTAATCCCCAGCGTCCATTTCTTTAGCAACGCGGGAATTAGCCCCATCTGCCCCAATGATTAAATCCACCTTCAGGGTTTTGGCAATACCCTGAGATATCCCTTCTGTATGGTCAACGTAATGAATCGTATAGGGATCGGTATTGTTTCCTGGTATATCAAGTTTATGAACAGTAGCATTAATTAAATTTGCGCCTACTTTTGCCGCGCGATCGCGCAAAAAGCCATCCAGCACTTCCCGGCGGCACATTCCTATATATTCATCTTCATTTATCAGATTGATATCAACCTCCCGATTGGAAGGCGAAATCATTTTCATCTTCCTGACGCGGCGATCGATAATCTCTGGTGGTAAGTCAAATTCACTCACCATACAGAGGGGAATCGCACCCCCACAAGGCTTTGCATTGTCTAGCTTCCGCTCAAACAGGTAGGTTTCAATCCCAGAGGCTGCCAGTGTTTCTGCGGCAGATGAACCAGCAGGGCCTGACCCAATAACAGCAACCCGTAGTGTCAAAGGTCTTTCTCCCAATCTTCACATTTACCGAGAGCATACTACCACGGTCTTTCTGGTGATTTGGCGCTTTACCGTCAGGTTTCTGCTTAAATGCAATATTCCTTAATGTTTCGATACGAATTGGGGCATTGGGAATTGGGAAGAATGAAGAATATTACCTAGTGCTTCGCCACACAAACTTTGCGCGGTAGCAAGCAGAGGGGCAGAGAGGAAAGAACTTGTACGAATCTCTCCCCTGCTCCTCTGCTCCCCTGCTCCCCTGCTCCCCTGCCGACCTCCACCCAGCATTTTTGGGTTGGTGAAGTACTAGTCCCCAGTCCCCAGTCCCCAATCCCAAATATGCAGATTTCCTTGTTCGATTCTTTTACTAGACAAGTTTGTGCTACCGCAATTAGCGGATATCAAAAGCATATTTCTCCACACAAAGGTTTTGCTTGTGCCCACAGAATACTATATGGTGGCGAATCTTGCTCTGGGTACTTCAAGCGGGTAATTGCTAAGGAAGGGTTAAAAGTAGCATTTGTCAATTCTCGCGAACGATTTCAAGCTTGCAAGCAAGCTAACCATATTATGCGTAAACGTGCAGCAGCTTGCCGCTATATATCTATGCAAATCGAGAATTCAGAAGAATCTACAGAGGAGGAGGCAGAAACGCAGCAACGACAAAAAGCATCTGGTAAAGTTGGTCAAAAATCCTCATTTATTAGCAGCAATAATACTGAATGTTTTGATTGTGCCGATTTGGGCTGCAATTGTGCCGAGATAGTTAGCATAATTCCTGATTGTGGTTTCCCCGATTGTAGTGCCCTAGATTGTGGTTCTTTAGATTGCAGTGGTGTTGATTGTAGCTTCCTCGATTGCGGTAGTTGCGGTAGCTAAATCTTGTTCATCTACAAATAACTATGTATGGTATATGTAAGACACGGTAATCCTAGCAAGGATATGTAGATTTAGTTGCAGAGGTATAGCAGCAGTGGGCATAGTAGTTGAGAACGTCTCCAAACAATTCGGGAGTTTCAAGGCAGTTGATGAGGTTAGCCTGGAAATTAAGAGTGGTTCGCTAGTTGCGTTGCTAGGACCATCGGGATCGGGTAAATCTACGCTACTACGGTTAATTTCAGGTTTAGAAATGCCTGATAGCGGCAAAATCCTGCTTACTGGTAAAGACGCTACATATCAAAGCGTGCAACAGCGCAATATTGGGTTTGTGTTTCAGCACTATGCTCTATTTAAGCATTTGACTGTCAGGCAGAATATTGCCTTTGGCTTAGAAATTCGGAAGGCACAGCCAAAGAAGATTAAGGGAAAGGTAGAACAGTTACTAGAATTGGTGCAATTGAGTGGATTAGGCGATCGCTATCCATCACAACTTTCTGGTGGTCAAAGACAACGGGTAGCTTTAGCAAGGGCACTGGCAGTAGAACCTGAAGTGTTACTCCTAGATGAACCCTTTGGCGCACTCGATGCGAAAGTTCGCAAAGATTTACGGGCATGGTTACGCCGCCTCCATGATGAGGTTCATGTTACCACGGTTTTTGTCACCCACGACCAAGAGGAAGCAATGGAAGTCTCCGATGAAGTTGTGGTCATGAATAAAGGGCGCGTGGAACAGGTAGGGACACCATCGGAAATTTATGATAACCCTGCCACGGCATTTGTAATGAGCTTCATTGGCCCGGTGAATGTGTTACCTAGCACCTCGAAAATTTTTCAAAGTAGCGGGTTCGATGCGCCACACCCACAAGTCTTTTTGCGTCCGCAAGATGTGATTTTGGAAAAGGTTGCCAACGGTGTTACTACACCTGCAACAGTAAGCCGATTGGTGCATTTGGGCTGGGAAATTCAGGTGGAATTAACTTTCGATGATGGACAAGTGGTGATGGCGCATTTAACACGCGATCGCTTTAATGATTTAGAGTTAGAACCGAAACAGCGTGTATATGTAAAACCCAAGGATGCCAAATCTTTCCCAGTGTCTTATTCAATTTAGACTTTTGCCAGTTTCGCAATGTTCAAAATTCCTAGTTAATTGCTGCGTAATTCCGCGATTAACTAGGAATTTTCATCTTAATTTGAGTGCGATCGCACCAGTATTTACTTACCAAATTTACCCATCAGTTGCTGATAGTAAATATTGATGCGTAAATAATACTATACTCCCTCAAAGGCAATTGGATAAATAACCTTTCCTTGATACTTTTTTTCATAGCTTTGCAGTACTTTAACCATGAAGACATCCTCTGGTACTGGAAAAGGAGAATCGATTTCATAACTAACAGAAGCCTGAAAGCCAAAACGATTATAGAAGTGGGGATGACCGAGTACAATAACCACCGCTTCTTTCTTTGTATCAGCTATTTCCAACCCTGCTTGTACAAGTTTGCTGCCAATACCCTGTCTTTGAAACTGTGGATGAACAGCCATAGGTGCTAGACCAAGTACCTGTAGTGTTTCTTCACCCACCAAATCAATGTAGCTGAATAAAATATGACCAACTACAACATTTTCAACCTCTGCAACCAAAGAAAGTTCTGGAATATAGCGGTCAGAACAGCGAATTTTCTCTACAAGTTGAGCCTCATTTTCCTGCCCAAAAGCTAATGTATTCACCTCAGCTATTACTGTGTAGTCTGGCAGAGTTTCACAACGAATATCGATCATTTAAAAAAAAATCAATTTCAAAGTTACTTATAAGTTAATCTGTGCTAATTAAAACTCAATATTGAGATACTACCCAAGGGTGAATGACATTATACATCATAAATTTATGTTGCAAATAGTACGGCCTATAGCTAGCGTAAAGTGGACAATTTGACAATCTTTAATACTAAAACTACTTGGCGTATAGTCATAATCTGTCCGCACGCAACCAGAACGCAAGACACCTAATATATGGTTCGAGAGCTAGAAAAAAAACGCCAGAGTGCAAAGTTTCCCGAAACTGCACCGGCTGCTAATCCTGTATTTTTTAGAACCTATAGCCGCCGGTCAAAGGCAGGACTAAGGGAAACATGGGATGAGGTATGCGATCGCACTCTCCTTGGTTTAGTCGAGTTAGGAAAGCTCACTCAAGAAGAAGCTGCCACACTGGATAAAATGCAGCGCAACTTGAAAGCTATGCCCAGTGGACGCTGGTTATGGGTTGGTGGCACAGACTGGATAACCAAACCCAAGAACTTTTCCGGCGCTTATAATTGCACCTCTACCAATCTCCAAGACTGGAGTGCCTTCGGATTAATGATGGATTTGGCAATGATGGGCTGTGGTACTGGAGCCGTCCTAGAACCACAATTTATTAACCAGTTGCCTCCTATCCGTAATCAACTGAATATCACTGTCAAAGGTGAAATTGGCAGCACTCCCGTACAAGAGCGACGTGAATATACTCAAACTCATATAGAAGGCAATAACGTCACTATTCACGTTGGAGATAGCCGTGAAGGTTGGGTTGAATCATATCAAACCCTATTAGAACTCTCCACTGACGAACAATTCTCAGCAGAAGTTGAAGTATTAGTTGATATCAGTGATGTCCGAAAAGCAGGAGAAACTCTTAACGGCTTTGGAGGAGTTGCTAATCCTATAAAATTGCCTGTACTGTATCAAGGATGTGCATCTATTCTCAATAAAGCTTTAGGACGACAATTAAATTCAGTTGAATGCTGTCTATTAATCGATCAAGCTGCTGTCACAATTGTTGCGGGTAACATTCGGCGCTGTCTACCTGAAGATGCTTTAGTTCATACTTCCAAAGGTCTTGTTCCCATTTGCGATATCCAAGTGGGCGATCTAGTACAAACTCCTTTAGGATTTCGGCGAGTTGTTGATAAATTTGACCAGGGATTTCAGGATGTCTATGAAATTGAAACTAATGCGACTTACCCAAGAGCAACTTTAAACCACAGACAAGCAGTGCTGACAGATGCTCAAGGGGGAATGACCTGGAAGTCGATTGCAAGTCTAGCTGAGGGCGATCGCCTGCTGCACAACACACAACTTCTACCTGGTGCAGTTACTCATCTCCCCCCCGATTTTACTGAATCTCGACCTTCAAACAGTCGTACAGCTAAATCCTTTGTAATTCCCGAATTGACAGCTGAGGTTGCTTGGCTAATTGGATTAACCCACGGTGATGGCTATGTTGCTCTCGATCGCAATAAGTATAATAAGCCCTATGGCCGGGTTGAATGGGCAATGAATAGCTTAGAGACGGAACTCACAGCTAGAGTTCAAGTCAAAATAGATGCTGCTTTAGCATTATTTGGATTAACTGCTACTCATGGCATTATCAAGAGTGAAAACACTGCCAAATCAATCTGCTCATCTATTCGATTAGCTGAGTACTTCCATCGCTACATCAAGCAGCCTAATATTCCCTTAGCAGTTCCTAGTTTTATTTTGCAGGGTTCAGTAGATATCAGGGCGGCTTACCTAGCTGGATTAATGGACAGCGATGGCGCTGTGAATAACCGACCACCCCACTTAGTTACCTCAGTCTATCGGTCATTTATTAGACAAGTTAGTGCAGTTTTATCCAGTTTGGGTATTGCTGGCAGAATTAGTATTACGCATCCACAACAGTCAGGATGGCAAGTTAAGTACAACCTTACAATTCCGGCATTGAAAGCGCGTTATAACGCTCTTATTGCACCTCACTCAGTTAAAGGGTGTGTAAAACAAGGATTGAAAATGTATGGTTTCACCGTCCCTGGTGCAATCATGCGAGAAGCTTACAGCTATAGCGAAATGCGAGATATGGGATTTCAAGGATCTCGCACTGTTGATGCCAATTATGAACGCTATATCGTTGAAGCTGATATTTCGCTAGATATTCCAGTCACTGTTAAAGGGCTGGGGAGTTACGATCATGTCCACACTTACGATATTGAAGTCGAAGAAGCTCATTGTTTCTATTGTGATGGCTATCTGACACACAATAGTGCTGGTATGAGGCAAGGTTCTAGCGAAGATAGTTTGTTTGCCGATGCCAAAGATAACTTATGGCAGCAAGATGAAAGTGGCAATTGGCGAATTGATCCAGAGCGTGATGCACTTAGGATGGCAAACCATACTAGAGTTTTTCATCGCAAACCAACCTTAGAAGAATGTCTAAATGCTGTCCGCAAACAGTATTATAGTGGCGAGGGAGCAATTCAATGGGCTGGTGAAGCCGTGGCGCGATCGAACATTGATTTGCTGCCAACACAAGCTTTGAAAGTTGAGTTTTTACAAGCTTACGAACAAGGAACAGCAAAAGAGTGGTTAAAAGAACGCCATTCCAATCTTGATGCTAATGAGCTAGAACATCGTTTGCAGCGATATGCTTTAAATCCATGTGGTGAAATCATAGGCGCTAACTTCCATTGTGTGAGTGGTGAGACTTTGCTCATCACTAGAGATGGAATACATAAAATCAAAGATGTTATCGGAAGTGAAATTGAGATTTGGAATGGTCAAAAATGGAGCCAGGTAACACCTTTTAAAACTGGTAGCGATCGCAAGTTGTATCGAGTTAAATTTGCAGATGGTACTTACTTGGATGCAACTGAATATCATCGCTTCTTTGTAAAAGATAGATTTGATAAAAAATACAAAGAAGTAGAAACCAAAGATTTGATGGATGTTAGTAGATATGACATTCATACTGAGCCTTTTACTATTCGGTATGAAGATGGATTAAACATCGATCCAAATTATGCCTATACTTTGGGAATAGCTGTAGGAGATGGAACTACAGACCAAAATGGTAATGCCAAAATTAGGCTCTATGAACAGAAAGCAACTTTATCTGTAATTGGAAGTAAGTCTCCTGAAAGAAACTATGGCTACTCACCGACTTTTACAGATGTAACAGACTTAGGTTTTTCTGGGGAATTTTTAAAGAGTTTAAAAACAAATCCAGAGTCACTGAATGTAATTGCTAGCTGGAATCGCCAAGCAATTTTGCACTTTATCGCTGGTTTAGCAGATACAGACGGCACAAATACACATAGCAATGGCATTAGGATTTACATCTCTGATTACGAACGTGCATATCGAGTGCAATTATTGCTAACTAAATGCGGTGTCCGTTCTTCGTTAAATCTTTTAGCTCATAAAGGAGCAGTAACTAATTATGGGGTTCGCAGCCAAGATTTGTATTACTTGCAAATTACTGACTGTGGGCAAATTCCTTGCCAGCGTTTGGATGTAAGCAAAGGGTGTGATGCCAAACACAAAGGTAAATGGCAAATAGTTAGAGGTGTAGAAGAACTACCAGGTTTACACGATACTTATTGCTTCAATGAACCAGAATATCACAAAGGAGTATTTGGTAATACTTTAACTGGTAACTGCAATTTGTCTGAGGTTCACCTTAATCAAATCGATCCACGTAACTGTAAAGAACAAGAAGAAGCTTTCACTGCTGGGGCGTTATCTGTAGCAGCACTTTTAAATCACAAATTCCTGGAACCACGCTATCAATACAGCCGTGAATTAGATCCGATTGTGGGAGTTTCTTTTACAGGTTTATTTGATTTCTTTGTCCATGCTTTTGGTGTTGATTGGCTGCGCTGGTGGGAAGCAGGAAGACCTGCAACTGCACAAGGATTAGCTTTCAAGCGTGAGGAAGAAAAATATCTCAGTTCTTGGAGAGATATTGTACATCGGGTAGTTTGGGATTATTGCGATCGCCATAATCTCAAACGTCCAAATCGCTGTACCACAGTCCAACCCAGTGGTACCAAGGCTTTGTTAACTAATGCTAGCTCAGGCTGGCATCCCCCCAAAGCCCAAAGATTTATTCGCCGCATCACTTTCGGCAAAAATGACCCAGTAGCCTTAGCTTGTATTGACTACGGTTACAATGTCATTCCCTCTCAATCAGATAAAGATGAACAAGGCAATTTGCTCAACGATCCTTTTGATCCACGGGTGAGTGAATGGTTAGTAGAAATCCCCGTTTCTGTATCTTGGGCAGATTTACCAGGGGCTGATGAAATCGATGTTTCTAAGTTTTCAGTTTTAGCCCAATTTGATTTTGTCCTCCAGGTTCAACGCTGGTATGTGACTCACAACACATCAGCTACTTTGGAACTGCGTTCTGATGAAATCGAACCTTTGGCACAGAAAATCTACGAAACTATTCAGAGCGATCGCGGGTATATTTCAGCAGCCCTTTTAGCTCGTTTTGATGATTTGCAATCATTCCCACGTTTACCATTTGAACCAATAGATAAATCAACCTACGATCGGTTGAATCAAGAAGTGAAAGTACGGCGGAAGACAGATGATTTCTGTGCAGTCTTAAGCCGTTACGATTTAGGTGAAATGTCAGAAGCTGGCCCTAGTGGTTGTGACTCTGATAAATGTATGTTTCCCGATCAGCAACCAAGCTCATAAGGTGAAATAACACCAACTTAGGGTAGGCACTATTTATTTATAGGACTTACTACAAGAGTTACGGAATAACGAACCACAGAGACGCAGAGAACACAGAGAAATGAGAGTTTGAGTATTGTGCGTCAGTCCTAATTTATTACAATAAACAGCAGTGGTTTAATATGACATTAAACCACTGCTTTTTATATGAAAGCTTACGAAATTCAAAGCAACGGCGGGATTGATGCGATCGCATTAGTCGATCGCGCTGAACCAAAACCAACTGCGGGACAAGTTCTCATTCAAGTCAAAGCAACATGCCTAAATTACCGCGATTTGCTCGTCGCTGAGGGTGCTTACGGCGCTGGACAGAAATATCCATTAATTCCCCTATCTGACGGTGCGGGGGAAGTCGTGGCGGTAGGGGAAGGCGTGACACGGGTGAAAATAGGCGATCGCGTCGCTGGTATTTTCTTTCAAGACTGGATTTATGGCTCTTTAACCAAAGAGAAAATGAAATCTGATCGCGGAGGTGGTATCGATGGAATGCTGGCTGATTATGTCGTATTACACCAAGATGGTTTGGTAATATTACCTGATTATTTATCCTACATTGAAGGGGCAACTTTACCCTGTGCAGCAGTCACAGCTTGGCATGGACTGGTGACAAAAGGTAATATTGGCGCAGGTGATAATGTTTTATTACTTGGTACTGGAGGAGTTTCAATATTTGCTCTCCAGTTTGCCAAAATACATGGTGCTAGAGTGATTATTACTTCTAGCAGTGATGAGAAATTGGCACAAGCTAAACAGCTTGGTGCTGATGAGACAATCAACTACAAAACAACACCAGATTGGGAAAAGCAAGTTTATCAATTAACGAATCGCACAGGTGTAGATCATGTAATTGAAGTAGGCGGTGCAGGGACTCTGCCAAAATCATTACAAGCCGTCCGCATTGGGGGACGGATTAGTTTGATTGGCGTATTATCAGGTAGAGGAAATGAAATTGACCCTATGCCAATACTTTTTAAGAGTTTAACAGTTCAGGGCATTTATGTTGGCAGCCGGGAAATGTTTGAGGCGATGAATCAGGCGATGCAACAACATAAAATAAAACCAATTATCGATCGAGTTTTTGGTTTTACTGAAGCACGAGAAGCTTACACTTATCTCAAAAGTGCTGCTCACTTTGGTAAAGTTGTAATTCGTAATTCGTAATTGTAAAAAGTTAATTCTATTAGAACTAGCCCTTTCAAAGTGACTCTTAAAATCTCTGCGTTCTCTGTGCCTCTGCGGTTTAAAAGCATTTTATTGAACCACTCCAGACGCAGAGTACACAGAGAAAAGAAGAATTTTACCCACCTTGAAAAAGCTAATCCTATCTATGTTTCAAGTGGAAATTTAAACCCCACTTGAAACATAGTTATAAATTACGTTTAAACGGCAGCGAGAGTAGGCGCAGCAAATTTAGCATATCGCTCAATATAGAATTCCTTAGAGTGAGCGATCGCTTTCACAGATTCACGCTCTTTCAAAGCATGTTTCCATTGGCGTACACGGGTAAATTGTTCTGGTATCCCAAAACCACGATATTGTTTCAGTGCAGCCCAGCGCTCAAACCAAGGGAAATAGGTGAAATCCACCAAACTGATAGATTCGCCAAACCAGTAAGGGCCTTCCCCAGAAAGCTTTGCCAAACCTTCGTTTTCAATGAATTCCAGGTATTTGGATAGTTCCTGTTTAGCTTCTTCTTGTTTTTGAGGATCTGAACTCCGCAGCAGGGTAGAAAAAGCGGGAACGAACCTAGTATTAGCAAAATCGATCCAGATACGAGCCTGTGCCTTAGCAGCAGGATTGCTGGGTAACAGTGGTGGATTGGAAAATACCTCATCGAGATACTCGTTAATTACTGCTGATTCCCAAACTCGGTTATCGCCATGAGCGATCGCAGGTACTTTACCATAAGGAGAAACTTTGGTAAAATCTTCGGGCTTATTCTGCAAATCAATCTCAATCAAATCGAAGTCAATGCCCTTCTCTTGGAGTACCAACCGGGTACGGTGAGCATAAGGACAAACAACTGCACTATATACTTTGATTTGGGCCATGTTTAAGTTCCTTGGTAAATAGGACTTGTTAATCGGCATTGGGAATTGAATTCTGATCCAAAATCCCAAATCTTAAATTGTTAGTGTCACGAAACCCTTTTGAAGCGGTGTAGCATAAAAAATTCTTGACACTAACCAAACTTTTAAATTTGACTATTGGGAATTGGGAATTGGTTATTTCCCCCCTGCTCCTCTGCTCCCTGCCTTCTCCTAAAGCCAAGGCACTTCTTCCGGTGCATAACGAAAGGCGCGGAAGACTGTATTTTGCTCCCCACGAGTTACCAGCGATTTCTCACCTGGAATATTCCGAGATGCAAAGTGGGGATTAATGTATTCCCAAACAATCTCTCCTGCAACTGTCACCTCGAATATCCGGCCGTAAGCACCTTCTGTAATCAAGGTATTGCCATTCGCTAAACGTTGCGCTCCTGATATGTATGCACTAAAGAAATTTTGAGGCGGGTTGTCGGTGTATTCCCAAACAATCTCTTTTGTTTGACGGTTTATCTCAATCACACGGGAGAAATTGAGAGCAATGTTACGACGATGTGCGCCATTGTCGAAAATCAAGATATTACCGTTAGCTAGTTCGTTGGGAAAGTGCTGCTGTGCTAGTACGTCATCGCCCAACGTCCAAATAATTTCTCCAGTTTTGCGAGCAATAATCGCTACTGTGGAGATATTACGAAAGCTCACTATAATGTTGCCATCAGCGAGTTCACCCACAGTATTCCCATGAGTCCATTCGTGTCGATGATCCTGGGGTGTAATGGTAAATTTATCTGGATCGAGGTGTTCGTGGGCGTGCCAAGTCCAAACAATTTCACCTGCTGGATTCACTTCATAAAGTACATCAGCATAGATATTCCCATCTGGTTCTGTACCTGCTACGCCGCCTTTAATGTGAGGAACTAACGATTGGGGTATCTTTTCAATGGCGAGTAAAATTGTGTTGCCATTGGCTAATCTGCGTCCATCGTGATGATGATCTGGATGCTTATATTCCCAAATAATATTTCCTTTGGGATCTGCCTCTAAAACAACACCACTTTTAAATGCAGCCCACAAAGCAAAACGTAGTGGTTCTTCTGGTGGAGTTTTACCGTTATAAAAAAGGTTGCCATTGGGCAAAAGATAACCATATAACCCTGGTGGATATGGCAGATTCCACTGGTGTACAACTTCTCCTTCTAAATTCAGAAGGTAGACTTCACCTTGACCTGTCAGAGGGGTGAAAAGTGTATATCCTTTGAATGCTTTTTCGGGATTGTAAGCCCTTAAACCAGTACCCCGACGACGAATAGTATTCTGATCAACTGATGTTGCTGTAAAAGTCATATTCTACCTACTAAATATCTCGTTTTTAATCTAAGAAATGAGAGAGAATGCATTATGGAACCTACTTCATGAAACTTTCACTATTTAGAAGTTTGGTGACTCAGCACTCTTAGAGGTTGTTTGAAAAGTTTTTTGCTGTGACTTTGGGCACTTTAGAGATCCCCCCTAACCCCCCTTTTGAAGCTATCCATTATAAACATCTTTCTTAATACAAAATTTGACAAAAGTCAGCAGTTATGGGGAGGAGGATGAAGGAAAAAAATCA
>NZ_JBALDK010000009.1:0-15816 GCF_036917455.1 Nostoc sp. | reverse complement strand
AAAAGGGTGATCACATACTTTATACCTTACAACATGATCGCCTACCTTCTTATCCAGCAAAAGCCAAAAGCGATCACACCATTTAATCTAAAAAATCGTCATTATAAATAGTCTTTCATTTTACAGTTATTATTTAAGCAAAATGCAAGCAAAACATAAAAACCAGACTTCATAAGAGTTATACTGTCTAAAGAATCAAAGCAGATTGTTCCTAAATAACGCTGCAACTTGCATTTAGGCTAAAAATAGACTCTTTTTTCTCCCGCCGCGAAAAAACCTTGCATTATATGATGTTGAGGAGCGATCGCTAGGTTCGGAGTAATCCCAAGAGTGCATTTGACGGAAAGGAAGACCCATCTTTTGGAAGACGTACTTCTCTTTCACACCAGAAGCTACCAAATCAGGCTTCAGCGCTTTGATAAATTCCTCGAATTCGTAAGCGGTAACGTCGTCATAAACGATGGTGCCGTTTTCGATGTAGCCAGCGGTACGTTTGTAGTCATCGTTATGAGCGAACTCATAACCTGTACCAATCATCTTCATGCCCAAGTCTAGGAAGGCTGGGACAACGTGGCGAGGACGTAGACCACCAACCATGATGGCAACAGTCTTACCTTCTAAGCGGGGGCGGTACTTACCGACTACCGCATCCATTGTTGGCTGATACTTGGCGATTACCTTCTCAGCGTTTGCTTGGATTGTTTCGTCAAACTTGGAAGCGATTTCCCGTAAAGATTCAGCAATCTTGGTGGGGCCGAAGAAGTTGTATTCTAACCAGGGAATACCATAAGCTTCTTCCATGTGACGGCTGATGTAGTTCATCGACCGATAGCAGTGGATGAGGTTCATCTTCACATTGGGGGTCATCAACATTTCGTTGATGGTGCCATCACCTGACCACTGAGCGACTACGCGCAAGCCGATTTCTTCTAACAGGATGCGGCTAGCCCAAGCATCACCACCGATGTTGTAGTCACCGATAACGGCTACATCATAAGGGGTTCCTTCAAACTGGAGTGTACCGTCTTTTTTAGCTTGGTCTGCTCTGGTGAAAACCCAGTCACGAATCATGTCGTTAGCAATGTGGTGTCCCAAAGATTGGGAAACACCCCGGAAGCCTTCGCAACGCACAGGTACAACTGGCTTGCCAATTTCTTTCGATGTCTTCCGAGCAACAGCTTCGATGTCATCCCCAATTAGACCGATGGGACATTCAGATTGAATGGAAACACCACGGTTGAGGGGGAAAAGTACATCAAGTTCTTGGATAAGCTTGGTAAGTTTCTTGTCACCACCGAACACGATATCTCTTTCTTGGAAGTCAGAGGTGAAGTGCATGGTACCAAAGGTATCAATACCTGTGGTGCCGATGTAGTAGTTACGACGACCAGACCAAGACCAGTAACCGCAACCTACAGGCCCGTGGCTGATGTGGATCATGTCCTTAATAGGACCCCAAACCACACCTTTAGAACCGGCGTAAGCACAACCACGAGCGGTCATGACACCAGGAAGGGATTTAACGTTAGACTTAACGCCGCAATCGGACTTACCTTCTTCGTATACGCCTAAGTGCTTTTCCCGTTTTTTCTTAGCTTTGTCGGGGTAAGCTTCTAGAACTTCTTTAATTAGTTCTTTTCTTTCTTCGATGATGTTTTGATTTTCTGGAGGTGTCATATTTAGCCTCTGTGACTCGTAAGGATCGGGGCATAGGGGGACTAGGAGTCCCCTCTAAGATTAGGGGGGAGATGTAAGGGAGAGGATAAAAGGGAAGATATGAAACTCTTCCTTTTTCCTTGTGCTAAAGCGTTATTTATTAGCAGCGAATTATACTACAGGAGCTTCAGCAGCAGTCTGACCAACCAACTTGGCGGTATTTTCGTCGCTTTCGAGGATACCGAATTCAATCAACAATTCTTCTAGTTCTTCCATTTCGATGGGTGTAGGAATATCTAGCTTCTTGTTGTTAATGATCTTTGTAGCCAATGTGCGGTATTCGTTAGCTTGGTTGCTTTCAGGAGCGTACTCGTTAACGGTCATGCGGCGCAATTCTGCGTGTTGAACAATGTTGTCACGAGGTACGTAGTGAATCATTTGGGTGTTCAACCGTTTTGCCAAGGTTTCGATCAATTCGATTTCTCGGTCTGTGTTACGGCTGTTACAAATCAAACCACCCAAACGCACGCCACCGGTGTGAGCATACTTAAGAACACCACGAGCGATGTTGTTAGCAGCATACATCGCCATCATTTCACCTGATGTAACGATGTAGATTTCTTGTGCCTTACCTTCGCGGATAGGCATTGCGAAACCACCACACACAACGTCACCTAATACGTCGTAAGATACGAAGTCTAGGTCTTGGTAAGCACCATTTTCTTCTAAGAAGTTGATGGCGGTGATAATACCACGACCGGCGCAACCTACACCGGGTTCTGGACCACCAGATTCTACGCAACGAACGTCACGGAAACCGGTCAGCATTACTTCTTCGATTTCGATATCTTCTACTGCACCACGTTCTGCGGCGAGGTGAAGAACGGTTGTTTGAGCTTTGCTGTGCAGCATCAAACGGGTGGAGTCAGCTTTAGGGTCGCAACCGACGATGAGGATGCGTTGACCCATTTCTGCCATAGCTGCCAAGGTGTTTTGGGAAGTGGTAGATTTACCGATACCGCCCTTACCGTAGAAAGCTATCTGTCTTATCTTTTCGTCTGTCATGGTTCTTGTTTCCCTGCAATTGGTTGGTTGGTGGGTCTGTGCGTTTGTCAGTTGCGTTCACGCCAGTTGAGCGACAGTAGTGAGCGCGTGTAGAGCATCGTTGGTAGCGTTGGCATAAATGCCTGCTGGGGGCGATCGCTCCACAGCCAAAATTTTTGACAGTAAGTTCATCGATCTTCCTCGTTAAAATTTTTTTCTTTTGATTTTTTGTCCTTTGTCCTTTGTCATTTGTTTTGACAAAGAACAAAGAAAATTACGCAATTTACAAATACGTCATAATGTGTTTCAGCTTGCAAAAGTCAAGAGGACTTGATGTTGTTATTTGTCAACAATCAACGCATAAGTCCTATTACTTGTTCAAAATAGCGCCCTTCATATTTGTGACGCGATCTAGTGCAGCTTTGGTGTCATCTGCTGACACTCCACGCACAACCATTGCTTCGCCGAGATGCTTGGCGATCGCATCGAAGTGTGGTTGCTGTAGATTCATTCCTGCGTGAGTTTTGTCCATTGGACGACCGCCGTATTGCTTTGGCCCCTCAAATATTTGACCTAAGAAAGCAACTAGATGATTACGTTGCTTCGCCATGTCTGTACCAGCAAAAATGGGACTGAGGAGGCTGTCTGCGGCAATGCGTTTGTGGAGTTCATCTACTACTTGTTCAATAGCTGGTTGTCCACCAATGTTGTCGTACAATGTGCTCATATCCTGTTCCTTTGAAGCGAGTTGGATGATGAAATTTGCAAGTAGGTGCTTAATCTATGCAGCCTATATGCTGTTAGCCTTTATAGCTAATTTAGCTATCGGTTGTCGGTAGGATTGAAGCATTGATGTGGAGACAATTATATGGTTCAAATCCTACTTTCTGTTCCTGGCTGAATGCATATTAGAGCGTATTTGTGGATTACGTTAAGTCCTACAGCAATTCCTAAACTGCTTCGACTACAAGGCTCTTGCTGACACGATCTTGTAATCTGGCTTCGATCGCAATTTTCAGAGTTGCTGTACTGCTAGAACAGGAACCGCAAGCACCTTGCAGTACAACTTTAACGCGATCGCCTTCTACATCATAGAGTTCTACATCTCCCCCGTCTGCAATGAGTACGGGTCTGACTTCTTCATCAAGAACCTTTTGAATTAGAGCAATCTTTTGGACGTTTGTTAGCGCTCGTTCCTTAGATGTAACAATTTCTGTGGCAACTTTTACGCCGTAATTGTTGAGAGCAGGTGAGGCGTATTCCTGTTGAACTGATCTTATTATATCATCAATGTTCGCCAGACAGGAACCGCATCCGCCACCAGCTTTCACATAATTTGTTACTTGTTCAGCATCCGTGAGATGATTTTCTAGAATCACGCGACGAATCTTAGACTCGCTGATGCCAAAGCAACTGCAAACTAATGCACCTTCATCGTCATCATCGTGGGTAGCTAGAGGAATGCCACGATAATTATAGATAGCGGCTTCTAGGGCTTCTTGTCCCATGACAGAGCAATGCATCTTTGCTTCTGGCAAACCACCCAGGTAATCTGCAATGTCTTTATTGGACACTTTCAGGGCTTCGTCTAAGGTTAAACCTTTGACCATTTCGGTTAATGCACTAGAAGATGCGATCGCACTAGTACAACCAAAGGTTTGAAAGCGAGCATCTAGAATCTTATCAGATTCTACTTCCACTTTCAGGTGCAATCTCAGAGCATCGCCGCAAGCAATGCTACCGATTTCGCCCGTTGCAACCTTAACTCCAGCTTCGCCCGTTTCTTCAATTTCTCCCTGATTCTTGGGATCGTAAAACAGTTCTAATACTTTATCGGTGTAGTCCCACATAATGAATTTTAGATTTTAGATTTTGGATTTTAGATTGGGGGATTGGGTGCTGGGTATTGGGTATTGGGAAAATTCTTCCTTAATTCCCAGTCCCTAATCCCCAGTCACCAGTTTCTAGTCCCTAACGATGCGCTAGTGCTTGTTCTTGTCCTTGCAACCAACCTGCATTATCATTTTTGAAGGGTGAGAGGGCGCGTAAACGTTCTACAATACTGGGCATTACCTCTATTACTCGATCGATTTCGGCTTCTGTGGTGTAGCGACAAAGACTGAAGCGAATAGAACCGTGCAAAGTTGTGTAGGGTAAGCCCATTGCCCGCAGGACGTGGGAAGGTTCCAGAGAACCGGAGGTGCAAGCAGAACCGGATGATGCACAGATACCGTATTTGTTCAATAACAACAGGATTGCTTCACCTTCGATGTACTTGAAGCCGATATTGGTCGTGTTTGGCAATCTCTGCGTAACGTCACCGTTAACGACACAATCGGGAATTGTAGCTAGTAAAGTTTGTTCGAGGCGATCGCGCAGCTTTCTTTGTTTTGCGATCGCTTCTTCTAAGTGTAACAGTTCCAGTTCCGCAGCTTTGCCCAAGGCGATAATTGCTGGAACATTCTCTGTTCCCGCCCTACGTCCACGTTCTTGGTGTCCCCCAAGAATAAAAGGACGGAACCGAACCCCGCGTCGAATATACAAAGCACCAATTCCTTTTGGCCCGTGCAGCTTGTGACCAGATAGGGTTAACATATCCACAGTGCTAGTCTTCATATTCAGAGGGATTTTTCCCACTGCTTGCACCGCATCTACATGGAATATAGCGCCATATTCTTTTACGCGCAACCCAATTTGTTCAATCGGGAAAATCGTCCCAGTTTCATTGTTAGCATACATAATTGTCACCAGGGCGGTGTTACCCGTCAAGGAAGCTTCTAGTTCATCTAGATCCAGCTGCCCTTGATTATTTACTGATAGATAGGTAACACTATAACCTTGGGTTTCTAATTGTTTGCAGACATTGAGTACTGCTGGATGTTCAACTTGAGTAGTGACGATGTGTCGCTTTTCTGGTTGCGCTAACAGTGCGGCTCGAATCGCCGCGTTATCTCCCTCAGTACCGCAACTTGTGTAGACAATTTCTGACTCATCGGCTCCCAGGATAGCTGCAAGTTGTTCTCTTGCGGTTCTCACTGCTTTACCGACTTGCCCACCAAAGGTATGCATACTGGAGGGATTGCCGTAATAATCTGTGAGGTAAGGTAGCATTACCTCTATAACTTCTGGGTCTACCTTAGTGGTGGCATTATTATCGAGATAGATGCAGTTATTTTGCATTGTTGTCTTCAATTACGAATTAAGAATTACGAATTATTTAAGCTTCTGCACCCATTGTTTGGGCTTGGCGCTTTTGCAACTGCTCTGAGTATTTCTGAGAATAGCTTTGAAACCAAAGTTCCCAGTAATCTTGTTTATTTGTTAATTTAGCGACTACGCGGTTGTAATTAGCAAACCAGCCTTCCCAATAATCGCTAGGCTGCTTAACGCAACTGTCGCAAGTGGGACAACCAGCTTTACACTGAGGCACAGTATGAATGCTACCAATACAGTTTGTACAAAGTTCAGAGTCAATCCAGTGCTGTCCATCAACCACTTTTACTGCATTTGTCGGACATACCGTTAGACAGAGATTGCAGGAAATACACTGGCTAGTAAGAATTTTGTAAGCCATGATTTATTCTCCTTTTGGGAATGGGGGATTGGGCATTGGGTACTGGGTAATGGGTACTGGGTATTGATTGGGAAAATTCTTCCTTAATTCCCAGTCCCTAATCCCCAGTCCCTAATCCCTAATTCCCTAATTCCTTAACGTATTGCTCGTAGAACTCCAAAGCAACCTTTTCAATTACGTCGTAAGCTTCAACAGACTGTATTCCAGCTTCTTGCAATTTTTCTTGAGGACTGTTACCAATCTTGGAGACTAAAACTGCTTTGCAATCTGCGATCGCTTTCATAATATGCTCAAAGGAAGCTTCTTCGCCGTATCCACCTTGGCAGTATTGGTCAATTTTGCGATGACCGACAAAGCGAACTTCGTCTCCACCCACTTCGTAAATTTGGAATTCTTTCGCATGACCGAAGTGTTGGTTAACCAATCCGCCGCCTTTGGTTGCTACTGCAACTAAGATTTTAGGACTGTTGGCAATTTTCTTACCAGCTAGCGCCTTGTCTTTGGCTACTTTAAGTTCTTCTTTAAACTTCTCAATTCCTTCGTGAACAGTAGCGCGTTGTTCCATGTCATATTCGGGAGCCATTTCCAAGAATTTCTCTTTGGAAAACTCTTGACTGCGGTCTTCTCCCAACAATCCGACTGCATCGGCACGACACTGGCGACAGTGACGCATCATCTTCATGTTACCAGAGCAGTTGTCTTGAACTTCTTTGAGTTCTTTGGGTGTGGGGCCGCGTTGACCGGTTAAACCAAAGTGTGTGCCATGTTCTGGTGCAGAAATCAATGGCATGATGTTGTGCAAGAATGCACCTTTCTCACGAATGACTCGATTCACTTCAACTAAGTGATGGTCATTAATTCCGGGAATCATCACGGAGTTAACTTTGCACAAGATATCAGCATCTTTCAGGGCTTGCAATCCTTCCATCTGTCTTTCGTGGAGGATTTTTGCACCTTCAAGACCTCTGTAACGCTTGCGTTTGTAGTGAACCCAAGGATAAATCAATGCACCGATCTCAGGATCTACCATGTTAATGGTGATCGTAACGTGATCTATATTTAATTGTTTAATGCGATCGATGTAATCTGGCAGCATTAAACCATTGGTTGATAAGCACAGCTTGATATCTGGTGCTTGTGCTGCAATCAACTCAAATGTGCGGAAGGTTTTTTCTGGGTTCGCCAATGGGTCGCCAGGGCCGGCAATTCCCACAACTGTCATTTGGGGAATCTTCCCACCAATGACCAAAGCTTTGTGTGATGCTTCTTCTGGTGTTAGCAATTCGCTAACTACTCCAGGACGGCTTTCGTTAGCGCAATCATATTTGCGGTTGCAATAGTTGCATTGAATGTTGCAAGCGGGAGCAACTGCAACGTGCATCCGCGCATAGTGGTGATGAGCGTCTTCGCTGTAGCAGGGATGTTTAGCAATGCGTTCTTGGAGCTTTTCGTCCCTTTCCACGGTGGCGCTGCTGGGGCTGTCGCAGCCGCAACCACCTGATTTTGCTTGGGTTGGCGATTCCGTAGCGTTGGAGTTGAGGAGTCGTGTAGACGGTGATGTCATTGAGTTTCGCAAAAGGTCGGTGGACTTGGCTGCCACTGTGGGAGATGTTGTTGCTGCTCTCTATGCCCAGAATTGAAGTCGCGTCTTCCACACTGCCTGCAAACCCTTGGGTTCGGGCGACTTGTTTTCAAGTCAGGCAGGCGATAGATATCTGATGTTCGGCTGGTGTGTGTCAACGTTCAGTTCTTGGGTAGAATTTATGCTTACAGCCGCGACTTCTTTTCACTTCAGGCATGGTGCTATGTCATCCCTCCACTCACCCTTCGCTTTGTTTTGTTTCAGAGCGTTAGGTGATTGGCGATATAAGATTTATAGCAGCCGTCTCCCAGCCAGATGTTGCGTCTCTCTAGGATAGAATTTATTGGATTTATTACTTTTGTACTCAAATATTAAAAACTCTCATTCTTCAAGGATTACAAGAATTAAAAAAGTTTTTTTCAGGTAGGGGTTCTAGTATTTTTTGGTTGGGGTTCTAGTGTTTATAGATAGGGGTTCAGGATTTCTTTGTACTCAGCTAAAACTCAATCTCAGCAAGGAATTTAATCTAATTCTAACTGGTTTTGAGTTATTAAAATGTGTACTCAGATTGCCCTCAATTTCCGTCAAAAGCAAGAGATGCCAAGGGTTTGAGGGTGAAAAACTGGAGTAGTCTACATCGTTCTACTCCAGAAAAAAAGCGAAATTCAATTCTGTATCTAACATATCATTTTTTTGAGGGTAAAAATGCAATTCATATTTTTTTAATTTTTGCTTTGACAATCATATTCAATTGTGGTTGCAAGTCTTGTCTGGTAAGCTATATGAGCTATTGGAAATAGAGGCGTTGCTGCACATATTTTTCAAGAAACTTAACTTTTAACTCCTTTTTTTTCATTCCCACAATGAGGAGATGGGTAGGAAACTGTTAGATTTTGTGTTTAAGAGAAACAACAAACTATAATCTAACATGATTGTGCGATCGCAATGAATTTTCTGAATTGCTCATTACAAACCTTAGCAAAAACCTCACCCCCGAAGCAGCTACAATCAAGCCAAGCGTGAAAAAATCTGAGTTTATGATAACCATCTCCCAACAGCCCCTAAAAATGACCGTTGAGGAATATCTGGAATGGGAACCTCAGCAAGACCTTCGCTACGAATATGCCAATGGCGAAGTATTTGCCATGACAGGCAGTACAATTCCCCATAACGACATTGCACTTAACTTGTACACTGCCTTACATCCTCATCTTCGTTCTAGAGGTTGTCGAGCGAATGTGTTAGACGTGAAAGTGCAACTCACTCCCCAAAGTCGCTACTATTATCCTGATGTTATTGTCAGTTGCGACCCTGAAGACCTTAATGCCCGCAAATTTATTCAACATCCCAAGCTAATTGCGGAAGTTCTTTCGCCAGGGACAAGCGCTAAAGATCGGGATGAAAAATTTACTTATTATCTAAAAATCCCCAGTTTGCAAGAGTATATCTTGATTGACTCCGAAAAAATCTCCGTTGAGCGTTACTGTCGGGGAGAGGGTAGAATGTGGCTTGACTATCCCTACACGGCTGGAGATATCGTCACTTTATCGAGCATTGAATTTGAGTGTCCGATTGAACTACTGTATGAAGGTGTTGTATTTAGCACTGAAGAATGAAAAGCGATCGCTCTTTAGGATTTCCAGGAAATAACTTTAATAAAAGCATTTTTCACATTATCGTGATATAAGTCTTTAGCTGGTATACAGGTGTAGTTTTAGACTGATATTTCTATTTTAGAAAATCTCTGACTGCGCCTAGCATCTTCGTTAAATGCCATGCGTAAGCGTAGACATCGCTACACTGGATTCATACCGTCTGAGTTTATTAAGTCAAACAGGGTAGCAGGAGGAATGCAATGAAAGCAGTGGTTATCCGTCGCTATGGCGGTGCTGATGTTTTGCAGTATGAAGACGTGGAACAGCCGAAAATTGAGTCAACACAGTTACTTGTGAAAGTTCGTGCTAGTAGCGTTAATCCCATTGATTGGAAAATCCGCCAAGGGATGTTGAGTTTGATTATCGGCAGCAATTTTCCAAAGATTCTGGGGTTTGATGTGGCGGGAGATGTGGTGAGTGTTGGCTCTGGTGTCACCCGTTTTCAACCAGGAGATGCTATCTATGGCAGTACTAGCTTCCCTGGAGGAGGTTATGCCGAATTTGCAGCTGTTCCAGAAAATGTGGTGGCTCTCAAACCAACGAATCTATCTTATGAAGAAGCTGCGGCTGTGCCTTTAGCAGCGCTCACGGCTTTGCAAGCACTGCGAGATCAAGGAAATATTAAAACAGGACAAACTGTGTTGATTAATGGTGCTGCGGGCGGTGTGGGGATTTTTGCGGTGCAAATTGCCAAGGCTTTAGGGGCAGTGGTGACGGGAGTTAGCAGTACTAAAAACTTGGATTTGGTGAAATCTTTGGGAGCAGACCGCGTGATTGATTATACGCAGCAGGATTTCACCCAAGATATAGCACAGTATGACATTATCTTTGATGCAGTGGGTAAGCGATCGCTCTCAGAAACCAAAAAAGTCCTCAAACCCAACGGAGTTTACATCACTACCGTACCTAACCCCAAAGTCATGTTAGAGATCGTCTTAACAGCGTTCCTTCCTGGTCAAAAAGCTAAATTTCTCTTTGAGAAACCTAATGCTAAAGACTTGCTTTTTCTGAAAGAATTGATTGAGGGGGGTAAAATTCGTGCAGTAATCGATCGCACATATCGCTTACAAGAATTGGCTGCGGCTCATGATTATAGCGAGACTGGGCGTGTAGTGGGCAAAATTGCGATCGCGGTTTCTAGTTGATTGGAGGACAGTAAGCCAAAAGCAGTACAGGGGATTCAATTTTGGATTTTAGATTGACCCTAAGACCGGAGTGGCTCATGAATGCAAAGCTGCTCGTTCAAGAATTTTGAATAATAGAATTGCTCTCACGTTTAAATTTTGGATTTTAAATTATTTAAATCCAAAATCCAAAATTTAAAATCTAAAATTCGGCGAGTGGTGCTACTTGACCTCTATAAACGAGATGATGTTATCCACGTCTCCCAGAGATTTATAATCACCAGCACCGAACTCACGGCATAGACCACCAGTTTCATTTTGGCATACACGCACCACTGTACCTGGTGGTACACTTAATGAGCTAATAGTGTCATTCCCCACAATATTTAAGTCACCTTTATTGGCTTTGTATACTCCTGGAGTTGTGGGAAAAGTCTGGGAAACTCCAGCAAAATTAGGTTCTGTGTAGACCTTAACCCCTGATGACGGATTAACTTCTATAAACGAAATAATGTTATCCACGTCTCCCAGGGATTTATAATCACCAGCACCGAACTCACGGCATAGACCACCAGTTTCATTTTGGCATACACGTACTACCGTACCTGGTGGTACACTTAATGAGCTAATAGTGTCATTCCCCACAATATTTAAGTCACCTTCATTGGCTTTGTATACTCCTGGAGTTGTGGGAAAAGACTGGGAAACTCCAGCAAAATTAGGTTCAGTGTAAACCTTAACCTCTGATGACGGTGTGGAGGGGGCATTGTAAACGAGCTTGTAGATAGTGCCACTGTAGTCATCTGAAATTAACAAATTACCTTGCTGATCCACTACCATATCCACAGGCCGCCCCCAGACTTCTTGTGTTGCTGGAACTAGCCAACCACTGACTAAATCTATCTCCTCTTCTAATGTCTTTGTTGTAGTGTTCCACGGAAAGTAAGCTACTTTGTAGCCCGTTTTCTTCTCCCGATTCCATGAACCATGCAGCCCCACTACTGCCCCACTTGAGTACAGGCTGGGAAAGTTGGTATTTTGTAAGAATGATAGTCCCAAGGGAGCCGAATGGGCAGGGATACCCTTGTCAATCCTGTCTATTGCATTGCAATTAACATCTCCATTAGCATTGAACTGATAGTCGCGGTCAAAGGGCATGTTGTTGAAGCCATTTAATGTATCAGGATTGGGGTTACAGAATGGCCAACCGTAGTTACCCCCATCTCGGATTCTTGTGAACTCCTCTGGTGGGTGGTTGTCTACGTAGGAAGCGATAACCTTACCGTAATTACCAGTGCTATCGTTGAAGGGATAGGCGATGTTATCTCGATTATTAACGACTACCCAAAGGTCATTTGTGCCAGGTAAGAATGCTAACCCTTCGGCATTACGTAAACCTTGGGCAAAAAGTCGCTGATTGGTTCCATTAGCGTCGTACTGGTAAATTGCACCACGCTTTGGGTTACTGACAGTATCTTGCTTGCAGGCATTGCATGTGGAAGCGATGGACACATACAGTTTGTCATTGCCATCAAGGGCAATATTTTTCAGTTCGTGACCATAAGCGCCTTTGAGTTCTGATGTGCTGCTATCTGGTAAGCCAGTTATAATTATTTGACGATTTTTTGCGGTTAAGTCTCCAGAGTTGTAGATGAAGCGGTTAATTTGATTAGTCTCGGAGATATAAACGTATGTGGTGTTATCAATCTCATGAAACACAATGTCATGTGGTCTGCGTAGACCCGTCACGAAGTCAGAAATAATTGGGTCTTTGCTGCCATTTGGCCGGACAAGTAACACTTTACCCGTATTGGGCTGTGACACTAGAAGATCCCCATTGGGAGCAACTGCCATAAAGCGAGCATTCTGAATGCGAGCATAAACAGATATGGAGAAGTTGGGGGGCACTTTTAAGTAACGGTTAGCATTAAAAGGCGAAGAGGTCATTGTACTAGGCACTTTTATCTGGGTGTCAACCGACGCAGCAGGCGGGCCGCCAAAGGCTGCGGTGGGAACAACTTCTAAGGACATGAGACTAACTAATGATGCAGATAGTATGCCTCTGAGCATCTGTGTTGGGTTTAAAGCAAACATAATTCTTTTCAACTTCTCTCTAGCGTGGTCGTGATATATATTACACCTAATTCTCGGCTAGCCGATTTTTCCGAGAGATAGAACAAACCTTACTAAGGGGTATGAGTTTTTGAGAATACTTCGTTAGATATATTTATATACTCGTATTTTTTTCATCATCAAAAAATAGGTGAACCGAGAGTTACAAGTAAAGGGAGAGCGATCGCTATTTGAAACCGAAACAGTCCTTAAGCTTCCCGGAATTCTCACCACCATACTTAGCCATAAAAGCCTGTATAAAGTCTCTTAACGGCGTTTCTACCCCATCAAGAAGCTAAGTTAATGTTTCAAAAAGCGTAGGTGTTCAGACTTAGTTTTTCTCAAAGAATTGATTTAAGCTGAGAAAATTTTTGTAGTGATTAATCGCACATATCCCTTGGTAGGACTAGCGGTAGATCGTGGTTATAGCGAGAATAAAGTGAATGGGCGAGGTTTTCCAGATACTGTGAAAAGCCAGGTATTTTTTCCTGTGATATTTCTGCAATAACCCTGAAATCTGGAAACATTACTTAAGTTACTGTATATACTCGTAATCAAAATCTCAACAGAAGCGAGTATTATGCTGGACTGGTTAGCTATTTGGGGTGTAACTCAGGCCGCCGGGTTGATTTTTAAACCCATTCTGGAAGACTTAGCCAAGGATGCTGCTAAAGATTGGGCTAAAGATTTATTAAAAGGCATCCCTGGCAATATTTTAGAGAAACTTAAGAAAGAAGACATAGAAATCGCTGCTGGGAAAGCTTTAAAAGAATTTTTACAACTGGTGCAGGAAGATTTAAAAGGTGGAGAACTTTCTGAAGATGAAATCAAAAAGTATACGCAACCGATAAAGCAATTTCTCAAAGTTCAAGAAGTCAAAGAAGTTTTGGGGAATGCCTTTAAAGATCATAATCCAGCTATAGATACTAATAAATTACAACAAATTTGGGATAAAATTAATGTTTCAAATCCCTTACCAGATGATTTTAACTGGAAGCGGGTTGGTAAGAAATATCTGCAAAAGGTTAAAGAGATTATTCAAGGTATTCCTGAACTCAGAGATATTCACGATTCCCAAAATCTGGATAAAATCAAAGATATCTTAGAAGGCAATGCCCATCAAATTACCACATTTGATTTAGTTAAATATCAAGAGGGAATCCGGGAGTGCTATGGCAATCTCAAGTTAGATAGCTTAGATACTAGCGGCTATGCCTATAACGAACTGAAATTATGGCGGATTTTTACTGCTCAAAATGTCCGGGAAACTCATCAAGTTTTAGCACAAGTTCACGAACTGCCTAAAGAACATCTTAGACGGTTGCGAGAAAGTGAGCAGGTAGAAGCTATTGAATTAGAAGAATTAGAACGCCACAAACGGGTTTATTTTGAACAGCCGATCCGTTCAGTTTTAGATGTTGTCAATAAAAAGCAAGATTACAAATATATTGTGATTTTGGGCGATCCTGGTTCCGGGAAGTCTACATTGTTGCAATTTCTGGCTTTGAATTGGGCAGAGTCACCACTGGATAATGTTATCTCTTTACCAATTCCGTTGCTAATTGAGTTACGCACTTATATGCGGCGACGGGAAGATAAAGAGTGCAATAATTTTCTCGAATTCTTTCATCAATGTAGTGGTGCAATTCATCATCTCAATCAGCTTGAACTAGATAAACAATTAAAAGCTGGTAATGCCTTAGTGATGTTTGATGGTTTGGATGAGGTATTTGACCCTGGTAAGCGAGAGGATGTAATTACTGATATTCATCGCTTTACTAATGACTATCCTGATGTGCAGGTAATTGTCACTTCTCGGATTATTGGCTATAAAGCGCAACGATTGCTTAATGCTGAGTTTCGCCACTTTATTTTACAAGATTTAGACTCAGAACAAATTCAGGATTTTATCTACCGTTGGCATGAGTTAACTTTTACCGATGCAGTAGATAAAGTGAGAAAATGGGAACGGCTAACAAGAGGAATTGAAGCATCCAAATCTATTGCAGAATTGGCGGGAAATCCTCTGCTGTTGACGATGATGGCAATTCTAAATCGGAATCAAGAGCTACCAAGAGATAGAGCAGAGCTTTATAATCAAGCATCGCGGGTACTGCTACATCAATGGGATGTGGAACGCGCTTTGATTGAAGATAAGAGGTTAGATCCCAAGACGATTGATTATAAAGATAAGCAAGCGATGCTGCGTCAGGTTGCTTATCTTATGCAAACTGGTGATAAAGGTTTGGCAGGTAATTTGATTAATGAAAATGATTTAGTCAAAGTTCTGAATGATTATCTCAAAACTATAGAATTTGATAAACCCAGAGATGTGGCGCGGGTGATGATTAATCAACTGCGGACTCGCAACTTTATGTTATGTTTCCTGGGTGCGGATTATTATGCTTTTGTGCATCGGACATTTTTAGAATATTTCTGTGCTTGGGAGTTTGTCTGGCAGTTTAAAGAAACGCAAACGCTGACTATTGAGGAACTTAAGAATGAAGTTTTTGGCAAACACTGGCAAGATGAAAGTTGGCATGAAGTCTTGCTGTTAATTGCGGGAATGATTGAGCCTAAATTTGTTGGCGAGATTCTTGATTATTTAATGGCGCAAGATGGCGAAGGGGAAAAGTTTGTTAATCTCTTTTTAGCGGCTAAGTGTCTTGTAGAGGTGAGAAATCGCTCGTTAATTGGGTCAACGGCTAATAAATTACTTAACGAGCTAAAAGACTTAACTAAATATGACCTCTGGTACTATTACCACCCCCAGCTAAATATAGAAGAAATTCAGCTAGTTCAGGAGATTCGTACTCTAGCAGTCACAGCAATTGCAACGACCTGGCAAGAATCTCCCGACACCAAAACCTTCCTCAAAGAACGCGCTACCCAGGATGATGACAGCAATGTGCGATATGCAGCAGTCCAAGCATTAGCCCAGAACTTCAAAGATGACCCCGACACCAAAACCTGGCTCAAAGAACGCGCTACCCAGGATGATGACAGGGATGTGCGATATGCAGCAGTCCAAGAATTAGCCCAGAACTTCAAAGATGACCCGGACACCAA
>NZ_JBALDK010000008.1:0-2239 GCF_036917455.1 Nostoc sp. | reverse complement strand
ACTTTGGAAAACACAGTTAAGAAAAGTTACTAAATAGGTTAATTTCCAATTAAAACCAGCAATTTCCCAAATGGTCATAGATGACGGAGTGGAAAACAAGGGAGAATAATTGAATAAATTCTTCTTTGTCCTTTCCAATATCCAATCCCCAATTGCCCAATCCCCAATGCCCCATAATATAAGAAAGCGCTTCACACTTCTTAAATAATCAGCTTTATTAGAACAATGGCGAGAGACTTACGGGGATTCATTAAAATTCTAGAAGAAAGAGGACAATTACGGCGGATTTCAGCTTTAGTTGACCCAGACTTAGAAATTGCTGAGATTTCCAACCGGATGCTGCAAAAAGGTGGGCCAGGGTTGTTGTTTGAAAATGTCAAAGGCGCTTCCTTTCCGGTGGCGGTGAATTTGATGGGAACTGTAGAAAGGATTTGTTGGGCGATGAATATGCAGCATCCAGAGGAGTTGGAAACCCTGGGGAAAAAACTGAGTATGCTACAACAACCAAAACCGCCGAAGAAGATTTCCCAAGCGATAGATTTTGGCAAAGTGCTGTTTGATGTGGTGAAGGCGAAACCAGGACGGGACTTTTTCCCCGCTTGTCAGCAAGTTGTGCTTCAAGGTAATGATTTAGATTTAAGCAAGTTACCTTTGATACGTCCTTATTGTGGTGATGCTGGCAAGATTATCACGCTGGGACTAGTAATTACCAAAGATTGTGAGACGGGTACACCAAATGTAGGCGTGTATCGTTTGCAACTACAATCGAAAAATACGATGACTGTTCACTGGTTATCTGTGCGGGGTGGGGCGAGGCATTTGCGAAAAGCGGCGGAATGTGGGAAGAAATTAGAAGTTGCGATCGCACTTGGTGTAGATCCTCTAATTATTATGGCAGCTGCCACGCCCATCCCTGTAGATTTATCAGAATGGCTGTTTGCTGGACTTTATGGCGGTTCTGGTGTGCAGTTGGCCAAGTGTAAAACCGTCGATTTGGAAGTTCCCGCAGATTCAGAATTTGTCTTGGAAGGAACAATTACACCAGGAGAAGTCTTACCAGATGGGCCCTTTGGCGACCACATGGGTTATTACGGCGGTGTGGAAGATTCGCCATTAGTACGCTTTGAGTGTATGACACACCGGAAAAATCCGATTTACTTAACAACATTTAGCGGTCGTCCACCTAAAGAAGAAGCGATGATGGCGATCGCACTAAATCGCATCTATACGCCCATACTGCGCCAACAAGTATCTGAAATTGTCGATTTCTTCCTCCCAATGGAAGCTTTGAGTTACAAAGCAGCGATTATTTCCATTGATAAAGCATATCCGGGACAAGCGCGACGAGCAGCTTTAGCTTTTTGGAGTGCTTTACCACAATTTACATACACTAAATTTGTAATTGTTGTAGATAAAGACATCAATATTCGCGATCCGCGTCAAGTCGTGTGGGCGATTAGTTCCAAAGTTGACCCAGTACGAGATGTGTTTATTTTGCCGAATACACCGTTTGATACGTTAGATTTTGCTAGTGAAAAGATTGGCTTAGGTGGACGGATGGGAATTGATGCGACTACAAAGATTCCGCCGGAAACAGACCATGAATGGGGTTCGCCTTTGGAATCTGACCCAGATGTGGCGGCGATGGTAGAGAGGCGATGGGCGGAGTATGGTTTAGCAGAGTTGCAGTTGGGAGAAGTAGACCCGAATTTGTTTGGCTATGATATGAGGTAACGTGTTAAATAACAACATCGAAATAGAACTCAGGAGTCACAAGTCAGAATTCAGTTAGGTAAGCTGTCGCACCTACAAGTTGCCTCATAATCTTTTAGGTAAAACCTGTAAACCCTCTCCTCTGCCCCTCTGCCCCTCTGCTCCTCTGCTCCTCTGCTCCCCTGCTCCCCTGCTGTCTCAATGTGCAAATTAAAAACACAACAGCTTATTCTATACGACTGGCGGATAGCGATGCGAAAAGCGAGTCTATGAGCGTCTGAATAATCAGCGTTTTTGCACCTCTACCAAATAGTAGATTTGGCGGAGGTGCAAGAAGTCTTAATTTCTAGGTGAGAGTTTATTGCTTATTAATAATAGTGTACAAACCATTGCACCTAACATATAAACCATAGACGTGTCAGCATCCTTTAAAATTAGAATATAAAACATAGAGAATACTACAAAAACAAGTACCGTTATTTTCAACATAAAATCTAACAATTTCAATCATAAATACTAGTAAAAA
>NZ_JBALDK010000007.1:0-23955 GCF_036917455.1 Nostoc sp. | reverse complement strand
CATAAAAAATTACAAAATTTTTACAACTTAAAAATATATCTTTAGACAGAAATAATCTGTAAAGGCTCAGTTGGTATTCACAGTTACAACAACTGGGGATCAGTGAGTGCTAGGCTTGGGTAGTGTAATGTAAAATTGTGGCGTAAAGCTCCTCAGCAGTTATGGCTCAAATATTAGATCCTCTACCACCTGAGCAATCGGGAAAAATTCTCTGCTGCTATATTAATGCCACGAGCAAAATACAGGTAGCGCGTATCTCCAATATTCCCAACTGGTACTTTGAAAGGGTTGTTTTCCCTGGACAACGTTTAGTTTTTGAAGCTCCGCGAAAAGCTCAATTGGAGATTCATACAGGGATGATGGCAAGTGCAATTTTATCAGATAAGATTCCGTGCGATCGCCTGATGCTCGAAGAACCCAATACCTATGAGTTTGATACAGACTCATCAGATGGAGAAAACCCTATTAATACCAAATCATTGGTGCAGCAAATTAATACAAAAACCGGAGATACTACAAAACCTTTACAAATGGCTAGTTTAGCATCTGTTGATTGATTAAAAAAAATTTAGCTAAATTTAAGGGTTGCTGAATTCGGCAGCCTTTTTTATTGGTCATTGGTCATTGGCATTCTCCCTCATCTACAATCATTCTTATGAATCTGCCTTCGTTTCTTTGGTTGTGGAAAATAGCGGCCTGGTCGATGGGGTTGTCCCTGCTGGCATATCTGATGTTAGCAATCACTGGTGTTTGGATGTTTCGGGCGAGAACTTCGCAACAATTTCCTTTTACGCCATTTCTGGGCGGAAATAGGGAGGTGCGATCGCTCCACTACTTAATGGGCATCAGCATGGTAAGTTTAGTGCTACTATTGCTAGCGATCGGGATTGTTGGCACTTTAGGACACTTTGGTTCTTTAGGTCACTCATCACACTTGGCATCTGGATTGATAGTGGTAGCATTAGTTTTACTGTCTGCTTTCAGTGCCACGCAAATTAGTGCTAGACGACTTTGGGCTAGACCCTTACACATCGGCGTAAATATTATTTTATTTGTAGGATTTGCCTGGGTATCCCTTACTGGTTGGGTTGTAGTACAAAAGTATTTACCCTAAAAAATTACGAATTGAACAGTCCAGCTAAAACATAGACCTACCTTACAATGAAGAAAAGCATTGTAATTGAGCCGTGACAGCAAATTCAGCCAATATCTCAGCTTCTGTATTTCGTTTGTCTCCTTTGATTCGGATAACGTTGTTGAGTTTATACGTAGCACTCACAGTCCCATTACCCTTTTTATCGCAGGTAACAGCCGCACCCGTACCTCCAATATTATTGTGGATAGGGATTGGCATCGGCTTAGTTGCCTTGTATGCAGTATTGACTGAACAAGTAATGGTAGATGACCAGGGAATTCAGGTTACTTACCCCGCCTGGGTTCCTCGTTTTTTCCGTAAAGGCTGGTTTTTACCTTGGTCAGAGGTAAAAGAGTTAAAACCCCGCACCACTGGTCAAGGAGGCTTAGTTTATTACTTCCTCAGCCAGGATGAGAAAGCTTATTTACTACCCATACGTGTATCTGGATTTGCCCGTTTCGTGCAAATTGTCCAAGCAAAGACGGGTATTGATACTACAGATGTTCGCCCTTTAGCACAGCCGTGGATGTACCTGATTTTATTAGTACTCACACTGCTGCTACTATTAGTCGATGGCTGGGCGATCGCAACAGCTTTAACTACTGCACAATTAACTTAAGATTGGGCATTGGTTATTTCTCCCTATCTCCTCACTCCCTTTGAATAAGGCAACACTCAGGCTAGAGCAAGTTAATCTGTTTACAAAGCTGAAAACCCAACTTCCAGGCAATCAGCAGGGATACCCCATATTGCGAGATATTGACTTGGAAGTATCTCAAGGCGATCGCATTGCCATTGTAGGGCCAGTAGGCGCAGGTAAAACTTCGTTATTACGCCTCATCAACCGCCTAATTGAACCCAGCAGTGGCAAAATCTATCTAGAAAATCAAGAATATCGCCAAATTCCTGTCATCCAGCTACGCCAGATGGTTGTACTTGTAGTGCAAGAGTCAAAGCTGTTGGGGATGACAGTTGGCCAAGCCTTGGCTTATCCTTTGGTTTTGCGTGGTTTCCCCAAACAGATAATTCAGGAACGAATCAGTTACTGGACAGAACAACTGCATATTCCCAATGAATGGTTAGGGCGAACTGAGGTACAACTTTCTGCTGGACAACGACAATTAGTAGCGATCGCTCGTGCCTTACTCATCCAGCCTAAAATATTATTATTAGACGAGCCAACATCTGCCCTTGATGCAGGTACAGCTTCTCATCTCATGCAAGTCTTAATCCAGTTGAGTCAAACTCATCAAACCACGATTCTGATGGTAAATCACCAATTGGAACTTGCCCAGATGTTTTGCACTAGGTTATTACACTTACAACAAGGTCATTTATTCGCAAATCAAACAGTCTCTGAAATAAACTGGCTTGAATTACGAGAAAGTCTAATTAAAGGAGAAACTCAAGACGATTTTGGATTTTAGGTTTTGGATTTTAGATTTTGAATTGGTCAGGAGATAGAAGTAAAGAGTTCTTATCTTACTTCCCAATTCCCAATTCCCAATCAAACCTGACTACTACTAAGTGTCGAACGTTGATTATTAAATCTTTCTCTAGCTAACTTTGTTGTTTGTGATTGTGAAATATTGGTATTCAAAATTTCCATGTTAAAACGGTATCCTACATTGCGGATAGTTTGAATCAAGTTTGGTTGACGAGGGTCAAGTTCAACCTTTTTCCGCAGCGACAAAACGTGAGTATCAATGGTACGAGGGTTATCGATAGCGTCAGGCCAAGCACGACGCAGCAATTCCGACCTACTCAAAGGTACTCCCCCAGCTTGTGCCAAAACGTACAGCAAACTGAATTCTTGAGGCGTTAAATCGATAAACTCTCCCTGAAAGCGGACACGGCGCTGAACTAAATCGATTTGCAAAGTGCCATAATCCAAATAAGCTGGCGCAGTAGGTGTGCGTTTCCGGCGAATCAGCGCCTCTACCCGTGCTAAAAACTCTTGCATCCCAAAAGGTTTGCTCAGGTAATCATCTGCACCCGCCTTTAAACCTGCCACAATATCACCTTCACTATTGCGGGCAGATAGCATTAAGATTAGAGGCTGCTCCTGACGATGCAACCAACGACAAAATTCAATGCCATCGCCATCAGGCAAGTCTGCATCTAATACTACCAGTGTTGGTTGATGGCTTAAAAATACTTCCCTTGCTTGATAAATACTGGCAGCTTGATGCACGCGGTATTCTAGCTGTTGCAAGTGCCAACCCAACAACGACCTCAGATGGGGATTCCCCTCAATGATTTCTATACAAACCGAACCCACAGCGGCAAGACCCCTTAGCGTCTGATGACTTTCAAAGTAACAAGCCCGTCACTAAGGTTTTGTAGCCTTTGTTACTTCAATTGCTATTAGCTTTACATTTCCTCATAAGAAGCGTAGCAATATCTTTAATTTATGCCTTGCCGGAAGGCAATTAGAAATATTATTAAATTTTTATTAAATTTTTCAGCAGTCTTGTTATACTTATGAAAAATTATTTCAGCTTAACATTCTGTTTTTACATGGTGTAATGTGGCAAATATCTAATAATTCAATCAGCTAAAAGTTAACGCAACAGCTTTTTAACCTGATGGTCAAAGGAGATTTTCCGCAAAAATTAGTGCCTATATCCAAGAACATAACACCAATACAATTGGGCTATGGAATATGAAAATCAGAAAAATAATTTACCAAAAAACCAGAATCAATGTTTTCTGGAATAGGATTAAAGTAGCGTGTAGCTGCTATAAGGGTACTACCCAAAGTAGATGTGTTGACTTTGAGTTGATGTCAAAGTGAAATTACACTTCACATTTGAGCGTGAATCATTTACAATTCTCATTCCAAGAGATTAATACAGCAGTTATGCTCCAAGACACACAAACCATCCGCTATTACCAAAGACTCACCGACGCCTTCGCCGAGTTATGGAATCGCGGTTATCGCACGGATGACATGCGGATGTATTTGGATGGATATCTAGCCGCATTGCGACAAAGTAACGTCATTGAACCTTATCTGATTCATCGTCTAGAAGAGGAGGCCAGCCGCTTCTTGTACGATGGCTCAAATTTTGCAGTGCCGCAACCACAGCCACAACCCGATTACTACTAAGTACCATTTACTTGGTCATTGTAGTAATTGTTGATTACCGCAGATGATTATAGCATATTATCTGTATTGGTCAATGCTTTGCCGTGGTGTGAGATTTTGGAGATATTGTATTGATTAAACGCATCCCCTCAGCCTATATTGGTTTTGCCAATGTGACTGAGGGGATTGTTGACTAGGTATGAAATTAAGCCAACATAGATAAAATATTTTTGTCCGCAACCTATTAAAAAACCTTGAAAGAGGAGACATTATTTCTCTCCCCTTTCAAGGAAATTAAAAAGGCATATTGCCTTGATTGCGTAAAGAGAGATTAAGAAGCTAGTGCTACTTCTACCTTTTGTTGCAATTCACCTTTTTGGTACAGTTCAATCAAGATGTCAGAACCGCCAAGGAATTCACCATTAATATACACTTGGGGAATTGTCGGCCAGTTAGAGTATTCCTTGATTCCTTGACGGATTTCAGAGTCTGATAGAACATCAACTGTCTCAAAGGGAACTCCCAAGGTATTGAGAATCTGCACAACGTTGTTGGAGAAACCACACTGGGGCATTAATTTGTTTCCCTTCATGAAAACTAGAATCTTGTTCTGTTGTAGCAAGTTATCAATTTTGTCTTTAAGTTCTGGTGTCATGGTATTTGTGTTTCCTATGTTGCATTCAACGATGACGAGTGAGGAGTTATAAATTTTTAACAGACGCGATTCATCGCGTCTCTACTTTTAACTCCTGTACAGACGCGATGAATCGCGTCTCTTAGGAACTTGCTGTTGCTTGCCAAGTTTCGGGAGTGTATGTTTTTACTGCCAAGGCATGAATCGCTTCAGTTGACATAGCTTGACCCAACGCACCATAAACTAACTGGTGCTGTTGCACTAGTCCTTTACCTGCAAAGTGCGATGAAACTACTGTCACTTGATAGTGGTCGCCGCCACCAGTCAAGTCTTGCACCTGAACTTGTGCGTCTGGCAGTTCCGCCTTGATCATTGCCTCAACCTGCTGCGGACTAATCATCGCAATTCCTGAAAAAACTTACTTTTCTATTATTAACAGATATAGGGCAAAAGCCTGTGCCAACTTCAGATGTTTGGCAAGACTGGGGATAAATACGCCTTTGAGGTAGATTTATGAGAAGGCTGGGTTCAAAGCTACGGCAGATAATCACATCCTAGCACTGGGGCGTTCCAAGGTGCTGCTCAGGAAGAGAAGGATTTGAAATAGGTGGGATATAAAGAAAAACACCTAACGCCAATTTAATTTATTTTTTTGGGGATGAGGAAGACGAACTACCACCTTCTCTGGGATAGGGAGAATCAACAAAACCCAACTCAAACAACTGTTTATAGGCTTTTTTGCCTAAATCCCGTGTCGGGTTTTGACTCTTAATTATTTGAACCAACAACGGCACAGCTAATTCTGGCTGATTTTGTGCCCGATGTACTAATGCTAGTTGAAAGGTGGCTTCATCTCGCTTTTGGGCTGTTAATAGAGCTTTTTGGCGCTGAGAATCAGAAACTCTATTGTCAATTCCCGAAAAGCTAGAATTTAACTCTTGATAAAAATTAGATAGCTGATTATAGACCTGACGTGCTTCTTGTAGTTTCTTAGCAGCTAAAGGATAGTTTTGAGCAGAAACGGCTTGGTCTGCCTCTTTTACTAAGCGATCGCCACCTTCAATGCTCAAAAGGCTGTTACTTTGGGTTATAGGACGCAGGTTATTGGGATCGTTGGGGTCAATGGGTTGTGGTTGGCTGGTAGTGCCTGGTGACTGTGATACCTGAGCATTCACAGGTGATAGCAGACTGAGGACTGCTATGACTGATAAAAGGGTACGGTGCATCAAGGTAACAGCGGCAGCAGTGTTCATGGGATCAATTAGTGCGACAACTATATAAAAAGTTATGGAAACTTCGGGTATCTTAACTCTGTTTTGGTCTTGGACAAAGTAAAGACACATCCTAAGTATCTCTGATTTAGGACTGAAAATCGCTTTAATAGAGTTCCCATTACCCTTGTATAGTAACTAACTTAAATCCTTATGATGAGCGATAGCTACGATAGACTGGGTTGACACGTTAATTTTTCTGATTGTGCTTTCTCATCGGTTTACTAGCAATCGACTTGTAACTATCTATATGTATACATTCCCAACGGTTGCAAAATAGCACTAAATTTTTGGTTACTTATTGCAGGATGGATATAGCAGTTAGCAATTAGTGTCAAAGCTTAAAAACGTGCAGTTTCTTCATCATGCACGGTCAATGGTTAAGAGCCAGTCTTAAGACTCTTGTAATTTGATGAGATTAAGAATTAGTAATTTCTGCAAATGCGTGATTAGTAATTTTTCTTTCTTGATGGCTTAATTGTTGCAGTGCCTTTCCTAAATCATTTGTGATGCTTTTGGCATCTTGTTTTATACAGCCACTCATGTAATCCTTTACCCTGATTGGAGAGCCAATATCAATACTCACGTCTGTACCCCAACTTGGATAAGGTTGGCTGTAATTAATGCCTATAGGTATAATTTTCACTCCCAACTCAGAATAACTAGATTCAGCACTCAAAGCAAGACGAGCAATTCCCGGTTTCAACTGGTGAACTTGCCCATCACGAAAAATATTACCTTCTGGAAAGATAACCACAGTTTTTTTCTGCTGAAGTAGCTCAACTCCATGTCGGAGTGTACGAATTGACGGATGCTTAGAATTTACAGGAAATCCCCCCAAACGTTTGACAAACCAGCCTTGCAAACCTTGGCATTCGTCAATAGTCACCATAAACCGCAGGTCTTGTTCTCTCCGACAATTAGCAGTAGCGTAGGGTACGAGCAATGCATCCCAACGCGCCCGATGAGTAGGCGCGAGGATAGCAGGCCCAGTTGTAGGGATATTTTTTTGTCCGGTTATTCTAATTTCTCGAAAGAATAATGGTAATAGGCAGTGACGGCCTAATAAATGTGCCAGAGGACTTAACCAAGGAGAAACCCTTGAGGTAGTAACAGCCACCGGATGATTTGCTGGTGTATGCTGGCAGGGATCGGATGAAGAGTGAAATTCAATCATGACGGATGCAGCTGATTGACGGGTAAAATTTAACAAAAAGCTTGATTAGTTACACCGTAGATTCTCTTGCGTGACTTGTCTTGTGCTATATGGACAGTTTTACCTCTGTCCGTTAGTTTACCCTACGCCGCCTAGTAGCAAACCAAGCCTGTAATTGCTGACGACAAGCTGACTCTAGAATGCCTCCAATGACCTGGAGATGGTGATTAGAAGCAGCACTATCGGGTATGTTAATAACTGTACGAATTGCGCCAGTTTTTGTATCGTCTACTCCATATACAAGTTGTCTTACACGCGCTTGCAAAATAGCACCTGCACACATCGGGCAAGGTTCAAGAGTTACGTAAAGAGTACATTCATTAAGATGCCAATTTTGTAAAGTTGTTGCAGCTGTCTTGAGAGCGAGAATTTCCGCATGGGCGGTAGGGTCTTTGTCGCGCTCTTTTCTATTTTCTCCTTGTGCTAGCAATTTGCCTGTTGAATCAATAATAACAGCACCGACAGGAACTTCACCTGCATCACCTGCTGCTTTTGCTAATTTTAAGGCACAACTCATCCATTGTTGATGTATAAGATATTCTGTGTATTTAGTTTGCATATTCTTATCAATATAAAAATTTAAAAATTCAACACATTTTCTAGGGTGCGCGTCTTGTAAGCCTTTGAGTGGGTAAGACACACATTTTACAAGAAATAAAAAGTATGTAGCCCGCAGACTAGAAATCTGGGGCTAAATAATTCAAAATTCTTAAATTCAGCATCACCAAACCAACCGTTAGGGTTAATTTGATTTCTAAATAGCGGCTTGGGCTAAAAGGAGATCGAGTTGGCTTTGTGTGTCTAGCTGATAGAGGTCATCGCAGCCGCCAATGTGCTGGTTATTGATAAAAATTTGCGGCACAGTCAGTCGTCCGTTAGCACGTTCTGCCATTTTAGCTCTGGCTGCTTCGTTACGGTCGATTTTATATTCAGTAAAATTTACACCTTTCCACCACAGGAGCATTTTGGCACGAATGCAATAAGGACAAGTTTGCCACGTATAAAGTTCGACGTTGGCTTTGACTCGCTCTGGATGGCGATTTAAGAGAGGATTAAGAAAGTTCAGCATATTTTCTTAAGCAAAGTTTTAACTATGTCTTTAGCCTAGATCATTGCTTACCGCATCGGTGCTGGAACCCACTTTTGGAAACTCTCTAAATGATTCCAATAAGATAAATATCCTGTCAACGCCCAAATTAGAGCGGCTACTATCAGCACTGCTACGCCAATTAGCCGCCAAGTTCGGTTAGTTTTCCAATAGAGAGTTGGCGCTGCAAAAATACCACCTAAGCCAGTTAAAATAAAGCCGATTCCTGATAAAAGCGGTTGCTTAGTCAAATTCAAGTTGATGATGCGGATACCCACTACGATCGCAACTACGCCAGCAAAGAAGCCGTAAACTGCTATTGTCAATAAATCCCAACCTTGAGCAAGAGAAACCGCAGCCGCAACAAACAAGATTCCAAATAAGACGCTTGTCTCACCAAAGGCAATGTTAAAGCTACCAGCGATTGGCCAGGTGAAACTCATGTGTAAACCAGTTGTGAGTGCGATCGCACCCGTAATTCCAAATCCCGGAATCCACGGTCTTTGATTATAACTATCTATACCACGATACACATAGTCAGCCAGTAAAAATAGCCCAGCTACCATATTAATTAACATTAATGTGATGTAGTCGATAAACACAATTAACCTCTTAATTTCACAAGCTATCTACTCTGCGCCTCATCTTTCAGTTTTTAGTGAATTTATCAGCTTTTTTATTTATTACTTTATACCTGAAGATAGATACTGAAGAAAAGTAATGTTCTAGATATATATTGCTACCCATTTATGCCAGTTTTTAACTTAGTTAGTTTTGAACACGTTTTATACTGAAATAATATTGAGTCGAAAATCAGGATGTGCTAAATGGTACTTTTCTAACGAGTTAGCAGTAAAACTTAACTTTCTTCCACGTGTATCCGCCCTTTGGTAGACTTGAAGACTGAAATAGCCAGATAAAGCGACACAAATTCAAGCAGTTGAGAGGGCAGACTCTGTGGAAAATACACTTGGGTTAGAGATTATTGAAGTAGTAGAGCAAGCCGCGATCGCATCCGCAAAGTGGATGGGTAAAGGCGAAAAAAACATCGCTGACCAGGTAGCTGTGGAAGCTATGCGGGAGCGGATGAATAAAATCTATATGCGTGGTCGCATTGTAATTGGGGAAGGCGAACGCGATGACGCGCCGATGTTATACATCGGCGAAGAAGTTGGTATCTGTACCCAACCAAATGCCGAAGCTCTCTGTAACCCTGATGAATTAATCGAAATTGATATTGCCGTTGACCCCTGTGAAGGTACGAACTTGGTAGCTTATGGACAACCTGGTTCGATGGCTGTCTTGGCAATTTCTGAAAAGGGTGGATTATTTGCTGCTCCTGACTTTTACATGAAGAAGTTAGCAGCACCTCCCGCAGCTAAGGGCAAGGTAGACATCAACAAGTCAGCAACAGAAAACCTCAAGATTCTCTCTGAGTGTCTAGAGCGCTCTATTGAAGAACTCGTGGTCGTGGTCATGAAGCGCGAACGCCACAACGATTTAATTAAAGAAATCCGTGAGGCTGGAGCGAGAGTCGCCCTAATTTCAGACGGTGATGTGGGTGCAGCCATCAGCTGTGGTTTTGCTGGAACTAATATCCACGCGCTGATGGGTATCGGTGCGGCTCCTGAAGGTGTAATCTCGGCAGCAGCAATGCGTGCTTTGGGCGGACACTTCCAAGGTCAACTGATCTACGATCCAGCAGTCGTAAAAACAGGTCTGATTGGAGAAAGCAGAGAAGCCAATATCGATCGCTTAAAATCTATGAATATCAATGACCCCGATAGGGTCTATGATGCTCATGAATTGGCATCTGGTAAAACTGTTCTGTTCGCTGCTAGTGGCATTACCAGTGGTAATCTGATGAATGGTGTACGTTTCTTCAACGGCGGAGCCAGAACTCAAAGCTTGGTAATTTCTAACCAGTCGAAAACTGCTCGATTTGTTGATACAATTCACATGTTTGGTGAACCCAAGACTCTCCAATTAAACTAATTTTTAGGGAATGGGGAATGAGAAAAGTAGGGGTAAAGCATTTGGAAATAAATCTTTCTATAAAATAGAAAAATAGTTGCCAAAATGCTTCATCCTTACACTAGTTAGTAGTTAGTATTTAGTGATTAGTTATTGTTTATTGATTGAAAAAACTATCAACCAATAAACAAAAATTCCCCATTCCCTATTCTGACTCAATGCTCTATTTTCAACTACCAACTAGTAACTACGATTTAGCAAATGAATATAGCAGTGGTGGGGTTAAGCCATAAAACAGCCCCAGTAGAAGTCCGGGAAAAACTGAGCATTCCAGAACCACAGATTGAAAGTGCGATCGCTCAACTGGCAAGCTATCCCCATATTGACGAAGTTGCAATTCTTAGTACTTGTAACCGTCTAGAAATCTACATTGTTACCAGTGAAGCAGACCAAGGTATCCGAGAAATAACTCAGTTTCTTGCAGAATATAGTAAATTACCCGTGCTTTCTCTACGACAACATTTATTTATGTTGCTACATGATGATGCAGTGATGCACGTCATGCGAGTAGCAGGTGGTTTAGATAGTCTGGTACTCGGAGAAGGTCAAATTCTGGCTCAGGTGAAAACTACTCACAAACTGGGACAGCAATATAACGGTATAAAAACCATTTTGAATCGATTATTTAAACAAGCGCTAACAGCAGGTAAGCGGGTTCGCACTGAAACTAGTATTGGTACTGGTGCTGTCTCTATTAGTTCGGCTGCTGTGGAGTTAGCACAGATAAAAGTGGCAAATTTAGCTGCTTGTCGAGTGGTAATTCTTGGTGCTGGTAAAATGTCACGGCTGCTGGTACAACACCTACTTTCTAAAGGTGCTGTGGAAATTAGTATTGTAAATCGCTCTCGCGATCGCGCTCAAGACTTAGTAAAGCTGTTCCCTCAACAACAAATCCAAATTCATCCGCTATCGGAAATGATGACTGTAATTGCCGATAGCGATTTGGTGTTTACAAGTACTTCAGCAACAGAGCCAATACTTGACCGTGCCAAATTGGAAATGGTTTTAGAAGTTCAGCGCTCTTTAATGTTATTTGATATTTCTGTACCGCGTAACGTTCATGCAGATGTAAATGAACTAGAAAATGTGCAAGCGTTTAATGTGGATGATTTGAAGGCTGTGGTAGCGCAAAACTACGAAAGCCGTCGGAAGATTGCACAGGAAGCCGAGCGACTTTTAGAGGAAGAAGTAGAAGCTTTTGATATTTGGTGGCGCAGTTTAGAAACTGTCACTACTATTAGCTGTCTGCGAAATAAAGTCGAAACCATCCGCGAACAAGAGTTAGAAAAAGCTTTGTCGAGATTGGGTTCAGAATTCGCTGAAAAACATCAAGAGGTAATTGAAGCATTAACACGGGGAATTGTCAATAAGATTTTACATGACCCGATGGTACAGTTGCGATCGCAGCAAGATGTTGAAGCTAGACGGCGCTGTATGCAAACTCTACAAATGTTGTTCAACCTCGATGCAGAGGAACAGTTTAGTTAAACTAAACAACAGAATCCCCGATTTCTATGAGAAGTTGGGGATCTTAGCTTTTAAATTAGATATACTTCTAATTAGACATCTATCTAATTAGAAATTAGTCATGCAACCAGAGCAATTTAACATCTTACTGCGCTTTTTTAAGGCATTAGCGGATGATAGCCGATTGAAGATTGTAGGTATCCTGGCAAATCAGGAGTGCAGCGTCGAAGAATTAGCGGCGCTACTGCAACTCAAAGAACCGACGGTATCCCATCATTTAGCAAAACTTAAAGAGCTAAATTTGGTGACAATGCGCCCGGAGGGGAATAGCCGTTTGTATCAATTGGATAACGAAGCTTTGCAAAGCATCAGTAAGGAAATTTTCACACCAGAGAAAATAGCATCTTTGATTGAGGATGTGGATACTGAGGCTTGGGAAAGCAAAGTATTGAAAAACTATTTTGAGGGCGAATGTCTGAAAGAAATTCCTGCTAGTCGCAAAAAGCGTCTAGTAATTCTCAAGTGGTTAGCAAACCAGTTTGATGTTGGAGTCAACTATCCTGAACATCTTGTAAATGACATTCTCAAACGCTACCATCCTGACTGCGCCACCCTACGACGGGAGTTGATTGCTTGCCAGTTAATGCAGCGAGAGAATGGGGTTTATTGGCGGATAACATAGATATGAAAGATGAATAAGCAATCGCACAATAAATAGGTCGTATATTTATGCAGTTAGAAACACAAAAACTAGATTACACACCTGAAGAGTATTTAGAAATTGAAGAAAAAGCTGAATATAAAAGCGAATACCGTAATGGAGAAATTGTACCAATGACGGGTGGCACTACAAATCATAATAAAATCGCAGGCAACTTTTATGCTTATTTGAAGTTTGGTTTAAGAGGCAAGAATTATGAGGTTTATATTGGAGATGTGCGTTTGTAGATACCTCGTTATCGGCAGCATACGTATCCCGATGTAATGGTGATTGAAGGAGAACCTATTTATACAGGAACCAGCACAACAACGGTTATGAACCCGATGTTAATTGCTGAAGTTTTATCTAGATCGACTAAAAATTATGACCAAGGCGATAAGTTTCTTTATTATCGCTCTATTTCAGAGTTTAAGGAATATATTTTAATTGACCAATATCAGTATCATGTAATGCAGTATGTAAAAACTGCGGAAAGCCAATGGTCATTTACTGAAATTGAACATGAATCTGCAACTTTATCATTGCAAACGGTTGATTTTAAAATTGAATTGCGGGATCTTTATGATAAAGTCAATTTTGCAGAAAATAACGAAGACTAAAATAATTCGTAATTCGTAGTGATGCTAACTCTTTTATAGCGACTCATAAAATAAGATTGTTTTTTCTCAGCGTTCTCTGTGCCGCTGCGGTTTAAAAAATTAATTTATTTAACCACAGAGGCGCAGAGAACACAGAGTAAAGCCTTAAAGAGGAATTTTTTGACCAAAAGTTTTTACAAATTATTTTCCTAAATAAGCTTCTAGAACTTTGGGATTGCTTTGAATTTCTGCGGGTGTACCATCAGCCAAATTCTGCCCTTCGGCAAGTACCCAAACGCGATCGCACAAGGACATAATCACATCCATATTGTGTTCGATAATCAGAAAGGTCATCCCATCTTGACGGTTCCAAGTGATAATGCGATCGCAAATATCATCAATCAGTTTCGGATTCACCCCAGCAGCTGGTTCATCCAACAAAATTAACTTGGGATTAGTCATCAGGGCCCGTCCCATTTCCAGCAGCTTCCGTTGTCCACCAGACAAACAACCAGCATAATCGTGCGCTTTTTTCGCCAAGCCTACTGATTCTAATAGAAACATTGCCCGCTCTTGCAGTTGCTTTTCTTCTTTAGCGACAACGTGCGGCTGTAATTGCACTTGCCAAAAATTTTCACCCGTTTGTTTTTGCGCCGCCAGCAGCATATTTTCTAATACCGACAACCGCGAAAGAGTCCGTGCAACCTGAAAGGTGCGGATTACTCCCTGCTGGGCAATTTGATATGGTTGCAAGTTGTGAATCGGTTCGCCGTCAAAAATCACTCGCCCTTTATCTGGGCGGATGAAGTTTGAGAGTAAATTAAAGAAAGTAGTTTTACCAGCACCATTGGGGCCAATCAAGCCCGTGATGCTGCCTTTGGCAACTTCGATTTTCGCCTCATTAACAGCTTTGATACCACCAAAGCTTTTAGAAAGTCCAGTGGCTACCAAAAGGGGAAGTGGCAATGACTGGTTATTTACCAAGGGTAAGTTCCTCCTTTTTCCCTAGAATACCTTGAGGTCGCCAAATCATCAGCACCATTAAAATTAGTCCGATTACCACGATCCGAAATGCACCCAAACGAGCTTCATCAAGGGGAACAATTCGGGGTAAGACTTCTCGCGTCAGCGCATCGTAAGCAAAGAAAATTACCGCGCCTAAGATTGTGCCAACATTATTGCCAGAACCGCCTAAAATCACCATAATCCAAGTGTCAAAGGTAATCTGGGGTTGAAAGTTATCGGGGTAAATGGCGGACAGTTGCCAAGCAAAGAAAGCACCAGCGATACCTGCGATCGCACCCCCTAACATTAATGATTGTAATTTATACCAAAATACATTTTTTCCCAGTGCCTTGGGAATTTCTTCATCTTCGCGGATGGCTTTGAGAATTCTACCCCAAGGCGATCGCACCAAAATTTCTAAGCGCCAGTATACAAATGCTAAAACCAACAGCAAAACCAGCATTAAACCTGCTTTGGGATTGTAGTTATACAGTCCAATTACCCCAGAAATATAAATTGCTGCCGCTAAAATTGCTAAGACAATTCCCACACCCAAGCGCGACGCAAATTCTTGCTTGCTAGTTGTCCTTTTGCCTAAATCAGTAGTTCGAGATATTTGGGTGGTACGAATCCATTGCCACAAGGTAAAAAAAGTTACGGCAGCTAGTAGCGTTAACAATCCAATCATCACTAATCTGACAAACAAATTCGGCTCTGTAGATAAGGGTATAGGATAACTTTGCACGCCAAACGCCCCAGAAACCCAGGTATCACCAACAGGTAAATCCTGATTATTTACTACCAAACGAATTAATTCGCCTGTGCCGATGGTGACAATTCCTAGATAATCTTCCCGTAAGCGTAAAGTTGCAAAACCAATTATCAAACCCAACAAGGCGGCGACAATTGCTCCAGCCACTGCTGATATCAATAGGGGTACGCCCTTTAAGCTTAATAATACGGTTGTATATGCTCCCAGGGTCATGAAAGCAATATGACCAAAGTTAATTAACCCCGTAAAGCCCCACTGTAAATTAAGTCCCAAACCGAATAGAGCAAAAAGTGCTGTAGAAATTGCTAAGAAAATTAGATAGTCAACCATATTTAATTCGTAATTCGTAATTCGTAATGCAACTGGGATTTAGAGGTTGAATGAACAAGTATTTCGCTGTAATTTTAGGCACTCTTAGATCCCCCCTAACCCCTTAAAAAGGGGGAAGAATCAAAGCCCCCCAATTTATTGGGAGATTTAGGGGGATTTAGAACTTTTAATACTGATAAGAGGACTTTTCAAACATCCTCTTAAACCCCGCCACAAAACTTGTCGCTTGTTAGAAGCGGGGAACTTAGGTGATTTCTGAGAAAGAATATACTCAGGTTGGCTGACGAGTGTAGACACTTCGACTGGCTCCCCTACTCTCTTGACTGGGCGAATAAATTTTAGCGTAGCTTGAGCATAGTGCTATATTGCCGTTAACCTTTGCTAATTTTGTGGGAATACTATTTATTGTTGGTGTTGGGTTGTAGGTAAAAACTAACGTATGAATTTGCTGCGACTGAGAATGCATCACTTAATCGAGCAGTTAGCCGATGAAGATTTGCAAGACATTTGGAACGTTCTCGAAGCTTTACATTGTGACTTTTATATGCTCAAAGCGATACAACAAGTTAAGCGATCGCAGCAACCGTGGGATATATTAACCCATGAAGAAGCGGTACGACTGTTGATGTTTTTCTGATTCAGCAGCGCTTTCTTTTCTTGTGCCAGTGGCCCCTCAAGTTTTGGTTAAGGTAACGCCTAGTGAGTCTAGAAATGCGCTATGCAAGGTCTTTTTTGCTAGATCTGAAAAATTTAGAACCTGCTGCTTACGAGCGGGTGCATGATTTTGTCTTTATTGAGTTAGCCCAAAAGTGGCAACTGACCGATCTAAAAGAATTGCGACAGCTTGATGGTGAAGGCATTTTTCACCGCTTCACCCTAGATAATTACCTGATTGGTATAGAAATCAGAGGTGAAATTGTGAAATTTCTGCGTGTCATCCCTATGCCAGATGTTTAAAGTGAAGAGTTAAGGGAACACTGAAAACTGTAAACTGTATAAGGCTAGGCAGGGATCGCTATAACCTTACATTAAACTGGTTTTTGAAAAACACTTTATTTGAGATTTCCCTATGGATGCTAGGGCACTTTGGCAACGATACCAAAACTGGTTATATTTCCACGAGGGATTGGGACTGTACTTAGACATAAGTCGAATGCGGTTCGATAATGCCTTTGTAGAATCGTTGCAGCCGAAGTTTGACAAGGCGTTTGCGGATATGGCTGAACTGGAGAAGGGTGCGATCGCAAATCCCGACGAGAGGCGCATGGTTGGACACTACTGGCTGCGAAATCCTGATTTAGCGCCAACTCCAGAACTTACACAAGAAATAGTCCAAACCCTAGAACAAATCGAAGCCTTTGCGGAAAAAGTCCAAACAGGTGCTATTCATCCTCCCAGAGCAAGCCGCTTCACGGATATTATCTCCATTGGCATTGGTGGTTCCGCCCTCGGCCCCCAATTCGTCGCAGAAGCCCTTGCTCCTGATTTCCCGCCCCTGAAAATTCACTTTATCGATAACAACGATCCGGCAGGTATCGATCGCGTTATCAATCATCTCCGAAATAGCCTCGCCAGCACTTTGGTATTGGTGATATCTAAATCTGGGGGAACGCCGGAACCCCGCAACGGGATGATTGAAGTTAAAAAAGCTTACGCCGGACACAATTTGGAATTTGCTCAATACGCGGTAGCAATTACCAGCGTTGATAGCAACCTCGATAAACTAGCCAAAGACGAAGGTTGGCTAGCCAGATTTCCCATGTATGACTGGGTAGGAGGACGCACCTCAGAAATGTCTGCTGTGGGGCTAGTACCAGCCGCATTACAAGGCATTGATGTTCGCACCATCCTGGATGGTGCAAAAGAGATGGATGACGCTACCCGCGTCCCAGATGTCAAAACTAACCCAGCAGCCTTGCTTGCTTTGTCTTGGTACTTTGCAGGCAATGGAAAGGGTGAAAAAGATATGGTTGTCCTACCTTACAAGGACAGCTTATTTTTATTCAGTCGCTATTTGCAACAACTGGTGATGGAATCGTTGGGCAAGGAAAAAGACTTAGACGGTAAGGTTGTCCATCAAGGCATCGCCGTTTATGGCAACAAAGGCTCAACAGATCAACACGCTTACGTCCAACAGTTGCGTGAGGGTGTAGCTAATTTCTTTGCTACCTTCGTTGAAGTATTAGAAGATCGTCAGGGCCCATCCACTGAAATAGATCCGGGAGTTACATCAGGCGACTATCTTTCCGGTTTTCTCCAAGGAACCCGACAAGCACTTTATGAAAATCACCGCGATTCGATTACAGTCACCATTCCCCAAGTTAATCCCCGAACCGTAGGGGCATTAATTGCTTTGTATGAACGCGCTGTTGGTTTATATGCAAGCTTAGTTAACGTCAACGCCTACCATCAGCCAGGGGTAGAAGCTGGCAAAAAAGCTGCCGCCTCCATTCTCGATTTGCAAACACGAGTGGTAGCAGTCCTCCAAAAAGAAAAAACTCCTCTTTCTCTTGAAGAACTTGCCCAGAAAGCAGGTGCATCAGAGCAAGTTGAGGCAATTTACAAGATTTTGCGTCATATCCATGCCAATCAGCGAGGTGTGGTTTTGCAAGGCGATCTTCAGAAACCCGGCAGTTTAACCGTTTTTGCTAGCTGATAGCTCTAGTCTAATCATCAAATTTTGTCCCTAATTGTTGTATCAGCAACAATTTTTTATTGTGAAGCATCCTAGATAGAAGTTTTATCTTCCATCTAGGATGCTTTACTGTATTAGGACTTACGCAAAAACTCTCTGAAACTCTTATTTCTCCGTATCCTCTGCGCCCTCTGTGGTTCGTTTTTTCATAATTTTGCGTAAGTTTTATGTATAATTCGCAACTTAATATAAATCCTATCTCGCCGATTGCAAAAATATCATAATTTTATGCATTAATTGCATTAGTACGGATTTGCTATCGCTTCACAGATGCGATTCTAGTATCAGGGAATAAAGATGGATACCCCTGGTGTTATACCAGGGGCTTTTTATTTAGAGCTATGCCTTAAACGTCAACACCGGACTCAATCGCGCTACAACGTCTACCATTTTTGCCTCCACTTGCACATCAATCACAGACTGAATCGGTTTGTAGGCGGCTGGTGCTTCTTCAATGCGGCGTTCTTCACGCAAGGTTATGCAGTCTACGCCAGTTAATCCCAGTTCTGCCTCACTTTGAGATGCACCTCTGCGATTGAGGTCGAAGCGAGAATAAATTCTTCCCGCCCCATGTGAGGCCGAATGACAAAATGCTGGATTACCTCTACCCACCATCAGATAAGAATCAGCACCCATTGAACCAGGAATAATCACTGGTTGCCCTGCATAGGCTGGACTTGCACCCTTGCGTGTTACCCATCCTTCACCTTCTGGTAAGGTGATGTTGTGCGGCAAGTCGTAAACTAGAGGTGCTTCCACATCTTTGTATACTTCCCGTAAACGCAGACGTAGTAGTTCCGCTAATAGCAAACGGTTGATAAAGGCATAATTGGTAGCAGTTGCCTCAGCTTGTAAGTAACTGGCGACTAATTCGGGGTGAGAATGGTTAGAGAGAGGAAAAATCTGAGAATCAGGGTACTTCAAACCTTTTTGCCAAGTCGCCTTAGCTTTATCTCGCCACATTCCCCCAATATACTTACCCACATTTCGGGAACCAGAATGAATCATAAAAGCTAGTTGTCCCTCGCGCACTCCCCAAGCATGGGCAAGGGTGCGATTTTCAACTTTATCAACTCGCTGCACTTCTACAAAATGATTGCCCCCGCCAATGGTCGCTAATCCGCCATCGCGTACCAGTCCGGCATCGGAAACCAATTCTTCAGGCGCAAGTTTCCAGTTACCATCCATTGAACCACCTAAAAAGATGCGTTCGCTCTCTTGGGCTAGTTGTTGCAAATCAGATTTGACTACACTCCCCGTAGCCCGATTTTGCATGGCATCCAGCCAACCTAAAACTCCGTATTGAAATAGCGATCGCATTGCCTCAGCAGTCATTGTCACATCACGCGTACCAAAGAAGTAATCCCCTTTCATTTTTTCTACGAATTGGTCGCGCTTTGCTAAGAATTCGTCGATTGTCAAATCAGCAACGTGCAGGCGCATTCCACAATTGATGTCAGAGCCGACAGCACCAGGAATAACCTGACCCACAGTTTCTACAATTGAACCAATGGCAACACCTGCATCGCCTGGGTGAAAGTCAGGTGTAGCACAGGCCCGACAAACGCATCCGCCAGATGGGTGGCGGACACTTGCCAAATTCGCTAACTGCTTCAGCGCCTTAGCTTCTACGGGGAAGCCTTCTGGCAGAAGTACTTCCGCTACAGGTGCATCAGGAGAATTAACTAAACGGACAGAATAAGTGCGATTGTTGTAACTTACATCCAAACCCTGCCGCTCTAAAGCACGCAGGAGACGCTTTAAATTTTTTGGCTGCATGAAAACTCCAAATAGAGCCTTAAAAAAGACTCTTTGTTGTGAAGAGAGTAGGAGACTTGGGTTCAGCAGCCGCGTCTCAGGTGTTGCGGAGGGTTATTTGCCCGGAATTGTGGGGAAAACAACAGTTATATAGCCTTCATAACACACACTTGCATCAGGAGACAAGTGTTGTGTAGTATTTTGTATTCTTTAGCGATTGATGCACTACATCTCTAAAGAAAATTGAACTTTAGCGAAAAACTTTTAAAATTCTCTAGACTCTCCAGCCGGCTAGAGAGTCTAGTATGAATTCAAGGCGACTCTCTTTCCAGTTATTTCTGGTTTGGCTAGGTTGTTCATTAATTATCCCGTAAATCTATGACTCTCCAACTCACAGTTCCCAATATGTCTTGTTCTGTTTGTGCAAGTACCATCACCAAAGCACTTCAGGCAGTCGATGCTAATGCCAGCATTCAGGCAGATCCCACAACCAAGCTTGTCAGTGTAGAAACTCAAGCATCAGAAACAGTAATTAAGGAAGCGTTGGCTGCTGCTGGCTATCCAGTTGCTTAAGGGATTGGGTACTGGGGGTTGGGGACTAGGGACTGGGTACTGGGTACTGGGTACTGAGGAAAAGAAAAAACTATCCATTTGCCCTCTAACCTTTTCCCCCTATTTCCAAGTCCTCAATCCCCAATCCCCAGTCCCTAATCCCTAATCCCCAATTCCCAGTCCCCAATCCCCAGTCCCCAATCCCCAATTCCCAGTCCCCAGTCCCCAACCCAACCCCCAGCATGGATACTCTCACACTCAAACTTCGAGGCATGAGTTGCGCTGGTTGCGCTAACAACATCGAAAAGGCAATTCGCTCTGTTTCTGGGGTGATTGACTGCAACGTTAACTTTGGAGCAGAACAAGCCACTATCAAGTACGATCGCTCTCTAGCCAATTTAGAAAAAATTCAAGCCGCGATCGCATCTGCGGGATACTCTTCTTACTCACTCCAGGAAGAATTGCTCTCTGAAGAAGATGATGCCGAAAAAGCGAATAGGCAAGCATTACAACGCGAACTCTTCCTCAAAGTAGTTGTGGGAGGTGCAATCAGCATTTTCCTATTTTTGGGGTCGTTGCCGATGATGACTGGGCTAAACTTCCCTTTAATTCCCAACTTCCTGCAAAATCCTTGGGTACAGTTAGTGCTGACAACACCCGTTATATTGTGGTGTGGCGGATCTTTTTACCGCAATGGCTGGAAATCTCTCAAGCGCCATACGGCGACGATGGACACGCTGATTACTTTGGGTACAAGTGCAGCATATCTATATTCTTTATTTGTCACTGTTTTTCCGAAATTTTTTATTGCTCAGGGCTTGATACCTCATGTTTATTATGAAGTTGCTGCCATTGTTATTACTTTAATTTTATTGGGGCGGTTGTTAGAAAATCGCGCTAGGGGAGAAACTTCTGAAGCCATTCGCAAACTAATTGGATTGCAAGCCAGAGATGCCAGAGTTATCCGTGATGGTGTAGAAGTTGATGTTCCCATCGCCGAAGTCAGAATCAACGATGTGATTTTAGTGCGTCCTGGTGAAAAGATTCCGGTAGATGGCGAAGTGATTACAGGTGCTTCGACGGTAGATGAAGCAATGGTGACTGGTGAAAGTTTGCCAGTGAAAAAGCAGCCAGGAGATGAGGTGATTGGGGCAACGATTAACGGTGCAGGTGCATTTCAATTTCGGGTGACACGAGTCGGAAATGATACGTTTTTGGCTCAAATCGTCAAATTAGTGCAACAGGCACAAGGTTCTAAAGCACCCATTCAGCGTTTGGCAGATCGGGTGACAGGATGGTTTGTACCAGCTGTGATTGCCGTTGCGATCGCCACTTTCGTCATTTGGTTTAATTTCACTGGCAACCTGACCTTAGCAATAATGACAACGGTGGGTGTACTAATTATCGCTTGTCCTTGTGCTTTGGGTTTAGCTACCCCCACATCTGTGATGGTGGGGACGGGCAAAGGTGCAGAAAATGGCATCTTGATTAAGGGTGCTGACAGCTTAGAACTAGCACACAAAATTCAAATCATCGTTTTAGATAAAACTGGTACTTTGACTCAGGGTAAACCCACGGTTACAGATTTTGTAACTGTCAACGGTACAGCTGATGGCAATGAAATCAAGCTTTTACAGTTAGCAGCAACGGTGGAACGGAACTCTGAGCATCCTTTAGCTGAAGCGGTGGTGAAATATGCCCAGTCTCAAGAAGCGAGTTTAATAGATGCACAAAACTTCATCGCTAACGCAGGTAGTGGGGTGCAAGCAGTTGTTTCAAATCAACTTGTGCAAATTGGTACACAACGCTGGTTAACAGAACTTGGAATTAATATTATTGCTCTCCAGCAGTATAAAGATGCTTGGGAAGCGGCTGGTAAAACAGTCATTTTGATTGCTGTAGATGGCGAACTACAAGGAATCATGGGTATTGCCGATGCCCTCAAACCTTCATCTATAGCAGTGGTGAAAGCTTTACAGAAGCTAGGTTTAGAGGTAGTAATGCTCACCGGAGACAATCGGAAAACGGCTGATGCGATCGCTCAAGAAGTTGGCATCCAGCGAGTATTTGCCGAAGTGCGTCCAGATCAAAAGGCGGCGATTATCCAATCTTTGCAAAGAGGGGGACTAGGGAAAATTCTTCCCAATCCCCAATCCCTTGTCGCAATGGTTGGCGATGGTATAAATGATGCGCCAGCCTTAGCACAGGCTGATGTGGGAATTGCGATTGGGACAGGAACAGATGTAGCGATCGCAGCTAGCGATATCACCCTAATTTCTGGAGATTTGCAAGGAATTGTCACAGCAATTCAACTCAGCCGCGCCACCATCAACAATATCAAGCAAAATCTCTTCTTTGCGTTTATTTACAACGTCATTGGCATTCCCATTGCGGCTGGAATTCTCTTCCCTATTTTTGGTTGGTTACTCAATCCAATTATCGCCGGGGCTGCGATGGCTCTTTCTTCGCTATCTGTTGTTAGCAATGCTCTGAGATTGCGTAACTTTCAACCAAAAGCTCTCTCATAATTGCAGGGTAATTTAGGAAATGTTCAGTAAAAAAATGCTTTGGGGAAGCCTGACAGCTTTAGTGCTTCTCACTGGAACATCAGGTGTGACATTAGCAGAAATGCCAGCCCACTCGTCAGAACAAGCCAGGCAATTTCAACGCATTGAGCAACCTTTGGGCTTGAAAGTTGGTGTTGCGATCGCTGGTTTAGCCTTGATTGGATTAGAGTTATGGTGGTTTCTCCTCTATAAAAGTCCTGAGTCCTGATCTCATTCTATTTTTACTTTTTAACACTTAGCACGGGCTAAACCATAGCTATCCGCTAACAGGATTGTTTTGAATAATAGGACAAATTGTATCTTCATTGCGATCGCTGGTATTCTTCCAGCCTGAAAGTAATCCCTTTATTTCAGAACGTAAAGTTAACAATTGCTCGATTTGGCGATCGATGTGCAAGAGCTTGTCTTCAAGCTTTTCTTGAATTTCACCACAAGGAGCTTGTCCTTGGTCATAGACCTGAAGAATATTTCCAATCTCCTCTAGACTAAGACCAAGATTTTGTGCCCTTTTAATAAAGGCTAGACGAGTCAGCACATCCAATGAAAACTGGCGGAAGCCTCCCTCTGTTCGTCTTGAGGACTTGAGTAAACCTAAACTCTCGTAATAGCGAATTGTCCTGATTGGTATTCCGCTTATATCTGTTACCTGACCAATTAAAAGCAGTTTTTCATTTTGAGTTAACACGGCAGATTTTCCCAACTCTTGTAACTATTATCACATATAGCAGTCCTAAATCATTTGTAAAAAGAAACGAACCGCAGAGGCAAAGAGTTGCCAGTGCGCCCTTGCGGTTCCCGGAATTGTAACAACTGGCGCGACGTTGAGAGATAAATCGGAGATTTTCACGACTCATTTAGGATTGGCATATTAGTCATTTGAGCGTTTAGCGAAAAATCGGCATCAGTATTTTAAATTTTTATCTAATTATAAATTTTACTAATTTTCTATTTTTTTTAATATCTATTAGAAATGGATACTAGTTTACATAAGCTTATGTTAGGGTGTCATAATTTTAAGAATATTTATAGAATTTAGTTGAGA
>NZ_JBALDK010000006.1:0-4528 GCF_036917455.1 Nostoc sp. | reverse complement strand
GTCGCGGATGCTTTGAGGTTGACAGGATAATATTTTTAACCTCTAATTCCATTTGGTTTGCGTTCTCTCATATCGCTTTTAGTCTAAACTCCAGTAGTAAACGAGCATCTTCGGAAAAATAAATAGATGCGATCACATCTCGTCCACTACCATCGGCAGGTGTGATCGCTTACTCTCTTGGGCTTGCTCTTTTCTTTTCGGATCTTCAGTTTGAGAACGAGGATCAAATATCAGACCAATGTTTTGAGGGAGTCCAGGTTTTATGGAAACCTTGTTCTTCTACGACCGCCAAACAAGGAGGCATTAAAAATTCCCCAATAACCGCAATAACTTCAGGCAATGAAACCTGTTCTGCTTTTAACTGCCCCTTCTTAACAAAAGCTGTCCATTGTCTTTGTTTATCGTTATCAAGAGCAAATTCTGATGTCAGGGCAAAGGGTAGTGTTGTTGGCAACGATGTTCTGCGTCGATTAAATGTGTTTTTAAGAGCTTCGTAAAGAATATCTCCCTGAAATTCAAAATGTTGAGAAAGAAACCAAATGTCATAAAAATCTTTTAGTCGGCTGTTTCTTATGCCAAGACTAACCATTGCCTGGAACTTTTCAGCAATTACTGTCTCACGAGGATAAACAAGTAAAGAAGGTGCTGGCAAATTTAGGATGGAGGGAAATTCAGCTTCTTCAGCTGTTGGTGTAACTGCATCACCAAATCCAATATCTACTTGAACCGAGATATTAGTAGAAGCCAGTTGACCTGTTAGCTTAATTCTTATCCCTTCATACTCTTGTTCTTCCTTTATTTTTTCTGCCGTAACAGTTTCTTCTAGAAAAACAATGCCATCTTGGTCAAACGAAATGCGGCAAATTTCCCGAAATACTTCTTCCAAGTATGAGGCTTTATTATCCCCATGAGCAAGCATGTCTAAATCTTTAGTTGCTCTATGAGGCTCATCATTCCATATCCTGAAGAGAGTCGCTCCCTTTAGGATGAACCGATGCTTGTATGAAGATTGACCAAGCCTATATAAAAGGCGATCTGCGGCATAAAGTGTGAGAAGGTAATTGAAATCCTCTCCTCGCTGTTTTGATAGTTGAAGCAATCGCGCTTTGATAGAGGCTGGTATATTATGAAGCTGTTTTTTACTCATCCAAGTGATTCGAGATAGGGGCGCATCACGTTCTGCATTCGGCAAATCTTAGCATAATGCCAAATTTCGTCTATGGTGCAGCGCCTTTCTTTCAAACACTCTCGCAGTGCTTCCAAAGCAACATCAAGACCAATTTTGTTGCGAAACTTAAAACAATCTACAACAGTTTTGGCAGGACAATAAACCGGAACACGCACTCCTTCAATTTCATACTCTTCAATCCCGGATTCTAGAGCTTTACCCGACATATAAACAATCCGCAGAGGAAGAATATCTTCTTTAGGCGCACGAGCTTTTTGAGGTATCGCTAGCCATACCTCAAAGGGGGCTTGGGTTGTCAGTTCATAAAAGCTAAGGGCAGAAAGCAGACAGATTACACCATGAGGAACCCGTTTGACAGCCTCAACCAGACTATGACTCTCTGTAATTTCTGCAAGCGTGGAAGTATAAATACCACGGGCAGAACGAATGAGAAGTCCTTGTTGCTCAAGACGTTTGAGATAGTCTCGATGAATTCCTTTTGCTTCTGCATCTTTGGCACGGATCGCACCTACATTATGAGCTAGTTCCAATACCTGCTGCATTTTGGTCATACTCTAATCCACCGCTTGGTTTAGCTTCTATCTTTTCACCTATCAGACAAAAAGTTGGTATTTGTATATATCTACCGACACTTTAACACAATAGTTTGAATAAATTGGCTATTTTGTGATGAAACGTTGGTATTTACCTAAATTAAATAACGTTTCATCATGAGCTTTTAAGCTCAAATCTTTATGGATAAATCTGATGGCACTTCTTCACTACTCAGTTACAACGCCAAAGCGTTTATTCCACCGTATGTGTACGCTGGTTTTATTGATTAGATTTTTTTATTCAATTTAGTAAAATATTTTGTATTATTAATATTTAGTTCAATCACAGGAAAAAGGCTCGATATAATTCTTAATCGAGCCTTTTTCCTGTGAAGCTCATGATTTTAGCATAAATTTGAGCATTTTGTCAATGCTTTTAAAAGATACTTACTTGAAATTTTTTTGACGAATCAACCACTACAGCTATTGTAGCTATATCATTTTGAAAAATTCGATGAGTGCATCTATTAAGTTTCTCTGATTTGTTGTTTCTGATCAAGCGGTAATGCCCATGAGGGTGAAAAGCTATCAAGCGATCAGTTGGACAAAAGGGGGTCTGCCTGGGTCAAAGCGAGCTTATGTCAAAATCATCGCCTAACTGACCCATAGCGAACCTGGATGCAAGCCATTCCGCCAGCATTGAAGTTTGTAAAAGATTGTAAAATATTCCCAAGGTTGGGAATATTCCTCACTCCTCTAATTGCAACTCTGGGCCATTTTCACCCATCACTACGCCATCAGTTTTCTCGACCCAGCGCTTAATGCGATCGCGCAGTGCCGGGGCGTTTCTCCAGCTAGTTTGTTTAATTTGTAATACTCTCAGCAGTTCTTCATCCGCACTTATTTCCAATTCAGAAACACTTGCAGCGATCGTAATAAACTCTTGCAATGGCTGAATAATTCCCGCATTCGCAGCACCATCGAAACTCATGCTCTGGGTGCAAGCCGGAGTTACAGAATTACTTGGTAATGCAACCTGCGCTCCTTTATCGACTAGCTCTTGAATATTAATCATTACCTGCCGGACATTTTCTTGATTAGCTTCTGGCATCGTTACAAAGCAGCTGGGCAGTATTGCCTTAATCCCGCTAGCCACCTGCTGATTACAGTTCTGCGCCACCTGCTGCATATACTCTAGAAACTCAGGAAATATTGCGACAGTTGTGCGATCGCAATCCTTGTAAAACTCAGAGTAAGCATTTGATTGGGCAGCCGCTTCCCATTTACCACCTTGGGGCTTGTACTTCTTATCTGCCCACCAATTCAAGAACACTGGGTAAGGGCGCTTGAGGGCAATTTCCCAAACTTGCTGCACTTGGTCTTTTACCTTTGGTGGTGAATCAGATTTCTTTTTAAAGCCCACTCCTGGCATAGAGTTATATTTAGGCTCAGTAACTAAATTTTCAAAGTCCGGGAGTGCGGCGGAATATTTGCCTTCAAAACTGCCTGTGTGGTCAATGAGTGGCTTTTCTTCAAGGTTTTCAACGTAGTGCGTATCTATGGGTGGTTCATCACTCCACGGGTCAAAATCAAGCCACTGGTCAAATTCTATATTTTCTCGATCTGTATTTTCAACTCTCTCTTTCTCAAATTTTTCCTTTTGAGTAGAAATATAGTTTTCTATATATGTAGTAGGTAATTGCGATCGGAACTCCGCCTTGTTTTGATTAGAATCTCCCGTTGTTCCATTTAGAATTTCGGTACTGGATAAGGGTTTCCAGCTTTCATCAAATGGATTGTACCCGGTTAACTCTATTAAGCGTTCTAGGTTGAGCGTTATCCATGATTGGGTTTGATCAGGATGCCAAGCACCTGGAAGTTTGTTTATCAGATAGCTTCTTAGACTGGCGTAGTTACCCTTCTCAATTATTTTTAGTGTCTCCAAATCCCGAATCATTTTCCCAAACTGCGACACACTAAGCGATGTGAACTGTGTTTTTGTCCAATTTTCATACGAGTTATAAATCCACTTACGGCCATCTTTGGTGGTCTGACCGCAGTTGGTCTGCATCCAAAAGGCTAATTGATTTATGAAAACTGTCGCTTCTCCGGGATGACGAATTTTTAGCTCCCTCATTGCTTGTGCTAATGGAGGTGTAAAAATTAACTTCCAATTTTTTGCTTGCTGGTTGGCTGTTTGTGACGTATCACTCGAATTCGACAATGATACGTTTTGAGGTGCTAGACTAGCAGATGAATATTTATTCAATGTGTATCTCGTCCTTCTAGATATACTCCCGGTGGCTGTTCGCGCAGCACGACCGGGTTTTACATTTGGATTTGTGACTAGTTAAGATTAAACCTATCAGAATGCAGGGTTTTTTAATTAAAAAATAGCATTGCAGATAGATTTCAAACTCTGGAATGAAAGCATAGTAAGGGTCGCAGGTGTCGCAATAAAAATAAATCTAATGATTTTGGTAAGTAGCGACATATTTTTGGGCTATTTAAGCGCAATCACAAAGCTGGAGTGCTTATTTTTGCGTTGTTAGCGGCAGCGATCAAACATTCGCCTTTCATAGCATATATGTTTCAAGCATTTCAAATTAATCAAAAGTTACCCCCAAGTCGATTCCCAGCGCCGCCTCAATTTTTCTGATTGTAGCTTCGCTGACGCATGAATAAATTTCTTCATTCTCTAGGTGATACCAATAAGCAGTAAACCAAAAAGTTTTTCTCCAAAGAGCGATCGCTGAAATACTTATATGTTTTAATACTTTATAACACCTAATTCTCTAATCAGTAG
>NZ_JBALDK010000005.1:0-17960 GCF_036917455.1 Nostoc sp. | reverse complement strand
CTACCCTCAACACTTTAACTACAATTTTTGGCTTGATTGCTGGTGGCTCCTCTGTCCTTGGTAGTGCTGGCATGATTAATCACAATTTAGCTGGCGCTATCGGCGGAATTGCTACCGCACTTTTGGGCTATCTCGTGCAGCAGCCCGCCTCTGGCGAACAGCCGCAAGCCCCCGTAACTCAGAAGTAAGTCACTTGGGATTCCTCACACTCTTTCCAAACGAATTCTCTAATGCTATGATTACTAAAGAATCGCGCAACTGCACCTTGAAAACTAAATACAGTCTGAGTTTCAGGCTCTTGCCATTGCAATTCATCTAAATCCCTATTAGGGATTGAAACAGTAGCAAGAATGGCTACAAAGCTACGAGGTCGGAATTGCAATTCATCTAAATCCCTATTAGGGATTGAAACGTAATTTTGAATTATGGAAATCGACAACGAGATACGATTGCAATTCATCTAAATCCCTATTAGGGATTGAAACTTGTTCGTGTTCCACTGTGAGACAACCTTTGGACTATTGCAATTCATCTAAATCCCTATTAGGGATTGAAACTGAAGTATCCCGTGCTTTAGATGCGGCTGAAAACATTGCAATTCATCTAAATCCCTATTAGGGATTGAAACTCAAAAGTGTAATCGGATCCATTGTGAAGAAAAATTGCAATTCATCTAAATCCCTATTAGGGATTGAAACAGCTACGAACCCTAGAAAAACACTTATAGGTATCCAATTGCAATTCATCTAAATCCCTATTAGGGATTGAAACTTAATTGGATTACGTCGAAGACGAGGATTAGCGATATTGCAATTCATCTAAATCCCTATTAGGGATTGAAACTGTTCTACTATTCCTATTCGTGTTCCTGAAAAGATTGCAATTCATCTAAATCCCTATTAGGGATTGAAACTGCACAGGTAGATAGCATCGGAACAGCAGCTTCATTGCAATTCATCTAAATCCCTATTAGGGATTGAAACTGGCGACCATCGGCGCTACTTTGACATCACACCTTTATTACAATTCATCTAAATCTCTATTAGGGATTGAATATAACAATTACCCATCTTTAGATTGAGATAGGAATCATATTTTATTTTTGAACAAAATTAGGTATTGTAGGGTGTGTTAGAACGCAGTTCGTAACGCACCATTATCGAGGGTTTGGTGCGTTATGCTGTCACTAACATAACGCCAATGACGCTACGCACAGTCGCTAACGCCCAAGTCGGTAAACCCGCCCACACGACTGGCTCCCCTACATATCTTTTCTCCAAATCAAACCGGATTCCTATAAAGTAGGTTAAGATACCTGCTATTATTTAGGCGTTATGCTTGACTTCTTGGCCTGTATCACTTGCAAACTACCGCCAGAATATAAAGTTGGCTTACTCTCATCAAATCCAACCTCAGTTAATAATCTAGCCAAATCAGTTTTCAACAATTGCCAAGCTGTTTCCGTCTCAAACAACAACAAAAACAGTGATATACCAGGCCAAAATATCGGATTTGTCGGAGCGTGAAAATCTATCAGCGTAAACACCCCTCCTGGCTTCACCACCCGATAAACTTCATTCATAATTTTTCGCAACTGCTGAGGCTGCATCTCGTGCAATGCAACACTGGTATGCACCACATCAAACAGATTATCTGCAAATGGCATCTCTTCGGCAAAAGCTTCCACATAAGAAGCTTCAGGGACATTTAACTGCGCTCGTTGCAAAGACTTAGGTGAAGCGTCCAATCCTGTTACATTTTGTGAACTTTTCACCAAAAAATGCGTTGTTTGACCGCTACCGCAACATAAATCTAAAACCTGAGTATCTGAGTGAATTGTTAAGCCTTGCAAAGCAAGTTGCCGAAAACGCGCTTCACCACCTACACTTAAGGCTGCTAAACGAGAGATACCATCATAAAACCACTGATAGCGGTAACTCCAATCCCTTAAAATTGTTGCCATTGCATATTTCCTTGCTATTAAGCTTTATTATTTAATAAAGATATATTGTTAACATTAGTAAAAAATCTGAAAAGATTGGGGGAAAGTAACAGCTATGGGTCGTGTAGGCGTCTTATTACTCAATCTCGGTGGCCCCGATAAGCTAGAAGATGTCGGGCCGTTTTTGTATAACCTATTTTCCGATCCGGAAATTATTCGCCTACCGTTTCGCTGGTTGCAAAAGCCCCTAGCCTGGTTTATTGCCTCGCGGCGAACCAGAACATCTCAAGAGAATTATAAGCAAATCGGTGGCGGTTCCCCACTCCGACGGATCACAGAAGCGCAAGGGGAAGCTTTAAAAGAACAGCTGGCTTATTTAGGGCAAGAAGCCGATATCTATGTGGGAATGCGTTATTGGCACCCCTATACAGAAGAAGCGATCGCACAGATTACCCAAGATAATGTAGAACACTTGGTAATATTACCACTATATCCCCAGTTTTCTATCAGTACCAGTGGTTCCAGCTTCCGGCTTTTAGATAAACTTTGGCAAGAAGACCCAAAACTTCAGCCCATTGAATACACCGTTATTCCTTCTTGGTACAAACAACCAGGCTACCTCCAAGCAATGGCGGAACTCATAGCCCAAGAACTTGAGCAGTTTCCTAACCCAGATGAGGTTCATATATTCTTCAGCGCTCACGGCGTTCCTAAAAGCTACGTTGAAGAAGCTGGCGACCCTTACCAGCAAGAAATTGAGGAATGTACTGCTCTGATTATGCAGACTCTCAATCGTGCCAATGCTCACACTTTAGCTTACCAAAGTCGTGTTGGCCCGGTAGAATGGCTGCAACCCTATACTGAAGATGCGCTCAAAGAACTAGGCGCACAAGGTATTAAAGATTTGGTTGTCGTGCCTATTAGTTTTGTCTCAGAGCATATTGAGACACTGCAAGAAATTGATATTGAGTATCGGGAAGTAGCAGAAGAATCAGGAATTCATAACTTCCGCCGCGTCCCTGCTCCTAATACTCATCCAGTATTTATTAATGCACTTGCAGACTTAGTGATTGATGCGCTGAAAAACCCCAGCTTCAAGCTTTCGCAAGCTGCCCAAATGAAAAAAATGGTGAAAATGTACCCCCAAGAACGTTGGGAATGGGGTCTAACTACTAGCGCTGAAGTCTGGAATGGTCGGATTGCCATGCTGGGGTTCATTGCCTTAATCATCGAGCTAATTACCGGTCACGGCTTCTTGCACATGATTGGGCTTTTGCAGTAACATCGTCCAATGAGCAGGGGGAGCAGGGGGAGTAGGGGAGGCAGGGGGAGTAAAGAGAAATATTTAGTAATTTTTGCTGCCAAGATAGTCCAAAATACACTTAATTTCTTGATTCCCCCCCTGCCTCCCCTGTTTACCCACCTCACAATAATCGCATTGCTCCCCTCTATGCTCTATGCCTCCTACCCTTGTGATACCAGTCATACCACTGTTTAGCGCTACGAACTGCAAACCAGAGCATTATTAAAGCAATTAATCCTCCTTGCCAGGGAGCATCAAAGGCAAAAAGTACTAGAGCAATACACAACGTATCTTGAAGAAAGACTGCCCACAAGGGTAAGCCACGTAACCGATAAAACCAACCAACTTGAACTAGCTGGAGTACTAAAGCTAAGGAACCACCAATACAGGCAATTAGCCAGTTTGGTGTTGCTGTTGCGTTGGCTACTGCTAACCCCATGATTGCCCCGACGATGGGAGACATGAGTAACTGAACCAGTTGTAGCAATCTTTGCCCCCATAGTTTTTTTGAGGCTAATAATTCAAATAAAGACCAAAAGGTGAGGCAGCCTAACAATATTGGTGGAGAAATGTGAGATAAAATTGGGACTTGTGACCATAAGTCACTACCTTGCAATAATCCAATAATCAGCAAAGGTATGCCTATTCTCATTCCTGCTGCCGCAGATGCAGAAAGTGTGGCTAGGATTTCAATCATTAAAGCACTCGTAGTATTAATAAATAAATAAGTAAATATCTGTGATTTATATTACCCAGTGCTGGCGATAATTCCAGCATCAAGCAGACAGTCTTTAAGAAGTAATACTAGAGATTTTTGGTATTTTTATATTCTTTACTATCCGCTGTAGGGACAATTCATTAATTGTCCCTACAGCACAGGCCAATTAATCCTAAATTCCCAATCGTTGGTAAACTTCTTCTAAATGCTGGAGATGCTGTTGGGGATCGAAACAGACTTCTAGTTCTGTTGGGGACAACTTTTCGGTAACGCGAGGATCTTTGCTAATTAAGTCCTGGAAATTCCCTCCTGGTTTGTTCCAAGCGATATGAGCGCTTTCTTGAACCATCGCATAAGCTTCTTCGCGGCTGCTTCCCTTGTCTATCAAGGCAAGTAGCACTTTTTGACTGAAGACAACGCCGCCGTAGCAGTTGAGATTTCGTTCCATATTTTCAGGATAGACCAACAGGTTTTTCACCAAGTCGGTTATTTCTAATAACATAAAATGCGTCAAAGTACAAGCATCTGGTAAAATTACCCGTTCTACAGAACTGTGGGAAATATCCCTCTCATGCCAAAGAGCAACGTTTTCTAAAGCTGCACCGGCATGGCTTCTGACCAGTCGTGCCATTCCCGTCAGCCGTTCCGAACGGATGGGGTTGCGCTTGTGTGGCATGGCTGAGGAGCCTTTTTGACCTTTGGCAAAGAATTCTTCAACTTCCAAAACGTCTGTTTTTTGCAGATTGCGAATTTCTACAGCAAAACGTTCGATGGATGCCGCTACCAAGGCTAATTGTTGCACGTAGTCGGCGTGGCGATCGCGGGAAATAACTTGTGTTGAGGCCGTATCGGGTTGGAGTCCGAGTTTTTGGCAAGCGATCGCTTCTACACGAGGTTCAACATTGGCATAAGTTCCCACCGCACCAGAAATTTTACCCACAGCAATGGTTTGGCGGAGAATTCTCAAGCGTTCTTGGTGTCGCAACACTTCTGCTAACCAGCCAGCTAGCTTGAAACCAAAAGTAATCGGTTCAGCGTGAATACCGTGCGATCGGCCTGCCATCACAGTATGACGATGTTCCCGTGCTTTTTCACGAATTACCTCAATCAAATCTTCCAGACGTTGCAATAATAGATCTAAGCTAGCAACCAATTGCAGTGCTAAAGCTGTATCCAAAACATCCGAACTAGTTAAACCCAGGTGAATGTAGCGTCCGGCATCACCAACATATTCGTTGACATTTGTCAAGAAAGCGATGACATCGTGGCGAACTACAGCCTCAATTTCTAACACCCGCTTGGGGTCAAAATCTGCCTTAGCCTTGATTTCCTCAACCGCCTGAGATGGAATGTAACCCAGTTCAGCTTGAGCCTCACAAACAGCAATCTCGACTTGCAGCCAAGTTTTTAGTTTATAGGCTTCACTCCATAGATTAGCCATTTCGGGCAAAGTATAACGCTCAATCACAATTCGGCACAGAATACAACCGTCATATTTTACAGTCTAATTAATGTAGATCAATTTTTAATGCTGTTTTTGGCTCAGGGACAGAATTAGTTTTTGAGTCAGAGGTGATGATGCTAATCCTACCATCAGCTTCCATATATGCAAACTTCACATCTGCTAAAAATTCTACACCTTGCTGACGTAACTTGCTCATCAACTCATCGTCTGTAATTAACTCTTGTTGCAAATGACGCTGAATCATCCGACCATTTTTTACCAGTAGTAACGGTGGCTGATTCAAAAAACGTTGGAACTGGGGTATTTTGTAGCCTAACCAGTTCAACAAATAACTCCAAAAAATCACAGTTCCTACCAAGATACCGCCTTCGGTAATCGATGTATAATTACTTGCCATAGCATTTTGGGCAGCTTCAGCAAATAGCACTACTACGAGTAAATCAGTAATTCCTAATGTTCCTAGTTGGCGGCTAGGAAGGAAACGTAACACTGAGAACAGCGCTAAATAAACCAGCGAACCGCGAATAATCAACTCAAAGACGCTGATGCTAGGAACAAAAATTGCTTGCCAATTGATAAAAAACCATTTTTCCATTAGCACTGATTTTCTTCCTTTTTCAATAGACTTCTGGAAAAAATCCAGTATTAGGTTATTTATCTACGTTCTTATTTCATAAAACTGATTTTTATTAGAGATTAAATACTTTAATATTTATCAGAGTTACAAACATAAAATCTCACTATCTAAGGATTAAAGTCGCGGGTTTTTCCTTTTCTTTTTTAAGCGCTTGGGCTTTTTCAAAGACTGGAATAAGCGATTAATCAAATTAGAAGGTGGCTTTTTATTAGTAGACGATTGCCTCGTTGGAGCCTTGCCATTATATTCGGTGTTATCAGATAAAGGTATGGCATGTTTCGTTGGTGTTATGCCTTTTCCATACCTTCTGGCATAAACTTGGGTAAATTCAGCCCCGAAAAAAAGAATCTGTGCGGCATAGTTAACCCAAGCCAAAATTACCACCAGCGAACCAGCAGCACCATAAGCTGAACCAAAACTTCCATTCCCTAAATATTGTCCTAATAAAAACCTCCCAATTGAGAACAAAGCTGAGGTGAGAGAAGCTCCAACTAAAACATCACGCCAAGCAATGTTAACATCTGGTAAAACTTTAAAGATTAGTCCGAATAGGACTGTAGTTATAGCAAAAGAGAGAACAAAATTGACAAGCTGCCAGAGAAAATCGACACCAGGTAACAAGTTGCTAAAGTATGTTACTAATGTTGTCAAGGCTGTACTAATTACCAGAGAAACTAATAGTAAAAAGCCGATACCTATGACCATTGCAAAGGACAAAACGCGTAGACGAATGATGTTAGTTACACCGCGTCCGGGTTTGGGTTTAACTTCCCAAATCGTGTTCATGGCATCTTGCAACTCGGTAAATAAACCAGTAGCACCCACTAGCAGAACTACGATACTAATGATAGAAGCGATCGCTCCTGTCTTTGGTTGATTAGCATTCTGAATGGCTGATTCGAGAAACTTTGCGCCTTCTATCCCCACTAAACCTTGAATTTGTCCGACAATTTGACCCCTTGCGGCCTCTTCTCCAAATACTGCCCCGGCGATCGCAATTACAATAATTAACAACGGTGCAATAGAAAAAATCGTGTAATAAGCTAACGCCGCCGCTAACCGTGAAGCTTTATCCTCACTCCATTCTTTGAATGTCTCTTGAAACAACTTCCAAATCGCCTGCCAATTCATCCAACCAGTCTCCTTCTAAGAGGATATCGCTTACTTCCTGATATATTTGATACTTATTCTCTAGTTAGCGACATCCTCCCAAGGGAGTTTGTAAAGCGTCCTTGAGGAGGAATTTAATCGGAATACTTTATGAGTGAGCGCTCGCGCCAATTGGCGATAATAGAAATGTGCTACAGTTACCTAAAACCAATGAAACAAACGGCAGCAATTACAGAAGCGATTACCACTCTTCAGGATGCAGAAAATCGATTCGGTTTTGTCCGTATTGAAGACGAGCAATTTTTCCCAGAGTGGCATCAGGAATCGTCTGAAATTACAGAAGCAGAAAAAGCCTCTGTAGATGTCATTCGGCGAAGATATCTTTATCACCGCGCCGGAGGTGATTTACTAGAAGGGACAGTCATATTGTTGTTGGTATCACCAATACTTGCACTTTCTGGGTTTTACGATCCTCCTTTCAAAATTAAAGCTGAATCATCTGTGGAACTAGTGCTGGATGATGGCGAAGAGATACTGCGCGGACGGATTGACGTTTTAGTGCTACAAAATCAGTTGTGGGTCGTGGTGTTAGAGTCGAAAAAAACCACGCTGTCTGTTTGGTCGGCTGTACCGCAAGCCCTAGCTTATATGATGGCTAACCCCAACCCTAGTAAACCTGTGTTTGGTATGGTGACGAATGGAGACGATATTTTATTTGTCAAAGTGACGCAAAAAAATACACCACAGTACGACCTGTCAAGAGTATTTGCCCCGTTTGCATCCGCCAAAGAATTGTACGCCGTTTTGCAAATTCTCAAGCGTATTGGTCAGTTAATTTCTTCTGCGTCCTAAGCGATCGTCAGTATATTTACTTTACAGCAGTTTTCATGTATTTGAACCACACCTGTCGTAGGGGTGCAATGCCTTGCGCCCCTACTAAAGATTGATTTTTCGCACCTTTATGCCTTTCTTTGCACGAAACAAAACTCATCCCATCAATCAGCAATGCCCAAGATTGCTATGGGAGCAACGCGAAAAAGTGAGATCATCGTCTAATGAGCAGGGGGAGCAGGGGAGGCAGGGGGAGCAGGGGGAGCAGGGGGAGTAAAGAAAAGTTTTAGTATATTTTGCTACTAAAAAACTGGAAAATATACTTAAATTATTTCTCTCCCCCTGCCTCCCCTGCCTCCCCTGCTTACTCACCTCACAAAATCGCATTGCTCCCGATTGCTATTGCATCCTATCTATCGTGCGATATTGAATTGCTTCCGCCACATGACTAGTTTTTAGCTCATCATCTCCCGCTAAATCTGCAATTGTTCGTGCTACTTTGAGAATGCGATCGCTAGCTCTGGCTGATAAACCTAATTTTCTAATGGCTACTTCTAATAAATTGCGACTAGCATCATCTAGCTTGCACCATTTCTGGAGATGACGACTTTGCATCTGGGCATTGCAACGCAGATTTGCTTCACCTTCAAAGCGGGTAATGGCGCGATCGCTTGCTTGTTGCACTCGTTGTAGCACTGATGTTGATGCTTCTCCCGTAGGTTGTTGGGTAATTTCTTCTGGTTTCAAGCGATTTACCGCAACTTGTAAATCAATTCGATCCATCAACGGCCCAGAAAGTTTTGCCCAATATTGCTCGCGTTGGCGGGGAGAACAAGTACATTGTTGGATGGTATCGCCATAGTAACCGCAAGGACAGGGATTGGTACTCGCCACCAAAGTAAACTGCGCGGGAAACGTTACCGATAGTTTGGTACGAGAAATTGTCACATAGCCATCTTCTAAAGGCTGACGCAGAAATTCTAAAACATCACGTTTAAATTCTGTTAATTCATCCAAGAATAATATGCCATTGTGAGATAATGAAATTTCCCCAGGACGAGGAAAGCTACCACCACCAACCAGAGAAGGCCCTGATGCCGAGTGGTGGGGACTGCGAAAAGGGCGATCGCGTACCAACGAACCGCGATTTTTCAATAAACCAGCCACTGAATGGATGCGAGTCACTTCCAAAGATTCGGCAAAACTCAGAGGCGGTAAAATTCCTGGTAAGCGCCTTGCTAACATGGTTTTCCCACTACCAGGCGGCCCGACAAAAATTAAATTATGTCCACCAGCAGCAGCAATTTCTAAAGCCCGACGCGCATGAGCTTGTCCTTTGACATCATGCAAATCTGCACTAGGGTAAGATTCTATTGTTCTGTCTACTGTATCATCCATCTGCACAGGTTTGTAACGCCCTGGATTATTTAAAAGATCCACCACCTCAGACAGATGTTTGCAGCCATAAACAGCCAAGCCTTGAACCACTGCGGCTTCTTGGGCATTATCAGCAGGGATAACTAAACCTGCAATTCCCATTTTTTGAGCTGCGGCTGCGATCGGTAAAACACCAGCCACCGGACGCAAACTGCCATCGAGAGACACTTCGCCCAAGAATAGATAATCCCCCAACAAATCAGCGCTAACTTGTTCAGAAGCCGCCAAAATTCCCACACTAATGGGCAAATCGAAACAGGGGCCTTCTTTGCGTAAATCTGCCGGAGTTAAATTGATCACAATTTTCCGCATGGGAAAAGCGAAACCTGCATTTTTCAGCGTTGCTTTAACTCTTTCTCTCGATTCTTGAATCGCTGAATCTGGTAGTCCCAAGACAACAATTCCCGGTAATCCCCCCGACACATCGACTTCTACGCCTACTTTGACGGCATCGATGCCCACAATTGATGCACTCCAGACTCTGGCAAGCATTTCTTAATATAGTAGTAAACCTTTCAAATCTCTAGCAGATGCGTGGGTAGATTGGCATTAGTGAAATTACAGGGACGATTCTCCGATCGAAATCTTTTTTGCAACCGTTTGGGGAGAATCAGCTAACCGGCTGTAACAACAGCACGATCGTTTACTAACTTGCCATCTTCCATATAGACGATGCGATCGGCAATATCTAGAATGCGGTTGTCATGAGTCACTAAGAGAATGGTACAATCCTGTTCTTTAGCTAGTTTTTGCATGAGGTTAACCACATCTCGTCCAGATTTACTATCAAGGGCGGCGGTGGGTTCATCCGCTAAGACAATTTTAGGACGACCGACCAACGCACGAGCGATCGCAACTCTTTGTTTTTGTCCCCCAGACAAATCATTAGGATAGTAATTTAGGCGTTCTCCTAATCCTACCTCCTCTAACATTTGGGTTGCTCGGATTTTCATTTCTGCCGGTGAAATATTATTATGCACTTCCAAGCCCATTCTGACGTTCTGGAGTGCTGTCAGGCTACCGTGCAAGTTGTGCGCTTGGAAAATATAACCGTTATTGCGTCGCACCTGGGTAAGTTTTGCTGTACTTGCACCACAAAGTTCTTTTCCTAATATCTGCAAACTGCCAGATTGGGCAGAACGCAAGCCGCCTGATAAGGTGAGAAGTGTAGTTTTACCAGAACCAGAAGGCCCAGTCATAATAATAATTTCACCGGCGTTAATATCCAGGTTGATATCAAAGAGAACTTGCTTGCGAAGTTGACCATGACCGAAGTAGTGGTCGAGATTTTTAACAGAGATTACGGATTGATTAATCATAAATAGCTCGATTACTCGTGATGACGATCATTTTTCCTTTGCAAATGACCAATGACCAATGACAAATGACAATTTCTAAAACATATCTGCGGGGTCAGCAGACTGTAATTTCCGGGTGGCGATCGCACCAGAAATTATACACATAATCATAGTCAAGGTTAATACTGTCAAAGCTCGCGCACCGGTCATGTAAAGTGGCAAATTTGTAGCATTACGAGTTAAATGATAAAGTCCTAAAGGTGCGATCGCTCCAGGGATAAAGCCCAAGACTGCCAAAATTATCGCCTCTTCAAATACCACACCTAATAAGTAGAGATTGTTATACCCCATTGCTTTGAAGGTGGCGTATTCTTTCATGTGAGAATTCACATCTGTAGAAAGAACCTGATAGACGATAATCACGCCTACCATAAACCCCATTCCTACACCCAGACTGAAGATAAATCCGATAGCAGTATTTGTTTTCCAGTAATTTATTTCAAATTCAATAAATTCTGCTTTAGTTAAAACTTTGACATCATTATCTAAATGAGCTTCTAAAGCTGCTTTCATCTGTTTTGGGTCAGAGCCTGGTTGCAACTGCACCAAACCGAGACTAACACCACTTGCATCTTGTCTGGGAAATAATCGCAAAAAGTTCTGGTCGCTGGTGATCAAAGTACCATCAGCTATGAAGGAAGCCCCGACTGTAAATAAGCCGCTAACGGTAATTGTCCGCCGTTCTATTTCGGTTGTGACAGTTTTACCTTGTTCAATCTTGGCGATCGCTTCATTATAATCTCCTCTAGAGGCGCGATCAAAGAGAACGGTATCTGGTAGCTTCACAGCATCTACCTGGCGATTCACATCCGCTAAGTTAAACACTTGCTGATCGGGATTGAACCCCATAACTAATATTGTCGTCTTCTTATGTGTTTGGGGATTTTTCCAATCAACAATGTTGATATACATTCCTTCTGCCGACTTTACACCTGGCACATCCATTGCTTGATACAGCCGTCGCCGTGTAAAGTTAGACATATTTGCTAAGTTACGTGCTTGAGGACTGATGACAAACATATCAGCCTCCATACTGCGATGCAGGATTGTATTACTTTCAAACAAGGCAGTCTGAAACCCTAGCTGCATGAACATTAGAACATCGGCAAAGGCAATGCCTGACAATGCCACTAAAAAACGACCTTTTTCATGACTCAGTTGCAGCCATCCTAAAGGGGTTCGCTGCCGCAGTTGCTGGATAAATCCAATCATAGTTCAATCACTGCCTTGACTTGCAAATTAGTAAAACTGGAAGCGTTTTGGCTGGATAGTTTATTCAATTGCACATGAACTTCCACTACTCTGGCATCAATATTGCTAGAGGGATCAGTATTGATCAAATTTTGCCGCTTTACCTGCATACCAATCCAATCCACTCTTCCCTCTAATTCATTGTGTAAAGAATCACTACTTACCCGCACATCCTGTCCTGGACGCACTCTCTGGATATCACTTTGGTAGACTTCTACTACTGCATACATCTGGTCGGTTTGACCTAGAGCGACAATTCCTTCATTGCCAACAGTTTCTCCGGCTCGGGTATTAATCTCCAAAATTCGACCGGATTTAGGAGCCACAACGTATGCTTGCGCTAGTTCTGCTCTAATTTTATCCACAGTGGCTTGAGCGCTATCTATCTCTGCCTGTACATTTGCTATATCTGTGGGACGGACTTCAGCAGTTTGATTCAGGTTAGCTTTTGCTTCCTTAATCTGCTGTTGCAAGCTGGCGAGGGTTTGATCTTGGTTGGCTTTTGCTTCGTTAAGCTGTTGTTGGAGGGTGGCTACAGTTCTTGTCTGAGTGGCTTGGCTTTCAATTAATGCTTGAGTGGAAGTTTCGGCGTTTAAGCGTCTGCTATCAACTTCTTGGCTAGAAATTGCTCCTGCTTTATATAAAGTCTCGTAGCGCTGCACCTCAACTTGCGCATTACGTTTCTCGGCTGCGACACGAGCCACTGTTGCTTGCAAGCTCCGTTGTTGCCCAAGGAGTTCTGCTTCTAGACGATTAATTGTCGCTTGCTGAGTTTTAATGTTTCCTTCCAGTTCTACTTGCAGACGATTTACAGCAGCTTGACGCACTCCAATTTCTCCCTGTTTGGCTCCTGCTTTTACCTGGTTAAGGCGAGATTTGGCAACTTGAACTTGTTTTTGGGCTTCACCCAAAGTAGCTTGTAAGCGATCGCGGCTATCCATAATTGCAATTACCTGCCCAGCTTTGACGCGATCGCCTTCTTTCACCAATAGTTGCTCTACCCGATTACCTTCACCAGAAGATGGCGCTGACAGTTTTATTACCTCTCCCTTTGGCTCCAACCGCCCTAATCCTGTTACGGTTTTTACCACAGGCTGAACTGCTACTGGTATTTTTTGTTTTTCATTGGCTGTAGCCTGAAACTTCATCACAGCATAAACACTGAGTCCACCTATTGCTAGTGCTGCAATTATTGCAAGTAGAACAGGCGATCGCAAAGGATTCCGAGAAGACCCTAAACCCTCTGAATTTCTGTTTTGCTCCATACTCTTTTCCCCTTACCACCAGTAGCAACATGTACTAAACTGTCCAGTTCAATTTATGCTAAACTAAACGGACTAGTTTAGTCAATACGATCCAACTAAACTCATCAATCAATTTGCTCGGCATTATGCAGCAAAATGCTATTGACAATTGAAATCGATTGTTTATTCCAAGAAAGTAGAAAAGAGAAAAGCTGATAACAGAGGCTTTTGGGCTTTATCGAATATATTTATTTTCGCTATTTTGTACAGAGGTATTTTGCAGCATCTATTAATATTGTTTATACGAAAGGATGATTAATAAATGGTACGGATCAAAGCTGGTGAAGTAGATCGAGACAATTCTGTTGATAAAGTGGAGCAAATTCTGCAAGGGGCAATGCAAGAATTCCTTCAACATGGCTATGCTGGTACAAGCATGGATCGAGTAGCAGTAGCAGCAGGTGTATCTAAAGCGACAGTCTATAGCCACTTTCAAGATAAAGAAGGACTTTTTAAAGTCCTGATAGAGCAACTGGCAAGCAAAAAAAACAACTCCATTTTTGGCACAGAACCTATTGAGGGAGAACCAGCTGCCATACTACGCCAGATAGCAACCAAAGCATTAGAGCAGATGGTTAATGACAAAGAACATAGTGCATTTATGCGAGTTCTAATCGGGGAATCTGGTCGTTTTCCTGAGTTAGCTAAAATTTGTATTCATGCGATAATTAAGCCAGTAACGGAAACTCTCACTCACTACTTAGCGGCTTCTGAACTAAACATACCTGATCCAGAAGCAACAGCAAGAATTTTCATAGGAGCATTGGTGCATTTTCACATTACTCAAGATGTGATGCATGGAAAGGACATTGTACCAATGGAAAGCGATCGCTTGATTAATGCGTTGACACACCTAATCGCTAAATGCGCCGATTGATTGGCTATGTCCGAATGGCACGCTTGTAAAGGGAAAATCGTTGAGGCGGCAGGGGAGCAGGGGAGCAGGGGAGCAGAGGGGAAGTTTTAGGTATTGCGTTCGGATATTTATAAATTCCCCTCTGCACCCTTGCCTTCTAGCCCCTCTGCAATCCTTACGCTGCATACTCTTCAGCTTAACTTAGTGCCATTCCGCTATGTCCTATTCTGAGCTTATGGAGTGCTGTGGACTATCATCCAGCTTTTTTCCTTTCTTAGCATTGAGCTAAAATCCCACGGCTTGATATGAAAACAAGCAATAGCAATGCTTTCACAGCCATGGGAGTGTCAAAAGCTGGCACAAATACATCCTCCAGCGATCGCTAGATTAATTAGGCAGGAATGACTTGAACAATTAATGAGCGTTTATCCAGTGACTGGATTTTACCTACTTGACTGAGGTCTTTTGCAATTCTGTCTAGCAGTTCTCCCGCTTGGTCACGATATTGATGTTCTCGGCCTCGTAAACGAATGGCAAACTTCACCGAGTCGCCTTTACTCAACCAACCAACTGCTTTTTCAATCCGTAAATTGTAATCAGCGATGCCCACATTTAGACCAAATCTAACTTCTTTTACCGTCGGTCTAGCACTCTGGCTCTGACGTTTTTTCTTTTGATACTGAAGCTTGCCATAATTAAGAATTTTGGCGATCGGAGCTTCTTTACCTTGGGAGACTACAACCAAGTCAAGCTCTAAGCTCTCGGCTAACTGTAGTGCCTCATTAGTGTCGATCAGACCACGATTATTATTCTCATGGTCAATCAAGAAGACATGAGGTGACTTGATTTGTGAATTAATCAGTTGCTTTTGGATTGCGATAACGAATTTCTCCTAGTTGTTCAACACTTTAAGATTCCAAGTAATGCTAATTTAACACAACACTGAATCAGAGCAACTTTAACCACACAATAGACTACAATCTGTTAGAATGTGGAACTGCGGCACTCGCTCTTCAGTCTTCGCGCTATTGCCCATCCAGCTTTTCAATGCTTTTTTATCCGTCCGCCTAAGACTGACACCGCCATTGGTGACAGGCCGATGTTATTTTTGGAGTTTTATGGATTTTTCTACTCTCGGCTTGTCCAATGAAATTATCCGTGCGGTTACAGAGCGAGGGTACACCGAACCTACGCCAATTCAGATACAGGCGATTCCTGCCGTCTTGTCGGGTAGCGATTTGCTAGCTGGGGCCCAAACTGGGACTGGAAAGACTGCTAGTTTTACCTTGCCGCTTCTGCATCGGTTGTCGTCTGAAAAGAGCAAAAGTACATCTAATGGATACCGACCGATCCGGGCGCTGATTCTCACCCCGACTCGTGAACTCGCCGCCCAAGTGGAAGAAAGCGTGCGTGAGTACGGCAAATACTTACAGCTAAACTCGATGGTGATGTTTGGCGGAGTCGGTATTAATCTGCAAAAACAGCGTTTGAAGAACCGAGTCGATATTTTGGTGGCTACTCCAGGACGATTGCTAGATCACGTACAGCAAGGCACGCTCAACCTCTCGCATATTGAAGTTTTGGTGCTAGACGAAGCAGACCGGATGCTGGACATGGGCTTTATTCATGATATCCGCCGCATCCTTGCACTTTTGCCCAAACAGCGACAAAATTTACTATTCTTCGCTACCTTCTCAGACAAAATTAAGGCACTCGCCGCCGGACTGCTCAATAACCCGAAGATGATTGAGGTAGCACGCCGCAACGTTACCGCCGAGACGATCGCACAAAAAATTTACCAAGTAGACCGCGATAAGAAACGCCAATTACTTGCTCACCTAATTCGGCGAGATAATTGGTATCAAGTGCTAGTGTTTACTCGTACCAAGTATGGGGCAGACCGTTTGGTTAAGCAGTTAGGCGAAGACCGCATACAAGCACTGGCAATCCACGGGAATAAGAGCCAGCCGGTGCGTACTAATGCTCTGGCAAAATTCAAGAATGGCAGTTTACAGGTATTGGTGGCCACAGACATTGCTGCTAGGGGTCTTGATATCAGCGAACTGCCCCATGTAGTCAACTTCGATCTGCCCAATGTACCAGAAGATTATGTTCATCGTATTGGGCGCACTGGTCGGGCTGGCGCGTCAGGTGAAGCCATATCGCTGGTGTCCGTTGATGAATACCCTTTATTAACAGATATCGAAAAACTGATTCAGCAGCGTTTGCCAAGGGAAGTGGTGGCTGGCTTTGGCCCCAACCCTGATATTCAGCCTGAAGCAATCCCCAATGGACGGCAACACAGACCCAAATCTGGGGGTGATAAGCGTCCGGCTCGGACTCCTAAACCGTTACCACGGACATCGGCTAAACGTAAAGCAGCACCACCCGCAACCAATGGCGAGGCATCGCACCGTTCTGCTAAACGCGATCGCTAATCTTCGTTAGCTGTCTAATAAACTTGGGCAAGATAGTTCTGAGTAAAGAAGTAAGATTCCCCACTCAGAACTCAAATCATATCCTCAAGCATCATTACGAATTACAAATTATCTGGTTCGCAATAACTGCACAAAAGTATTACTCACCGTATTGTCTTTGGTGTCGGCGGCGTATTGAATCAATTCTTCCCGCAGTTTTTTGGCTGGATCTATCTCAAGTAAGGTTGCTAGCAAGAAATAAACGCCACGAAAACGGGGATCGCCCATTCACTCTAGACAATTGAGAATGGGGAATGGGGAATGGGGAACAGGGAACAGGGAATTTATAGTCAAGTTGGAGACAACTCATAGTTAACTCACAGTTAACTTAGAGACTTGAGTGCATATTTTGAGATGCCCCTGTATAGCTTCGTCCCAAGTGGGGTACAAATTCTTTTTTCCATCAAGTGCCCCACCCATGACCAACGTTTCAAACACCATTGGTAGCGAGTTAGAGTTGCAGCTACCAGGGTTCAAGTCTATGCCTACAAATCTAGTTGAGATTATACAGTCTTTGAGTTCGTTGATCATGACTATGGTTTTGGCTGACATTAGCCACAAAGACCATTCAATAAAGGACTCAATAGCAACAGGGTTTTGCCCCTCCAGTTTGTAGTAGTAAGCCATAATCTCCCTAAAGTCATTTGAGGCTGACTATTATTGATTCCATTTATAAAGAATCTATATTATCGAAATTCTTTTGTATCGATAATATGGATTTTTGCTTATCTCCCTAAAGTCACTTTACAGGTTTCAAGCCTGTAAGCTCGTAAGTCAACTTGTTCCCAGGTTGCTTCCGACCTTGTACAAAGTCCTGCTTCCTAAGTCGATGCAAGGCTGGATATAGCCGATGAAATCCCATGTGTAACGTTTCATGGATCTGGGCTGCACGAAGTGGCCCAGCCCGTAGCAGCAAATCATAAATCTTGGCTTCATCTTCATTCATAGCTACAAAACCATGTAATGCGTTGGGGACAAATATAATTTTGGGATGCCTTCTCCAATTTGGTTGTGATTGACTAGAGTCCATTCCATATCTATTGCCCAAAAATGAACTGCGTCAAATACATCGCCGTCAACTTCTGCGACAACCTCCAAAATTTCTAAACCCTCTTCTGAATCTTCTGCCTCAGATGGGGTCATTTCGACGTATTCAATTTTGTACAGTTCAATCGCCATAATTCCTCTTTTATCACTTCAAGCCTTTAACTAATTCTCTAAATAGTAATTTTGCTCCTTTGGCTGCAATGCGATTTCTGACAAGCTTCACA
>NZ_JBALDK010000004.1:0-36019 GCF_036917455.1 Nostoc sp. | reverse complement strand
GTCCAAAATACACTTAATTTCTTGATTCCCCCCCTGCCTCAAGAGCATCCCCTGCCTCCCCTGCTTACCCACCTCACTGTTAGAGCATTGCTCCCCCTATGACTTGCTAAAACGGTTGCTGAATGAGAACCTAACTTTAGCCACTGCCATCAACAGTGAAAAAGCTCGTTCTGAGTTCTTAATCGCTCCTATTCTATCTGGGGTGAGGCGACAGTTAAATTATCAAATCAGTTTATTTTCAGGTACAGAGTTCAATATCGATCCTGCTAAAGGACTCTCAGGTTTTTGTCACTTTATCCTTTCTAGGGTGGACAAGATGCCCACCCTAGAAAGGATGATTAATTTTTGTGGGGTTTGTGTCTCGTCTGCTAGATATTCGTCATCTAATTCCTAATACTTAACCCCCAAAACCAGGAATTAACCGCTTGAGGGCGCGATCGGCAACATCGCCATAGCGTAGTTCTCCACAGAGGATTTTACCCATGATTTTGGCACCGGAGGGGCGCTTAACACCAGCTTTGTAGCCAATGTTTGGAAAGCGATAGAATGCTCCAGCTAATTTTTGCGCCCAAGCCATCTCAGTACCCCATTCTTCATTAATTGCTTCACTGTATTTTTCTAAGGCGTTGGTGTCACCAGAAAGAGCCTCATTAATAGCTCCTGCTGCAATTAAACCGCTAAAAATTGAGGGACGAATACCTTCTGCTGTCATGGGATCGACTACACAAGCAGCTTCCCCAGCCAAAACTGCATTTTGGGTATGCAGCTTTTGCTTGCCATTCCACAAACAAAGGGGATAACCATATTGCTTGCTAGTTTTGATATCTACATTAAACGATCGCGCATACTCATCTAAAATCTTCTTAAAATCCTGGGGTTCGCCACCGATAAACGTACCGACACCAATGGAATAACCATCAGCTTTTGGGAAGTTCCAAATATAGCCATTTTTCACTAAGCCAAACTCGAAGTGAATCGTGGATTTGTCCTTCACTGTTGTGAGAACTTCTGCTTCTAAAGCTGCTGCTAAACGGCGTTTACGTTCTTTGAAGCCGAGCCATTTTGCCATTGGCCCTTTAGCACCATCAGCAGCAATTAAGTAGCGACCTGTAATTGGCCCATTGGCTGTGTTAACTTGCCAATAGTCGCTTTTAAATTCAATACCCGTTACTTCAGTATGATCTCGTAGTTCAGCCCCGAGCTTCTGTGCTTGCTGCACTAGAAAATGGTCAAAAATATCTCGTCGCACCATCCAGACTGGTTCTTCTGTGGCAATTTTTGCTTCCACAGGGTCGCCCAATTTCCAGGTAAAGCGAAGGGAGTCAGCTTTTACAGAAATGGCTGGGCTAAAATCAAAGTTAAACCATTGAGCGATCGCTGGAGATACACCACCGCCGCAAGGTTTATATCTTGGCAGGGGTTCCTTTTCTAACACTAATACTGAACGACCCTGCTTGGCTAAATGATATGCAGCCGTTCCACCAGCTGGCCCAGCGCCGACGATGATGCAGTCGTACATAAGACTGAATTTTTGCTCCTGAATTAGTTGATTTTCTCTTGAGTAGGGGCACAATTCATCAATTGCCCCTACTTTAATTATTCACGTCTACTTACTTGTTCAATTTTTATGAGATACCTAAAAAATGATAAAGGCAGAAGAATTTTACCATCATCCTTCAGCCTTTATGCTTCAGACTTAGACCTTAAACAGTCGTAATGTCCTTTTCTTTTTCTGCTAAAAGCGCGTCTATTTTGGCAGTATACTCATTTGTGAGTTTTTGCAGATTGTCTTGTTGGTCTTTTGATTCATCTTTGGAGATTTCAGAGGCTTTTTCCTGCTTGCGAATCGAGTCTACGGCATCGCGGCGGATGTTGCGGATAGCAACACGACCTTCTTCAGCATACTTAGTAGCCATTTTGACGAATTCTTTTCGGCGATCGCTTGTCAAAGGCGGAATATTCAGCCGAATTACAGAACCATCGTTGCTAGGGGTTAAACCCACATCTGAGAGAGAAATCGCCTTTTCAACTATGTTTAGGGTGTTGCGCTCGTAAGGCTGAATCAGAATTGTCGAGGCATCTGGCGTGCTAATATTTGCCAGTGATTTTAAGGGTGTAGGCGAACCATAGTAGTCAACTAATACCTTATCTAATAAACTCGAATTGGCGCGGCCAGTGCGAATCGTGTTAAAAGCTCGTTGAGTTGACTCAACAGAACTTTGCATTTTACTTTTAGCGTCAGCTAATATCTCAGCTAATATCACAAGAACCTCCCACAAGGGTACCGATGGATTCTCCCAAGACTGCTCGGTGGATGTTGCCTCGCACCGTTAGGTCAAATACCAGAATTGGGATATTATTTTCTTTACACAAGGCGATCGCAGTACTATCCATCACCCGCAAATCTTTGGCTAAAACGTGTGCGTAGGTAAGGCTATTGTAACGCTTGGCGTTAGGATAAATATGAGGATCGGCATCATATACTCCGTCTACTTTGGTGGCTTTAAAAATCACCTCAGCGTCAATTTCTGCTGCTCTTAGTGCCGCCGTGGTATCTGTAGTAAAGAAGGGATTTCCCGAACCAGCCCCAAAAATTACCACCCGCCCTTTTTCAAGATGACGGATGGCACGACGACGGATATATGGTTCTGCTAATTCTTGCATAGCGATCGCGGTTTGCACCCGCGTCTGTACCCCTATGTGTTCTAGCGAATCTTGCAACGTCATGGCGTTCATTACCGTGGCAATCATGCCAATATAGTCAGCGGTTGCCCTGTCCATCCCCGCCGACGCTGCTTTAACGCCACGAAAAATATTGCCGCCGCCAACAACTATGGCAATTTGAGTGCCAGTGGCTATCACCTCTGCTAATTCTTGTGCTATTCCTTTGACCACTTCTGGATCAATGCCATAGCCCATGTTGCCCATTAAGGCTTCACCGCTCAGTTTGAGTAAAACCCGTCGGTAATTCGTTCCCATGAAGTTACGCTTTATCAAAAAAGTTGCAATTGCCTCCAATTTAAGATAACAGTTACAGGGACTATCTATGTCTAGTTACGCCAAATCAATGTAGTCCCGACTGGTTCTGTTTGTGGTACATCTATTGTCTGACCAAGAAATAGAGAGGCGATCGCATTTCTCAAATATTCCTCTCCCACTGCTGATGCATCTTGGGGATGATTATCAATTTTGCCTTTGTAACGGACTATACCATTAGCATCTATTAAAAAAGCCATTGGTGTTTTTGTCGCCCCAAAACTCTGAGTTACATCTTGCGTCGAGTCCCACAGGTAAGGAAAGTTCAGATTGTGACGTTGGGCAAAAGCCTGCATATTTTCAAAGCTTGGCCTAGTTTCAATATTACCATCACTACCATTCATCCCAATTAGTGTGAAGCCTTTGGGGGCAAATTCGGCTTGAATGTTTTTTAACCTGTCTATATACCACTCTACATAAGGACAGTGGTTACACATGGAAATAACGCCCACTGCTCGAAACTTCTCAAGATAACGCCTGAGATGGTGTACTTGAGTGTCAATTCCTGGCAGTTCAAAATCAGGTGCATAGCTCCCGATGGGAGTATCGATTGTTTCTAGTAAATTCATGTTGTCTGGCTCGCAGAACTAGGAACAAGAAAAATATTATTAAATTCAGCGTCAGTTTCCAGTTGCAAACCACCCCTTAGCCGATGCCTCATATTCGATAATGTTATAGACTCGCATTAGCGATCGTAAATTGTGAAACTACTGAATCTAGCACTGATTGCTAATTCACTCACATCTGAATAAATCGCAAAAATATTATTCACATCATAAAAGTTATGATTCCTAATGCTGAGATAATCTAAGTTGTGAGTAAATTGCCTCTATCAACAAGACCAAAACTCTCTATGCTGCATAAAATTATCAGCTTAGAAGCTTTTGTGGTGTATGTCTAAGTTATCACTAGAGCAAAGCATTTACTTTAAAAATCTGATAAATTTTGTTCAAATTAAAAACAATTTTACTTGTGCCTTACGGCTGAAAGGCTTTTACCCTTATATTCATCAAGTTTCCCATGACAACATCAAGTTCAGAAATAGCATTTACCTCTACAAAAACCTGGATTTGGCAAGATTTCCCTATCTGCTATCAAACCCAAGGAACCACTGGACCAGTTGTTGTCCTGGTGCATGGATTTGGGGCTTCTTGGTGGCATTGGCGGAGAAATATTCCTGTATTAGCACAAAATTGTCGTGTTTATGCAATCGATTTGATTGGTTTTGGTGGTTCTGCAAAACCTCAACCTGGTGAAAAAATTGCTTACACTTTAGAAACCTGGGGACAACAAGTAGCAGATTTTTGCCGCGAAGTTGTCGGCGAACCTGCTTTTTTAGTTGGCAATTCAATTGGCTGTATTGTAGCTATGCAAGCAGCAGTTGGCAACCCAGATATTGCCTTGGGAGTTGCTTTGCTCAACTGTTCTTTACGGCTGTTGCACGATCGCAAACGGGAAACTTTACCTTTATCTCGTCGTTACGGAGCGCCTTTACTGCAACGCTTGTTATCTATCAAACCAGTTGGCGATTTCTTTTTCAATCAACTCGCCAAACCGAAAACAGTACGGAAAATTCTGCTGCAAGCTTATGCAAATCCTGAGATGGTGACAGATGAGTTGGTAGATATTCTCACTTCACCAGCAAGCGATCAAGGTGCTAGCGCTGTGTTCCTGGCTTTTACTTCTTATTCTACAGGGCCGCTACCTGAAGACCTTTTACCACTGTTAAAGTGTCCTGCGATTATCTTGTGGGGAACAGCCGATCCGTGGGAACCAATTAAGTTAGGGAGAGAATTAGCTAACTTTCCGCAGGTAGAAAAGTTTATTCCTTTAGAGGGAGTTGGGCATTGTCCGCAGGATGAAGCGCCGGAGTTAGTCAATCCGATTTTACTCGATTGGATTTTGGAGCGATCGCGGTAATTGACTTGGCTCAATTTTTACGTAATAGGTGGTATTGAATATACTCGAAAAGATTTATTTTTGTTGGTTGAGTCGCTCAGGAAATTGACTTTCTATCGCGTTTTTTGTACCTAGATTAGATTTTGACTATCCTCTATGTACTGAACGTCATCAATATCATTAGCTATCCAGTTAGCCTCTCTAAAACAAAATTAGGAATAGTACTCAAAGCAATTACTAACTCAAAATTAATTGACTTAAATAGAAAGCAAGGGCTGCACTACCCAAAGGAACTGTTAAATTGTCAATCCCCAAAAATGAAACAGCTTCTAAAGTAGTAGCGATAAATGCCACCATCAACGATATCGCCCAAATTTGCCAACTGTTTCCTTGAGTTCCAACTAAAATCAAACTACTAATGAAATAGCTAACGAGCATCATAGTTAGGGAGCCTTCCCAACTTTTTTGCGTACCAAAGATTTTATACTTGTGTGTACCAAAATGTTGCCCAATTAAAGCTGCTAGTCCATCTCCCCAAGTCATGATCAAAATCCCTAGTGCTGCGTATTGGGGTTGCTGCAAGTACCAGAAGCAGGCAACTAAAATACCGAAACTGACAGAGTAAAAAAATGTTCCAAAGCTTTGACGGCCAACGCTATTAATACCAGGAAGAATGGGGAATCGGTAGGATAATAAGGTGATTGCACTGGCTAAAATAGAAGCTGTAACCCCTACGCTAGCAGGAATATTTAGCCACCAAGCGATTAAAATCACATTACCAGTGCCGATATGAACTATCTTCCGCACGATTTCTGGCTTGTCGGCAAAGCGGTTTACCACCCCTGCAATCAGGAGGATGAGTAACACCCAAATTGCAGCCGACGCAATTTGCAGCCATAAAACCGGAATTGAGGTTGAGTCAGAAAATGTAATCAACAAAGATGTAACAAAATGAAAAATTTTACCTCTGTTACTAATTTATAAGATTTGGGTAGCTGCAATGAAATTATTATTAATTTGGCTGATTCGGGGCTACCGAATGTTTATATCGCCGTTGTTTCTCCCGACTTGTCGCTTTCAACCCACTTGTTCGATGTATGCTATTGAAGCCATTGAACGATTTGGAGTATTGCGTGGTAGCTGGATGGCAACTCGGCGGATTTTGCGCTGTCATCCGTTTCATCCAGGTGGTTACGATCCGGTGCCAGAGGTGGTGGAAAAGCACAGATGCAATGGGGCAGAGGAGCAGAGGGGCAGAGGGTAAATAACTAATGCCCAATGCCCAATGCCCAAGTTAAAGGAAGTGTTCGTGGGTATAGCTATTTGGGGAGATGTCAAGATATGAGGTTGTCATCTAGCTTAAGAAGGTTGAATAATTTAATTTAGATTTACCATGATTAATCCCACTGCGATTTCTATACCTGAACCACAAATTCCTACTCCTGGCCCAAACCCGCTACCTAGCCCCAATCCTGAACCAAATCCGCTACCTAGTCCTGAACCTGTACCGGGGCCAGCGATTCCTCAACCGTTACCGGGGCCTGTACCAGAACCAGTACCTGCTCCCATTCCTCAGACGGTTCCAGGGCCAATTCCCCAAACCATACCGGAACCTGTTTAGATTAACTTGGTAATGTAATCTAAAATCTCAAATCTAAAATCCAAAATGCTAAGAGCCGGAATTGTCGGACTTCCCAACGTCGGAAAATCTACTTTATTTAATGCTGTAGTTGCTAATGCTAAAGCAGAAGCAGCTAACTTCCCTTTTTGCACGATTGAACCGAATGTCGGCGTTGTCGCAGTACCGGATGAACGGTTAAATGTTCTTGCTAAGATTGCCAGTTCGGTACAAATTATCCCGGCGCGGGTTGAATTTGTAGATATTGCCGGTTTAGTTAAAGGTGCAAGTCAGGGTGAGGGACTAGGGAATCAATTCCTGTCCCACATCCGGGAAGTTGATGCGATCGTCCATGTGGTACGTTGTTTTGAAAATGATGATATTATCCACGTTGCTGGCTCTGTTGACCCAGCGCGAGATATTGAAATCATTAATATAGAATTGGGTTTATCAGATTTAGCACAAATTGAGCGGCGAATTGACCGGACTCGCAAACAAGCCCGTACCAGTAAAGATGCACAGTTTGAAATCACAGTCTTAGAAAAATTAGCTGCGGCTTTGAATGAAGGTAAATCGGTGCGTCAGGTAAGTTTGAATGAAGAAGAAGAAGTAATTATTAAGGGATTAGAACTGCTTACTTATAAACCGATTATCTACGCTGCCAATGTATCTGAGGATGAGTTGGCAACTGGTAATCATTTTGTGGAAACAGTGCGACAAATTGCATCGACAGAAAATGCCCAAGTTGTGATAGTTTCTGCCCAAGTTGAAGCTGAGTTAGTAGAATTGCCAGAAGAAGATAAAGCTGATTTTCTTGCATCTTTAGGTGTGGAAGAAGGTGGTTTAAAATCATTGATTCGGGCAACTTACTCGCTTCTAGGCTTGCGGACATATTTCACTTGTGGCCCTAAAGAAACCCGCGCTTGGACAATTAATGCTGGTATGTCTGCACCTCAAGCTGCTGGTGTAATCCACAGTGATTTTGAGCGGGGATTTATTCGCGCTGAGACTGTCGCTTATAAAGATTTGGTAACAACTGGTTCGATGAACGCTGCGAAGGAAAAAGGGTTGCTTCGCAGTGAAGGGAAAGAGTATGTCGTGCAGGAAGGGGATGTAATGTTGTTCCGATTTAATGTGTAGGGGTGATTAATTAAGTGGCCGTTATCAATTAGATAATGGTCAACTTATACCAAATTGCGATCGCTCTGGATGACTTGACAAAAATTTCGATATGTGTAGAAGAATATGCTAGGCGATCGCAAATAAAGCAGCAAGAACATACTTCAGTTACTTCCACCCACCATATATACGTAGGAACCCAAATTTTCATCATCTGTACCAACAATTACACCACCTTCCGCACCGGGAACAAGTTCTATACCTTCAATTTTGTGGTAATCAGAGCGGTAAATAGGAACAAATTGAGGATTTTGCCGCCAGACAATTTTGTTATCATGCAATCCTAGATAACCAGCGACATATACAGCTGACTGAAATGGGCCATCATCTCCTGCATCACTTGCTGAGGTGATGTACACAATCCCTACAGGGTCTATCTTAATATCTGATATATGACGCACATTACCAGATGGAAACGGTACTTTCAGATTGGCAGAACCGGCGAGAGTAATTTGATATTTAGCCAAATCAAAGATTCCCCAAAATATAGTTGCTGGTTGTTCTCCTTCACCTCGATGTCCCCAAATAGCAACTAATTTACCGTCTAGGTTTTGTAATCCGAATCCTTCAAAATTATTTCCTTGAATAATTCCCGGTAAATTGAATTCTTTGAGAACCAAGATGGTTTTATTAGTAGGGTTTAACCTGATGTAATAGGCTTTTCCAGAACTACTTAAAGCGATAAAAGAAAATTTTGTTTTTTCTGGGACAGACGTTAAAGCTTCTAAATCGATGGGCAATTCTATGTTACTTGGCCAGTTTAAAGGGAAATATTCAGGTTGGTTTTTCCCTTTAAGACTAATAGTTGCTAAACGGGTTTGATTGGGTTTTTTGTTGTCATGGACAATCAGAAAATCTAGAGAATTGCTTTGCTGCTTTATTAAAGCCATCCCACTGATACCGAAAGGGATACCACCGCGAACCGGTCGCCAATCTTGCGCCCAAACTTGCACAGAGATGAGTAACAAAACACTCAAAATTACTATATTTACGATTAACCTGAGAAATCGAGGCATATTACACAGGATTGGGCATAGGGTTAGAAAAATTCCCAGTACTTAGACTCCATAAGAGGAGTGTGTTAGTCGATGCTCAATCATATCAAATTCAGAAAATTCGCACCCACATCAATCAAGCAGCCTTTTGTACTCAAAACTATCAGAATATTTACGTAATTAATTGAGTTGTGATAGTACTTTCTGTAAAGAAAGCAATAATTCGTTGACAGTATAGGGCTTTACCAAAAATGTATTGATACCGATAGCAGCTACCGCACTGAGTTTATTGTCAGACATGAGTCCACTGCTGGCAATAATTCTGACCAAGGGGTTGATTTTTTGCAGGGTACGGATGGCAGTTAAACCATCTAGCGTGGGTAGCATAATATCCATCAGCACAGCATCAATTTTATCCTGATTTTGAGCGTAGAGCGCGATCGCTTCAATGCCATCACAGGCAATTAGGGTTTTGTAGTTATGAGCTTCCAGTGATGTTCTCGTAATTTCTTGAATAGCAACTTCATCATCCACAATCAAAATCAATTCTCCATGTCCTACCTGTGGTGGCAATTCTTCTGGAGTAATTGTTTCCATTCCTTCCACTGCTGGTAAGTAAACTTGAAAGCTGGTGCCAGTTTTCGGTTCACTATACACGTTCACGAAACCACCGTGGCTTTTAACGATGCCAAGGACGGTAGAAAGTCCTAACCCTGTGCCTTTTCCGACATCTTTTGTGGTAAAGAATGGCTCGAAAATTCTATCTAAGATTTCTTTAGCAATCCCAACTCCAGTATCGGAGACAGTCATCACTATGTAAGGTCCCTCTTTTGCTTCCAGGTTCATGCGGGCATAATTTTCATCAATCAACACATTTTCAGCATAGATACTCAAACTACCGCCATTGGGCATTGCATCGCGGGCATTAACGCAGAGGTTCATCAGCACTTGATGTAGTTGGGTGCTATCTCCAGAAACCATCCACAAATCTTGGAGTACATCAGTGCTAATTTCTATGGATTTGGGAAATGTCTCTTTAAGAATCTTGGCAACTTCCACAATCAGATGTCTGAGTTGCAAAGTGATGCGCTTCCCTTCTACACCCCGCGCAAATGACAACACTTGTTTGACTAAATCAGCCCCGCGTCTAGCATTGACTTCTAAAATCTCCAATAGATGACGGGTGCGCTCATCTGCATCAGGAAATTTGAGTGGCAAGAGTTGCGCTCCGGCCAAAATCGGTGTCAGGATATTGTTGAGGTCGTGAGCAATGCCACTAGCTAAAGTGCCGATGCTTTCCAAGCGTTGGGCGCGAAACAATTGCGCTTCTAAATGTTTTTTCTCGGTAATATCTGTGTCAACGGTGAGAATCGCTTTCGGTTTTCCTTGTTCGTCGTACACTAAACTCCAGCGACTAGCAACAAGGATTTCTTTGTTAATTTTGGTGAGTTTATTTAACTCGCCCTGCCACTTTCCTTTACTAGTAGCTTGTAAAAGAGCCGCTTCAATTTCTGGTGAAGGTTCTTCATCCAAAAGCTCGCTAGCATTTTGGCCCCAAGCTTCTATCGCCTGCCAGCCGTAAACTGTTTCTGCGCCTTTGTTCCAGAAAATAATTTGATTATTTAAATCTCGGACGCAAATGGCATCTGTGGTGACATCAAGCAATGCTGCTTGTTCGCGGATTTTTTCTTCTGCCAATTTACGTTCGCTAATATCAATACTGGCGCATGTCACGCCCACAACTTCTTGCAACTCATTCCGCAATGGCTCAACGGTCAAATCGTAATATCGAGTTGTATCTTTGATTGTAATTGATACTTCCTCTCGCGTTCCTATGCCAGTAGTTAGCACCCCATGCTTAATTGTGGTCAGATATTGAGCATCTTCAACTGGGATAATATCCAAGTCTTGTTTGCCCAATATTTCCTCAACTGTCAAGCCAGATGGAGGATTGTAAACCCAGGTGTAGCATAACTCCATATCTTGGTTGTACACAAAGATGGGGGAGTTTTTGAGGGCCACCCGAAATCGCTCCTCGCTATGGCGCAATGCGTCGTCTGCCCGTTGACGTTCGATGGCATAACGCATAGAGCGCACCAGTAAGTCACCAGTGACTTGCCCTTTGACCAAATAATCCTGCGCTCCTTCCTGCATTGCCCTAATTGCCAGGGTTTCATCATTTATACCCGTTAGCACAATTATCGGAGTGGCTTTTGCTTGATGGTGAGCGATAACAAAAGTTTCTAGCCCCTGGCTATCTGGCAGCGAGAGGTCTAGCAGAATCACATCAAAGATTTCCTTTGCTAGGTAGTTAATTGCTTCAGAAAGCCGCTCAACGGGCATCAAATCAACTACAACTGTGGTAACTTCCTTTAAAAACTCCTGTAATAAAAAAACATCACTAGGGTTATCTTCTACTAACAAGACTTTAATATTTTTACCTGCCATTTCCACTACTCCGGTGGCAGTTTTACGATCGCAAACCAAAAATTCTCTATTGATTGTACAATTTTAACGAATTGATCGAAATCTACTGGTTTAGTTATATAACAGTTTGCAGATAAATTATAGGCTTTGATGATGTCTTCTTCAGCTTGGGAAGTCGTCAGAACGACTACGGGAATTCTTTTGAGCTTTTCGTCTGCTTTGATTTCTGCCAGTACTTCTCGCCCATCTTTTCTGGGTAGGTTCAAATCGAGCAGTACAATATCGGGATGAGCTACTGTGATGTATTGCCCTTGTTTCCGCAAGAATGCCATTGCCTCCACACCATCTTCGACCACATTTAGGTGAATCGATATTTTACTATCTTCTAGAGCGATGCGTGTAAGTTGGGCATCGCCAGGATTATCTTCTACCAACAAAACCTCAATAGGCATAATCGCTTTTATGATACTCACGATTGCTTACCTGCTCTATCTGGAATTGTGAAGTAGAAAGTCGAGCCTTGACCCGGTTTCGACTCAACCCAGATCCGGCCGCCGTGGCGTTCTATAATCTTTTTACAAATTGCTAAACCGATTCCAGTACCAGGATACTTATCTCTACCGTGCAAGCGCTGGAAAATTATAAAAATGCGTTCTGCATACTGGGATTCTAAACCGATTCCATTGTCGCATATCCAGAATAACCATTCATCTACCGATGGAATAGAATTTAAACTTTCCCCGTCTGAATTTGCATTTGGCTTGGCCACCCCAATGTGAATTTGTGGCTGCTGATTTTGGCAAAATTTGATGGCGTTACCAATCAGGTTTTGAAATACTTGTGTGAGTTGGGTAGTATCAGCCATCACTTTCGGTAGAGAATCATGAGTAACAATTGCTTTACTTTCTGCGATCGCAATTTGGAGATTAGCGATCGCAGAAAGTAAGATTAGATCGCAATCAACTAACTTAAAAGGTTGTCCGCGGGTGGTGACGCGAGAATAGTTCAATAAATCGTTGATTAGGGTCTGCATTCGCCGGGCCCCATCTACTGCATAGGTGATAAACTGATCGGCATTGGCATCAAGTTTATTTTTGTATCTTCGCTCTAGTAGCTGTAAATAACTTGTTACCATCCGTAATGGCTCTTGCAAGTCATGGGAAGCCACATAAGCAAATTGTTCTAATTCTGCATTAGAACGGACGAGTTCTTGACTTTGCTGGGTTTCTTTTTCTAATAGTTGCGCTTGAGATAAAGCAATGCCAATTTGGTTAGCTAGTTGCTGTAACAACTCCATCTCAAAGTTATTCCATTTTCGAGGTGCGGCACACTGATGAGCCAGCAACAAGCCCCAAATACCATCCCTGACAAGAATCGGTACTATGAGGTTGGCTCTCACAGCAAACTGCTGAAGAAATTCTCGATGGCATGGTTGAATATGAGCAGCTTCAATGTCTTCAATAGCACTCACTCTGCCCCGACGATATCTTTCTATGTATTGTTCTTTAAAGCATTTATCGTTCAGATTTTCTCCCAAAATTAAGGGCCAACCAGGTAATACTGCCTCTTGTATTACTGTTCCCGAACCATCAGTTTCCAGTCGGAAAATTAAAACTCGGTCAGCTTGGAGTAATTTTTGTACCTCAATAACTGTGGTTTGAAGAATTTCATCTATTTGTAAAGATTCTCGAATTTTCAGAGTAATTTCAGCAAATAATTGCGAGCGTAAATTCTGCCGTTTTAATTCCTCATCTGCCCGCTTGCGATCTGTGATATCTGTATAAGAACCCACCATGCGAACTATATCACCCAATGCGTCCCAAAGTGCCTGTCCTCGATCTAGAATCCATTTATAGCTGCCGTTTTGGCATTGGACTCGATATTCACAGACGTAAAACGGTGTTTTCTTGGCAAAGTGGTCTTGGAAGGCTTGAAATACCAAATCTCGCTCATCGGGGTGGATTCGTTTTATCCATTCATCCCAACCGTTGGAAACTTCGTCGTCTTTATAACCGAGCATTTCTTTCCACTGAGTTGAGAAGAACACTTCATTAGTTTTGAGGTTCCAATCCCAGATGCCATCATTATTACCATGTAATGCTAATTGCCAGCGTTCTTCACTTTCCCGTAATGCTTCTGCTATTCGCCGCCGTTCAGTAATGTCTTGAAAATAAATAGACAAGCCGTCTTTTGCAGGATAACCGTGGACTTGAAGCCAGCAGTTTAGTGGCGGATAAAACTCCTCAAATTCCACACTCACCTGTTCTAAAATTGCCTTGTGATACTCACGGTAAAATGTTGTGCCGATGATTTCTGGAAACACTTCCCAGATGTTTTTACCCAAAAGCTCATTTTGGTTTTTTTGCAACAGCCGTTCTGCTTGACCATTAATGTAGGTGAATCGCCACTTTTTATCTAAGGCAAAAAAACCATCAGTGATGCTTTCAAGAAGATTATTGGTGCGGGTTCTCGCAGCTTGCTTCTGTGCCATTAGCTTTTCAGTAACTTCAGATACTTCAGTTACATAACGTCTAAGTTCTAATTGGTCGATTACTAAGCGACTCAAAGCCACAAGCGCTTCAACTTGTTTTTGGCTCAATTCTTTGGGAACTTGGTCAATTACACACAAAGTTCCTAGCATATCTCCCTTTGGGGTAATTAAGGGTACGCCCGCATAAAATCGCGCGTAGGGATAGCCAATGACTACTGCATTATTAGCTAACTTTTCATCCGCTAAGGTATCAGGAATTACCACAACCTGACGTTGCTCTTGGCAAAGGTAAGACAATCCAACACACCGGGGCATTTCTGATACATCTAAACCTACTTTTGCCTTAAACCATTGACGGTTTTCATCAATAAAATTTACCAAAGAGATGGGAGTATCACAAATAAATGCCGCTAACTGAGCAAGATTGTCGTAAGCTTTTTCGGGTTCAGTATCAAGAATTTGATATTGGCGGAGGGCTTCTAGCCGCGCCAGTTCTGTATCAATGTGTCCAGGGTTCATTAACTTTTATTAAGAGATATAAGTGTAATATTTCTGGATCAAAAGTAGCGTAATTTTTTTTAACAATTCTTAGTCATTTCCCCGCATCTGGCTGTTCAGGAAATTTTGTCGTACTTTTGCGATCGCACTAATCCTAGTGTAAACAAATTTAGTCTTGTTATAAAAATCATGATTTTCATCAACAAAATCATGATTTCATTGATGAAAACTTTAGTTTGATTTCTGACTTATAACTTCTGCTGTAACTGTTAAACCTTTATCAAAACTGTTTCCCGCAGCTTGGAAATCACATCACTGAGATTACCCGTGTTCAGGCGGTAACTTAGAGGATGGGCAATCAACCGTGCCGTGCTTTCATACAGAGTAGCAATTTCAATCAAACCATTTTCGCGCAGAGTTCGCCCTGTAGAAACTAAATCCACGATCGCTTCTGACATTCCAGTAATCGGGCCTAATTCTACTGAACCATACAACGGTACGATTTCTACAGGTAAATCTAGACTGTGGAAATATTCACGAGCGCAATTCACATATTTTGAAGCAACTCTACCATGTGGTGGTAAATCTAAAGGCGATCGGTAAGAACTCGATGCTTTTACCGCCACCGACATCCGACAATCTCCAAACTGCAAATCTACCAAGTGGGCAACTTGCGGCTGCTTCTCCCGCAACACATCGTAGCCGACAATACCCAGTTGTGCTTGACCATATTCTACATAAACAGGCACATCCTGCGCCCGTACCAACAAAGCTTTTGCAAGTCCCTTAGTATCAGGAATTTGAAGTTGGCGAGTTCCTGAATCTAAAAAAGCACTAAAATCTAATCCCACAGATTGTAGCAGGCGGATGCTATTTTTAAGGAGTTCCCCTTTGGGCAATGCAACAGTCAGCATTCTTTTTCTTAATATCCTTGGCGTTCTGGCAGTTGAATAATATCTCTATATGCTTACCACAGCAGCATGAGAATTTTATTAGTTGATGATGAAGTTGAACTAACTGAACCCTTGAGTCGCTTGTTAACTCGTGAGGGTTACATTGTGGATGCCGCTTACGATGGTACAAGTGGCAACGAATATGTACAAGCTGGCAGTTATGACCTACTAATTTTAGATTGGATGCTGCCAGGAAAAACGGGGTTAGAGATTTGTCAGCAATTGCGACGACAAGGCAAAACTACTCCTGTACTGTTTCTCACAGCTAAAGATACTCTAGATGACCGCGTACAAGGTTTAGATGCTGGTGCTGACGACTATCTAGTTAAACCCTTTGAACTGCGGGAGTTATTAGCCAGAGTCCGGGCTTTATTGCGTCGTTCCGGTTCCCAAACCTATGAAACCACCCCCGGACGTTTAACCGTCGCTGATTTAGAACTCGATTGTGAAAATCAAGTCGCCTATCGTCAAGGAAGAATAATTGAGTTATCGCAAAAAGAAAGTCAGTTGCTGCAATATTTTATGGAACACACGGGACAACTAATGACTCATGCCCAAATTTTGCATAATTTGTGGCAAGAGGAAGAACAACCCAGCAGTAATGTGATTGCAGCCTTAATTCGTTTGCTGCGCCGTAAGATTGAGGTAGGTAGAGAAACTGCGCTGATTCACACAGTCTACGGCAAAGGCTATCGTTTCGGTGCTTCTACAGTGGAGTCAGTTTAACTAATTCGTAATTCGTAATTCGTAGTTAAAAAGAAAGCAATACGCTTGGGTTAAGAATTTTTTCCTTCTCTCTGTGTTCTCTGCGGTTCATTGAGTTTTAACCTTAACTGAACCTTTTTCACGCTTGATGTATTGTGGTGATTTAAACGATTAGATTTTACGGTGAAACAGTACTGATAAAAATTAGTAAGCCGACTGCGGGAAGCAATCGACTTAACAAATTCACCATCGTTGAGTTGCAATTTAGCCGTGAGTTGCACCTTGAGGAGGACGTGAGACAACTTTTTTGGCTAAACCCAAAGTCTGCAAAACTAGGATGCTCCACCAAGTAATATCAATCTCCCACCAAGACAATCCAGATTTCGCCATGTGGGGATAAGTATGATGGTTGTTATGCCATCCTTCTCCATAAGTGACGATGGATACCCACCAAAGATTACGAGCGCCATCATTAGCATCAAAGGTCCGATAACCCCACAGATGTGATGCTGAGTTCACAAACCAGGTTGAGTGCCAAAGCAAGACACATCGAAGAAACACACCATAGAATACAAAAGGCCATCCTCCTAAAGCATATAGGAGCAGTGCGAAGGGTATTTGCAACAGCAAAAAGTAGCGATCCAGCCAACAATAGAAGGGTTGTCTAGCTAGATCGGGGGCATATTTCTTATAGGTTTCATAGTCAAAAAATTCGGGACGCGGGTAGAAAATCCATAGTATATGACTCCACCAAAATCCTCTTTGAGCAGAATAGGGGTCTAAATTAATATCTTCCGTGTGAGCGTGATGCTGGCGGTGTCCACCTACCCAAAAAATCGGCCCACCTTGCAAAGCCAGCGCTCCAATGAGGGCGATCGCATACTCTAACCACTTGGGGACTTGGAAGCTCTTATGGCTCAGTAGTCTATGATATCCCAGGCAAATACCAATACTCCCGAATAACCAGTGGAGAAACACTAGCAAACCTAATGCTGGCCAGGAGAAAAACCAAGGAGCCAGAAGTGCTAAAGCATGAAACGTAGTAAAAAATACTACATTTGTCCAACTGAGTTGAGGTGAGTTGCCTCTCTCAGGGGCGATCGCCCCAAAATTTGCAGTCATAAAAATTCCTGTTGATGGATGATGAAGCAATTTGCCTTTTCTCGGATGCCATCCCACAAGGGATTTACTCGCACTGTATATTAGTTAGTTACAGTGAGCCAGCGCGGTCTTCTCCCAAAGGAAGGAAGAGGCTAGCGTCAAGGCGGTTTCTCCCATTAGTGACTGGCTGCCTTCGCAGCGCTAGCGACGCAGGAGCGTCACCCGTAGGGGAGAGTAAAGCAAGTATCACTTACATTTGTTATGCTAGCAGAACTCTGATATCCCTGCAAGTGCCACTTGCATTTTTCTATGTCTTCTCACCTTATTTCCACTCGTCAACGCCTGATTCAAGCTGCACTTGAGTTGTTTTCGGCTCAGGGAGTTAGCGCTACCACAACCCGCCAAATTGCTGAAAAAGCCGAAGTCAACGAAGTGACTCTATTTCGGAATTTTGGCAATAAGCACGGATTACTTTTAGCTGTGCTAGAAGAGTCCGCAGCTTTCAAGGATTTAGGTGAGTCGCTGGTGCGGCGGGCAACGCCTCCTGGTAATGTCTACCAAGCTCTAAAAGATTATGCAAGTGATAGCTTGCACGCATTAGAACGAGTACCAGAGTTCGTCCGGTCTGTGGTAGGTGAAGCCGACCAATTCCCGGCAGAAAATCGCCGCGCATTAGGCAGGGGAGTAACAGAGGCAAACCGCTATGTAGCTCAGTATTTAGCTACTGTAATCCAGCAGGGACACCTAAATACCTATCTACCAGCAGAAAAATTAGCCAGTTTGTTGAATGGGATGATCTTGGGATATGCCGTAATTGAGTTCACCAGCGAATTTCACGAACTTTGGGAGGATCGGGATGATTTTCTGGAAAATTTGGTGGAGTTATTTTTACATGGAGCCATGTCATCCTCAGCAGAATCAGCAACAAGCTGTTTCCAAGGAGGGTTTAACACCACAGAAGTAGCTGATTTACCAGCTAGTTTAGTTAATGAAATTCTGCAACAAGCAAGGAAATCGGGAATCCGAGATTATGCCTTGGCTTATGTGTTATTTGGGGCTGGGTTATCCGCCACAGAAATAATTCGCTTGGAGCGATCGCACCAAATCTACGATCCTCAAGGGCACTTCCTACAAATTACAATCCCCGGATTTGTCCGTCAAGTGCCTGTGAATCAATGGATTTTGGGCAAACGCTACGGTTCTTTTACCAATAATCCCTTAATTAAATGGCTGAAAAGTCGTAAAGATGCTCAAACAGGCATGTTTCTGAATGAAATAGGCACGCCGATGTCAGAATCAGAGCTTGAGAAACGTTGGCAAGTGTGGAGTGAGGGACTATTAACTCCCCAAGGACAAACGCCAGCGATCGCCCAGGCGCAACAAACCTGGCGCGTAGAAATGTTAATGCGGGGAATCAGCTTAGAAAATTTGATTATTTTAACAGGTTGCGATCGCTCTCAATTACAACCCTATGTCCGCCGAGCCAAAGAAAAAGCCGCCTTAGAGCAAGCCACCCGTTTGGATCATAAGCCAGGATAGGATTTTTTAGGGACTTCCAACTAAAAAAATATCCCATCGCTTTGGCGAGCAGGGGAGGCAGGGGGCGCAGGGGAAGCAGGGGAGGAAGAATCTAATTGATCATCTTCGCTCCAAAATTGAATAATTTAATTTCTGGAAGTCCCTTAGCACTCAGCACTCATTAATTCAACGGCTCCATAATGGCTCTTAAACCTTTACTAGAGAGTGTTTTAAGCATTTCTTTAGCGTTATATTCACTGCTAAATACTCCTGCTTGCATAACTTTTTGTCCTTGCCAAACTGTGGGAAACGCACCAGGAGCAAGCGATCGCACTAAATCTTTATCCCTATCAGTGAAGAGTGGAACAACTACGCGATAGCGGATACCGAACTGTGTCGCATTACCGCGATCGGGCATCGTTACAGAACTTGTTTGTATATTGCGAGGATTAGGGATAGAGATATTGCGATCGGGAAGTGGTAAAAGTGCTGACGCATTTGGGGCAGTAGCTTCTACTATTGCTAATGGCTGCTGTGTTTGATTTCTTGTGCTGGCTCCTGAATTGGATGGGTACTCAGGGGCATTAAACTCAATCGTATTAGGATCGATTCGCACATAATTCAACTGTGGTGTATTAGACGGCTGCGCTGGACTGGAAGTTGCAGGTATTTGTCTAGCTGACAAACTGCTAGGAGTAGGAAAATCGACAACTTTAGAGGTAGCTTGCTGCTGATTGGATATAGGCGTGGAAAGTGGAACATTGGCTGGCACTAATGGCAGCAATTGATTATTTAATTGTGTAGAAACAGGATTATTTACTGAAATGCTGTTGCTGGTTTGCTCATTGGTAGTTTCAGAGGTTTCGGGAGCTGAGAAGGTGATTTCCCCAGTTGGTGGTATTTCTTGTGGCACATTGCTGGGAGTCGATTGAGAATTTTGTGCTGCTAGTGCTATTGTCCCGTTAATATCTACCTTGCCAGTGATGCGATCGCTCACAAGATTATTACCATCAGCAGAAATTACCTGTTTAGCAGCGCTGGCGTTAATATCGTAGCGGGCATTATTTTGAAATTGATTACCCCCTGGTTCCGATGCACTACCCAAATCTGGCATTGCTTGAGCGATCGCCACTAAACCATCTTCTTTATTATCTTGAATAATATTATTCCGTAAAATCGGGCGGGCTTTTGCTTGCACGACAATTCCCGATCTATTGTTCTGAATTTGATTGCCTATGACTATAGGAGCGGCATTTTGGGCAATATTGATTCCAAAACCAGTTTCGTGAAAGACATTCTCCTTCACTTGCGGACTGGAATTCCCGGCAATTGTGATGCCATTGGCTCCATTGCGATCGAAGTAATTCTTGCTAATAGTGGGTGCAGCATTACCACAGACAGAAATCCCATCTTGAGTACTACCAGTAAATGTATTTTCCGCGATTACTGGATCGCTAGATTCAATCCATAAACCGTAACCCCGGCGATTGGAGTTCGTCACCGTTACCCCAGTCAGCAAGGCTTGGGTTGCTCCTACAATCGTGACATTTTGACCGGCAAAGCTGCGGCTGAGGTAATCACCACCTCCCTGAATAATAATATCCTTACCTTGATTGCTAGGGTTGCCTTGAATTGAAACACCCGGTTTCAGCATTAAGGGAAATTCCTCTCCTGTCTCGGCGCTATAAGTGCCCGTGGAGAGCATAATTACAGTATTGGCGTTAGCTAATCGCAACGCATGGGTAATCGTTTTTACAGGAGCGGATTCGCTGCCATTACCTGCGCTGTCATTTCCACCATTGGGGTTGACAAACAGCATGTTAGCCTGAGAATTGGTTTTCTCACCCATAGGTGCTGAATTTGGTGTCAATGGCATCTGAGCGATCGCGCTACCCAGGAAGCCTATACTTGCTGTTCCTATACTTACGGTAAAAGATAATACTGATAAGCTAAAAAATAAAAGCTTTGCTGATTCCAGAAACTTCAGCCTTGCAAGCATAATATCTCCTCTACGGTACTTAGTAAATGCACTCCAGTGAATCATATTTAACACGCTCCTTAGAAGTAACAATAAATTCTTATACTCTTAGAGAGTATTATGTCGATAATATTACTCACATATTGACTGATTGGCGATTTTTAATACAGGGTAATAAATTGATATTGTGTCTGTTCAACAATATCTTTGCCAAAAGACTTTCACCCCCAAAGAGCTTGTGATTATTCACATCTAACAATCGTCGCCTCGGAATAGAATTTTAAAGCTAACAGATTGTATTCCTCTCAAGAGAACTAAACAAGAATTAAAGTCCATTTAAGTAGACTTCAACTATTAGCCCAGGACTTAAGTTCTGGGAGGGATGTGGGCCGTTGCAATCCTTGAACTCTGACAAAAATTTTGGTAATTACCAGTTTTTGGGGAGATGGTGATTACCAACATCTTTTAAATCTTTCTCAAAAAACAAATACTCTCTAAATAGTATCCATACAGTCTCAATTTAGTTTGCCCATTAGAGATTTTCTGGTGTATCCCTTTCGGCTAGTCCTTTTTAAGCTTGTTGTTCACCCAAAAAGACTTGACTAACCTTAGTGCAAAACTGTAGCCTCAAACTACCCTTATCACTGCCTATAGGAACATGGGATAATTTATCGTAACCCTCACTACTACGTTTTTTTGCGTAGATTCAGCGAAAATTGAGTAAAAAAAAGCAGATTTATGAGCTTATGGTTACTAAGAGATATGATAATTCACACTTCGATGAAAGCACTAACGGGGTTGTTGTAATGGTCGAGCCATTCAGCCAAAAAGAGCAAATACAACAAGTTGTTTACCGCATTTTAGATGCCAATTTAGACCGCGCTCGTGAAGGCTTACGAATTATTGAAGAATGGTGTCGTTTTGGCTTGAACAATGCCCAGCTAGCTCTTGAATGCAAGCGCCTGCGCCAAGAGGTAGCTAAGTGGCATACCTCAGAATTACGGGCGGCGCGGGATACACCAGGCGATCTTGGAACTCAGTTAACCCATCCTCAAGAAGAAGAACGAGCTAGTATAAAATCGGTATTGCAAGCTAACTTTTGCCGTGTCGAAGAAGCTTTGCGGGTGCTGGAAGAATACAGCAAGCTAACCCAACCAAATATGGCTAAGGCTTGTAAACAGATGCGCTATCAGGTTTATACCCTAGAAAGTAGTTTAATGGGTCATCAGCGCCATCAATTGTTGTGGCGATCGCATTTGTATCTTGTGACTTCCCCACATGAAAATTTGTTGAACAATGTCGAGGCCGCACTTAAAGGAGGATTAACGCTTTTACAATACCGCGACAAAACCGCAGATGATTCTTTGCGTCTAGAACAAGCTAGAAAATTACGGCAGTTATGCCACATCTACGGTGCTTTATTTATTGTTAACGATCGCGTGGATCTAGCTTTAGCTGTCGATGCCGATGGGGTGCATCTGGGACAACAAGATATGCCTATTGCTGTTGCTCGGCAATTACTCGGTTCGCAGCGTCTGATAGGTCTTTCTACCACAAATAAAGAAGAAATGCAAGGAGCAATTGCTGAAGGTGTAGATTACGTTGGCGTGGGGCCAGTTTATGAAACTCCCACAAAAGTAGGTAAGGCAGCCACAGGTTTAGAATATGTCAGCTATGCAGCCAAAAATTGCTCAATTCCCTGGTTTGCCATTGGGGGAATCGATGCGAATAATATTAATGATGCGATCGATGCTGGAGCTAAACGGGTAGCGGTAGTGCGATCGCTCATGCAAGCCGAACAGCCTACTCTAGTAACACAATATTTGCTATCCCAACTCAATCGCATTAAACCAGAACTTTAAAAAGAGTCATTTGTTATTAGCCCAAAGTGAGTAACCAATACCCAATTCCCTATTTTCCACATTTATGTCTAATGAGATTACGATTCAGGTAAATGGGGAAACCCATAGCTGCTCATTTCAAACTTCTTTACCCGATTTACTCCAAGAGTTGGGTTTCAATCCCCGTTTGGTCGCTGTAGAGTATAATGGTGAAATTTTACATCGCCAGTTTTGGACAGATACAAAAGTGCAACCAGGCGATCGCTTAGAAGTGGTAACTATTGTTGGTGGTGGTTAATTGATTTTAGCTAGTAAGCCCAAATCCTTGAGGCTGCGTCGTGTAATTTCGATGCGGGTGGGTGCATCCTCTGCTTTATCCATATCAAGGGTTGTTGCGAAAAAGTAGACGTTTTTATTTTGCTCTAAATAACCCACGAACCAACCAACGTTTGGTTTGGTAGTCGTTAACCATCCCGTCTTCCCCCGCAGTATGTAGTCTGGAGTTTGTTCACGTACCATAATGTCTTTAACAAGATTTATTGTTCTTTGGGAGAAAGGCAAATCGCCTTGATATAACCGTTGCAAAAACTTAATTTGCTCTTTGGGTGTAATTTGCAATATCTGCTGTTGTAGCCAAAAACGATCAATGTCTGCGGCGGTGCCAATTTGACGGTTCCCGTAACCTACCTTGTTAATAAATTGCTGCATTCGTTCATATCCAGCCTTACGTGCTAGTACTTGATAGAACCAAACAGTTGAATCTTTAAAGGCTTGACGCAAATTCGTATCATGATTCCAAGCATCAATTTCTCGGTGAATTCCATCCCAAGTCAGAACCGCCACATCATCAGGAACTACACCTGTTTCTAAAGCTACCAACGCGTTAAAAATTTTGAATGTTGAAGCTGGAGCGATAGCAGTTGCATTCCGTTGAGGATTATGTTCATAAAAGCCGTTATTTTTTAAGTCGTAAATCAATATTGAGCCTTCATGCCCGAATTCTTGAAAGTGTCGCCCTAAATTTGGTGTTTTAACAGCAAGACGTTCAGATGAGGTTGAAGCAGGTTGAGCCAGAACATACATTGCCCCAAAAGTAGTCACACTTAATACAATAAAAAATCCAATAACTGTAAAGATAATAGCTTGGGTTCGGTGAGTGCGCCGAATGAATAGCTCCATGCGAAACAAGATATTTTTCATTGCATTTTTAATCGAATCATAAGCGAGATTCTACACCGTAATCTTGTTCATTTCCAAAGCTATCAAAACTGCGTTTCACCCCTCTGATTTATACAGCGAGCGATGAAGGGTTCTCCGCTTGGCTAATTCTTTACCTTTGCGGCCAAGTTGCTCACGTAATTGCTGGTCTTTGCACAACCGATTGAAAGCTTGAAACACTTCATTACCAGAATTGGGATTAACCAGTATCCCATTCTCTTCATGCTGAACTGTGTCTAGAACACCGCCTAAGCGAGGGGCAATTACAGGCTTACCAAAGTAACTTGCTTCTAAATAAGCCATACCAAAACCTTCCATACTATTAGGTTTAGTATCCAATAAAGTCAGCATGGCAAATATGTCGCAAGCTGCATAATAACCTGCTAATTCTCGCTCACGCACATATCCGGCAAAGTGGACGCGCTTATCTACCCGCAAACGATGCGCCAGAGATTTCAGTTCCGATTCACTTGACCCATGACCACAGATTATATAGTGGACATCGACCCCAAAAGTTAGCAATAGGGGAATATTATCAATTACTCGGTCGAAACCTTTATGTTTTACTAGCTTTCCGATGGAGAGAATAACTATTGATGAATCGGGAATGTTGTACGCCTGACGCACGCGAACCCGTAAATCATCAAGGCTGCTGGGACTCTCTACATTATTAGCAAATTTTTCTGGTCTGATGACTGGGTTAATGACGTGGGTAGGAGTATCTAATCGGAAAGTAGTTCTAAGATAATCTTGTGTATAAGTACTGTTACAAACAATACCTTCGGCTCTATGAAGTGTTAATTTAAATAGCGATCGCAGCACGGGATTGTGTAAAGTACAAAGAAAATCATTCCCGTGCAAATAGATAAAAAAGCGAATAGGTAACAAATAGCTCAATAGCAACAGTGAAGGAAAATCATAGCCGTGGCCCCATTCTATATAACGGTAGTGATAACGGAAATAGAGTTTGATTGCAAGGACAAATGAGCAGACAATATTGACAAAAGGCTTCAGGATATTTCCCACAAAGCCACTACGCCAAAAGCTAGGATAAAACCAGCGATATACAGGAAATTGTTGACTTTCGTCAAATACTTTATCTCCTGAACAACTCGCTGTCAGCACAATAACTCGCTCTGGATCTTGGAGACAGCGATTATACATATATTCCCCAATTACAGCTTCTTTCGGCAGGAAGATCCGGCTGATGACTAGGATATCTGGGTATGCAGCTTTATCTCTGATTTCAGCTGTTAGTTGAGAAATATGTTCCATAATCAAGTTGACGAATTTACTTCAAAGAATTTTTAATTTATTTGCAATTAGGATTACTTCCAAAGCCATAATTATTATTTTATTTCTTTTAAAACGAATCTGGTAGAAAAACTTGAAGGCTATTTTAGAAGATTAGCCAGGAAGATTATTTTTTTGGATTGATTTTATTTTGGCGGCAAAATTCTCCAGTATTGAGAATTTCTGTGCATGATGGACAATAAATAAAATCTAGCACTTGGAGTTCATTTACTTAACGAATAAATGTTGCTAAAATTACCTACTCTTAATATAATATCGTGAATACTTTGAAGTTGTGTGCCAAAATGCCACGAAGCTGTACAAGCATTTGATAACCATTTAGTGGCTTGTTAGCTTTACTGATTAGTATTATAGTCACTTGATGGTTCTCCTGAATAAGTAAATGTATTGATTGATAAATGTAGTATATAGTGCTTATATATTAAAAATATCCTCCCACCTTGTGACAAAACAAGTCGGTGAAGTATTAAAAAATTAGTCAAAATAATCAACTGTATAATTCAAGACTGTAGTATAGGAATGCTAATCCAAGACGTAGCAACAATTGCCCGTACGCTTAGACCGTCGTAGACATCGCAACTTTCTGTAATTGTGAACATATCTTAAGGTACGGTTCCCCAGTCGAGAAATCCCCCCTGCGATCGCTGCCTACGCCAGATAAGACGCGGTAGATTGAGTATGTAGCCTTTAAAAGTGAATGCTACAAGGCTTGGTTGTTACAGGCTGTGGTTAGCGCCATACCGCAACACTCCTACCAACATGGGGAGAAATCATAAAAAATTCCGTTTTCTAAGCGATTGTAACTATGCGTAAAAAACTACAACAAACCATCAAACCACTGTTAAAGACCTTCTTAGTCCTAAGTCTGATGTTAACTTTGGCTCTTAGTCACGCCGATGGAGCATTAGCAGCCCGCAGTGGGGGCCGGATCGGTGGTGGCTCATTTAGAGCGCCTTCCAGCCGCACTTATACACCACGCACTTATGCACCACCTGGCGGCGGCGGGTATTATCCTGGCGGAGGATTTGGTGGCGGTTTTGGCTTTCCCTTCCTAATTCCTTTTTGGGGTATTGGGGGAGGATTTGGTGGTCTATTTAGCATCTTAATCTTCTTTGCGATCGCTAATTTCCTATGGCAAACTTTCCGCCGCGTCTCTAGTGGTGAAACTGGAGAAGCCGATTACAGCAGCAACTCTCCTGTTTCGGTAACTCGTTTACAAGTCGGTTTGTTAGCTCAAGCCCGCGAATTGCAAAATGAACTCAACCACATTGCTGAAACTGCTGATACTAACACCCCAGAGGGGAGAGCAGAAATTCTGCAAGAAGCCAGTCTAGCTTTACTCCGCCATCCCGAATACTTTGTATATGCAGGTGGTGGTACTCAACAAGCAAGTTTAAATTCAGCTGAAAGTCAGTTTAATCGGCTGTCACTGGCAGAACGCAGCAAGTTTAGTGAAGAAACTCTTTCTAACGTCAACAACCAGCTAAAAGCAGCTCTTGCCAAAGATGCTTTACCCCCGGTTGGTGAACTCGACAATCCCACCCGCTTATTTACCGAAGGCCCTGGAGAATATATTATTGTCACCTTGCTAGCAGCTACACTAGGTAAGTTTGAAATCCCCACAGCAATTAACAGTGCTGATGATTTGCGTCAAGCTTTGCGCCAAATTGGTAGTATCCCTAGTGAGAAGCTTCTGGCAATTGAAGTACTTTGGACTCCGCAGGCTGAAAATGATACCCTCACGTCTGATGATGTACTGGCAAATTATCCTGATTTAAGACTAGTTTAATTTCTGAAAAATTTTGCGCTTTGGTGCTGAGAAATCATTTACCACTGAAGCACAGCAAATAAGTTCCTCTTTTAAGGAAATAACTAGAAAACCGTTTGTCGATGACAAGCGGTTTTTTGTATAACTTAGATATAGCAAGACTTCCGCACTGAAAACTGAAACCTAGATCCTCTCTAATCTCCCATAAAAAAGTGAACCCTAAAAGCCCACTTTTTAAAGGGGATTAGGATGTCTCTTATGCATAAGTCCTATATAGTTAACTATGTTTTAGAAAAATTATTCTTAGGCAAGACTTTGGTAATATTATCAAAATGTTATACACGTAAAGCGTTATCTTATGCCTAATGTTGAAGCCGACGAAAACCGAGAGCATCGCATTAAAACAGAGATCATTGTAGATGCTGAAGACAAAGAAGACCGAGCTATGGGTTGGTATTACTACCTCGAAGAGGTTCTGAATTTTCCCTTTGTGGCTAAGTGGACTAAGAAGGGACGCAAATCAGGCTCTACTGAGGAGAAAGATGTGGAAGTGCTGGGAATGGCTCCAGATGATGAATGCTTAAAAGATATGTTTGTAGAAGTGGCTTACATTAATGGTAAGGATGAAGATGTATATTCTGCAAAGTTATCTGAAATAGCAGCCATTGATACTGATAGCGAAACTCAAGAAGCGATCGCAGACTGGCTCTATTGGATTGCTAGAGGTTATAAATTTTAAACTCTACGACAAATAGCGAATGACGCGGCAGGGATTGCCAGCAGCGACAACATTTTCAGGTATATCTTTGACAACTACACTGCCAGCACCAATGCTTGTGTTATCACCAATAGTTACACCTGGACAAATAATTGCACTGCCACCAATCCAGACATTGTTACCAATGTTAATTGGGGCAGCTAATTCTCTCCCAGAAAGGCGAATTTCTGGCTCTGTAGGATGGTAAGCAGTATAAATTTGTACATAAGGAGCGCACAAAACATTATCGCCAATATGAACTGTATTGCAGTCTAAAATTACACAGCCATAGTTCATATAAAACTTGTCGCCAGCAAAAATATTACTACCATAGTCACAGTGAAATGGTGGCACAATCGATACTTTGTCACCGATCTTTCCAAATAACTCTTGCAAAATTTGCTGCCGTTGCTCTTGCTGTTCTTCAGTTGTAGAATTATACCTTCGCAACAAACGACTAGCTCGCTTATTTTCCGTAGCTAATTCTGGATCTTCCGCCAGGTATAATTCGCCTGCGAGCATTTTCTGTTTTTCGGTTTTTTCCATGACATTCAGATCGTTTTAAATGGCAGCAGAAAGGACTAATTAACTAAATATGGCATAAGTAGCTTTTCCCTTCCGTTTAGCTCGGTACATGGCAATATCAGCATCTCGTAGCAAAGTTGCAGGCTCCTCATAACTACTAAAATTCCAAGTAATACCTATGCTAGCTGTAGTAGATAATTCATATCCATTCAGGTTAAGTGGCGATCGCAAGGATTCTTGAATCCGTTTGGCAACATTGGTAGCGTCAGTAACGTCTTTAATATCCTCTAAAAGAACAGTAAACTCATCACCACCAAATCGTGCTACAGTATCGCCACCGCGTAAACACGACTCTAAACGTCTAGCGATCGCTACTAAAAAATCATCTCCTATTCCATGCCCAAAGCGATCGTTAATCTCTTTGAAGCCATCTAAATCTAAAAATAAAACTGCAAAATAATAATCATTTCTGCGTTTGCTACGTTCAATTGTTTGTCTAAGCCGATCTAAAAATAAAACACGATTTGGTAATGCTGTCAGCCCATCATAAAACGCATTTCGTATCAGTTGCGCCTCAGTCTCCTTGCGTTTGGTGATATCTTGAAAAACTAAAACCGTACCACTAACATTACCATCTCGATCGCGGATGGGTGCAATATTATCCCCAATCGCTATCTCTTTGCCATCTTTGGTAATCAGCGTGCAGTTTTCTGGTAAATTTAAAAATTCACCTGCTTCGATTGCATCTTTGGCTAAATTTTCAATTTTTTCTCCTACATCTTTGTCAACTAAGCTAATGACTTCTACTAAATCTTTACCGAACGCTTCATTTTGCTTCCAGCCAGTAATTAGTTCTGCTCTGGTATTCATCATTTGAATACAACCATTTGCATAAGTCACAATCACTGCACTGCCCATACTATTAATAATTGCTACCAGCCTCTGTTTTTCTTCATATAATATCTTTTTGCTTTGATGTTTATACAGGGCCATTTCAATTACAAAATGTAAATCACTTTCGATAAATGGTTTAACTATGTAACTAAAAGGCTCACTTAGCTGATTATTATTCTGTAATGTTTTATATTCCGAACAATCTGTTAGATATACTACAGGCACATGGAACTGATTTTGAATAATATCTGCTATGTGTATACCGTCAATTTCACCAGCTAGGCAGATATCAATTAATACTAAATGTGGATGAGTTTCGGCTACCTTTTTTATTGCTTCTTCACCAGACTTGGTTATTTCTGAAACGGAATAACCTAATTTTTGTAAACTCTTTCTAATATTTGAGGATATGATTTTTTCATCCTCAACAACTAGGATTTTGCGGGCGAACATGGTAATATAACCTGTTTGCTAAGGTTCAGATTTTGGCTGTCAGTGTCAACTTGCATATAAAGGTTATTATTTTATCATAAACAATCTTTTAATAGCCTGTGTTATTGCTTGATATAGATACTGACTAATGAGCAAATAGCATCATGTTATTAACCTCTGATAATTTCTGTGCTTGTCAAAGCTTATTTTGATTATTCTATGCAGTTAATATCATGCCATTTCCATGAAACGGAACTTACCATATAATTACCATCAATCAAAAACTGATTTTCAAGAATGTCCAATATTTTCTCTGAGGAAAATAAATACCAAGTATAGTATTTATTTAAAAAATAATCAAGAACCAAATTTAATTAAATTACAGCATACTACTTTAAGCTTATTTTTTAAAATTAATATCGTGTGTTATGTGCAATATGATATTATCCATTAACTAAAATGCTAAGAACAATTAATCAGGTAATTTTGCCCCTTGGTTCACCAAATAATCTCGATTTGATCCAGCCTTGCAAAGAATTGGGATTAAATTTTTAATTGTGAATGAAAGATTATTAGTTAGAATTATTCATTGCTTTTGGTTAAAATTTCATCATAAATGATTTGAACTGAAAATATACAAATAAAATGCTCATTAGCAGATTACGTGATTTTTTAGTTTTTTGATAAAAAACAGGTGTCGGGGGGAATGGCAGGAAAGATTCTCTTTGGGAGATACTTCCACACTCCACGTAAACCCCCTGTTTTTGCTAGTTTATAGATGTTGAGAAGAAAAACGCATTTTGTGGTTTAGAGATTGGACTTACTTTTAGTCAGTTCAATGCTAATTTTGCCACTAAAGTCTGGAATAGGTGCGGCAGGTTTGCTGAGAATGACTTGGACTTTTGTTACACGATCGCATTCTTGGAGAATAGAATCTGCGATCGTTGCTACCAATTTCTCCACCAAAGCAAACTTAGACGTTTTGACCAGATGTTGTATCAAGCTAATGACGCTGCGATAATCTAAAGTGTCTTCGATCGCGTCAGTCTTGGCCGCTATGGAAATATCCAACCATAACCTCACATCCACCTCAAACCATTGTCCTAGAACCTGTTCTTCTGGTAGATACCCAGTGTAGCCATAGCCGCGAATTCCCGTTAAATGAATGCAGTCCATAAAAGTTTGAGAGCAAATTGGGCATTTTGTAGAAAGTGGAGCAAGTTTGTTTGGAGATTTTCTTTCCTCCAAACTTGCGTGGCGGTGTTGGGTTCCATCACCGCATTTGTGAGGGTTGGTTTCCAACCCCCCTTACGCAAAGGTGGTTCCAAAGTATCGAGGATCGGCTTCCCTCCCTCAGACTTCTCTTCACCAAACTTTCCCAGATGGATTTTAAATTGAATTTCCCTAAATAAAATCTAGAATTTAAGATTGTTTTATCGCTATGTTTGATTTAATGCCGATCGCCTTTAGGAATGTTAATCAACTTTGGGCTTACATTTTAACAGAGACCCTAAGGCGATTGGGATTGACTTGTGCCATCATTTGTCCGGGATCGCGCTCTACACCCTTAGCAGTAGCCTTTGCTCAACAAGTACCTGAGATTGAAGCGATTTCCATTCTCGATGAACGTTCCGCCGCCTTTTTCGCCTTGGGACAAGCTCAAGCAACCGGACGCGCTGTGGTACTAGTTTGCACCTCTGGTACAGCAGGAGCAAATTTTTATTCAGCAGTAATTGAAGCCTCATATAGTCGCGTACCACTGTTGATATTAACCACCGATAGACCGCCAGAATTGCGAAATTGTCACTCTGGCCAAACTGTAGATCAATTGAGATTATATGGAAATTACCCAAATTGGCAAACAGAGTTAGCCTTACCCTCAGCCGATCTGGGAATGCTAGCTTATCTGCGACAAACAGTAATTCATAGCTGGGAAAGGGCGCAAAATCCTACAAAGGGGCCAGTACATTTGAATATTCCCTTTCGCGATCCCTTAGCGCCTCTTCCTGATGGAATTGACTTGAGTTATTTGCGATCGCAGTTTCACCCAGAAGAGTTTTTTGCAGGAATAACAAACCCATGCCCCATACCCTATGCCCCATTCCCCATTCCCAAAGAATGGAAAGAATGCGATCGCGGCATTATTATTGCAGGTGTTGCCCAACCTTCGCAACCAGAAGAGTATTGTAAGGCGATCGCGCACCTTTCCCAAACTCTCAAATGGCCAGTGCTAGCAGAGGGACTTTCCCCAGTCAGAAATTATGCCGAACTCAACCCTTATTTGATTTCCACTTACGACTTGATTTTGCGAAATCAGCAACTAGCAAAGCAGCTAGCACCCGAAATGATGATTCAGGTAGGTGAAATGCCTACGAGTAAAGAACTGCGTACTTGGATAGATGCAACCCAACCACGACGCTGGGTAATTGACAAGAGCGACCAAAACCTCGATCCTTTGCATGGGAGAACAACGCATTTGCGGATATCTGTGGAAGACATAAAGGTAGAGGAGAGAAATTTATCTTTATCCTCAGACTATGGAAAGCAATGGTGTGATGCGGAAGCTAAGGTTAGATTAGCTGTTGACCAGACGATGGGGAAGATAGATGAAATAATTGAGAGTAAAGCAGCTTGGTTAATTTCTCAGATTTTACCGCCAGAAACGCCTCTATTTATTGCCAATAGTATGCCTGTGCGGGATGTGGAGTATTTCTGGAAGCCGAATAATTTAGGAGTGCGATCGCACTTTAACCGGGGTGCAAATGGTATAGATGGCACATTATCCACAGCTTTAGGAATTGCCCATCGCCAGCAAAGTAGTGTGATGTTAACCGGAGATTTGGCTCTGTTACATGACACCAATGGTTTTTTAATTCGCAATAAATTTGTGGGACATCTCACAATTGTGTTAATTAACAACAATGGCGGTGGTATTTTTGAAATGTTACCCATCGCCAAATTTGATCCGCCATTTGAAGAGTTTTTTGGCACTCCCCAGGATATTGATTTTGCTCAGTTGTGCGCTACTTATAATGTGCAGCATGAATTGATTACTTCTTGGCAGCAGTTACAGCAAAAATTAAACCCGCTTCCAGCTAATGGAATTCGGGTTTTGGAGGTGCAGACAAATCGCAAAGCTGATGCCAAGTGGCGACAAAGAAATTTAAGGATATTTACCACGGATATAGTGATTGAAGTATTAACTTAGATATTGCTCAATACTGATTAGATGAAAATAAAGATATATTTGTGGTATGAAATTTAAAATTCATTTATCAAAAGTCTTTCAATTAATGATGCTGATTTACAGTATTATAAGTTTTAAAACTGACTTATGAAAACCTTAAATATAGACTATAAAAGTAACAAGTTTTTCACAAAGGTATATACACATCTACAAACTCAAATTTACCGTTATAGCGGTAAACTTTATTCAAATTTCTGGCTACGATTGAGCCTATTTTTTGATTTTCATTTAAAAAGTAAATAAACTTTTCTGGTATATCTAACGATATTATAAGTGATTGACTAACTTCGTTCCAATTAATATCTGCTTTTACATCTTTTACAAAATCATCAAGTGTCTTTTTATATCCATATTGAAGTAATTCAAAATATAAACTAGTCTTTATTAAATCGTAAAACTCATCAAATAGTAGTTTTAACTTATCTTTATTACTTGTAGCATCTATATAAAACTCATCATATTTTTGCTGGAAAAAATTGCAATTAGCTAGATGATAAAGATTATATTCTTCCAATATATTGCCAAAAACTTCAGCTTTAACAAAATGAACGCGAGCAACAGTTTGTTCTTTATTTATAATATATCTAGCAATATAATTATCTTCATCTATCTCAATTGTATTAATATTTTTTTCTTCAAAGAGTATTCTTAGTAATTTTGAATCTATTATCGAAATAAGATTAAACTGATAAATATAATTTAACTTTTCTCCTCTTCTTCGTTTTGGCAGAGAATTAATTTCATAGGACTGCGCTTTCATTAATGAACTAACAGAGGTAAATATCGCCGTATCATTTTTTGGATTTCCACTATCAATATCCATTTCTTGATATGCAAAAATTTGAAATTTAGGTGTACATAAAGCTCTGCCAACTTTTTGGTTAATTATATTTTCATAATAATCATTTTTAAATTCACTCGTAGAGGTAATAAATTCTAAAACTTTATTATTAGACCAAACATGAACAGGTTTTAATTCCAAATTTGGATCTTTTTCATCAAGCTTCTTGGAAAGTAAAGCCCAAAGATTTTTTTCACTTTTCTTACAACTAATAACAAGTGTGGTAAAAATTCTAATATCCTTCGTAATCATAGCCTTGTAAGCTATTATATCAATTTCTCTTACCTCTTCTTTTACATCATCAATATAATATTTATTATTTATTGTAGACCACCCAGATTTACGAAGGATTTCCGAAATACGGAATTCTAAATCAAAACCTGTCTTTTTAATATTCAAATGGTATTTTTCAAGGCTCATATTTAATTTATTCTGTTAACTATCATAAATAAATACCATAAAAAATGGCAAAATTAAATGTTATTTAGGCAAAAGTACAAGATACTAATCTTAGCTCTCACTGCCCTTTTATGCGTAAAATTTACCTTCTTGATTGACCTTGTAACCACCATTCCAAGTCCGCGATCGCAATCTCAATTCCAACAACGCCAAAGCTAACGCTTCCAACGTTTCTCAGTAATTTCACTAAATACTCGTTTTGACAGTCAGAGGACGAGCGATCGCACTCTTCCACCGCTTCCTAATATACCCGCGTGTCTTTCAGCCTCAGATCGATCAAAGCTGCAAATGCTTCTTCACTTGGGATTTGTAGCTATTAGAATTTTACCGGGTGCGATCGCTTTCTCCTCTGCTTCTCTGGGTGAAACTTACCCTCTTACTTCACCTTGTAACCACCTTTCTAAATCAGCAAGAGTAGAGAAATCCAACAAAGCATCACCTAAAGCTTCCAACTGCTCCACCGATAACCCTTGAATCTGGGACAGAAGCGCATCAGGAATATTACCCACACGCCGATTTAATAGTCGTAAAACGATCGTTCTTTCGCCTTCCTCTCGTCCTTCCTCTCGCCCCTCTTCCTTGGCTTCCAGAATAGCCCGTGGTTCTTCCAAATTCAGTCCCAACATCGTTGCAATCTCCTCTCGACTAAGGTTAGAAAACTTGTAGACAATAATCGTCGTCACTAAATCAATTATCGCTTGCTCCGATTGTTGCCGTGCTTGCTCCAGCAAAAACCGCGCCCCTTCGACTGCTTCTGTTTCAGAAGTCACATTTGTCAGCAACATCAAACCCAATCCCAAAGGTTGTTGTCGCAAATCCCCCAACTCATCCAGATAAACCCGCCTAACTTGACCACTTTCCAGCAAAGCGCGGTGAATAGTTAAGTTAGAAGGTTCAAGACTGCGAGAACCAAAAATTATTACTCCAAACCAGTCTTCGTAACGGATAGAGTGGCGGTAGAGAAACAAAAATAATTCGCTAAAGAAGCGGTGATATAAGTCTTCGTCCTTCTGAAACTGGACTTCTGCAAAAAAAACGGTTTTGGAAACTGCATCAGCAGGAGGTAAAAACACTCCATCAATCCGAAACGCTGTTTCTTTGACTTCAACCGATTCAAACTGGTAGTTTTCCGCTTCTGGGGGTGGTTCATCTACTAGTTCAAACAGTAAACCTGGAAATTGCTTAAATAGTTTATAGAAAATGGTATCACGTCGCATTTTTATTCCTCAACACCCAGACAATTACCAGATTGTAAAGGCTTGAGATACCAATTTTAACGTAGGCGTAGCCCACCGCAGGTATCGCATGTCCCTACGTCCGCGATAAAATTCTTGAAGCAACAGCGCACTTCATACCAATGCAAATTAACTGGCAAACTACCAAAACCTACGAAGATATCCTGTATCAAAAAACTGATGGCATTGCGAAAATCACCATCAATCGTCCCCACAAACGCAATGCTTTCCGTCCTGAAACAGTCTTTGAGTTATACGATGCTTTCTGTAATGCTCGTGAAGATACTACTATTGGTGTTGTCCTATTTACTGGCTATGGCCCGCATACTGATGGTAAATATGCCTTCTGTTCTGGTGGCGATCAGAGCGTGCGGGGACATGCGGGTTATGTGGATGATACTGGCATTCCTCGCTTGAATGTGCTGGACTTACAACGCCTAATTCGTTCTATGCCGAAAGTAGTGATTGCTTTAGTCGCTGGATATGCGATCGGTGGTGGACATGTCCTACACTTAATTTGCGACTTGACCATCGCTGCTGATAACGCCATTTTTGGACAAACTGGCCCGAAAGTCGGCAGTTTCGACGGTGGTTTTGGAGCCAGCTATCTCGCCCGCATCGTGGGACAAAAAAAAGCTAGAGAAATTTGGTTTCTCTGCCGTCAATATGATGCACAACAAGCCCTAGAAATGGGCTTAATTAATTGCGTCGTCCCAGTCGAACAATTAGAAGGGGAAGGGATTCAATGGGCGCAGGAAATTTTAGAAAAAAGTCCGATCGCAATTCGGTGTCTCAAAGCCGCCTTCAACGCTGATTGTGATGGACAAGCGGGTTTACAAGAACTCGCTGGCAATGCCACCCTACTCTATTACATGACACAAGAAGGGTCTGAAGGCAAACAAGCCTTTCTCGAAAAGCGTCCACCAGATTTTCGCTCTTTTCCTTGGCTACCTTAAAATTGCAAAAATCGCACCCTTTTTTGAGGTGCGATTTTTATACATGTCAAATTTAAAGCACTAAATATCTTAAAAACAAATCTTATCTTAAGCAAACTACAAAATTAGTTCAGTAATAATGGATAACTAAATAA
>NZ_JBALDK010000003.1:0-3877 GCF_036917455.1 Nostoc sp. | reverse complement strand
TTTGGCTCTCCAAAATTTCACTGCTAACTTAAGTCCTAATTGCAAATTTGCAATTTCTTCATTATATCATAAAAAACTTTTGCAAGAGTTCTATTAATTAGTAGCGAATTAATGAAATGCTGTACTTGGCAATGCATCGCCTTACAATGCCAATGCATCGGGATGCATTAAAAATGCTACGCTTTTACGCAAAACTATACTAAGCTTTCTCTGCAACACCAGTTTTTTTAAGTATGTGCGTGTAGGTGCAGCCCAACCTAGGCATTACATTTCTCAAATTGAATTCATTCCATCCTTGGCTCATATTATTCATGATAAATCTTCTGCTTATCCCTTGGGTTGGTCGTGGTAGTTTGAATCACCCACTCTCTACCTTGAATTTTTGAGCCGATGCTTCTGCGTCGTAGGTAGAACGTGCATCATGTATTTCTGAGCGATGTTCCAGCGACCAAAGCACAAGCGCTTGAACGAGTGGAACGAGCGACTCTCCGAGCGGCGTGAGCGAATATTCAACCTTGGGTGGAATGCTGGGGTAGACGGTCCGAAGTAAGATGCCATTCCGCTGAAGACCACGGAGCGTCTCTGTCAGCATCCGCTGACTGATCCCCGGCAACCTTCGTTTGATCTCGCTAAATCGTAAGCTCCCGCCCACAAGATTCGATAGAATCAGGGACGTCCACTTATCGCCGACGTGGTCGAGAATCTCTCGAACGGGGCAATCTTCATCATCAAAAAATTTCGGGATTCGGCTCATGGTTACCTTCCTGTGCCTTAGGCAGAAAAAAGTGCCGTCTTCCATCTTGCTCTATTTTAGTACAGAATGAACCAAGTTATGAAAAGGAACCGTGCTGATTCCTCTTAAGTATGCGGATTGGGCAGAGGTTTCACAACCAAACAAGCTAAATAGAGGTTGACATATGCAATATCTTGTTATCTTCACGCCCAACAAGAAGTTCGAGACCGATGGTATGCCGTCTGACTTCGCAGAGACGGAACTCAAGGAACAGGCGCAAGTGCGAGTCCTTTACGCGGGGGGAGGCGCCCGTCAAGTGTGGGCGCTAGACACTAAAACCCGCGGCGGGGTCATCCTGTTCGAGGCAGAGTCGCCGGAGCACCTTCAGGAGATGATCGACAGCTTCCCACTCATCAAGGCCGACTACGCCGACTACCAGATTCTGCCGCTCGCGCCCCATGCGGCATTCTCGAAGAAGTCCTAATTAAAGCCGCATTTCTCCGACCAGAAAACCCCTAAGTGTTGCATAAAAGAGTTAAAACATGAAAGTCTTAGTCATAGGAGCCGCCGGCAAGACCGGTAGAGCTGTAGTCGAGCAGGCTGTGGCCGCTGGTCATCAGGTCACGGCCTTCGTTCACAAAGCCGACGAATACGAGATATCGGACGTTCGCGTCATCGAAGGTGACGCCACCAATAGTGTCGAGATAGACGCAGCAGTCCTCGGTCAAGACGCTGTTCTTGACACCATTGGCGGTAAAACGCCTTACAAGGCAACTACGCTCGAATCGAGTGCTGCCAACACAATCATTGCTTCCATGCAGCGAAACGGTGTACGCCGTCTCGTGGTAACTTCCATGATTGGCGAAGGAGATAGTGAAGCGAATACCACCTTTTATGAGCGCTTACTTGTTTCGACCTTTTTGCGCGGCGCGGACAAGGACAAAGCGGCAATGGAGTCCGCTGTCGAGTCGAGCGGTCTGGACTGGGTAATTCTTCGCCCAGCCCTGCTCACCGACGACCCCGCCAAGGGGAACGTTCGAGTCTTCGATGCCGATACGGGCGAGAAGGCCCATAAGATTACACGTGCCGACCTGGCTTCCTTCATGCTTGCCCAGCTTTCCAATAACGAATACCTCCATCAAGCCGTTACGATCGCAAATAGCTAAGAACTCTTTGGCCACGCTCTCTGGGGTCGGCAGCGTATTCGTTGAGTATCCAGGACAGTCCTGGACAAACAGATGGAATATTAAAGAGTTGAGGCAACACAACCCTTCGTAATGCCCTTTAACTAGAGCCGATGGCGACGATTTTGGTACAGTTCGCTGGTGTTACAAGGCTATTTCCCCAGGTGGCACTCAAGGTGCTACGCTCCTAAGCGGTAGTTCTTGAATACAAATCATTAGTGAGAACAATCATTATGTCTACAACAGAAACTAGTGCAAAGGATGAAGCGGCAATCAAAGCAGTGATTGCCGCGTTTGCCGAGGCGTGGAACGCTAAAGATGCGGAGCCCTTGGCGAATTTGTTTGTCGAGGATGCCGATTTCGTGGATGTCATAGGTCGTTGGTTTAAAGGGCGAACCGAGATCAAACAAACACACGCGCAGGCGTTGGCGTCGTTCTTAAGCGATAGCCAGATGACTATTACTGACACTCAAATCAAATTCCTCACCCCGAATGTGGCAGTCTTGCATAGCACTTGGGAAACCACTGGACACAAGAGTCTTGATGGAGTACATCGAATACAAGATACAGGTGTCTTGACAGCCGTAACAACCTGCAAGGAGAACACCTGGTAGATTACCGCTTTTCACAACACAGGGACTGTGCCAATTCCTGACACAAGCGTAACAAAAAGTTTGCTTTAAGCGGCGTTGGTAAATGACAAGATGAATTAGGCAGGAACAGGCACATCCCTAAACTTGAGGCAGATTTATCAAGTGATGACAAAATCAAATAATTGATGGGCCATTTCTAATTTAGAACAAGGTGCGATCGCTACTTGCCGTCCTTGATTATCTAAAAATATCGCTTGATTATTATCACTCCCAAAACCACTATCAGGCTGATCGATGGGATTGGCAACAATAGCATCTAGTTTTTTACTCTGCAACTTTTCTAATGCGGGCTTGACAATATCTCCAGACTGTGCTGCAAAACCAATTAATATCTGATGCGGCTGTTTGAGTTGTGCTAATTGGGCGACTATATCCGGTACTGGTTCCAAGGGTAAGGCTTGGGGGAGCGATCGCTTAGGCAATTTTTCTGTACTATAATATTTTGGCTTCACATCTGCTACGGCTGCTGACATGACGATTACATCAGCGTTGGGTAAACATTCCACCATGACGTGCTGCATTTGCTCGGCACTGACTACGGAAATAGCTTGTACTCCTAATGGTACATCCCAATTAGCCGGGCCATGCACCAGAGTGACGTTTGCACCTCGGTGAAGTGCTGCTTGCGCTAAAGCTAATCCCATTTTACCTGTGGAAGGATTGCCAATAAATCTAACTGGGTCAAGATACTCTCGCGTTCCCCCAGCACTAATTAACACTCGCTTACCTGCTAAATCTCGTTTGCCTTGAGTGTATAACAACGATTGGATGTGAGCCAAAATTTCTGGAGGTTCTGCTAATCTACCAGCACCAATGCGATCGCACGCTAATAAACCCGATGCTGTATTCATTCCATGATATCGGCGATCGACTAATAGCTGTTGCCAATTTCGTTGCACCGATAGCTGTTCCCACATATCCGTATTCATTGCGGGTGCTAACAGTATGGGACAAGTAGAAGCCAGCACGGTATTTGTAAGTAAATTATCAGCCATGCCGAATGCTAACTTGGCTAATGTATTAGCCGTCAAGGGGGCAATTACTATAACATCTGCCCATTCACCCAACTCAATATGCAAAGGACGAGAGTGAGTTGATTGCCAAAAATCATCATCTGTGTAGGCGGGATGACGAGATAGGGTGGCTATTGTCAGAGGTGTAATAAATTCTTGCGCCGAACGGGTGAGGATGACTCGCACTTCCACCCCAGTTTTAAACAGCGTCGAAACCAGCTCACAAATTTTGTAGGCGGCGATACCGCCGCCTACACCTATTAGAACCCTGTTTAATGTTGGATTAGTCATGGT
>NZ_JBALDK010000002.1:0-8434 GCF_036917455.1 Nostoc sp. | reverse complement strand
GATTTTTTTCCTTCATCCTCCTCCCCATAACTGCTGACTTTTGTCAAATTTTGTATTAAGAAAGATGTTTATAATGGATAGCTTACTAAGGGGGGATTAAGGGGGGTAAATCCAAGGTTTGGGCTTAATTGCCAGGATGTGTGTACACCGTAGCTTATAAAGGGGGGAAACTTGAAATCTTGCGCCCTCCCCAACATATCGGGGAGGGGTGAGATTTTTGCAAGAAGTCTATTGAAGCGATCGCCAGCGATAAAACTAAGTATAATATCTTAAATCAGGAAAAGTACTTAATTCAGTTAGCTGAACTTGTTTAAAAAAATACATTTATCCACTAATTTTACTGCACCAAAAAACAGCTTGATGAGGTCAAAATAGATTTTAATCTCTCCTTAAGGAATATATTTATGCCTCGTCAAAAACGTACATCCCGTGTTATGGAAAAAGCTGAATTCAGATTTGCCGGATTCAAAGCAATCGATCCAAATATGAATTTTGATGATTATTGTAATTTGGAAAGCCTGGCTCAATCAATTGAGCAGTTACACACTACGATTGATGCTTATAATGCTGCTCTAGCTGTAGTTGACTCTTCTAAGACTAAAATTGATGAAATGGAAAAAAACTTGAGTAAGCTTTCAGACAAAATGCTGAAGGGAGTTGCTTTTAAGTACGGCACAGACAGCAGCGAATATGAAATAGCCGGTGGTGTTCGTGATAGCGATCGCATCCGCAAAAGCAGGTTGACTCGATTGAAAACTAGTGCAGGGCTAGCATCAGATCGAAATGCTAAAACGGCATAGTAAAGTAGTAAGGTGTGTTATGCCAAAGGCTAACGCACCGTTTTTATAATTTATTGGGGTGCGTTAGGCTAACGCCATAACGCCACTACATATACCAAGCCACTAATGCCGCAAAATAATCAAACTGCTGTCGAATTCCGCGATGTCACCTTTAGCCGCAATCATCGCCCATTGGTATCAAACCTCAATTTCACCATCCATCAAGGAGAAGCACTAGTATTACTTGGACGCAGTGGGAGTGGCAAAACTACAACAATGAAGTTAATTAATCGCCTATTTACACCTACACAAGGCGAAGTTTTATTTGATGGCATTGCTACAACTCAATGGGATGAAATTAAACTGCGGCGAAAAATTGGTTATGTCATTCAAGAAATTGGTTTATTTCCTCATTTCACTGTAGAACGCAATGTGGGTTTAGTTCCTTTTTTAGAAGGTTGGCAATCTAAACAAATAAAAACGCGGGTTTATGAATTGTTGAAATTAGTAGGCTTAGAACCAGCACAATTCGCCGGACGTTACCCGCATGAACTTTCAGGTGGACAAAGGCAAAGAGTCGGGGTAGCCAGGGCTTTAGCAGCAGATCCGCCAGTATTGTTGATGGATGAACCCTTTGGCGCACTCGATCCCATTACGCGGCTAGAACTACAACAAGAGTTTCGGCATTTGCAGCAAGAATTAGGCAAGACAGTTGTTTTTGTCACCCACGATATTCAAGAAGCCTTAGTTTTGGCATCGCGAATTGGTTTAATGTATGGCGGAGAATTGGTAGTATTGGGAACGACAGATGAATTTATGCGATCGCAACACCCAGAAAGCCTTGCCTTTTTGAAATGTCTGCGTTCCCTGCAAGATACTTTATGAAAAATTTCTTCCTCGTTAAGTATGCCCCAGAAATTCTTCAGCATACTCTCGAACATCTATTTTTAGTAGGCATTGCAATTGGAATTGCTATACTTGTGGGCATTCCATTAGGTATTTTAATTACACGCAAACCTTACCTTCGCCAACCAATTCTCGGCATAGCAAATATTCTCCAAACTATTCCTAGTTTGGCACTATTTGGTTTACTCATTCCTGTTCCCATAATTGGCGGAATTGGTGCAGTACCAGCAATTGTTGCTCTGACTGTATATTCCTTGCTGCCGATAATTCGTAACACTTACACAGGTATTACTAGTGTAGATCCAGCAATTAGAGAAGCTGGGAGAGGAATGGGAATGACAGATAGACAATTGTTATTACAGGTTGAGATTCCCTTGGCAATGGGAATAATTTTAGCAGGTGTGCGAGTAGCAACGGTAATTGCTATTGGTATTGCAACGATTGCAGCCGCAATTGGTGCTGGTGGTTTGGGAGTATTTATTTTTCGCGGCATATCAGTAGTAAACGACCAGTTAATTTTAGCTGGTGCAGTTCCGGCGGCAGTAATTGCATTACTGGCTGATTTTGGAATTGGTTCGTTGGAGAATAAATTAAAAATTAAAAGTTAATGAAAAGATTTCTTACATTATGCTTTTTAACTTGTGTCTTGTTATTAGCGATCGCTAGCTGCACACCAAATATAACTAGTAGCAGCGATGGCAATATTATTGTTGCTTCTAAAGATTTTACTGAACAAGATATTTTAGGTGAACTTTTAGCACAGCAAATTGAGGCAACAACTAATTTAAAGGTATCTCGTCGCCCTCGTTTGGGTGGTTCTTTTGTTTGTCATAGTGCAATTACTGCTGGCAAAATCGATGCTTATATTGAGTATTCAGGCACAGCTTTTACTGCAATTTTAAAGCAGAAGGCAGTGAACGATCCTAAAGAAGTTTATGAGAAGTTAAAGCAAACTTATGCCCAGAAATTTAATTTAGAAGTGATGCCAAGCTTAGGTTTTGAAAACACTTTTGCAATGATTGTCCGGGGTGATGATGCTAAACGCTACAATATTCAAACTCTCTCAGAAGCTACTCAATATACACCGCAGTGGCGCGGTGGTTTTGGTTACGAGTTTTTAGAACGAGAAGATGGTTTTCCGGGATTAGCAAAAACTTATGATTTACGTTTTGCCAAACCTCCCCAAATTATGGATTTGGGTTTAATATATCGTGCTTTGATTCAAAAACAAGTAGATATGGTGGCGGGAAATTCTACTGATGGGCAGATTTCTCGCTTGGGTTTAGTTGTCTTAAAAGATGATAAACACTATTTTCCACCTTACGAAACTGTGCCTATTGTTAGGCAAGAAATATTAAAAAAATATCCCCAATTAAGAACTGCGATCGTTTCTCTTGCAGGGAAGATTTCGGCAGACGAAATGCGGCAATTAAACTATTTAGTTGAGGGGGAATTACGCGATACTAAAGATGTTGTCCAAGAGTTTCGCAAATTGAAAGGATTAGGTTAATCTCAAGGATAGATATAAAGGGAGTATTTTACTTTTGTAAAAATATTTCTAGCTTTGGCAAATAGAATTTAGCTAAAATTTTGACTAGTTAGCTATTATACGCAAATACCACAAACCCACTGCCTTCATAAGTGAACTCTGCCATCTTGCACATACCCATTTTTTGATGTGCGTGCAATGATGCTTCATTGTTTGCTTTAATAAACAGTATTCCTTCTCGCCCTGGGAGAAAATCTTTCAACTTCGCAAACATTACCGCAGCAATACCTTGCCCACGCATGGTTTCATCAACACAGATGGGGCCATACAAGTAAGCATCTTTTGTACCAGCGTAGGTTTGTAACACCACCTTGATTATTGGTAAATTAGCAGTTGTCTTTAACCAACTGAGTAAAAATCCGACAACTTGACCATCTTTGCGGGCAACAACACTCGGCATTTGAGATATAGTCATTATTACTGCTTCTAGCTCAAGATGACCTAACAACATACCACCATGTTCTGCGTCATTGGCTTGAGCCAACTTGAGAATTCCAGTAACATCGCTGAGGCTGGCACGGTCAATCACAACATCATTGAGGTGCATACAGTCTTAACCTAAATTAGGAAAAATAGAAGTTCCCTAGTAGGGAGCGCTAGCTTAAAGCCAAATTCAAAGCGGAGCAATGCGATTTTGTGAGCAGGGGGAGCAGGGGGAGCAGGGGATGCAGGGGAGGCAGGGGAAGAGAAAGAAATAAGTGTATTTATAGCTATAAAGGTCGTAAAAAATACTAAGGTTTTCTCTTCACTCCCCCTGCTCCCCCTGCTCCCCCTGCCTCAAGAGCTCTTTTCACGAGGATCTCACTTTTTTGCGATCGCTTGTTGGAAGATAATAAGCAGGGTTATTTTCCAATTATCCAAACTTGAATATTATTCATTATGCCATCTCTGGATCAACAGCGATCAAACTAATATTTAGTTGTGTAACGATCTAGATATCTGATGGCGAACAAAAATGTTTTGATTTGGTTAGTTTTTAAACAACAAGTGCAATAGCTTCCAGCTAAAGTCATTGGAGAGCAAAATCCAAGTCACTTTCAATTAACTTTGCATCTGTTAGGTTAACCCCACTTAAATTGCAAAAGTGAAATTTTGCCCCTCTAAGGTCTGCTAATGATAGATTAGCTCCTGTTAAATCTGCATCAGTGAGGTTAACTTCACTTAAGTTAGCCCTACTTAGATTAGCACCCCTCAGTGAAGCTTTTTGGAGGTTTGCCTTAGTTAAGTTTGTCCTTATTAGGTACGCCTTACTCAAATCGGCTCCATTTAAATTAGCTTGGCTTAAATCTGCCGCCGTTAAATCAGCTTTACTCAAATTGGTTTGACTTAGGTTTGCCCAATTCAACAAAGCATAACTTAGGTTAATTTCACTCAGCTTCATTGATGCAAGTACTACACACTTCAAGTTAGCATTAATAAAATTTCTTTCTCCCATTGCATAACGGCGTAAAACTTCATCAGTTGTTACTCTGCCTAAAACAGCTTTTGAAGCGCCTTGGTAACACCATGTAGCTTCTAATAGTTTAGTAGCAGTGTTAACAGCTACCTCATCACATTTAGCAATTATCACACCATTGCAGCTATCCCATTGACCGTTAAGCATAAGGGCAATCTCACTAGCAGCAGCAATTGAATCAAATAATAAAACAGATTCTTGGCGCTGTTTTAACCAACTATTCCAACCAATCGAGATAATATTTTTCATTTTTATAAGTTTTGGTGCGTTAGAGGATGAATGAACAAGTATTTCGCTATGATTTTAGGTACTTAGCGATCCCCCCCTAACCCATGCCAGTTGCTCATGGGGGAAACCCCCAAGACCGCGCTGGCTCCCCTTAAAAAGGCTAGGGTGTACACACAAGTCTGAAATAGCTTACTCACCTAGTTTTTCGCGTCAGTTTTACCCTACCCTAACGCAATACTGCTCGGTTAAGAGTCGATCCCCCCAACCCCCCTTAAGGGACTTCCAACTAAAAAAATATCCCATCGCTTTGGCGAGCAGGGGAGGCAGGGGGCGCAGGGGAAGCAGGGGAGGAAGAATCTAATTGATCATCTTCGCTCCAAAATTGAATAATTTAATTTCTGGAAGTCCTTAAAAAGGCTACGGTGTACACACAAGTCTTTCTCACCCCCTCTAACTCCCCCTTGGTAAGGGGGAGAACCGGATTTCCCCCCTTACCAAGGGGGAATTAAGGGGGGTAAATCCAATGGGCTTAATTGCCGGGATGTGTGTACACCGTAGCTTAAAAAGGGGGGCAAAAGTCTCTTAAAGTCCCCCAATTTATGGGGGGATTTAAATGGGATCTAAAATGTTTTATACCGACAATAGAACTTTTAAAACATCCTTTTAGGGTAATTATTTCTTCATCAACTAAAACCCAAATGCTTTTGCAAAGCTTGGCGCATGACTTCTACAGGTATATTTTCTTGCTGTAACCAGATTTTTAACGCTGCTACCCCTTGCTGGACTAGCATTTCTAAGCCATCGATGGTAATTGCACCTTGTTTTTCAGCTTGCTCTAGAAATTGCGTCGGTTTAGGGATATATATCAAATCGTAAGCGATCGCGCCTGTTGGTAAATTTGCTATTTCTTCTCTACTCAAAGGCGACTCATCAACGTTGGGATACATCCCTATGGGAGTTGTGTTTACCAGCAGATTCGCTTGGGGAATTAGCTTTGCAACTTCTTCCCATTGATGAACTTGCAAAGTCTCCGCTATGGGTGAATTACTCCAACTATGGCGGAATTCTTGTAATCTCTGCATATTTCGCCCAACAACAAGAATTTTGGCAAAACCTAGTTGGTGACAACCTGCTACAACTGCTCTAGCTGCGCCACCATTGCCTAAAATTACCGCTACCTTCTGACTCCAATTTTGCTTATAGGTTGTCTGCAAAGGAGCGATAAACCCTTCTATATCGGTGTTTGTCCCCACCCATTGATTATTTTGACGACTAACAGTATTCACTGCCCCTATGGTTTGGGCAAGAGGGGTAATTTCTGACAGGAGGGGCATGATTGCCTGTTTGTGGGGGATTGTAACACTAAAGCCGACAACCCCAATAGCGGCAAAGGCTGCGATCGCTACTTCTAAATTCTCTGGTGCTATGGGAAAGGGAAGATAAACGTAATCTAATCCTAAATTAGCGATGTCTTCGACGAGCTGCGCTAACGCTGCATTATGCATCAGTGGCGACAGCGAATGTTCCACCGGATGTCCAATTACCCCTAGTAGTTTAGTTTTACCTGTAATCAATTTGTCATGTGTCATTTGTCAATAATCAGTAGTGATTTTTCCTTGCTCAATCCTTATAAAGCAAGGATTTCAGTCTTTATTATCACTACATATTTACCAACTTATTACACATCACGGGCTTTAAAAAAGTTGTAAATAGCAAGCCCAATAGCTATAAGCAACAGTGCATGAATTAAATTTCCAGCAATATGAAGTGTTAATCCTAATGCCCAAAAAGCAACCAGTACAACGACAATACCCCAAAGGATGCTAAACATATATTTGACTCTTAGGAAAGTGATTTTTACTTGCTCACATATTTTATCGTCTAACTTGAGTTTTATTCTATTTGTCTTAAGAGGTTGAATGAACAAATGTTTCGCTGTGACTTTAGGCACTTTTAGATCCCCCCTAACCCCCGATCAATTGGGGGAACCAAAAGAGAGCAATGCTCTAACAGTGAGGTGGGTAAGCAGGGGAGGCAGGGGAGGCAGGGGAGGCAGGGGAAGAGAAAGAAATAAGTGTAGAAGCAGTCTGTTTCGGTAGTAAAAAATACTAAAAATGCCTCTTTACTCCCCCTGCTCCCCCTGCTCATTGGACGATGATCTCACTTTTTCGCGTTGCTCCCAATCAAAATCAAAGTCCCCCTTTTGAAGGGGAGCCACTGCGGTCTTGGGGTCTCCCCAAGTGAAGCAAGTGGCGTGGATTTAGGGGGATCTAAAATTTTTGATACCGACAAGAGGACTTTTCAAACATCCTCTAAGATAGGTTAAAAAATTTAAATCATCTTTCTTAAGAAAGAAACCGAAAGCATTTATTTTTTTTAATACCTAGAACTAGCGTGCCATTCAGTCAAGGCTCAAGAGTCAAAAGTCAAAAACTACCCCTTCTGCTCCTCTGCCCTACAATTATTAAAGCTACTTAACACTTCTTTGAATCATGCAGGCAACTACAGCCCCCTCTACAAACCCAATTCCTGGTAAATATTGGCAGTGGCGCGGGCACAATGTTTACTATGTGCGTGCGGGAGAGAAGCAATCGCAACGTCCGCCTTTGCTTTTGGTACATGGATTTGGTGCTTCCACAGACCACTGGCGCAAGAATATCACAGGATTGTGTCAAGACTTTGAAGTATTTGCGATCGATCTTTTGGGATTCGGGCGATCGGCAAAACCAAAATTGCAGTACAGTGGCGACTTGTGGCGCGACCAACTTCATGATTTTATCAGTGAAGTAATTGGTCAAAAAGCAGTATTAGCGGGTAATTCCCTTGGTGGCTACGCTGGCTTGTGTATTGCAGCGCAACATCCCGAAAGTGCGGCTGGTTTAGTTTTGCTCAATAGTGCAGGGCCCTTTAGCGAAAGCCAACCTACATCTGAGCCTGAAGCTTTACAATCAGAAATTCAGGCTCCCAAACAATCGGCTAATTTGCAGAAAATTCTTGGTGACTGCACTAAGTGGATTTTTCAACAACCTTTAGCCCAGTTTTTGTTATTTCAGTATGTGCGACAACGCTGGGTAATTCGCCAAACCCTAGAAAAAGTTTATCTTGACAAAAGTGCCATTACAGACCAACTAGTAGAAGAAATTTCTCGCCCTGCTGACGACCCTGGTGCGTTGGATGTGTTTGTTTCAGTCTTTAGCAGTCCTCAAGGAGAAAAAGTTGATGTGCTACTAAAGCAATTAACTTGTCCTTTGTTGATGTTGTGGGGAGAAGCCGATCCTTGGATGAATGCTAGAGAACGTTCTCAAAAGTTTCGTCAATATTATCCTGAACTTACAGAACATTTCTTAACAGCCGGTCATTGTCCCCATGATGAAATACCCGATAGAGTAAACCAACTTTTAGGCGATTGGGTTTTGTCTCAGTAAGGGACTTCCAACTAAAAAAATATCCCATCGCTTTGGCGAGCAGGGGAGGCAGGGGGCGCAGGGGAAGCAGGGGAGGAAGAATCTAATTGAT
>NZ_JBALDK010000001.1:0-5339 GCF_036917455.1 Nostoc sp. | reverse complement strand
GTTTGTGGCTTAGTCAGACTACGGCTTAATTGTTTGCTTTCACTAAATATTAATATTTAAATTACTTGGGAAAAAATAAATTTTATCTTCACCAATATTTTTGCCCATAAAGTGATAGTTTAGCCATAAATTATGCTAAAATCCCTATTCTTGCGTATATCTAGTTTAACGATCGCACATTCCCCTATAATCACTGGAATCCTTGTACCGTATACATTTACCATTTACGGATAAGTCTATTGGGCATCCTTTATTTTGATTGGCAATGGACTTTAGGTATCGATCGTTTTCCACCTGCTGTCAAAGGATGCCTTTTTCAAGCTTGTGGCTGATGTGTCACCTAGAAAATTCATTAAAAATTCATAATTCATAATTCATAATTTATAATTTCTTTATGTAAGTAGGTTGGGACTGCAAACAAAACGGGGTTGCTTGCTTGATAGTTGCAGTGTTTTTAAACCTATTTTTGATTATGAACTATGAATTAGTAATTACTAACTATGTTGATTGTGATTAGCGGTGCGTTTTAACTTTCAGCTAAAGGCTCAAAATTCAGTTCGTGAGGTTTTGGTAGATACAAAAAACTACGCGATGGGCTAGCCACGAGCCAATCACTTAATGGCAATGGAGAATAGGTAAGAGCGATCGCTAACTAAGCCACCATTACCAATTACCGATAATCGATTTCTAATTTGCGATCGACCTTTGGAACCTTAATACTTCTTGGCAAGAATTTTAGAGCCTGTATCGGTTTGCATAGATTGCTTGACAAGATCGGCCAGTTCGTCCAGTTGGCTAATTGCCTCTGCACCTTCTAGCTTCATTAATTCGCGGTCATCCCGCATTTCCGTCCAGGTAATCCCGTAATCGGATACCAAAAACCGAATCAGGTGGTTATCACCCAAGCTAACCATAAACGATGCACTATTCATTTGGTCGCCACAGGTATAACAAGAAGCAGGATACCCACGCCGCTCTAATACAACCGCCAAGGCTTGCAGGTTCATTACCAAGTCTTGGACGAATTGTCGATGTTGATGTGCTAGTCTCAGAAACACTTTTGTCCTCCAGACACCACAGTCATTTGAGTTTCTTTTATATTTTCTTTAGATTTTCTCATCCACTGGTATTGTAAGCTATTCAATACAATTACTAGACAGATAATATTGAGTCTTTAATTGACTACCTTGTTTAGGGTAGCGGATCGGTTTTTTGAGCGCCGTATCAAACTATTCAGTTTGCAAATTAAAAATCTCGACAGAATTTATAAACTTAACTATATCTTTATACACTTCTGTCAGGGTAGATTCTTAGATGAAGCGTTCCGATTTAAGAGTAACCTAAATTTAGCACTAGTCAAGTACGGAAAAGCTACATATTTCGTTTTGATCGGCGACCTCCAGCTAAATTCACTGTTAGTAAAAGCCATAATATAGTTTTACACAGCTATAGTGTCTCTTGCTTATATGTTTGATTTCTTCTCTTTGTAATGTATATTTTGGTATGGATAAGTGATTAAGTATACCAAATTTGTTCCTCCCGTATGTATAAAGTTGAGCAGACAACAGTACAAATTTCAAATTAAGTACTAAAAGCAAACTAGCTGTATTTAAACTTTACTTAATTACTAGATAAGTCTAAGTGTATAATCCAGAATGGATTAACTCAATACTGATAATACCTAAACTCAGCAAAGCAATGCTGCCATTTAGGCAATATTTTCAACTAATTTTGAATTATCCTCAAATAAGTTGTGCTAATCAAAGCACAAAAGTACTAAGTAATGATGGACTTGCTAAAAGTCCCGTAGTTTGCGATCGGTCTTTTAACTCAGCACGGACTAAACCGCGGGGTGATTCTGGCCCACGGTGGACAGGAAGCTGGTTACATCTTCTATATTGACGATGGCAAGCTGTTTTACGAACACAATAGCTATGGTCAGTCGATTAAGTTTCCCGCAGTCCAGCTACAGACAGGTCAACTTAAGATCGGTTTTAATTACGATGCACTGGGCAAGTGCCAGGGTTCTGGAACCCTCTTTGTCAACGGTCAGCAAGTCGCAACGGGTAAGCTGGGGCTAACCTTTGCTGGTTTTCCTTATGAAGGATTAGACATCGGTAAAGATGCCCGTAGTCCCGTGTCATGGGATCTCTACAAAAAACATGGGATCTTTAAATACACTGGTGCATCGAGCAAATCAAATACGTACCGGGTTCACCCGCGCCTGATGCCAAAGAAAAATAGGGTGAAAAGCTAACTTTGCAGGGGAATATCACTAAACATTACTTATAGTGCTAACAAGTTTTTCTCCTTTTAACATCCGCGTCGCAGCTTCGAGGAGAGCTTCTTCGAGATAAGGCTTGGTAAAGTAGCCACTAGCACCCAGTTGAGCGGCAATTTGTCTGTGCTTGTCTGCACCTCGTGAGGTGAGCATCGCGATCGGTAGGTGGTTGAGGTTAGAGTCTTTCTGAATGCGAGAGAGTAATTCCAGACCATCGCAACGGGGCATTTCGATGTCGCAAAATACGATATCGCAAGGCAGACCGGAGCGGAGTTTATCCCAAGCTTCCTGGCCATCACGCGCCTGTTCTACGCGATAACCTGCTTTGTTAAATGTCAGGGATAGCAATTCTCGGACTGTAATGGAGTCATCAACGATCAGCACTGTCGGATCAATCTTCGTCGGAGAGGTGTCTGCGGGAACCCCTTTCTGTTGCCAAGAATTGCCACCCATTTGTGTAGAAATGCGTCCTTGGAAGATGTCAATGATTTCCAGCACGTCAGCAATGGGCATAATCCGACCATCACCCAAGACTGTAGCACCAGCGACACCAATAGGTTTAGGTGCTGGCCCTTCAAATTGCTTAATTACAATTTCTTGTTCGCTTAACACCAGATCAATCTGTAGAGCAATTAGGGTATTTGCCGATCGCACCACGACCACAGAAACCATATCATCGTCTCGCGTACCGCCATAGACATTACCGCGACTGATTTGCCGATTGAAGGTTAAAAGTTCTTTCAAAGGTCGGAATGGCAGCACCGTATCGCGCCAGGAAATAAATGATTGGCCATTGGCATCGTGCTGAATATTTTTCACTGGTATATCCAGCGTATCTTCTACACCGTCCATTGGGAAAGCGATTCTAGATCGATCGGAGACGCAGCAGAGGGCTTTACAAATACTTAAAGTCAGTGGTAGACGAATAGTGAAGGTGGTTCCCTTACCGATCGCAGAATCGGTGTTAACTGTCCCCCGAATTTCGCTAATCTCGGAACGCACTACATCCATACCTACACCACGACCGGAAATTTCATCTGCTTGGTCTTTGATCGTAAAACCAGACTGGAACAGCAAATCGTAAACTTCCAGGCGAGACATGGCTTTTGCTTGCGCTTCTGTAATCATGCCAATCTTCACCGCTTTAGCCTTAACCTTGGCGGAATCAATACCTGCACCATCATCGCCTACAGAAATGATTGTTTGGTTGCCTTGGTGGAAGGCACGGATAGTAATGATTCCCACGGGTGGTTTACCAGCAGCTTGTCGTTCTTCTGGGGTTTCAATACCGTGAGCGATCGCATTATTCAGCATGTGAGTTAACGGATCGGTCAGATGATCCAAAATCATTTTGTCAATTAAGGTATCGCCACCTTCGATTACCAATTCCACTTGTTTGCCACACTTAATGGCGTTGTCGCGCACTCCTCGCCGCCAGCGATCGATAGTTTGGGCAAAATGCACCATTCGCGCTCTTGTTAGTCCCTCTTGTAGCTGCGTGGTTACTTGGCGGAATTGCCTTGCTACTCGCTCGGTTTCTTCGGTGACAAAATCAATGTCACTAGCCGACTCACGCACTCGCACAATGCGCTCAATCATCTGCTGTGAGAGTGTATGAAAGGGAGTAAAATGATCCATTTCTAACTCGCTAAAACCCCTATCGGCATTGGAATTAGAGGCTTGGAAGCCGGAGTCTTTCTTTTTGCGTCCAGCTAATAGAGAAGCTTCTAGGAGCGATCGCTCGTACAACTCTTGCATCCTTGCGCCCACATCCGAGAGTTGTTGCACCTGAATCAGCAAGTTATCTAATGACTGCCGTAGCCGTTCATGATCTTGCTCTAAGGTATTGCGGTTTACCACCAACTCCCCAACTAAATTACTCATATCGTCCAGTTGCTTAACTGGAACTTTCATTGTTTCTTCAAATCTTGCAGCCCGACGAGTAGAGGGACGGGGAGCTTTGCTGGTGTTTGATTTGGCTACTGGTGAATGGGATATTGTTTGATCCGCTTCTGCTAGCAACTTCTCCAAGTCACCAAATTCGTCTATGGCTAGTGATGGAATGGTATTTTTCGCCAAGACTGGTTGAGTGTTTAAGGGCTGGCGTTGGCGTAGCCCATCGGAGATATCGCTTTCGTTATCTGTACCAAGCAATTCTTCCAGGGCTGCAAAATCTAGTTCTGGTATTGAAGTAGCTTTTGGGTTAAGTACTGCTTCTTCTCCTAGTAATGCTTCCAAGTCTGCAAAATCATCATCTAGAGCAGTTACTTGTGTGCTTGCCAATTCTTCAGTTGAGGCAACAATAGCATTTTCTCGATCTGACACTGGTAGCGCTTCAGATGTCTCTCCTAACTCCCAAAAATTGGTTTCTACATTTTCTTGAATAACCGTTTCTGTGAAGTCATTGATATCTTTTGATGCCGCATTTTCTCTTAACTCTTCCTGGTTTTTTGCTTCTAATAGAGCATTTTCTGTAAACAACAAGTCATTGGCAAAACCCAACTCTATATCTTCAAAATCTCTGTTGATTGGGAATTCAAAGGCAGTTTCTAGATTATTGTTATCCTCAGTCTCTAATATTTTTGGTTGTGTTTGGGCTAAATCTAAGTTTTCTCCAAAATTAATATCTAAAGAAGTTTCTATAATCGATAGTTCGTCCACAGGATTTTCTGTGATTTCCATCTGAATATAGGTGGAGTCTATGGCGAAATCTTCAAATACCAGTTGCGGATTTTCATCAAAAGAGCCGAATAAATCCTCTGGTTGTGTTTGGGCTGAATCTGAGTTTTCCCCAAAATTAATATCTAAAGAAGTTTCTATAATCGATAGTTCGTCCACAGGATTTTCTGTGGTTTCCATCTGAATATAGGTGGAGTCTATGGCAACATCTTCAAACACCAGTTGCGGATTTTCATCAAAAGAGCCGAATAAATCCTCTGGTTGTGTTTGGGCTGAATCTAAGGTTTCCCCAAAATTAATATCTAAAGAAGTTTCTATAATCGATAGTTCGTCCACAGGATTTTCTGTGGTTTCCATCTGAATATAGGTGGAGTCTATG